>NZ_JAJAQC010000033.1 GCF_027604915.1 Streptomonospora mangrovi
CGCACCCGCGCCAGGACCCGCTCGGCCTCGTGCGGGGAGAGGTCCCGCAGGTCGTGCACTGCCAGGGCGGGCGCCGCGGCCGCGGCGGGGGGGGGGGGGGTGGGGCCGGCGCCGGGGTAGCCCACCCCCCCCACGGGGGGGGGGGGCCCGCGCGCCGGGGGGGGGTCGCGCGGCCGGCTGGAGGCGAGCAGCGAGGAGGCGCCGGCCGCGCGACGATCGGGGCGGTTAGGGTGCGGCGGAGGTCAGGCGCCAGCCGCGGGCGCGTTCGCGGGTGCGGACGAAGTCGGCGTGCCGGCCGCCCCGGGCCAGCAGTTCACCGGGCGGCCCCGCCTCGGCGACCTTCCCTCCGTCGAGGAAGACCACCTGGTCGGCGGCCGCCACGGTCGCCGGGCGGTGCGCGATGACCAGGACCGTGCGGCCCTCGGCGGCCAGCGCGACGGCCGCCGCCGTGACCACCGCCTCGTTCTCCGCGTCGAGGGCGGCCGACGCCTCGTCCAGGACCACGATCGGCGCGTCCTTGAGCAGGGCGCGGGCGATGGAGACGCGCTGGCGCTGCCCGCCCGACAGCGCCGCCCCGCCCTCGCCGACCCGGGTGTCCCAGCCCTCGGGCAGCTCGGCCACCACGGTGTCGAGCCCGGCCAGGGCGGCGACCCGGTCCAGGTCGGCGCGGGTGGCGTCGGGGTCGGCCACGCGCACGTTCTCGGCGATGGAGGCGTCGAACAGGTAGACGTCCTGGAAGACCACGGCGACGTGCCGCGACAGCTCGTCGCTGCCGATCTCGCGGACGTCCACCCCGCCCACGCGCACGCTCCCGGCGTCGACGTCGTGGAAGCGGGCCAGCAGCCGGGCGGCGGTCGTCTTGCCCGACCCAGACGGCCCCACCAGGGCGGTGAGGGTGCCCGGTTCGGCGCGCAGGTCCACCCCGTCCAGCACCCGGGGGCCTTCGGGGCTGTAGGAGAACACCACGCCGTCGAACTCCACGTCGGCGCCGCGCGGCGGCACCGGGGTGGCGGGCTCGGGCAGCGGCCGGGCGTCCAGCACGGCGTTGATCCGCTGGAGCTGGTTGACCGCCATCCGCAGCGCCGCGCTCTGCTCGCCCGCCGCCGCCAGCGGGTGGGTGAACCGCGCCACCAGCACCAGCAGGGCCACCGCGCGCGGCGCCGCGAGGTCGCCGCCCGCCGCGAGGTAGACGGTGCCCGCCAGCAGCACCGCGAACGTGAACCGGACGGCGAAGGAGTAGCCCAGCAGGGCGGGCACCGCGCGCGCCAGCAGCGTGCGGAAGGCACCGTGCTCGGCGGCCAGCGCGGCGTCCAGGCGGGCGGTGCCCTGCTCGGCGCGGCCGAAGGCGCGCAGCACCGGCTGGGCCTGGGCGAACTCCAGCACCCGGTCGGCGGCCTCGTCGGCGGCGGCGTCGCGCGCGCCGTCGTAGCGCCCGGCGGCGTCGCCGGCGCGGCGGAAGACCACCCACAGCAGCGGCAGGCACGCGGCCGCCGCCAGCCCCAGGCGCCAGTCCCACAGCGCCAGCGCCGCCACCGCCACCACGGGCGTGACCACGGCGTCGGCCAGCGGCGGGTAGAGGTGCACGGGCAGGTTGGTGGCGCGCGAGACCGCGTCGGTGGTGATGCGGTTCAGCTCGCCCACCCGCGCGCGGGTGAACCAGCCCAGCGGCAGCCGGACCAACTGGTCGCCGATGCGGTGGTGGAGGCCGCGCGACACCGCACCGCCGACCCGGAAGTTGACGAACAGGCTGGTGGCGCGCAGGACCGCGTACCCGGCGGCGGCCCCCAGGAGCACCCCCAGCCAGGGCCGCGCGGCCTGCGGGTCGGGGCTCAGCAGCGCGGTGAGCACGGGCACGAGCAGGGCGAACAGCACGCCCTGCACCGCCGACACCAGGGTGGTGAGCGCCAGGCTGGCGCGCAGCGGACCGGCCTGGTCGGGGCCGACTGCGTGGAGGAAGGCTCGGATCACCGGTCGGCTCCCTGTCGGTCGGACTCGTCGGGGGTGTCGGGCTCGTCGGGGTTGTCGGGGTCGTCAGGACGGTCGGCGTCCGGGCGGCCGGGGTCGGTCGGCGGGTGGCCGGTGCGGGCAGCCTGGTCGGGCCGACCGGAACCCTCCGGCCCGTCGGTTCCCTCCCCCTGCTGGGCGCGCCACAGGGCGGCGTAGCGCCCCCCACGGGCCAGCAGGTCGGCGTGGGTGCCGATCTCGGCGAGGCGGCCGGCGTCCAGCACCGCGATCCGGTCGGCGCCGGCCACGGTGCGCAGCCGGTGGGCCACCACCAGGACGGTGCGGCCCCGCGCGAGTTCGCTGAGGGCGTCCTGGATGGACTCCTCGGCCTCGGGGTCCACGGCGGCGGTGGCCTCGTCCAGCACGAGCACGGGGGTGTCGGCGAGCAGGGCGCGGGCGATGGCCACCCGCTGCGCCTCGCCGCCGGACAGCTCGGCGTCCTCGCCGACGACGGAGTCGTAGCCGCGCGGCAGCCGCTCGATGCGGTCGGCGATCCGCGCGGCCCGCGCCGCCGCCGCGACCTCCTCGCGGGTGGCGCCCGGCCGGCCCATCGCGATGTTGGCGGCGACCGTCTCCCGCAGCAGCCGGGTGTCCTGGAAGACGAACCCGACCGTGCGGTACAGCTCGGCGGTGGCCAGGTCGCGGACGTCGGTGCCGCCGATGGTGATCGACCCGGCGGTGACGTCGTGGAAGCGGGCGAGCAGCGCGGCCAGGGTGCTCTTGCCCGCGCCCGAGGGGCCGACGAGCGCGGTCACGGTGCCCGGCTCCAGGACCAGGTCCACGCCGCGCAGCGCCTCCTCCTCGCCCGGAGCGCCCTCAGGACGGGGGTAGGCGAACCGCACTCCGGAGAACACCACGCGGGCGCTTTCGGGCGCGGGGGCCCCGCCCTCGGGCAGCACCGGGGCGGCCAGCACGCCCGCCACCCGCTCGGCGGCGGCGCGCGCCGCCTGGATCTGCTGCACGCTCTGGCCGATCGCGCTCATCGGCGCGCACAGCGCGGGGGCCAGCAGCGCGAACGCCACGATCGACACGGGCTCGCTCCAGCCCAGGAACGCGAACAGGGCGCCGGCGCCGACCGTGGTGACGGTGACCGTGGGCGCCGACAGCAGCAGGAAGCTGCCCACCGCCACGGGCGTGGTGCTGCGTGTCCACGAGACGAAGAAGTCGGCGAAGTCGTCGGCGGCGGCGGTGAACCGCTGGTGGGCGCGGCGGTGGTGGCCGAAGTGCTTGACCACCTGGATGCCGTCGACGAACTCCACGGCGGCGCTGTTGACCGCGCCCATGGCGGCCACGTACCGCGCCATCTTGGCCGTGCTCCCGGCCATCGCGCGGGCGAACAGCGCCGCCCCGCCGATCACCAGCGCCACCGCCACCAGGGTGAGCCGCCAGTCCACGGCGGCCAGGTAGACCAGCGCCACGACGGGCACCGCCACCACGGCGGCCAGGTCGGGCAGGGTGTGGGCGACCAGCGAGTGGACGTCGGAGATGTCGTCGTGCAGGGCCTTCTTGACCCGCCCCGAGCCCCGGCCGGCGAACCAGCCCAGCGGCACCCGGGCCACCCGGCGGGCCAGCGACCGGCGCACCGACAACTGGAGGTCGTTGTCGGCCAGGTGCCCCACCACCGTGGAGGCGGCGCCGGCCGCCAGCGCGGCGACCGCGCCGGCGACGGCCGCGACGACCAGGGTCCACAGCGGGCCGGTGTCGGGCCCGCCGGGGGCCAGCAGCGCGCCGGCGATCTCGGCCACGCAGATCAGCGGGACCAGGCCGAGCGCGCCGGCCAGCCCCTGGAGCGCGGTGGCGGCGGCCACCCGCGTCCGGACGGGCGCCAGCAGCGCGCCCAGGGGTGCGGGGGCGTCCGGGGTGCCGGCGGCGGCGCCGGTCCCGGCGGCGGGGGTCTCGCGCTCCGGCGCGGCGGCGGGCGCGGTGTCGTGTCGGCTCGTCACTTGACCAGCACCCCGATCTCCGGTGTGGCGGCGCGACCGGCCTGGACGAGCCGCTTGGCGGTCAGCCCGGACTCCTCGGCCAGCCGCTCGACCCCGAAGGTCTCCCAGTCGTACTCGTCGTCCACGGTGCGCACGAGGTCGCCGCCGCGGAAGACGCGCCACTGGGTGCGCCAGCGCATGGTGCCGGAGCCGGCGGGCTCGCCGGAGATCCACCATTCGTAGACCTGCTCGCCGACGGTCTCCCGGCACATCCGCACGAACGGGATGGAGCGCGGGGTGTCGACGCCCATCAGCTCCACCACCACGGGCGCGCCCGGGGGCAGCCGCTCGGCCAGGCGGCGCCACAGCTCCAGCCGCTCGGAGCGGGGGATGTGCCCGGCCACGCCGAAGACCACCGCAGCCGAGATGGAGTCGGGCAGCGGCAGCTCCTGGGCGGGCTCGGGCAGCACGGTGACGCGTTCGCGCAGGTCGGGGTCTGCGAACACGCGGCTGGTCAGGATCGCGCGCATGTTCGGCGAGGGCTCGGCCGAGATGATGCGCGCCGAGGGCAGGATGCCGGCGATGGTCGCGGTCACCAGGCCGGTCCCCGCGCCGATGTCCACGACGGGGCCGTGCGCGGTGTCCAGGCCGGCCAGGGCGGCGCGCAGCGCGGGCGCGCTGGAGGCCAGGTGCCGGTGGCCGACGAGGTCGAAGAACTCGGCCGCCGGGGAGTAGTAGTCGATGGCGGGAATGGTGTCCTCCAGGGTCGGACGGGTCAGGGCGTGCTCGGCCAGGGGCCGGGCGCGGCGGCGAGGGCGGGGTCCAGCCGGCGCACCAGCTCGGCGACGACCTCGGCGCGCCGGGGGCCGAGGTAGAAGTGGTCGCCGGGGAACACGCGGACGTCGACCCGCCCGGTGGTGGTCTGCGACCACAGCCGGGCGCGCCCGGCGTCGACCTCGGGGTCGGCCGCGCCCAGGAACACGCTGACCGGACAGCTCAACGGCGCGCCGGCGAAGGGCCGGTAGCGCTCGATGAGCCGGTAGTCGGCGCGCACGCAGGCCAGCACGGCCTCCCGCAGCCCGGGTTCGGCCAGCACCTGGGGGTCGGTGCCGCCCAGGCGCGCCAGTTCGGCGGCGATGGCGTCGTCGGAGGCCAGGTGGACGGTGCCGGGTGGCGCGTCGGCGGGGGCGCGGCGGCCCGAGGCGTACAGCCGGTCGGGTTCGGGCAGCCCCATGCCGCGCAGCCGCCGGGCCAGTTCGAACGCCACGGCCGAGCCCATGCTGTGCCCGAACAGGGCGTAGGGCCGGTCCAGCAGGGGCGCCAGCTCCTCGGCGACGGCGGCGACCGCCTCGGCCATGTCGTCGGCCGGGTCCTCGCCCATCCGGTCCTCGCGGCCGGGCGGCTGCACGGCGACGAGTTCGACACCGGGCGGCAGCAGCGCGGCCCACGCGCGGTAGGCGTTGGCGCCGCCTCCGGCGTGGGGCAGGCAGACCAGGCGGATCCGGGCCTCGGGGCGGGGCCGGAAGCGGCGCAGCCACGACGGCGCTGGGGCGGGGCTCATGGGGCTTCCTCGCGGACGGCGGGCGCCAGGTCGGCGGCGCCCAGGTGGGTGGGCGGGTCGGGCCGGACGATCTCGGGCCGGCCCAGGCGGGCGGTGGTCTCGTGCCACAGGCGGCACACGCCCAGGTCGAAGCCGCCGCGCTCCAGCGGGTCGGCGCCGGCCCGGACGTCGGCGGCGAAGTCGGTGAGGGCGCGGGCGAGCGCCTGGGGCCACAGGCGGTCGAACACCTCGCGGCGGGGCGGCGCCTCGGTGCCCGCCAGCACGGTGGTGGCGGGTTCGGCCAGGTGCTCGGTGCCGGGGCCGGAGGTGCGCAGCCGGCCGTGGGCGTCGCGGGGGGCGTACAGGCGCGGCTGCCACAGGACGGGGCCGTGGGTGTCGGCGAGGGTGAGCACGCCCTCGGCGGTGCCGATCGCCAGGCGGTGCCACAGCAGGGCGTGGTTGTCGCCGTCGGAGGGGTGGAGCTGGTTCTGCACCCGCAGGGTGACCGGCGCGCCCGCGACGGCGGCCTGGAGCACCCGGTAGGGCTGGGGCGCGGCGGCCAGGCGGTCGGCGGCGGGGTCGGGCGGCAGCGGGTCGCCCAGCGCCCAGGGGCGGGGGGCGCCCAGCGCGCGGGCGAGCACGTCCAGGAGGGGGTGCAGGACCTGGATCGCCGAGGTGGCGTCCACGAACAGCACCGGGCCGCGCCCGCGCAGGGTGCGGGCCGCCGCCAGGAAGCGGCGGATGGGTTCCACGTGCCGGTAGAAGGGGTTGAGGTGGTAGACGGTGCGGGCGCGGCGGGCGGCGCGCAGCGCCTCGGCCAGCTCGTCGGGGTGGACGGGGTGCTCCTGGAGGACGGGCAGGCCCCGGCCGAGGAAGGCGCGGGCGAGTTCGCCGCCCGGCCCGCCCGACACCGCCGAGCCCACGACCACGCAGACGGCGTCCACGTCGCCGGGCACCTGGTCGGGGTCCGTGTACAGCGGCACGCCCAGCCGCCGGGCGTAGTCGCGGGAGAACTCCCCGCCCCGGGCCAGCAGCCCCGCCAGCGTGAACTCCTCGGGCAGCCGCGCCAGCGCTTCGACGTAGAAGCGCCCGAACCCGGTGCCGCACACGATCGTGCGCAGCGGCCGCCCGGACGCGGGGACGCGAGGTGCGGGTGCGGTTTCGGGATCGCGAGCGGATGTCACCGGCCTCCCTCCCCGGTGGTGGCGCCGGCCGGCACGCCGCCGACGGTGATGCTGGTGGTGGCAGCGGCGGCACCCGTCCCGGCGGGAACCCGGGACGCGGACGCGCGGCCGGCGGACCCGCCCTCGGCACGGGCCGCCATGCCGTGGGCGGGCGGCGGGCCGGCCGTGCTGTGAACGGGGCTCACAGGGCGCCCTCCTCGGCCTCGGACGTGACCGCCGCCGGGGCCGTCTCGCTGTGGCGCAGGACGCCGGCGGCCGCTCCTTCGGGGGTGTCGGTGAACAGGGCGTCCACCGCCTCCTGCGGGTCGAGCACGTCGGCGGCGTGGTGGACGCCCTCGGGCAGGCCGCCGAGCGCGGCGGTGTGGGCCGCGTGCGCGCCCACGTGGCCGGTCATGCGGTAGCTGTCGGGGAACTCCGCGACGAGGGTGTGCGCGCGGCCGGCGGCGTCGGTCAGCACGTAGGACAGCCGGTAGTAGGGGGTGCGCCCGGCGAGGTCGAGGTCGGCGGCCCGGCGCAGGCGGGCCGTGGCCTCGGCCGCGTCGGCCCCGGGCCGCCCTGCCACCGAGGTCAGCACCGCGCGGGTGTGCTCGCCGGGGTGGACGTTGTACCACTCCAGGTCGGCCAGCCCCAGGTCGGCGGCCACGCGGCGGGCCTCCTCGGTGAGGAAGGGCTGCACGAACCCGGGTTCGGCGAACCCGGGCGCCCAGGCGCCGTCCACGGCGCGCAGCGCCCGGGGCGCCGTCCGGCCCCCGCGCCAGGCGGCCAAGGGCTCGCCGAAGGCGGCCCCGCCGGTCTCGGTGCCGGCGCCGGGGAGCGACAGCAGCAGGTCGCCGGCCGCCGCCTCGGTGCAGCGCTCCCGGCCGCCCGCGTAGCAGCGCAGCGCCGACAGCCCGTGCCGCCGGGCGAACCAGCGCGGCAGCAGGGCCGACAGCCCGGGCAGCACCCCCGCCGACACCACTGCGGCGGTGGGGTGCGGCTCGGGCGCCGCCGCCAGCCGGTCGCGGACGGTGTCGCCGGTGACGTCCACGTAGTCGGCCCCGGCGGCGCGTGCCGCGCGGCCCACCCGGTCCAGCAGCCGGTATGAGGGGCCGGCGCAGTTGAGCACCACCGCGCGGCCCGCGCAGAACGCCGCCAGCGACTCCGGTGAGTCGGCGTCCACGCGCACCGCCGCCGCACCGCCGCCCAGTTCGGCGGCCAGCGCCTCCAGCGGCCCGGTGCGCCGCCCGCCCAGCAGCAGGCCGGTGTGGCCCAGCGCGCGCAGCCGGCGGGCGGCGGCGGCGCCCACCGCCCCGGCGGCGCCCACGATCCCCACGGGTCCGGCGCCGCTCACCGCAGCACGTCCCCACCGGTGACCTCGGCCAGCCGGGTCAGCACCCCGGGGGCATAGGGCACCGACAGCAGGCTGAAGTGGTCGCCGGGCACGTCCACGATGTCCAGGTCGCCCAGCACCAGGCGCTCCCAGTAGGCGGTGACGCTCTCCTTGTTGCCGGGGAACGGGTAGGCGCCCCGGTGCCGCAGGAAGGTGACGTCGCCGGCGTAGGGCTCGGGCTCGTAGCGGGAGATCGCGAACACGCTCTGCCGGAAGATGTGGAACATCTCGGTGAGCGCCTCGGGGGTGTAGGTGCCCGCCGAGGGCGGCACGGCCGCGCACATCCGCGCGATGCGCTCGGCGCGCGGGACCTCGGCCAGGGCGCGGAACCGCGCGGCGACGTCGGCGTACTCCCCCTCCAGCCGGCCGATGGCGCCGTCGGGCAGCAGGCCCGGGGTGGCCTCCAGCAGTCGGTCGGAGGCGGCCGAGACCCGGTCCTCCTCGGCGGGGAACCCCACCGCCAGCGGGTCGATGCCCATCATGACGGCGAAGGCGTACTCCGAGATCAGCTCGTCGTCCAGCCGGAACGGCGGCCGGTGGGTGCTGATGGCGGTGAGCGAGGCGACCTCGGCGCCGGCGTCGGTGAGGGTGCGGGCGACCTCGGTGGCGATCAGCCCGCCCAGGCAGTAGCCGACCACGTGGAACCGGTCGCCGCCGCGCTCCAGCAGCGCGTTGGCGTAGTCGGCGGCCCATTGGGTGATGATCGCGGCGGGGTCGGCGGCCAGGAAGGCGGGGATGTCGGGCAGCTCCAGCCCCACCAGCGTGCCCTCGCCGCGCGAGCGGCGCCGGATCTCGGTGATCAGCGCCCGGTAGGGGATCAGCGTGCCGGTTCCGGCGTGCACCAGCGCGGTGACCGCTCCCCCGCCGGGGCCGTTGAGCGCCACGTAGGGGTCGGCGCGGCCGGGTTCGGGCGCCGCCGCCTGCCGCGAGAGGTCGCGCAGGTAGGAGGCGAGCCCGGCCACGGTGGGCCGGCGCAGCATGTGCCGCAGCACGACCTCCCACTCGATGTCGGCGGCGCCGTCCCCGCCGGCGCCGGGCAGCACCTCGCCGAGCCGGCCGACCATGCGCGCCACCAGCAGGGAGTCGCCGCCCAGCGCGAAGAAGTCGTCGTCGCGGCCCACGGTGCCGCAGTTCAGCAGCTCGCTCCACAGCCCGCACAGCGCGCGCTCCAGCTCGTCGGCGGGGGCGGCCCCGGCGGGCGCCGTGGGCGCCGGGGCGCCGGCCGGGCCGGGCAGGCGGCGGGCCAGCGCGGCCCGGTCGACCTTGCCGTTGGCGGTCAGCGGCAGGGCGTCCAGCACCCGCCACTGGCCGGGCACCATGTACTCGGGCAGCCGCTCGGCGGTGTGGCGGACCAGTTCGGCGGGGGTGAGGGGCACCCGGTCGGTCTTGAGGCGGGCCAGGTAGAGGCTCTGCCCGGTGGCGGCGAGGCCGTCGCCGGCGTCGGGCAGCACCAGCGGCGCGGTGGCGCCGGCCCGCTCCAGGACCGCGTTCCACTGCTCGCGGGTGAGGAAGGTCTGGTCGGTGCCGGCGCGGGCGTCGCGGTGGCCGCCGTCGAGGCCGTCGAGGAACTCCATGGAGACCAGCAGCGCGGGGTCGCGCTCCAGGGTTGTCTCGATGAACAGCAGGTGCCCGCCGGGGGCCAGCAGCCCGGCCACGCGGGCCAGCGCGGTGTCGGCGTCCACGGCGTTGTGCAGCACGTTGGCCGCCACCACCACGTCGACGGAGTTGGGGGCGTACCCCTGCTCCTCGGCGTCGCGGTTGAGGTCGAACAGGCCGAAGGACACCCACGGGAAGTCGGCGAAGCGCTCGGCGGCCTCGCTGAGGAAGAACGGGGACAGGTCGGTGAACAGGTACTCCACGTCGTGGCCGGCCAGCGCCGCCACGGCGGCCTCGGTGGTGCCGCCCACGCCCGCGCCGATCTCCAGCACCCGCAGCGGCTCGCCGGAGGTCCGCCCGGCCGCGATCCGGGCCAGCGCGGCGGCGGCGCCGGCGTTGAGGTGGCGGATGGCGAGGTTGTCGCGGTAGGCGGCGCCGGCGGTGTCGAGTTCGGCGCCGGGGAACAGCAGGGTGCGCACGTCCAGTTCGCCGCGCAGCAGCTCGGGCAGCCGGTCGGCGCAGGCGCGCAGGTAGTCCAGCACCTCGGTGCCGTAGTCCACGCGGGCGTCGAGGTCGGCCAGGCGCGCCCAGGCGGCGCGCTGGTCGTCCTCGGTGACCGGGCGCAGCCCGCTGAAGCGGTCGCCCTCGCGGGTGAGCCGCCCGGCCTCGGCCAGGGCGTCCAGCCAGCGGGCCAGCAGCCGGTGGTGGCGGCGGTCGGCGCCGAGCTTGGCGGCGGCCTCGGCGGCGGTGTGTGCGGTGCCGGCGAAGAGCCCGGCGCCGGTGAGGGTGCGGGTCATGGCGCCCAGCGCGGCCGCGCGCATGGCGTCCAGGAACGCGGCGAGGTCGGCGCGGTCGATCCCGGCGGCGGCCTCGCGCGCCGCCTCCGCCGCCGCGGCTCCGGCGGGTTCGCCGGCGGCGCCGCCGTGCCCGCCCAGGCGGTGCCGGGCGGTCTCGGCGAACGCGGCCAGGCGCCGGTCCTCGCGCCCGCCCACGGCCACCACCGCGGCGGCGGCCACCGCCGGGTGGGACTCCACCGCCGCCTCGATCTCGGCCAGCTCCACGCGGTGCCCGCGGATCTTGACCTGGTCGTCCTCGCGGCCCAGGAACTCGATGTCGCCGCCGGGCCGGTAGCGGCCCAGGTCGCCGGTGCGGTACAGCCGCTCGCCGGTGCGGGGGTGGATGACGAACCGCTCGGCGGTGCGGTCGGGGTCGCCCAGGTAGCCCAGGGCCACGCCGGCGCCGCCGATGTACAGTTCGCCCGCCACCCAGTCGGGCCGGTCGGCCATGGCGTGGTCCAGCACGTGGAAGGTCTGGTTGTCCAGCGGCCGGCCGTAGGGGACGCTGGGCCAGTCGGGGCCGGGGGCCTCGGCGATGGGGTGGTGGATGGACCAGATGGCGCCCTCGGTGGCGCCGCCCAGGCTGTGCAGCGCGGTGGCGGGCAGGTGCTCGCGGACCCGGTCGGCCAGGGTGAGCGGGATCCAGTCGCCCGACAGCAGGGCCGCCCGCAGGGAGGTGGGGGCCAGGCCGGGCGCGGTGGTGAGGTAGTCGGCGAGCATGCCCATCTGGGCGGGCACCGAGTTCCACAGGGTCACGCCGTGCTCGCGGGCCAGCTCCGCCCAGTGCGCGGGGTCGCCGCGCCGGTCGGCGGCGGGCAGGACCAGCGCGCCGCCCACCGACAGCGGGCCGAACAGGTCGTAGACCGACAGGTCGAACCCGAGGGCGGCCAGCCCCAGCACACGGTCGCCCGAGCCGACGCCGAAGCGCCGGTTGACGTCGTCGATGGTGTTGCGGGCGGCGCGGTGGCTGGTCATCACGCCCTTGGGCGCGCCGGTGGAGCCGGAGGTGTAGATGACGTAGGCGAGGTCGTCGGGGGCGGCGACGCGCGGCGGGAGCCGGTCGGGCGCAGGGCCGGCGGGCACGGTGTCCACCGCGACCGGCTCGACGCCCTCGGCCCAGTCGCCGATCTCGCGCAGCCAGGACTGGGTGAGGGCGGTGCGCACCCCCGCGTCGCGCAGGATCGCGCGGCGGCGGGCGGCGGGCTGGGTGGTGTCGACGGGCACGTAGGCGGCGCCGGTCAGCAGCACCGCGTAGGCGGCGACCACCTGCTCCACGCCCTTGTCCATGACCACGGCCACGTGCTCGCCGGGTCCGCAGCCGCGCGAGCGCAGCACCTCGGCGACGGCGGCGGCGCGGGCCAGCAGGCCGCCGCGGGTGAGGACGCCGCCGGGGTGCAGCACCGCCGGGGCGCCGGGTTCGCGCAGGGCCAGCTCCAGGGCGCCCTCGTGGAGGAGGGTGTCGGGCAGCGGCGCGGCGGTGGCGTTGACGTGGGTGCGCACGGCCCGCTGGTCGGCGGGCAGGTCCACCGGCGCCTCGGCGGCCCAGGCGTCCTCGGAGCGGGCCAGGCGGCGCAGCAGGTCGGTGTAGGCGGCGAACGCGGCGGCGGCCACGCCCTCGGGCAGCACGCCCTCGCGGACGTCCCAGCGCACCGCCAGCGCGCCCTGGGCCTGGCTGACCTGGCAGTCGATCCACACCTGGGGGGTCTGGGAGAGCCCGTGGACCTCGCGGGCGGCCCACGCGCCGGCCTCGGCGGCGGCGCCCTCGGCGGTGCCGGCTGTGCCTGCTGGGTCGCCTGTGTCCGCTGTGTCGGTGCCGATCGCGCCGGTGAAGACGACCGGCATCAGCACGGCGGCGCTGTCGCGGCGGCGCGCGAGTTCGGCCAGCAGTTCGGTGCCCGAGTACAGGCCGTGGTCCATGTCCTCGATCAGCCGCTCCTGGCGGGTGCGGGCGCGCTCGGTGAAGGTGGCGCCGTCGTCGGCGCGCACGGCCAGCAGGGTCAGGGTGGTGAAGTCGCCGACGATCCGCTCGACGTCGGGGTGCAGCGGCAGCCGCTGGGACACCGGCAGGTTCACCGTGAAGTCGGGGCGGCGCGACCACAGGGCCAGCACCTCGGTGTAGGCGGCCAGGGCGGTGGCGGCGGGGGTCAGGCCGCGCTCGGCGGCACGGGCCCGCAGGCCGCGCCACTCCTCGGCGGTGAGTGCGGCGGCGTGGCGGGTGAAGGCGGCCGACGCCTCGGCGGCGCCCTCGGCCAGCGGCAGCTCGGGCGCCGGCGGCAGGTCGTCGGCGCGCTCCATCCAGTAGGCGCGGTCGCGGTGGTAGCGGGCGGTCTCGCGCAGCGCCCGGTGCGCCAGCACGTAGTCGCGGAAGGTCGCGGCGGGCGGCGCCGGCTCGGCGGCGGGGTCGGCGTAGAGCGCGGCCAGCTCGTCCAGCAGCAGCCGGACGCTTGAGTAGTCGGCGGCGAGCAGGTCCACCGACAGGTGCAGGCGGGCGCGGTCGGCGCCCCGGGTGAGGTGCAGCCGCACCAGCGGCCACGACCCGGGGTCGGGCACCAGGTCGCGCAGGCGCTCCCGGGCGCGCGCGGCGTGGCGGGCGGTGTCGCCGTCGCCGACCTCGGTGACGGTCAGCGACTCCCCCGGCGCCTCGGGCAGGACCCGCTGGTGGCCCTCGGCCGAGACCACGGCGCGCAGCATGTCGTGCCGGGCGACCAGGCGGTTCCAGGCGGTGCGCAGGCGGTCGGGGTCGAGGTCGGGGAAGTCCAGTTCGGCGTAGGCGTGGCAGGCGACGCCGCCGTAGTCGTAGGCCGGGCCGCGACCCACCAGGTAGGCGCCCTGCACGTCGGTCAGCGGGAACGGCTCGTGGCGGGCGGCGGGGTCGGGGGTGAGGACCGGCTCGGCCTCCTGGTCCAGCAGCGCCAGCACCTCGGCGCGGTGCTCGCGCAGCAGGGCGCGGTGGTCGTCGGTGAGGGCGCCGGCGGGGCCGCGGAAGCGGATCTGGGCGTCGTCGGCCCACAGGTGGACGCCGGCGGCGCGCAGGTCGGCGAGCAGGGCGTGGAGGGTCGCGGTGGTGGCGGACTGCACGGTGGGGTTCTCCTCGGGGTGGAGCCGGTCGGGGCGGGGCCGGTGCGCGGTGCGGGCGGGCGGCGGCGGGCGGCCGGGCGGCCGGGCGGGTCAGATCACGCCGGTCTGGAGGTCGCCGGGGCGGGCGGCGCGGACCTGGTCGGCGAGCGCGGCGAGGGTGGGGGCGGCCAGGAACGCGCGGGTGGACAGCTCCGCGCCGAGGTCGCGGCGCAGGACGGTGATCATGCGGATGGCCAGCAGGCTGGTGCCGCCCAGGCTGAAGAAGTTGGCGTCGCGGTCGCCGACCTCGGCGCCGACCAGTTCCGACCACACGCCGGCGATGTGCTTCTCGACCTCGTCGGCGAGCGGGGCGGGGCCGCCGGCCGGCCGGGCCGCCGCCAGCTCGGCGAGAGCCTGCTGGTCGACCTTGCCGTTGGCGGTCAGCGGCAGCTCGGCCAGGGCGTGGACCTCGGCGGGCACCGCGTGGGCGGGCAGCCGCGCCGCCAGGTGGGCGGCGAGGTCGGCGGGGCCGGGCGCGGGGTCGCCGGCGACGAACGCGGCCAGCCGGCGCGCGCTGCGCTCGCCCACGGCCAGCACCGCCGCGCGGCGCACGCCGGGGTGGTCCTCCAGCGCGGCCTCGACCTCGCCGAGTTCCAGCCGGTGCCCGCCGATCTTGACCTGGCGGTCGGTGCGGCCCAGGAACTCCAGGAGCCCGCCGGGGCGGTAGCGCCCGAGGTCGCCGGTGCGGTACCAGCGCTCGCCGCCGGCGGTGGGGAACCGCTCGGCGGTGCGCCGGGCGTCGCCCCGGTAGCCCTCGGCCAGCCCGGCGCCGCCGATCCACAGCTCGCCCGGGGTCCAGTCGGGGCAGTCGCGGCCGTGGGGGTCGACCACCCGGTAGCGCTGGTTGCGCAGCGGGTGGCCGTAGGGCACCGAGGGCCAGCCGTCGGGGACGTGGCCGCCGTCGAAGGCGTTGGACCAGATGGCCGCCTCGGTGGCGCCGCCCAGGGCGACCAGGCGCACCCGCCCGCCGGCGGCGGCGCGCAGGCGCGGCGCGAGGTCGGCGCCCACCCAGTCGCCCGACACCAGGGCCAGCCGCAGCGCGGGGGGCAGCCCGGGGCCTTCGGCGGCCAGCAGCAGCATGTCCAGCAGGGCGGGCACGGTGTTCCACACGGTCACGCCGTGCTCGGCGCACAGCGCGCGCCAGCGCTCGGCGTCGCGGCGGTCGTCCTCCTCGGGCACCACCAGCGCGCCGCCGGCGCCCAGCAGGCCGAAGAGGTCGTAGACCGACAGGTCGAAGTCCAGCGCCGACAGCGCGAGCACCCGGTCGCCGGATCCCACTTCGTAGCGCTCGGTGATGTCGGCGACGGTGTTGAGCGCGGCGGCGTGGCTGACCGCGACACCCTTGGGCGCGCCGGTGGAGCCGGAGGTGAACACGGTGTAGGCGAGCGCGCCGGGGTCGGTGGCGAGGGGCGCGGCCAGCGGCGGGGCGGCGCGCAGCTCGGCGGGGTCGGCGGCGCGCGGCGCGCCGGTGCCGTCGCCCACGGCCAGCACGGTGCCGGCGGCGCGGTGGATGCGCTCGCGCCGCAGCGGGGGCTGGCCGGCGCCCACGGGCACGTAGGCCGCGCCGGCGGCCAGCACGCCCAGCACGGCCACGACCTGGTCGGCGCCCTTGGGCAGGCACACGCCCACGGTGTCGCCGGGGCGCACGCCGCGCCCGACCAGCCCGGCGGCGGTGCGCAGGGCGGCCTCGGCCAGTTCGCCGTGGGTGAGGACCCCCTCGGCGGTGATCACGGCGGGGGCGTCGGCGCGCTCGGCGGCGCGGGCGAAGAACCCCCCGTGCAGGGTGCCGGCGGGGCGGGGGCCGGCGGTGGCGTTGGCGGCGGCGCGGGCGGCGCGCTGGTCGGCCGGCAGCGGGGGCGCGGCGGCGCGCGGCCAGGCGGCGGCGCCGTCGGCGGCCAGCGCGCGCAGGGTGTCCAGGTAGGCGGCGAACATGGCGTCGAGCACGCCGGGGCGGAACAGCTCCTCCACCGCGTCCCAGGAGACCTCCAGGCCGCCGCGGCTCTCCATGACCTGGTTGTCCAGGTAGACCTGCGGGGACTGGGACAGCCCCCACACCCGCTCGGGGAACTCGGGCGACAGGTCCAGGGAGACGTCGCCGCCCACGCCCAGGGAGCTGGTGAACACCACGGGGATCCCCGGCTGCGCGCCTCCGGTGCGCCGCGCCAGCTCGCGCAGCACCCACTCGGCGGGCGCCTCGCGGTGGTCGAGGTCGCGGCCCAGCCGCCGCTGGAGGTCGCGGGCGGCCTCCAGCGGGTCCCGGCCGGGCTCGCGGTGGTAGGAGGTCAGCGACAGGGAGGTGAAGTCGCCCAGGACGCGGCCGATGTGGGGGTGGACGTCGTGCCGGTTGAACAGGGTGAGGGTGAGGCTGAGGGCGGTCTGGCCGCTCCAGCGGCCCAGCACCTCGCCGTAGCAGGCGAGCAGCAGCGCGGCGGGGGTGATCCCGGCCGAGCGGGCCAGCGCCCGCAGCGCCGCCCACTCGCGGGGGGCCAGCCGGTCGGCGCGGCGGGTGAAGCGGGGGCGGTCGATGTCGGCGGGCGCGCGGCGCAGCGGGAGGTCGGGCGCGGGCGGCAGCTCGGCCACGCGGGCGCGCCAGTAGTCCTCGTCGCGGCGGCGCCGCTGGGGGTCGGGGCGCACCTGGGCGAGGTAGTCGCGGAAGGTGACGTCGAGCGGCTCCAGTTCGGCGGCGGGCTCGCGGTAGAGGCGGTCCAGCTCGGTGTAGAAGGTCATGATGCTCAGGGCGTCCAGGACCAGGTAGTCCAGGCCGACGCCGAGGCGCACCCGCTCGGCGCCGCCGCGCCGGTAGCGCACCGCGCGCACGTCGAACAGCGGCCACCGGGTGGGGTCGAGGACCTGGTGGGACATGGACTCCCGCAGGTCGCGCAGCGCGGGGTCGGGGTCGTCGGGGTCGGCGTCGGCCACGGGCACCCGGACGGGGGCGACCTCGGGCAGGACCCGCTGGTCGCCGTCGGGGCCGAAGACCGCGCGCAGCATGTCGTGGCGGGCGACGAGCCGGTTCAGCGCGCGCTCCAGCCGGGGCAGGTCCACGCCGGCGCCGTCGAACTCGGTGTAGTGGTAGGTGCCCACCCCGCCCAGCGGGAAGTCGGGGCTGCGGCCGGTGAGGTAGGCCCGCTGCACCTCGGTGGGGGCGAACGGCTCGTGGCGCGCGCCGGGGTCGTGGGCGATGGGCGCGGCGCCGGTACCGGTGTCCGCCGCGGCGCCGGGTTCGGGCAGCCGGGCGGCGAAGTCGGCGAGCACGGGGTGGGCGAACAGCTCGGCCACGCCCGCCTCGGCGTGGCCGAGGGCGCGCAGCGCGGCGACCACGCGGGTGGCCAGCAGGGAGTCGCCGCCCAGCGCGAAGAAGGAGTCGCCGCGGTGCACGGCGGCGGCGCCCAGCACCTCTTGCCAGACCTCGGCGACGCGGCGCTCGGCGGCGGTGGCGGGCGGTTCGGCGCCGGCCGGGGCGGCGCCGAGGTGGTCGGTGATCCGGGCGGCCACGGCGGCGCGGTCGGGTTTGCCGTTTCGGGTGAGCGGCACGGCGGGCAGCGCCACCACGGGGTCGGGCAGCATGGCCGGCGGCAGCAGGGTGCGCGCGTGGTCGGCGGCGGCTTCGGCGAGCCCGTCGGCGGGGGCGCCGGGGGCGGGGGCGACGGCGGCGGCCAGGCGCGGTGCGGGTCCGGGCAGGGCCACGGCGACGGCGGCGGCCACGCCGGGGTGGGCGCGCAGGGCGGCCTCGACCTCGCCGGTCTCGACGCGCACGCCGTTGACCTTGACCTGGTGGTCGGCGCGGCCGAGGAACTCCAGGGTGCCGTCGGGGGCGTAGCGGGCGAGGTCGCCGGTGCGGTACCAGCGCTCGCCGCCGGCGGTGACGAACCGGTCGGCGGTGGCGGCGGCGTCGCCCCGGTAGCCCCGGGCCAGCCCGGCGCCGCCCACCCACAGCTCGCCGGCGACGTGGTCGGGCCGGTCGCGGCCCTGGGGGTCGACCACCCGGCAGCGCACGCCGGGCAGCGGGCGGCCCCAGGGCACGCACGGCCAGGCGGGGTCGGCCTCATCGACCTCCAGCAGGGTGGAGTGGATCGCGGCCTCGGTCATGCCGCCCAGCGCGAGGAACCGGCAGTCGGGGGCCTGGGCGCGCAGCCGGTCGGCGAGGGAGGGGGCGATGCGGTCGCCGCCCAGCAGCGCGGCGCGCAGCGGCGGCATCGGCGCCGCGCCCGCCTCGACCGCCGCCAGCAGCATGTCCAGCAGCGCGGGCACGCAGTTGAGCAGGGTCGCCCCGGCGTCGGCGGCGGCGCGCGCCCAGGTGAGGGCGTCGCGGCGGTCGGCGGAGTCGACCAGCACGGCGGCGCCGCCGGCCGACAGCGGCGCGAACAGGTCGAACACCGACATGTCGAAGTCGGGGTCGGCCAGCGCCAGGGTGCGGTCGCCGGGGCCGGTGCCCAGGTGGGCGTTGAGCACGTCGATCGTGTGCGCGGCGGCGCGGTGGGGGACCTCCACGCCCTTGGGGGTGCCGGTGGAGCCGGAGGTGAACAGCACGTAGGCGAGGTCGTCGGGGGCGGCCGGGCGGGGTTCGGCGGGCGGTGCGGTGCGCGCGTCGTCCCAGGCCAGCACGGGTACGCGGCCGTCGTGGCGGCCGGGGTCGTCGGTGAGCAGCAGCGCCGGCGCGCCCGCCGCGATGACGCGGGCGCGCCGGGCCGCCGGCTGGTCGCGGCCCACGGGCAGGTAGGCGCAGCCGGCCGCGAGGACCCCCAGGACGGCGGCCACCTGGTCGGCGCCCTTGCGGAGGTCGACGGCCACGACCGCGCCGGCGGGCGCCTGGGCGGCGACGGCACCGGCGGCGCGCAGCGCGCGGTCGGCCAGGTCGCCGTAGGAGACGGCGGTGCCGTCGGCGGCGACCAGGGCGGTGGCGGCGGGCGCGGTGCGGGCGCGGGCGAGAAAGGGCGCGTGCAGGGTGCGGGGCGCGGGCGGCGCCGCGTCCGGCGCGGTGGCGGCGCGCGCGGCGGCGCGGGCGGCCGGCAGCGGGGGGCAAAACGGGCGCGACCAGGCGGCGGGGTCGTCGATCAGCTCCTCGACCAGGGCGCGGTAGCGGTCGAACGCCTCGGCGGCCGCGCCGGGCGCGAACGCGTGCTCGCGCAGGTCCCAGTTGAGCAGCAGGCCGCCGTCCAACTCGGTCACCTGGGCGTCCAGCAGCACCTGGGGGCCCTGGGAGATGATCCACGACGGCGCGCCGAACACCTCCTGGACGGCGTCGGTGAACAGCGGGCCCAGGCCGATGGCGCTGGTGTAGACGACCGGCGCCAGGACGGGCGCGCCGCCGCCGGAGCGGGCGAGGTCGCGCAGCACCTCCACCCCGCCGTAGGCGCCGTGGTCCACCGCCTGGTGGAGGTCGGTCCGCACGGCGGCGGCGCGCTCGGCGAAGGGGGCGGGCGCGCCGGTGTCCACGCCCAGCAGCACCGAGCCGCTGAAGTCGCCGATCACCTGGTCGACGTTGGGGTGCAGCGGCGCCCGGTCGAAGAGGGGCAGGTTGAGGGTGAAGCGCGGCTCGGCGCTCCAGGCCCCCAGCACCTCGGCGAAGGCGGCGGCCAGGGCGGCGGCGGGGGTGACCCCGGCGGCGCGGGCGCGGCGGGCGAACGCGCGGGTGCGCTCGGGCGGGAGGTGGTGGTGCAGCCGGGTGGAGCGGGTCGGCGGGGCGCCCGCCGAGGCCGGCGCGAGGGCGTCGGGGACGGTGGGCAGGGCGGGCGGCGGCGGGAGGTCGGGCAGGCGCTCGGCCCACCAGGCGCGGGCGCGCTCGCGAGGGGCGGGGTCGGCGGCGGCGCGGGCCGCGCGGTCGGCCAGGTAGCGGGCGAAGTCGTAGTCCAGCGGGGGCAGGGAGCCGCCGGTGTAGGCGGTGCGCAGGTCCTCCAGCAGCACGCGCAGGCTCAGCGCGTCGGCGACGATCATGTCGAGGTCGACGTGCAGCCGGGTGGCGCCGCCGGGCAGCAGGGACAGGGCGATGTCCAGCACGTGCCCGGCGGCGACGTCCATGCGGCGGTGGGTGGAGTCGTCGCGCACCCGCGCCAGGACCCGCTCGGCCTCGTGCGGGGAGAGGTCCCGCAGGTCGTGCACTGCCAGGGCGGGCGCCTCGGCCTCGGCGGGGGCGGTGTACTGGCGGCCGTCGCCGGTGAAGCGCACGCGCAGCATGGGGTGGCGGGCCACGACGGCGCGCACGGCGGCGGCGAGCCGGTCGGGGTCGAGGCCGCGCCCGTCGAACTCGGTGTAGAAGTGCGCGGCGACCCCGCCCAGGGGCTGGCCGTCCTGCCGGCCGATCCAGTAGGCGTGCTGCATGGTCGCCATGGGGAAGGGCGCGCCGGGGGCGGCGGGCGCGGCGGAGCCGGGGGCGGCGACCAGGTCGGTGGGGGCGGCGGTGTCGGCGGCCGGGGCGGGCGTGCGGGCGGCGGGAGCGGCGGGGGCCGAGCGGCGCAGCAGGTCGCGCCAGGCCGCCGCCGTGGGTTCGGCGGCAACGTCGGCGAACGTGACGTCGTGGCCGGCCTCGCGCCAGGCGCCCACGAGCCGGATGAGCCCGAGGGAGTCCAGCCCGTGGTCGAAGAGGTCGTCGGTGTCGGCGAAGCCGTCGGTGCCCAGGATCGCGGCCACCTGCTCCCGTACGGACTTGGGCCCGGCCTCGGCGCGGTCAGCCACGACGATTCGCCCCCTTGCGGTGTGGTTCGCGGGTATCGGTGATAATGAAAACCGTTTTCATTACCGGTGTCTATGTATAGCACCGCCCGGATCGCCGAGTCGAGCCCGGATCGCCCACATCACAAGGAGGAGTCGCATGCCGCAGGACTGGCTGCCCTGGCCCGCGGACACGGCACGGGAGTACCGCGAGCGCGGGTTCTGGGACGACCGGCGGCTGGACGCGCCGCTGCGCGAGGGCGCCGCCCGCCACGGCGACCGCCTCGCCCTGGTCGACGGCGCCGACCGGCTCAGCTACGCCGATCTGGACACCTGCGTGGACCGGGTGGCCGCCGGGCTGGCCGCGCTGCCGGTGCGCGCGGGCGAGCGCGTGCTGCTGCAACTGCCCAACCGCGCCGAGTACGTGGTCACCCTGTTCGCGCTGGTGCGCATCGGCGCGCTGCCGGTGCTGGCGCTGCCCTCGCTGGGCCCGGCCGAGGTGGAGTCGCTGGTGCGCACCAGCGGCGCGTGCGCGCTCGTGGTCGCCCAGGGCCGGGGCCGCGCCGACCCGCGCCCGGCCGCCGCGCGCATCGCCGCCGAGGCGCCGTCGGTGCGCCGCCTCATCGTGGTGGGCGACCCGGGCGACACCGGCGGCCTGGCCTGGGACGCCCTGCTGGAGGCCGGCGCCGCCCCGCCCGCCGCCGATGCGGGGTCCGCCGAGGAACCGGCCCTGCTCCTGCTGTCGGGCGGCACCACGGGCACGCCCAAGCTGATCCCCCGCACCCACGCCGACTACGGCTACAACGCCCGCGCCTCGGCCGCCGCGTGCGGCGTGGGCGCCGACGCCGTGTACCTGGCGGTCCTGCCGGCCGCGCACAACTTCACCATGGTGTCGCCGGGGATCGTGGGGACGCTGGCGACCGGCGGCACGGTGGTGCTCAGCCCCGACCCCAGCCCCACGACCGCCTTCGGGCTGGTGGAGCGCGAGGGGGTGACCATCACCGCGCTGGTGCCCGCGCTGGTGCCGGCGTGGCTGGAGGAGGCCGGGCGCACCGCGCACGACCTGGGGTCGCTGCGGGTGCTCCAGGTCGGCGGCTCCCGGCTGGACGACGCCACGGCGCGGCGGGTCGGCCCGGCGCTGGGCTGCCGCCTCCAGCAGGTGTTCGGGATGGCCGAGGGCCTGAACAACTACACCCGGCTGGACGACCCCGACGACGTGGTGTGCACGACGCAGGGCCGCCCGCTCTCCCCCGCCGACGAGGTCGCGGTGGTGGACGAGGACGGCCGGCCGGTGCCGCCGGGCACCCCCGGCGAGCTGCTCACGCGCGGGCCCTACACGATCCGCGGCTACTACCGGGCGCGGGAACTGGACGCGCTGCGGTTCACCCCCGACGGGTTCTACCGCACCGGCGACCTGGTGGTGCGCACCGAGCGCGGGGACCTGGTGGTGGTGGGACGGGTGAAGGACCAGGTGAACCGGGCGGGCGAGAAGATCGCGGCCGTGGAGGTGGAGGAGCACCTGCTGGGGGTGCCGGGGGTGGCGGCCGCGGCGGTGGTGGGCGCGCCCGACCCCGTGCTCGGGGAGCGGTCGGTGGCCTTCGTGGTCGCCCGGGGCGCCGCCTGCCCCGGCCGGGAGGAGGTGCGCGCGGCGCTGCTGGCGCGGGGGGTGGCGCCGTTCAAGGTCCCTGATGAGGTCCGCGCGGTGCCCGCGCTCCCGCTGACCGGGGTGGGGAAGGTGGACAAGCGCCCGCTGCGGGAGCGGGCGGCGGAGGGGTAGCGGGGGGCGGCCTCCGGCCGTGCCGGCCCGGGGGCCGGGCCGGCGGGCGGGCGGGCGGCCGGGGGGGGGGGGGGGGGGCCGCGGGCGTCCGGGCCGGGGGGGGGGTCGGGCGGGACGGCCGGACGGCCGGAGGTGGTCGGCGGGGCCGGGGCGGACGGCGGAGGCCGGGGGGGACAGCCGGAGCCGGTCAGCCGGACAGGGCGGCCAGCACCTCCTTGGTGCCGACCGCGCCCGCGCAGCGGTTGGCGGCGTACGACAGGGCCATGGCGTGCTCGGCGGCGGAGAAGTCGGCGACGGCGTCGCCGACCACGAAGGTCTCGAAGTCGCGCATGAAGGAGTCGCAGGCGGTGACCAGCACCCCGATGTGGGCGTAGACCCCGCAGACGACCAGTTGGTCGCGGCCGGAGTCGCGCAGCCGCCACTCCAGGTCGGTGCGGGCGAAGGCGCTGTAGCGCCACTTGGTGATCACGGGCTCGTCGGCGGCGGGCGCCAGCGGCTCCACGATGGCGGTGTGGGCGGGGTCGTCGCGCAGGCCGTCGCCCCACAGGTCGCGCAGGAGGCCGCGCTCCCGGGGGTGCTGGGACCCGGGCTGGGCGGTGTAGACGCGCGGCACGCCCAACTCGGCGCAGCGGCGGCGCAGCGCGGAGATGTTGGCGAGGAGGCTGGGCACGGGCTCCTCCTCGGGGGTGAAGGCGTCGAGGAAGTAGCGCTGCATGTCGTGGATGAGCAGCACGCAGCGGTCGGGGTCCACCGTCCACGCCATGCGGTTGGCGGGCAGGTCGCCCTCGCCGGGCATCGGGTAGGGGTCGATGGTCGGTAGCGGCATCAGCGGTCCTTTCGCGCGGGCGCCACGCGCCGGAGGCCGGAGCGGCGGCGGGGACGGGATCGGGACGGGGATGGGGCGTGGGGTGTGGGGGCGCGGAAGCGGGGCGGGGGTGCGGGGGGTGTGGGGGGTGTGGGGGTGGCGGCGGGCCACCGGCCCGGGAGTCACCGGGGTTCAGGCGCCGAGGCTGGCGCCGCCGTCCACGCGCAGGTCGTGCAGGGTGATGTGCCGGGCGGCCGGGGAGATGAGGAAGGCGACCGACTCGGCGACGTCGTCGGGCTGGGCGATCCGACCCAGGGGTACGGCCACCCGGAAGGCGCGCGGATCGGCGCCGGGCGCGGTAGCGGGTTCGGCGCGGGCGCCGGGGGCGGGTGCAGCGGGCTCGGCGGACTCGGCGGGCTGCGTCGCGGGGGCGGGTTCCCGGTCCCACAGCGCCCGCTGCATGGCGGTGTCGGTGGCGCCGGGCGAGACGACGTTGCAGCGGATGCCGTGCGGGGCGAGTTCCAGGCCCAGCGACAGGGTGAAGTGGGCGGCGGCGGCCTTGGAGGCGGCGTAGGCCGCCATGGCGGCGCGGGGCACGGCACCGGCGTCGGAGCCGACGGTGACGATGCTGCCGGACTGGCGGGGCACCATCGCCCGCGCCGCCGCGCGGCAGACGTGGAAGACGCCGAGGGTGTTGACGTCGAAGACCTCGCGCCACTGCCGATCGGAGAAGGCGGTGACCGGCCCCCAGCGCAGGACCCCCGCGACGTTGACGGCGGCGGCGAGCGCCCCGAGGTCGCTCTCGGCCGCCGCGACCGCCGCCTCCACGGCGTCGGCGTCGGCCACGTCGACCGCGTATCCCCGGACGCGGTGCCCCCGCGCGGCCAGCCGCGCCGCCAGGTCGGCGACGCCGTCGCCGTCGACGTCCAGCGCCGCCACGGCAAACCCCCGCTCGACCAGCAGACGCACGACGGCACTCCCGATTCCCCCGGCAGCCCCGGTGACCAGGGCCGTTCCGGGCGGCTCCCCTACCACGGAGCATCTTTCCGAGGAATGAAAATGATTATCATGTTCACACCATAGCAACGACCTTCGGACAGACCCGCAGTAGCCACCCACCCGCACAGCCTGGCCGCCGCCACCCTGGTCCGATCACTGGAGATGAGGCGGTTCCCGTGCGGTGCGAACGGGACGGAACCAGACGTCCGGCCCGCCCCAGCACCGCTCAGGTGAAACCTGGGACCCGCGGGTAACCGGCCGTTGACCGGTGCCGGTCAGCTCCAGTGACAATGCGTTGCCTTCTGACTACGGTGAGGGCACGTCCCCTTCCGCTGGAGGTTGCGATGGGTCACCGTAAAGAAGGCGAACCGGACCAGAAACCGGAGCCCAAGATCATCCAGGACGGGCAGAACCCGTCCCCGCACGGCCGCGGCGGTGAGAAGACCGGCGAGAACAAGTGACTTCGCCACCGCACGGCGGCCCGGCCGCGCTGGCCGGGCTGCTGTGCGCTCGCGGAGTGCTCACCGACCCGGTGTGGGAGCGCGTCTTCGCCTCGGTGCCGCGCCACGCGTTTCTGCCCGACGTGGTCTGGGCCAACGACGCCGACGGGTGGCTGTCCCCCGTCACACGCGACGATCCGCGCTGGTGGGAATGGGCCTACTCCGACGTGCCCGTCGTGACCCAGGTCGACGACGGCGCACCCGAGGGCGCGGACGGGCGCGGACGGCTGGCGACCAGCTCGGCGAGCCAACCCCTGATGGTCGCCGCCATGCTCGACGCGCTTGAGGTGTACGACGGTGCGCGGGTGCTGGAGATCGGCACGGCGACCGGCTTCAACGCGGCCCTGCTGTCGGCGCGGCTGGGATCGCGGCAGGTGACCACGGTGGAGATCGACGCGGCCCTGGCCGAGCAGGGGCGGGCGAACCTGGAGCGCGCGGGCTTCGCGCCGACCGTGGTCGTGGGCGACGGCACGAAGGGGGTCGCCGCTGACGCCCCCTATGACCGGGTGCTTTCCACGGTCGCCGCGAAGTCGGTGCCCTTCGCCTGGGTGGAGCAGACCCGGCCCGGCGGGGTGATCGTGACCCCCTGGGGCAACGACTACCTCGGCCACCACCTGCTCCGCCTGGACGTGGGAGCCGACGGCACCGCCTCGGGGCGGATCATCGGCCCTGCGGCGTTCATGTGGCTGCGCGGTCAGCGCTCCTACACGGGAACCTGGCGCGACCACATCGACTTCGACGCGCCCATGGCCGAGGGCACGACGACCCTGGACCCCGGCGCCGTACTGGCGGCCGAGGACAGCGGTGCCCGGTTCGTGATCGGCGCGGCGGTGGAGGACCTCTACGCCATGCGGTTCAGCGCTCGCGACGGGTCGGGCGAGTTCACGGTCTGGCTCTACGACGCTCGGGGGTCCTGGGCGGCGGCCGACCACGTCCCCGGCGCGGACGAGTTCGCCGTGAGCCACCACGGGCCGCGCCGCCTGTGGGCCGAGGTCGAACGCGCCTACACCGCGTGGGAGGCGGCGGGCCGACCGGAACGCGATCGGCTCGGGCTTACCGTCTCCGCTGCGGGACAAGCGGTGTGGGTCGATGAACCGGGAATCGTGGTCGGCCCGTGACCGGACGGGCGGCGTGCGGCCCGGCGCCCCGCGTCGCCGGACTCCGGCGGGGAGCCCGGCGACGCGGGCGGGGACTGAGTCGCCACCCGGCGCCGCCCACGTGCGGGTGGCGCCGGGGCGGCACCGGGTGGGCGCGTCCGTGCTCGGGGCGGCGGCTGCGCCTGGGCCTCGCTCCGGGCGCTCCGGGCGCTCCGGGTCAGACCGCCGACCAGCCGTTGTCCACGGGCAGGACGGCGCCGCTGATGTTGCTGGCGGCGTCGGAGGCCAGGAAGACGATCGCGGCGGCGAGTTCGGCGGGGTCGGCCACGCGGCCGATGTTGGTGGCGTAGGTCCCGACCACCGTGGGGCCGCCGGGCGCCGGGGCGGCCTCCACGGCGATGGCGGTGGCGGTGCCGCCGGGGGCCACCGCGTTCACCCGGATGCCGTGGTCGCGGTACATGACCGCCGTGGACTTCACCAGGCCCACCACGCCGTGCTTGGCGGCGGTGTAGGCGGTGCCGGCGGCGCTGCCGCGCAGGGACGCCTCCGAGGCGGTGAAGACGATCGACCCCTTGCCCCGCTCCAGCATGTGCGGCAGGGCGGCGCGGGTGAGCAGGAACGGCGCGGTGAGGTTGACGCGGATCAGCCGCTCCCACACGGCGTCGGTGACGTCGGCGGTGGCCGACAGGTCGTCCATGATCCCGGCGTTGTTGACGAGGACGTCGATCCCGCCCAGGCGCTCCACGGCGGCGGCCACGACCTCGTCCACCACCTCCTGGCGGCTGAGGTCGCCGGCGACCACCTCGGCGGTGCCGCCGGCGGCGCGGACCTCGGCGGCCGCGCTCTCGGCGGTCTCGGCGTTGAGGTCGGCGATGAGCACGCGGGCGCCCTCGGCGGCGAAGCGCAGCGCGCTGGCCCGCCCGATGCCGGAGCCGCCCCCGGTGACGACGACGTTCTTCCCGGCCAGACCCGACTCGATCACGGTTGGTCCCTTCGTCCCGACGGCAGGGTCGGCCCTGCGTGGCCGACCGGCGAGGCTGCCTCGGGCCTCCTCTGTCACTCTACGACTTTTTGTCGCTAAGCGACATTTTGTCGGTGAGTGATATTCCGGCACGTGGGAGCGGTAGCCTGGTGCGGCCCGGGGAGCCCTCCCGGGGGCCGGTGGCGAAGGAGGTCGGGGTGGCGCAGCGCAAACCGCTTGAGCCGGCGGAGCCGGTCCGGCCGCCGGACGAAGGGGAGCCGGCGGACCCGCCGCAGCCGAGCGGACCGGCCGGGGCGACCGGGCCGACCGGCCCGGCGCGGACGTCGAGGCCGGCGCAGCAGGGCCGGGGCCGCCCGCCCATGTCGGAGCGGCGCCGCTCGCTCATGCGCCTGGAGATCGCGCGCGCCGCCGTCAAACTGTTCCGCGCCAAGGGGGTGGCCGCCACCACCGGCGACGACATCGCCGGCGCCATCGGCATCAGCGCCCGCACGCTGTGGCGCTACTTCCCCACCAAGGAGAGCTGCGTCCGCCCCCTGCTCACCGGGAGCCTGGAGACCCTGGCCGCCGCGCTGCGCGACTGCCCGCCCGGCGCGGGGCTGCTGGCGCACCTGGAGCGCGTGGGCATATTCGCCGACCGCGAAACCCTCGGCACCGAGCCCATCGCCGACCTGGTCCGGATGACCCGCACCGAGCCCGCGCTGCGCACCGTCTGGCTGGACGTCCACCACGCCGCCGAGGAGGTCTTCGCCGAGATCATCGCCGAGCGCGTCGGCGCCGCACCCGGCGACCTCGCCGTCCGCATGCAGGCGGCCGTCCTCAACGCCGCCCTGCGCGTCGCCGCCGAGGAGCACGCCCGCGCCCTCGCGCAGTCGTCCGATCCCCCGCCCCTGGGCGCCGTCCTGCGCACCGCCCTGACCGCCGCCGCCCCCGCCCTTCCCGCCTTCGCCCCGGCCCCCGAGCCCGACACCCGCCCCCGCACCGACGCCGGCACCGGCACCTGACACCCGCACCGCTCCCGGCCGGCCGCCCGGCTAGGGCAGCGGCGGCGTCGGCTCGGCCGGCTCCGCCGGCTCGGTGGCGTCGGCCGACGGCAGCGAGACCAGCATGGTCAGCCCGCCTCCGGACGTGGGCTCAGGGGAGAGAGTGCCGCCCATGGCCTCCACCAGGCCCCGCGACAGCGCCAGCCCCAGCCCCACACCGGTGGTGTTGTCGGTGTCGCCCAGGCGCTGGAACGGCACGAATACCCGGTCCCACTCCTCCTCGGGGATCCCCGGGCCGTGGTCGGTGATCCGCACCTCCACCCGGGAGTCGGTCTCGGTGGCGGTGATCTCGGGCGGGGCGCCGGCGGGGCTGTAGCGCAGCGCGTTGCCGATCACGTTGGCCAGCGCCCGCTGGAGCAGGCCGAGGTCGGCGTGCACGGCCGAGAGGTCGTCGGGGACGCGCAGCCGCACGGGCGCCTCCGGCGCGGCCTCCTCCAGGGCGGGCATGAGCGCCTCGGCCACGTCGAAGTCGCTCAAGCTCACCCCCAGCGCCCCGGCGCGCAGCCGGCTCATGTCCAGCAGGTTGGCCACCAGCCGGGTGAGCTGGTCCACGGCCTCGTCGGCGGTGGCCAGCAGCTCGGCCTGGTCGTGGGCGTCGAAGTGCACCTCCTCGCTGCGCAGGCTGGTGATCACCGCCTTGGCCGAGGCCAGCGGCCCGCGCAGGTCGTGGCTGACGGCCGCCAGCAGCGCGGTGCGCAGCCGGTCGGCCTCGGCCAGCGGGCGGGCCGTGGCCGCCTCCTCGGCCAGCCGCTCGTGGCGCAGCGCCACCGCCGCCTGGGCGGCGAACGCCTCGACCACGCGGCGGTCCTCGGCGGCCAGCCGCCCGCCGCGCAGGACCAGGCGCAGGGTGTCGTCGATGGCGACCTCCACCCCGCCCTCGCCCGGGTCGGCGCCCGGCGGCTCCCCGGCCGAGGCGGCGACCCGCCACGCCCCCGGGTCGAGCCGCGCGCCGTCCTCGGCCGGCCGCTCCAGCAGGGCGACCGACTCCGAGCCGAACGTCTCGCGCAGCCGCTCCAGCAGCGCCGCCAGCGGCCGCGACCCGCGCAGGACGCTGCCCGCCACGGTGGCCAGGGTCTGGGCCTGGGCCTGGGCGCGCGCGGCCTCGCGGGTGCGCCGGGCCGCGCGGTCGACCACCACGCTCACCGCCGCGGCCACCACGAGGAACACCCCCAGCGCCAGCACGTCGCGCGGGTGGGAGACCGCCAGCGTGAGGTAGGGCCGGGTGTGGAAGACGTCCATCAGCAGGAACCCGACCACGGCGGCGGTCAGCGCGGGCGCCATGCCCCCGGTGAGCGCCGCGCCGATCACGGCCGCGAACACCACCAGGATGGCGGTGGGCAGGGACTCCTCGCCGGGCGGCAGGACGCCGCTCAGCATCAGCAGCGGCAGCGCGCCCAGCGCCAGGGCGTGGCCGATGGCCCGGCGGCGCCGGGGCAGCGCCGGTGCCGGGCCGCGCCGCCCGCCGCGCCCGGCGTGCTCGTGGTTGACCAGGTGGACGTCGATGGACCCTGCCAGCGCCGTGGTGGTCGGCCCCACCCCCGGCGACAGCGCGTGGCCCAGCCGCCCCCGCCGGCTGGCGCCCAGCACCAACTGGGTGGCGTTGGCGCCCCGGGCGAACTCGATGAGCGCGGTGGGCACGTCGTCGCCGATGACCTCGTGGTAGGTGCCGCCCAGGCACTCCACCAGCACCCGCTGGCGGGCCAGCAGCGCGGGGTCGGCGCCCACCAGCCCGTCGGAGCGGGCGACGTGCACCGCCAGCAAATCGGCGCCCTTGCTGCGCGCGGCGATCCGGGCGGCGCGGCGGATGAGGGTGTCGCCCTCGGCGCCGCCGGTGAGCGCCACGACCACCCGCTCGCGCGCCTCCCAGGTGGCGGTGACCTCGTGCTCGCTGCGGTAGCGGTCGAGCTGGTCGTCGACCTTGTCGGCCAGCCACAGCAGCGCGAGTTCGCGCAGCGCGGTGAGGTTGCCGACGCGGAAGTAGTTCTGGAGGGCGGCGTCGACCTTGTCGGGGGCGTAGACGTTGCCGTGGACCATGCGGCGGCGCAGCGCCTCGGGGGTCATGTCGACCAGCTCGATCTGGTCGGCGGCGCGCACCCAGGCGTCGGGCACGGTCTCGCGCTGGGGCACGCCGGTGATGCGCTCCACGACGTCGTTCAACGATTCCAGGTGCTGGATGTTGAGCGTGGACAGCACGGTGACTCCGGCGTCCAGCAGCCGGGCGATGTCCTGCCACCGCTTGGCGTTGGCCGACCCGGGGACGTTGGTGTGCGCCAGCTCGTCCACCAGCGCGATGCGCGGGCGGCGGGCGAGCACGGCGTCGAGGTCCATCTCGGTGAAGACCGCGCCGCGGTGCTCGACCGTGCGGCGCGGCACGGTCTCCAGGTCGCCGATCATGGCCTGGGTCTCGGGGCGGCCGTGGGTCTCGACGTAGGCGACCACCACGTCGGCGCCCCGGGCGCGGCGCCGGTGCGCCTCGGCGAGCATGGCGTAGGTCTTGCCGACCCCCGGGGCCGCGCCCAGGTAGACGCGCAGCCGTCCGCGTGCCATCGCGGACCCTCCCTCCTCCTGGCGGGCGGCCGGGGAACGTCCCACCGCCCGCGCACCCGTTGTAGTCGCCCGAGGTCGCGGCGGCAACGGCGCTTGGTGGGTTCTTAGCGGCCGGCGCGGTGTCGCCCGCGTCACGCCCCGCCGCCCGCCCGCGCACGCCCACCACCTCCCCCGCGTCAAGACGGTGCTAAATAACGCGGCCCGCCGGGTTAAGAGCGCGTTGCGGATGCGGGCGGCGCCGGGCCGGGGCGCGCAGTGTGGGCGAGGTGCGCACTTCGCGCACTTTCACCCCATTCACGCCCCACCCGTCACGAGAGGAGCCCGACCGATGGCCGACATCGCGTTCGTGCTCGTCGCGGTCGTGTTCTTCGCCCTGTGCGTCGGCTACGTCCGCGGCTGCGAACGGATCATCGGCGCCGCGCCCGCCGGCGCCGGCGACGACGAGCACCCCGCCGGCCGCCCCGAGCGCGCCGACCGCGCCGGCGAGGCGGTCGCGCCGTGACCCTCGACGACGCCCTCGCCCTGGCCCTCGCCGTCCCCCTGGCCGCCTACCTGGTGGCGGCCCTGCTGCTTCCCGAGAGGTTCTGATGTCCGGCGCCGCCTGGTCGCAGTTCGCCGCGCTCATCGCGCTGCTGCTGCTCACCGCACCCCCGCTCGGCCGCTACCTGGCCGCCGTCTACGGCGACGCCGGCCGCGCGCCGGGCGACCGGGTGTTCCTGCCCGTGGAACGGGCCGTCTACCGGCTGTGCCGGGTGGACGCCGGCCGCGAGCAGCGCTGGACCGGCTACGCCCTGTCCCTGCTGGCGTTCAGCCTGGTCTCGTTCCTGCTGCTCTACGCCCTGCTGCGGCTCCAGGGGGTGCTGCCGCTCAACCCCGTCGGCCTGCCCGGGGTGGCCCCCAACGTGGCGTTCAACGCCGCCGTCAGCTTCGTCACCAACACCAACTGGCAGTCCTACGGCGGCGAGTACACGATGAGCCACCTCAGCCAGATGGCCGGGCTCACCGTGCAGAACTTCGTGTCGGCGGCGGCGGGCATGGCCGTGATGGCGGCCCTCGTCCGCGGGCTGGCCCGGCGGCGCGCCGCCACCGTCGGCAACTTCTGGGTGGACCTCACCCGGGGCACGGTGCGCGTGCTGCTGCCGCTGTCGTTCGCGCTCGCCGTGGTGCTGGCCGGCCAGGGCGTGGTGCAGAACCTGTCCGGGCACACCGCCGCCGCCACCCTGGAGGGCGCCCGCCAGCTCATCCCCGGCGGCCCCGCCGCCGGCCAGGTCGCCATCAAGCAGTTGGGCACCAACGGCGGCGGGTTCTTCGACATGAACTCCGCCCACCCGTTCGAGAACCCCACCCCGCTCAGCAACCTGGTCGAGAACTGGGCGATCCTCGTCATCCCGTTCGCGCTGGCCTTCGCCTACGGCCACCTGGTCGGCGACCGCCGCCAGGGCCGCGCGGTGTTCGCCGTCATGGCGGTGGTGTGGGCCGGGATGTCGGTGGCGGCCATGGCGCTGGAGACCGCCGGCAACCCCCGCCTGGACGCCCTGGGGGTGGACCAGGCGGCCGGCTACCTCGAAGGCAAGGAGACCCGGTTCGGCGCCGCCGCCTCGGGCCTGTGGGCGGCCTCGACCACCGGCACCTCCAACGGGTCGGTCAACGCCATGCACGACAGCCTCACCCCCATGGGCGGCGGCACCGCGCTGATCCACATGATGCTGGGCGAGGTCAGCCCCGGCGGCGCCGGCGTCGGCCTCAACGGCCTGCTCGTGATGGCCGTGCTGGCCGTGTTCGTCGCCGGGCTGATGGTGGGGCGCACGCCCGAGTACCTGGGCAAGAAGATCCAGGCCGCCGAGATGAAGCTGGTGGTGCTCTACCTGCTGGCCATGCCAACGGTGCTGCTGGGGTTCGCCGCGGCGTCCTCCGTGCTGGACACCGCGCTGGCCTCGCGCTCGGCCGAGGGGCCGCACGGGCTCACCGAGATCCTCTACGCCTACGCCTCGGCCGCCAACAACAACGGCTCGGCGTTCGCCGGCCTGGACTCCACCACCTACTGGTACACCACCACGCTGGGGCTGGCCATGCTGGTCGGCCGGTTCCTGCTGATCATCCCGGTCCTGGCCATCGCCGGGTCCCTGGCCCGCAAGCAGCCGGCCCCCGCCACCGCGGGCACCCTGCCCACCCACACGCTGCTGTTCGGCGGCCTGCTCATCGGCGTCGTCGTGGTCGTCGCCGGGCTGACCTTCCTGCCCGCGCTCGCGCTGGGCCCCATCGTCGAGCACCTGTCCCTGTAGGAGAACCGTGTCCACCACCCGCCAGGCCGCGCCGGCGCCCACCGGCCCCGCCGCGGCCACCGATCCCCGCTCCGGCCGCCCGCCCCGGCGGCGCCCGTCGCCGCCCGACGCGGCCGTCCTGCGCCAGGCGCTTGTCGGCAGCGTCACCAAGCTCGACCCGCGCGTGCAGGCCCGCAACCCGGTGCTGTTCGTCGTGCTGGTCGGCAGCGCCCTGTGCACCGTCCTGTTCGTGCGCGACCTGGGCTCGGCCACGGCCGCCGAGAACCTGTTCAACGGCCTGGTCGCGCTGTTCCTCTGGTTCACCGTGCTCTTCGCCAACTTCGCCGAGGCCCTGGCCGAGGGCCGGGGCAAGGCGCAGGCCGCCACCCTGCGCCGCGCCCGCGCCGACACCACCGCCCGGCGCCGGCGCCCCGACGGCACCGTCGAGGAGGTCGCCGCCACCGCGCTGGCCGTGGGCGACGTGTGCGAGGTGGCCGCCGGCGAGGTCATCCCCGGCGACGGCGACGTCGTGGAGGGCGTGGCCAGCGTCGACGAGTCGGCCATCACCGGGGAGTCGGCCCCGGTCATCCGGGAGTCCGGCGGCGACCGCTCGGCGGTGACCGGCGGCACCCGGGTGCTCTCCGACCGGATCGCGGTGCGGATCACCGCGCCGCCCGGCGAGACGTTCCTGGACCGCATGATCGCGCTCGTGGAGGGCGCCGAGCGCCGCAAGACCCCCAACGAGGTCGCGCTGAACATCCTGCTGGCCGGCCTGACGGCGGTGTTCCTGCTGGCGGTGGTCACCCTCCAGCCGTTCGCCGTCTACTCCGGCGCCCGCCAGGAGGTGCTCGTGCTGGTGGCGCTGCTGGTCTGCCTGATCCCCACCACCATCGGGGCGCTGCTGAGCGCCATCGGCATCGCCGGGATGGACCGGCTGGTGCGGCGCAACGTGCTGGCGATGTCGGGCCGCGCCGTGGAGGCGTCGGGCGACGTCGACACGCTGCTGCTGGACAAGACCGGCACCATCACGCTGGGCAACCGCCGGGCCGCCGCGCTGGTGCCCATGCCCGGGGTGGACGAGGCCGACCTCGCCCGCGCCGCGCACCGCTCCAGCCTGGCCGACGAGACCCCCGAGGGCCGCTCCATCGTGGAGTTCACCCGCGCCGGAGCGCCCGCGCCGGACTCCACCGAAGACGAGGGGGACCTGGAGCCCGTGCCCTTCACCGCCCAGACCCGCATGAGCGGCGTGGACGGCGCGCGCGGGCGCATCCGCAAGGGCGCGGTCGACGCCGTGGCGGCGTGGGTGCGCGAGTGCGGCGGCACCGTGCCCGGCGACCTCGCCGACCAGGCGGCGCGCATCGGCGCCGAGGGCGGCACCCCGCTGGCGGTGGCCGAGGCCGGCCCGGCGGGGGACGGCGGCGCCCCGGCGCGGGTCCTGGGGGTGGTCCACCTCAAGGACGTGGTCAAGCCCGGCATGCGCGAGCGCTTCGAGCGCATGCGCGCCATGGGCATCCGCACGGTGATGGTCACCGGCGACAACCCCCTCACCGCCAAGGCCATCGCCGAGGAGGCCGGCGTGGACGACTTCCTCGCCGAGGCCACGCCCGAGGACAAGCTCGCGCTGATCCGCGAGCACCAGCGCGGCGGCGGGCTGGTGGCCATGACCGGCGACGGCACCAACGACGCGCCCGCCCTGGCCCAGGCCGACGTGGGGGTGGCCATGAACACCGGCACCCAGGCCGCCAAGGAGGCCGGCAACATGGTGGACCTGGACTCCGACCCCACCAAGCTCATCGAGGTGGTGGAGATCGGCAAGCAGTTGCTGATCACCAGGGGCGCCCTGACCACCTTCTCCATCGCCAACGACGTCGCCAAGTACTTCGCGGTGATCCCGGCGATGTTCGCCGGCGTGCTGCCGCCGCTGGACGCGCTCAACGTCATGCGGCTCGCCTCGCCGCACTCGGCGATCCTGGCGGCCGTGGTGTTCAACGCGCTGGTCATCGTCGCGCTGATCCCGCTGGCGCTGCGCGGGGTGCGGTTCCGGCCGCTGTCGGCGGCGGCGATGCTGCGCCGCAATCTGCTCCTCTACGGCGTGGGCGGCCTGGTGGCCCCCTTCGTCGGCATCAAGCTCATCGACATGGCCGTCACCGCACTGGGGGTCTTCTGACATGCGCGCCGCACTGCGCCAACTTCCCTCCGCCCTGGGCATGGTGCTGGTGTTCACCGTGCTGACCGGGCTGCTCTACCCGATGGCGGTCACCGGCGCCGCCCAGGCGCTGTTCGGCGACCGCGCCGACGGTTCCCCGGTGGTGCGCGACGGCCAGGTGGTGGGGTCGCGGCTGCTCTCCCAGCCGTTCACCGGCCCCGGCTACTTCCACCCCCGCCCCTCGGCGGTGGACCACGACGGCTCCCACAGCGGCGCCAGCCAGCTCGGCCCCACCGACCCCGCCCTGCTCGCCGACATCGAGGCCCGCGCCGTGGCCTACCGTGAGGAGAACGGGCTGGCCGCCGGCGCCGAGGTGCCGGTGGACGCCGTCACGGCCTCCGGCTCCGGGCTGGACCCGCACATCTCCACGGCCAACGCGCGGCTCCAGGCGCCTCGGGTGGCCCGCGACCGCGGCCTGGACCGGGCCGAGGTGCTGGCCCTGGTCGAGGAGCACACCCAGGGCCGCTGGGCGGGCGTCCTCGGCGACCCGGGGGTCAACGTGCTGGAGCTGAACCTCGCCCTGGACGAGTCGGCCGAGGAGGGCGCCTGAGCGCGCCGGGCGGCGCCCGCTCCGGCCGGGGCGGGCGCCGCCCGGCGCGGGGGCGCCGCGACGAAGGGACGACACCATGAGCGAGGCCGGCCGGGTGCTGGTCGTCGACGACGACCCGCGCATCCGCAAGGCGCTGGAGGTCAACCTGCGCGCCCGGGGGTACGCCGCCGACTTCGCGGCGACCGGCCACCAGGCGCTGCGGCTGGCGGCCCGGCGCCACCCCGACGCCGTCGTGCTCGACCTGGGCCTGCCCGGCATGGACGGGCTGGAGGTCGTGCAGGGGCTGCGCGGGTGGAGCACGGTGCCCATCGTGGTGCTGTCGGGCCGCGACACCGAGGCGGCCAAGGTCCGCGCGCTGGACCTGGGCGCCGACGACTACGTCACCAAGCCCTTCGCCGTGGACGAGCTGTTCGCGCGGCTGCGCGCGGTGCTGCGCCGCGCGGTGATGCCCGAGAGCGGCGGCGTGGTGACCACCCCCGACTTCACGATCGACTTCACCGCCAAGGAGGCGTCGCGCGGCGGCGAACCCGTGCGGTTGACCCCGCGCCAGTGGAGCATCGTGGAGGTGCTGGTCCGCAACGCCGACCGGCTGGTCACCCACGAGCAACTGCTGCGCGAGGTGTGGGGGCCGGCCTACGTCAAGGAGACCAACTACCTGCGGGTGTACATGACCCAGATCCGGCGGCGCCTGGAGCCGGTGCCCTCGCGGCCCCGCTACTTCACCACCGAGCCGGGCATGGGGTTCCGGTTCCGGCCGGCGCCCGCGCCGGCGGCGGACTGAGGCCGCGCCGGAGGGCGGGCACGCTGGGGGCGCACGACGGGCGCGCGACGGGCGGACGGGACGCGCGCGGCGGGCCGGACGGGGCGCGGGCGCTGCGCCCTAGAAGGCGCGGTCGGCGCCCGGCCCCCGCTCCGGCGGGGTGTAGACCACCGACCACGGGCGCTCGGCCGGGCCGATGGGCGGCGCGGGCGGCTCCGGCGGCGCCAGCAGGCCCACCGCCACCCGCGCGAACTGCGCGGCGGCCGGATGCGGCGCCTCGCGCGGCCAGGCCGCGCCGATCCGGCGCACCAGCGGGCGGCCCTTCAGCGGGCGCCAGGCCGCGCGGGGCTCGCGCCGCGCCAGCGCCTCGGGCTCCAGCGCCACGCCCCGGTCGGCCAGCACCAGCCCCAGCAGGAACTCCGGGTTGCCGGCGTGGCGCACCCGGGCGGGGCTGAACCCGGCGGCGCGGCACGCGGCCAGCAGGTGGTCGTAGGCGCCGGGCGCGGTGGCGCGCGGGAACGCCACCAGGTCGTGGCCGGCCAGGTCGGCCGGCGCCACCTCGGCCGAGCGCGCCAGCGGCGAGGTGCGCGCCAGCACCGCGCCCAGCGGGATGTCGGCGGTCGGACCCAGGTGCGCGTCGGGCGCCTCGACCGGGTGGTGCAGCAGGCCCACGTCCAGGTGCGCGGCCGCCAGCATCCGCACCTGCTCGGCGGTCGTCAGCTCCTGGAGGTCGACCTCCAGGCCGGGCGCGTGCTCGGCCATGGCCTCCAGCAGCGCCCGCAGCACCGGGGCGGGGGTGTCGGCGGGGACCCCGGCGCGCAGCGCGCCCAGCTCGCCGTCGCGGGCGCGGCGCATCACCGCGCGCAGCCGCTCCTCGCGCAGCAGCAGGGCGCGCGCCTCGTCGCACAGCAGCCGGCCGGCGGGCGTCAGGGCGATGGCGCGGCGCGAGCGGTCGAACAGCACCACCCCCAGCTCCCGCTCCAGGCGCTGGACGGACTGGCTGAGCGGCGGCTGGGCGATGCCCAGCGCCTCGGCGGCCCGGCCGAAGTGCATCTCCTCGGCCACGGCGAGGAAGTGGCGCAGGTGGCGGGACAGGTCCACGGCACACCAGCCTAGCCCCGCCCATAGCGAAACGGCTATCGGTCGGGGCGGCGGGATGCGGACGCGCGTCGGGCGCTAGCGTGGCCCGCGTGTCGATCCAGGACAGGTTGGCGGCGGTGTTCGCCGAGACCGGAGTCACCGCCAAGCTGCACGCCCGCGACCTCGTCGACGGCGGCGAGGTCGCCTGGCACGCCGACGACCAGGTGGTGATCGCCTCCGTCTTCAAGGTGCTGCTGGTGCTGGAGTTCACCCGCCAGGCCCACGCCGGCCAGCTCGACCCCGCCGAGCGGGTGGTGGTGGGCGCCGCCGACCGGCTGGGCGGCTGGGGCACCGCCGGCTACGCCGACGACGTCGAGATGTCGCTGCGCGACCTGGCCTACTCCGCCATCCAGGTCAGCGACAACACCGCCGCCGACGTGCTGCTGCGCCGGGTGGGGCTGGACACCGTGCGGATGCTGGCGGCCGAGCTTGGTCTGGAGCGCACCCGGGTCATCGGCGGGCCCCGCCAGGTGCTGGAGATGATGCTGGCCGACGTGGGCGCGCGCGACTACGCCGAGTTCGCCCGGGTCTTCCCCACCCTGCCCGAGGAGCGCATGCGCCGCCTGCGGGTGTTCGACCCCGACCGCACCACCTCCAGCACCGCGCGCGACATCACCCGGCTGCTGGAGCTGATCTGGACCGACGCGGCGGGTCCGGCCCCGGCGTGCGCGGCGGTGCGCGCCTACCTGGCCCAGCAGATCTTCTGGACCCGGCTGGCCTCGGGGTTCCCGCCGGCGGTGCGGGTGTGCGCCAAGACCGGCACGCTGCCTGGGCTGCACATGGAGGCCGGGGTCGCCGAGTACCCCGACGGCGGCCGGTACGCGGTCGCGGTGTTCGCCGCCACCCCCACCGTGAAGTCCGACGCCCGCCGCCTGGACGTGGACGTGGCGATCGGCCGGGCGGCGCGCGCGGCGGTGGAGGAGCTGCGGTCGGCGGCGGGCCGCGCGCCCGTGGAGTGACGCCGGGCGGTTTTTCCCGCCCTCCTTCCCCGCACGCACCGGCCGTGGCCTGGTCCGATACGCGTCCGGATATGACCGCCGTTCCCCCGTGGTCTTGGACGCGGCGGCCCCGGCGCTGGTTGGGTCGTCCCCGCGCGGCCGCCGCAGAGCCGGGCCGCGCGACCCGCCACCCAAGAGACCAGGGGAGAACCATGTCCGCACTGGACCGCCGCCGCTTTCTGCGCACCGCCGGGGCCGGGACCGCGCTGGCCTCGCTGCTGGGCGCCGGCGCCGTCGGGGTAGTCGCCGCCACCGCCGACACCGCGCCCGCCGCCGACGACCGCCTGAGCGGCACCACCGCCCGGCTGCACTGGCTGGGCACCTCGGGCTGGCGCCTGGAGGCCGGCGGCACCACCCTGCTGGTCGACCCCTACCTGTCGCGCTACCCCACCGGCCTGTTCACCGGGAAGTTCAACCCCACCACGAAGCTCACGGTGAAGGGCGACGTGATCGACCGGCACATGGGCGACCCCTCGCTGGTCCTGGTCACCCACTCCCACTGGGACCACTTCAACGACGTCCCCTACATCGCCAAGAGCACCGGCGCGCGGGTGGTGGGCACCGCCTCCACGGTCTACCTGGCCCAGGCCATGGAGGTGGACACCGCCCAGCTCAGCGCGGTCAAGGGCGGCGAGGTGTTCGACTTCCCCGACGTCGTGGTCGAGGTCGTGCCCTCCCTGCACAGCCGCAACGGCAACTACTCCATGGCCTTCCCCGGCACGGTGCCCGCGCCGCCCGCGACCAAGCCCGCCACGATCGCCGACCTGCCCGAGGGCGACACCCTGTGCTTCCAGGTGCGGGTCAAGGGCGGCCCCGCCATCTTCTTCATGGGCGCCAGCGACTTCGCCGAGCGCGCCGTGGCGGGTCTGGACCCCGACGTCGCCATGGTCGCGCTGCCCTCCAGTTCGGCCACCCACGACTACGTCCCCCGGCTGATCCGCGCGCTGGGCAAGCCGGCCACCGTGGTGCCGGTGCACTGGGACGACTTCGAGGTGCCGCTGAAGAACCCGCCGGTGGACGCCACCGGCGAGGCCATGGGCCCCGAGGAGTTCGCGGCCAAGGTCAAGGAGGTCGCGCCGGACACCAAGGTGGTCGTCCCGGAGTACCTGACCCCCTACACCTTCGGCTAGCGCCGCCCGCCCGCCGGCCTCACCACCAGGTGAGGCGGCTGGTGGTGGCCACCGGGCAGGGCGGCGCTCCCGGAGCGCCCCGCAGCGCCGGGGCGCCGGCGGCCACCGCCCCCGAGACGGGCGAGGCGGCCGCCACCCAGCGCCGCCACGCCCGCTCGAAGGCCGCCAGGCGGGTGCGGTCGCGGGCGAAGACCGCCGGGACGGCGTGGGGCACCGCGCGGTTGAGAGGCGCGTCGCGGCGCAGCCAGGCGGCGGCCAGGCCGCGCTCGCCGCCCGGGTGCTCGCCCGGCGCCACCTCGTAGCGGTGGATGACGCGGCGCGTGCCGGCGACCGGCGCCAGCACCTCCTCCAGCGCCGCCCGGAACCGCTCGGCCGCCTCGGGACCGGCGCCGGTGAGGGTCACCCGGGAGCTGCCGTCGCGGTCGACGTGCAGCCGCACGCCCTCGGCGCCCGCCTCGGACTGCCCGGTGGCGGCGAGCGCGTCGGCGACGGCGCGGGCGAACGCCACCACCCCGGGCGGCCGGGCGGCCTCGCGCACCAGCCCCGTCGCCAGGGCCAGGCGCGCGCGGCGCACGACCGTCCGCTCCACGGCGGCGAACGCGGTCGGCGCCGCCACCACCGCCCCGGCGACCAGGCCCAGCGCCAGGCAGAGCAGCGCCACGCAGGCGGCGGCCAGCGCGCCCAGCGCCGCCGCCACCGGGGTGGGGGCGCGGGAGGGAAGGTCGGCGGGGTCGGCGTCGCGCATGGCCACGCCCCGCTGGGCGGGCACGGCGGCCGGCGGACGCGCGGCCTCGCCCTCGGCGGTGGCGCGGGTCCACTCCGGTGCCGCGCCCGGCAGCGGCGACACCCGCAGGGTCGGCAGCACCTCGTCGCGGTAGGGGGCGCCCACGCGCCAGCGCTCGCGGGTGCCCAGGCGGTCCTCGGCGCGGGCCAGCATGCGGGCGTTGATGGCGTCGAACTCCGCGGCGGGCGGCGGGTGGAACGGGGAGAACGCCGGGTCCACGTGGGCGACGCCGTTCATCACCTCGCCCTCGGCGTCCACCGCCAGGTAGCCCTCGTGCTTGCGGACGAACCGCTCCCAGTCGGTGTCGCCTTGGGGGTGGTCGGGGCTGACGCACACCACCGTCCAGGTGTGGGCGGTCTTGTCGGGGTTGCCGGGGTCCAGCCGCAGCGCGCGCCCGCGCCCCTGCACCACCGCCGTGGGGGTGGTGGCGGTGGTCAGGTCGACCACGGTGGTGACGGCGGGGGCGTCCCAGCCCTCGCCGAGCATGCCGCGCGTGCCCACGAGCACCTGGCAGCCGCCCTCGGTGAAGTAGGCGGTGGCCAGCCGCACCCAGGTCCGGGAGTTCCAGTCGCCTTCAATCCGCACCAGGTCGGCCTCGCGGGCGCCGATGCCCAGGACGGTGTCGGCGCCGGCGCTGAGGGCGGTCAACTCCAGGCCGGGGCGGCGCTCGCGCACCCAGGCGGCGAAGTCGGCGGCGACCTCGGCCGTGGTGGCCACCGTGCGCCCGGTGACCAGCATGGGGCGCAGCGGCCGGGTGCGCGCGTCCTCGCCCAGTAGCACCAGGCACTCCCAGGCCGAGCCCGCCTCGTCGGCGAGCACGCCGCGCAGCCGCGCCGAGGGGCGGGCGCCCTCGCGCTCGTGGTCGCACAGCACCAGGGCGCGCAGCCGGTCGCCCATGGCGGCCGACTCCACGGCGGCGATCTCCACCGTGGCGCGGGCCTTGGCGGCGCTGCGGGCCAGCACCCGGTCCACCGGCGAGCGGCCGGTGCGCACGCCGCGCCGGGTGAGCTGGTAGCCGACGGCCGGCAGCGCGGCGCGGACCCGCTCGAACGCCTCGGCGTTGGCGGCGGGGCGGCGCGCGCCGGGCAGCAGGTGGCGGCGGGCGTAGTCGTCGAGCAGCGCCATCCAGTCGGCCACGCGCGGGGCGGTGCGGTGCCACTCCTGGAGGCGGGCGCCCTCGGGCAGCGGCACGTGCCCGGCGTGGTGCAGGCGCAGCAGCGCGTCGGCGAGTTCGGGTTCGGCGGCCGCCAGGTCGGGCCACGGGCGGCGCGCTCCGGTGGCGGGGTCCACGCCCTCCAGGAAGCGGGTGTGCAGCCAGGAGCGCAGGTCGGGCTCGGCGAACCCGGGGGCCAGCAGGTCGGTGCACAGCTCGGCGAAGCGCAGCCCGTTCTCGGCGAGGTAGTCGCGCTCCACGGCGGTGGGCTCGGCCAGCCAGGCCAGTTCGGCGAAGGGGGCGAGGTGGCCGTCGCGCACCAGGGCGGGGATGGAGGCGCCGTGTACGGGCGCGCCGAACAGGCCGGTGACGAGCGCGGACTCGGAGCGGGTGAGGGTGGTGGGCGGGGTGCCGGTGAGGCCGATGACGTGCGCCCGGGTGTCCAGCTCGGCCAGGATCTCGGCGAGGAGGCGGCCCCAGACCTGGAGCAGGTGATGGCACTCGTCCAGCACGATGGTGAGCGGCCCCGCGCGGCGCAGGGCGTCCACGAGGGCGGCGCCGTTGGGGTGCAGGCGGCGGAGCAGCCCCCCGGTCCCGTTCTCGGCGCCGTCGCCGTCGTCCTCGGGATCGGGGTCGGGGTCGATGTCGGGGTCGAACACCGCGAGCGACTGGTAGGTCAGGACGTTGACCGCGTCGCCCAGCTCCCGCGAGGTCCCGGCGCGGGCGCCGCCGGGCCGCTCGAACCGCTCCCACTCGGCGATCCACTGCCCCTGGATGGCGGTGTTGGGCACCAGCACCACGGTGCGCGCCCCGAGTTCGCGGGCGGCCTCCAGCCCGACCAGCGTCTTCCCGGCCCCGGGCGGCAGCACCACCCAGGCCCGGGGTTCACCGGAGGCGAACCGCTGCCGCAGCCGCTCCAACACGTCCCGCTGATAGGGCCGCAGCTCACCGGGCCAACGCGCCTGCCCGATGACCACCGGCGCGTCGGCCGCCGTCATACCTCACCGTCCGTTCCGCAGCACACGCCACCAGGAAGCCCCCCGGAGGGCCCCGGGGGTCGGCCGCCACCGCACTCCCCCACGATCGAAGCCAGTATGCCGCCGCGCTCCCTGCCGGACGAGGGCGAGGCCGAGCGCGGCGGCGGCGAGGGGTGCGGCACCAAGGTCGGCGCAGGGCGGGGCCGGAGGACCACCGGTTCGCGGGACGGACGGCTGATGTAGGCGGCGGCGCGACCGCGGAGTCGACGCAACAGGTGGGGCGCCCCCGCCCCCCGGCCGAGGGGTTACGCGGGGTCCTCTCCCACCACGAGCAGCGTCTTGCCGACGACCGTGCGCGCCTCCATCGCGGCGTGGGCCTCGGCGGCGCGGTCCAACGGGAGGGTCGCGCCGATGAGCGGGATCAGGCGACCGGCGGCGGCCTCCTCCAGCGCTCGGCGGGTCCGCTCCTGGGTGTGGGCGCCGAAGCCGAAGAGCTGGGACAGCGGCAGGACCGCCACGCCCCGCTCGGCGGCCAGCGCCGGTGCGACTTCGGTGGCCGCGCCGCTGGAGGCGCCGTGCACCGAGAACCGGCCGCCGCGCGCGACCAGGCCGAACCCCGTCCGGCCGATCTCACCCCCGACACCGTCGAAGACCAGGTCGAACCCGGCGTCGCCGGTCGCCGCGCGGGCCTCCTCGGCCCAGTCGGGCCGGGAGTAGTCGATCGCGGCCTCGGCGCCCAGCTTGCGCACCGCCGCCAGCTTGGCCTCGCCCCGCGCCGCGCCGACCACCCGCGCACCGGCCGCGAGGGACAACTGCACCAGCAGGCTGCCCAGCCCGCCCGCCGCCGCCTCCACCAGCACGAACTCGCCCGCGCCGACGCCCGCGCCCGCCACCAGGCCGATCGCCGTGCTGCCGTCGCTTTGCAGGGCGGCGGCCTCGGCGAGGGACACGCCGTCGGGGACGGGGATCAGCGACGCCGCCACGGCCACGGCGCGCTCGGCGTTGCCGCCCACCTGCCCCGGGGTGCGGCCCAGCACGCGGGTGCCCACCAGGCCGGCCGGCACGCCCTCGCCGACCGCCCGCACCCGTCCGGCGACCCCGCTGCCGGGGATGTAGGGGACCTCGGGCAGCGGCGGGCCGGGCGTGAAACCGCGCCGCAACTGCGTCTGCACGAAGTCGATCGGCGCGACCGCCACGTCCACGACCACCTCGCCGGGACCGGCCTGGGGTTCGGGCACCTCGCGCGGCCGCAGCACCTCGGGTCCGCCGTACTCCTCCACGACCACCGCACGCATGTCGGTTCTCCCTCACTCGCACCGGCGCCCGGTGCGGGCGCGTCCGTGACCGAGCCTGCATCGTCAACCATGGTTGAGGTCAAGCGGAGCCAAGCGGCGGCCGGGGCGCCGGCCCGTGGGGCGGCGGCTCAACCGCTCAGCCGCGCTCGATCCGGTGCAGGCGCACGTCGCGCAGTTCGCCGTCGGCGGCCGTGGCGGTGAGGTAGGTGTGGTGGGGCTGGCGGCGGCGGTCGGTGGGCGACCCGGGGTTGAGCAGCCGCAGGCCCGTGGGCGCGGTGGTGTCCCACGGGATGTGGGAGTGGCCGAAGACCAGCACGTCGGCGTCGCCGAACCGCGCGGCCATGCGCTTCTCGCGCCCGGCGGAGGGGCCGGTCTCGTGGACCACGGCCAGGCGCACGCCCTCCAGTTCGGCGCGGGCGACCTCGGGCAGGCGGGCGCGCAAATCGGGGCCGTCGTTGTTGCCGTAGACGCCGATCAGCCGCCGGGCGCGCGCCTGGAGGTCGGTGAGCGACCCGAGGTCGCACCAGTCGCCGGCGTGCACGACCACGTCGGCGCGGTCGACCTCGGCCAGCACCTGGTCGGGCAGCACCCGGGCGCGGCGCGGGATGTGGGTGTCGGAGATGATCAGCAGCCTCATCGCCGCCCACGATAGCCCCCGCGTCCGCTCGCGCGCGGCCCGCCGCACGCGAGCGGAGGCACACCGCGGAAAACCCGGGCCGGTACGCCGGTACGCCGGTACGCCGGTACGCCCGGACCCGGGACCGCGTCCTCAGGCTCCGGCGACGTCCACGACGATCTTTCCGGTGGTGTGGCCCGTCTCCCCCGCGCGGTGGGCGTCGGCGATCCGGTCGAGGGGGAACACCTCGCTGACGTGCGCCTTGAGGAGGCCCCGGGAGACCAGGTCGGCCACCGCCGACATTCCGGCGTGGTCGTGCTCCACCAGCATGGCCGCCGCCCGCATGCCCCGTTCGCGGGCCTGGGCGATGACCTCCTCCTGGCCGACGGGCAGGGTCGTCACCAGGGTGCCGCCCGGGCGCAGCGTGTCCAGGGAGCGCATGCCGTAGTCGCCGCCCACCGTGTCCAGCACCACGTCGAGCCCGTCGAGTTCGGCGGCGAAGTCCACCGCGCGGTAGTCGATCACCTCCTCGGCGCCCAGACCCAGCACGAACTCGTGCTTTTTGGCGCTGGCGGTGCCCACCACCCGCGCACCGCGCGCCGCGGCGATCTGCACGGCCAGGTGCCCCACTCCCCCGGCCGCCGCGTGGACGAGCACGCGCTGCCCCTCGGCCAGGCCGGCGGTGTCGACCAGCGCCTGCCAGGCGGTCAGCGCGGCGAGCGGCACGCCCGCGGCCTCGACGTGGCCGAGCCCGGCGGGCTTGCGGGCGAGGGCGCGCGTGGGCGCGGTGACGTAGTCGGCGAAGGACCCGGCGCCGTAGGGGTAGGGCAGCATGCCGAAGACCTCGTCGCCGGGTTCGAGCAGGGTCACGCCGATCCCCACCCGCTCCACCACTCCGGAGACGTCCCACCCCAGCACGTAGGGCGGGTCGCCGAGGAACCGGCGGCCGGAGCGGTGCTTCCAGTCGGTGGGGTTGAGGCCGGCGGCGTGCACGCGCACGAGCACCTGGGAGGGGCCGGGCTCGGGGACGGGGCGCTCGACCAGGCGCAGGACCTCGGGACCGCCGAAGCGGTCCTGGACGACGGCGCGCATGGCTGCGGGCGGGTCGGTGTGTCGGGAAGTCATGCCCCCAGGCTGCCGCGTGCGGCCCCGCGGTGCCAGCACCGGCCCGCCGGAAGGCGCGGTTCACGCGGTGGCGTGGCTCACCGGACGGAGCGACACCGCGACGCGGGGCGTTACGGCACGATCGAGTCGACGTAGCCGCCGTCGACACGGACGGCGGCGCCCGTTGTGGCGGCGGCCTGCGCGGAGCTGAGGTAGACCACCAGGTTGGCGATCTCCTCGGGTTCGATCAGCCGGCCCAGCAGGGACTGCGGGCGGTGCTCGCGCATGAACACGCGCTGGGCCTCCTCCCACGGCAGGTCCCGGTCCACCAACTGGTAGACGAAGTCCTCGACGCCGCCGGTGTGGGTGGGGCCCGCGATGACCGAGTTCACCGTCACCCCCGTGCCGGCCGCCTCCTTGGCGAACCCGCGCGCCACGGCCAGCAGCGCGGTCTTGGACATGCCGTAGTGGATCATCTCGGCGGGGATGACGACGGCGGAGTCGCTGGCGATGAACTGCACCCGCCCGAACCCGCGCTCCATCATGCCCGGCAGGTAGGCGCGGGTCAGCCGCACGCCCGCCAGGACGTTGACCTCGAAGTAGCGCCGCCACTCGTCGTCGGAGATCTCCAGCGCGGGCGCCGATCCGAAGATGCCCAGGTTGTTGACCAGGATGTCGGCGTCGGGCAGGGCGGCGACGGCCTGCGCCGCGCCGTCCTCGGTGGCGACGTCGGCGGCCACCGCCACCACGTCGGCGCCGGGGACCTCCGCGCGCAGCCGCTCCACCGCCTCCTCGACCCGGGCGGCGGTGCGGCCGTTGACCCCCACGCGGGCGCCCGAGCGGGCCAGCCCGGTGGCGATGGCCTCGCCGATGCCCTGGGTCGAACCGGTGACCAGTGCCGTCCTGCCGCTGAGGTCGAGTCGCATCGGCGCGCCTTTCGTCGTCTCCGTGGTGTCCTCGCCGGTGCGCCGGGGGTGGGCCGCGCACCGGTCCCCATCGTGGCAAGGGGGCGGTGCCGGGGGCGATGCGCCACGCGCGGGCGGGCTGTGAGGACCCCCACCCCGGCGCGCGCCCGTCCGCCGACCGGACGCGGCGCGGCACGGGTGCGGGCACGCGGGCACGGCGAAGGGCGGCGCCCCAGGGGGCGCCGCCCTCGGCAGAGGCGACCGGGGCGCGGGAGGCGCCGCGCGCCCCCGCGCGGCGCCGGCGCCGGGCGGGTCAGGCGTTGATCTGGCGCGCCTGGCCGCTGCCGCCGGCGGCGACGCTGATCTTGCGCGGCTTGGCCTGCTCGGCGACCGGGATGCGCAGCGTCAGCACGCCGTCGGTGTAGTCGGCCGCGATGCGGTCGGTGTCGAGCGTCTCGCCCAGGAAGAGCTGCCGCGAGAAGGAGCCGTAGGGGCGTTCGCTGACCACCGGGTCGCGCCCCTCGGCGCCGGCGGAACCGGGGCGCTCGGCGCGGACCGTCAGGACGTTGCGCTCGACCTCCAGGTCGATGGAGTCGGCGCGCACGCCCGGCAGGTCGAAGGAGACGACGAAGGTGTCGCCCTCGCGGTAGGCGTCCATCGGCATGGCCGCCGGACGGGCGGCGGAGTCGTCGAGCAGCCGCTGGGCGAGGCGGTCGAACTCCCGGAAGGGGTCGGTACGCATCAGCATCATGGTCACCTCCTGCGTGCTCAGCAAACCTGATGCGTCGACACTCAACTTTGTTGCCGACCTCCCGCGCGGATAAACCTTCGGATCCCCGGTTTTTTCTCCCGTGCGGCGCCCCCGATCGCGGACCTGACCTGGCTCTCAGCCCCACCGCCAGGCCCCCGCACGCCACCGGCCCGGCCGCCGGTGCGCGGCGGCCGGGCCGGGTCGTTCGTTCGGGGGATCGCCCCCACACCGCGCGGGCGCTACTCCCCTGCGCCCCCCGCGTCCCCGGCGCGCAGTCGGGGGATCACCTCGTTGGCGTAGAAGTCGAAGAAGCCGTCCTGGTCGGGGCCGATCTGGCTGACGTAGACCTCATCGGCCCCCGCCTCGTAGTAGGGCCGGATCGCCGCCAGGTGCGCCTCGGGGTCGGGCCCGCACGGCACCTGCGCGGCCACGCGCTCCTCGGTGATCAGCTCGTCGGTGACCTGGCGGAAGTGCCGGGGCAGCGGCAGGATCTGGGAGGTCTCCCCCGGCAGGGCGTCGTTGGGCCACTGCCGCCGGGCCAGCGCCCGCGCCTGCGCGGCGTCGGGACCCCAGCAGACGTGCAGGCCGCCCTGCACCGGCCGGCCCTCGCCGCCGCTGGCGCGGAACTCCCGCACGGTGTCGGCGGCGGGACCCATGATGATGAGCCCGTCGGCGATCCGCCCGGCGGTGTCGGCGGCCTTGGGGCCGAAGGCCGACATCAGCACCCTCGGCGGCTCCTCGGGCAGCGTGTAGATCCGGGCGCCGTCCACCGTGTAGTGGGTGCCCCGGTGCGAGACCAGCCGACCGGTCCACAGCTCGCGCATGAGCCCCACGGCCTCTTCGAGCATCTCCAGCCGCTCGGGCGCCGAGGGCCAGGGGTCGCCGAAGATGTGCTCGTTGAGCGCCTCGCCGGTGCCCACGCCCAGTGCGAACCCGCCGGGCAGCAGCGCGCCGGCGGTGGCGGCGGCCTGGGCGACGATCGCGGGGTGGATCCGCCGGATGGGGCAGGTCACGGCGGTGGTCACCGGCAGCGGGACGGTCTCGCCGATGGCGCCGATGACCGGCCAGACGAACGACGCCTGGCCCTGCCGGTCCAGCCAGGGGTGGAAGTGGTCGGAGATCCACAGCCCGTCGAACCCGGCCTCGTGGGCCATGCGCGCCTGGCGCACGAGTTCGCGGGGCGGATGCTGCTCGGTCGACAGGAAGTACCCGATGCGCGGCACGGCTCTCCTTCGGCGTGGTGGGAGGAACGAGGAACGCGGCGGGCGGCACGCGGGGCGGCGGGCGCCGCCGGCACCGGGCCGCGCCGGCGGCCGACGGCTGACGGCTGACGGCCAACCGTCGACGCCGGATCCCGGCGGACGCGGACTCGACGACCTGCGCGGGTGCGACGACCTGCACCGACGCGGTGGCGTGCGCGGTCGCCCTGGCGTGACGTGCGCGGGCGCGGCGGCCCGCTGTCGCACCGCCGCGCCGCCGTCCCCCCGGGCGCCGCCGGGGGGCGGATCAGGTGCCGCCGCGACTGCCCGCGAGCGTGAACCGCCGCAGGTCCTCGGGCAGGCCGCCGCGCACCTTGGTCATCACGTTGACGGTGGCCTCGTCCAGCACCTCGAACACGGCGCGGGCGGCGTAGGACGCCTGCGACCGGTCGGCGTGGGCGCGCGCGGCCACCCGGTCCACGAACTCGTCCTGGCCGAAGCGCTCGGTGGGGTCGTACTGGTCGGTGACGCGGCGCACGTTCTCGCCGATCTCCTGCGGGAGCTGCGCGGCGAGGTCGTCGGCGAGGTCGGGGTTGATCCGCTCGGCGACCGTTTCGAGCGTGGCCCGGGTGAACGCCTCGGCGCTCCCACGGCTGTCCAGGCGGGCGCGGGCCTGCACCTGTCCGATGAACGCGTCGTGCTGCATCTCGCCCTCCAGTCCTGGCGCGTGTGTGCGTGCACTCCGCCCGGCCTGCGCGGGCCTGTCGGCCGGGCGGACGGTTTCGCCACCGGGTCCGCTACCACGGGGGCCGCGAGGTATGCGCGGCGGCGCGCACGGGCCGCGACGGTTTCCGGCGCACCGGTGCGGGTTAGTCGGCCGGTAGCTGTAACGGAGCGCACGAAGAGAACGCGGGCCGCCGCTGGCAGCGCCGCGACCGCACAGCAGCGCAGTGCACGACAGCGGAGCGCCGGGCGGGACCGGCCCGTTCCACGCGGACCGGCCCCGGTGTCCGGCATCTGCTCATACGCCTTACCTCCAGGCAACGGAGGCATCGCCATCGTAGAAGTGGCGTGTGACAATTTCGGGTGGCAGGCGCCGCGGCACCGCACCCCCGGGCGGGCCTGACGCGGGACCGGCCGGTCCCCGCACCGGCGGGCCGGCGCCGCTCCGGCACCGGTCCGACGTACCCCTGGTGTTCGTCCGCCGATCGCCTCCCGGCGGTGGCTTCTGCGCGCGCACGTTCGAGGAATGGGAGTAGCCCGTGGCACAGCGGCTTGTCCTGCACATAGGTGTGCAGAAATCAGGAACGACGTATCTGCAACAGATGATGCAGGACCGCGCGCGCGAACTGGCCGCGATCAACGTCCTGTACCCCGTCCCGCCCCGCCGGCCCGATGCCGGGCGGCTCAACCACCACGAGACCGCCTCCTACGGCCTGCTCGGCACCGAGTACCCGTGGGTGACCGAGGAGCGCTCGGCCCAGGAGAAGGCATGGTGGGCCAACCTGCGCAAGCAGGTGCGCGACTGGTCGGGCACCGCGATCGTCTCGGCCGAGGCGCTGTCGGTGGTGCGGACCGACGCCGCGCGGCGCACCATCGAGGAGTTCGGCGTGCCGGAGAACACCGACGTGTTCATCACCGGGCGCGGCCTGGGCAAGCTGCTGCCGTCGGTGTGGCAGCAGCACGTCCGCAACGGCCACGCCACCAGCTACGACCGCTACCTGCGCCAGCTCGCCCGGCAGCGCGACCGGGGCTGGGAGGAGTTGGAGCAGGACCCCAAGACCCACCTGTGGCGGGCGTTCGCCCTCGGCCGGCTGGCCCAGCGGTGGGCCGCGCTCGTGGGTCCCGAGCGGGTGACACTGGTCACCAACCCGGGCTCGCCCGCCGACCGGCTGTGGCACCGCTTCCTGGAGGCCATCGACCTGGGCGACACCTCGGGCCTGCCCGCCCCCGACACCGCCACCACCGTGCACAGCGGGGTGACGGCACCGGAGGCCGAGGTGCTGCGGGCGGTCAACGGCAACCTGATGGGGGAGGGGTGGGACCGGGCCTCGACCCGCAAGCTCCGGACGCAGGTCATCGAGGAGTTCGCCGGGCGCGAGAAGCGGGGACCGCGCCTGGGCGTCCGCTCGGGGTTCCGCGACCGGGTCGCCGCCTGGAGCCGGGAGGACATCGACGATCTGCGCGAGTCGAAGGTGCGGATCGTCGGTGACATCGCCGAACTCCACTACGACCCCGAGAGCGAGCCGGCCGAGCCCACCCCCGCCGAGATCGCCGAGGCCGCCGGCACCGCCGTGCGCGCCGCCGCCGACTGGGCGCCCAGCCGCCGCGAGGCGGCCAAGGCCAAGTAGCGCACGGCGGCCCGCGCACCGGCGTGGGCGCCCGGCGGTCAGCCGACGCGCACGCGGCGGCCCCGGAGATCCGGGGCCGCCGCGTGCGCGCGGGGACACGGGCCTACGGGGACGCGGGCGAGCGGCGGGGGCAGGCGCTCGACGTGCGGCGGGGTGCGGCGGCACGCCCCCTCCCCCACGGCTCCCCTCCCCTGTCCCCGCCCTGTCCCGCCCCTCCCGCCTGCCTCACGCGTCGGCGGGCGGGGTAGGCGGGTAGTCGCGGACGGTGAAGCGCGCGAGCTGGGTCGACACCCGGTTCTCGCCACCCAGCAGGCGCGCGCTCACGGCGGCGGGCAGGCGCGGCAGGGCGCCCAGCACCCAGCCCGCCATGCGGACCTCCAGCGGCGAGCGGGGCACCAGAGTGCGCATCGCGCGGGGACCGAACTCGCGGCTGCGGCGCACGTAGTCGCCGATCTCGGCGGCGTAGCCGGCCAGGGCGGCGCGGTGGTCGCCCCCGGCCGCCGCCAGGTGCCCGGCCAGCACGTAGGCGGCCACGAACGCCACCGTGGTGCCGCCGCCCACCGCCGGACCGGGGGCGTACCCGGCGTCGCCCACGAGCGCGACCCGGCCGCGCCACCACTCGTCCATGCGGATCTGGCTGATGGAGTCGAAGTAGAAGTCGGCGGCGCCCGCCGCCTCCTCCAGCAGCCGGGGCACCTGCCAGCCGTCGTCGGCGAACATCTCCCGCAGCAGGCGGACCTGCGCGCCGGTGTCGCGGTGGTCGAACGGCACCTCGGCGTGGCGGCGGAGGAACACCGCGCGGGCGTCACCCGTCTGCCAGACCGGGTAGAGGCCGACCAGCCGGTCCACGGCGTTGTAAAGGGCCATGCGCCCGTCCAGGGCGAGGTGGTTGGGCACGGTGAAGGCGCTGAGGTAGCCGCCGAGGAAGCGCCGGTAGCGCTCCTCCGGGCCGAACGCCAGCCGGCGGACGGTGGAGTGCAGGCCGTCGGCGCCGACGACGAGGTCGAAGCGGCGCGGCGGCGCGTGCTCGAAGGCGACCTCCACCCCGCCGGCGTCCTCGCGCAGGGCGCTGACGGAGTCGCCGAAGACGTACTCGACGTCGTCGCGCGTGGCGGCGTGCAGGATCCGGGCCAGCTCGCCGCGCAGCACCTCGACGTGGCGGTCGGCGGAGGCGGCGGGCAGCCCGCCCAGGTCGATCTCGACCGGTCGGCGGCCGGGCCGCTCCAGGGTGATGGCGGCGGTGCCGGTGGCGGCCTCGCGGATCTCCGCCAGCACGCCCATGCGCTCGGCGATCTCGACGGCGGGCTCGAACAGGTCCACGGCGTGGCCCCCGGTGCCCATGCGGAGTTCGGGCGTGCGCTCGACCACGACCGGGGTGTGGCCGTGTCGGCGCAGCCAGTAGGCCAGGACCGGGCCGGCCACGCTGGCTCCGGAGATCAGCACGGTCAGCGCCATGGTGTCCTCCCTCGTTTGTTTACTTACCGGAAGGTAAACCTAACCGGCGCCGAACGCCGCCGTCAACGGTTTACTTTCCGGTAGGTAAACGAACGCGGATCCACCGCGGGCGCACTAGTCTCGATGCGTCGATCGACCGAGGAGGGGTGCGGGTGCCACGAGCGCGCAGCGGCGAGACCCGGGAGCGGATCCAGGCCGCCGCCCTGGACCTGTTCAGCGAGCAGGGCGTCCAGCAGACGAGCCTGCGGGCGATCGCCGAGCGGCTGGGGCTGACCAAGCCGGCGCTCTACTACCACTTCCCCTCGCGCGAGGAGCTGGTGCGCAGCCTGGTCCAGCCGCTGATCGAGGACATCGAGGAGCTGATCGCGCGCGACGAGGCCGCCGGGTCCACCGACCCGCGCGCGCTGCTCGGCGGGTACTTCGACGCGAGCTGCCGGCACCGCCGGGTGACCGCGCTGGTCGCCCGGGAGCTGGCGACGCTGTCCTACCTGGACCTGGGCGCGCGCGTCATGGACTGGCGGCGGCGGCTCATCGCGCTGCTGGCGGGGCCTGAGCCCGACCTGACCGCCCAGTGCCGCGCGGTCACCGCCATCGGCGGGCTGTCGGACTGCCTGGTGTTCTTCGGCGACGCCGATCCGAGCGAGCTGCGCCCGGCGGTGCTGGCGGCGGCGCTGTCGGCGCTCGGCATCGAGGACGCGGAGGACGCCGAGGGGGCGGCGGACGCTGAAGGCCGGAGGGCCGCAGAGGAGCCAGAGGGACCGGAGAAGCGGGAGGCGGGGAAACCCGAGGCCGCCGGAGGCGCCTGAGGCGGGTCAGGAGCGGCGGGGCTCGTCAGTCGGCCGCGCGCGCCTCGACCAGCACCGCCTGCGCCGGGAACAGCCGGGGCATCGGCACGCCCAGGGCGCCCAGCGCGGCGCCGCCGAGCACCGGTGCCGGAGTGTCGGCGTGCATCCAGGCGGGCGCGCCCGCCGCCCCGCGCGTGGGGTCGCCCAGGTCGGTGCGGTGGCGCAGCGTGTAGGTCCGATCGGGGTCGAGGCCGGGCAGCGGGGTGCGGCCGGGCTGCTCGGCCGCCGCCGTGGCCAGTTGCGCGAAGCAGTACAGCGCGTGGTCGCGGCCGGGCGAGACGACCCCGTGCAGCAGCGCGGCGGGGTCGGTCTGCTCCGCGCGCACGGTGCGGCCGGTGCGCAGCAGCGGGCGGAACTCGCGGACCATGGCGGTCCAGGCGGTGAGGGCGGCGAGGTCGCGTTCGCCGCAGCGGGTGAGGTCCCATTCGATCCCGGAGTGGCCGAACAGGGCGGTGCACAGCCGGAACGCGAGGTCGGTGCGGCGGTGCGTGGTGTGGGCGACGGGCGGGCCGACGTGGGTGCCGACGAGTTCGGGCGGCAGCAGCAGGCCGGTCCAGCGCTGGACGGCCTGGCGCTCCAGGGGGTCGTTGCAGTCCGAGGCCCACACGCGCTCGGCGCGGTCGAGGATGCCCAGGTCGATGCGGGCGCCGCCGCTGGAGCAGGACTCGAACTCCACGTCGGGGTGGCGCTCGCGCAGCGCGTCCAGCAGGGCGTACAGCGCGCGGGTCTGGCGGTGCACGCCGGGCACGCGGCGCCCGGCGCCGCCCGGTGCGCCGCCGGGTTCGGCGCGGTGCACGGCCTCGTAGAGGTCGCGGTTGTGGTCCCACTTGACGTAGGCGATGGGGTAGCGGGTCAGCAGCGCGTCGAGGCGGTCGTGGACGAGCCGCCAGGTGTCGGGGCGGGCGAGGTCGAGCGCGTACTGGTGGCGCCAGGTGCGGCCGGGGTCGCCCTCGGGGTGGAGCAGGCGGGTGGGGTCGGTGCGCACCAGGTCGGAGTCGAGGTTGGCCATCTCCGGCTCGACCCACAGGCCGAAGTCCATGCCGAGGGCGTGGACGTGGTCGATGACCGGGTCCAGCCCGTGCGGCCAGGTGTGCGGGTCGACCTCCCAGTCGCCCAGGCCGGACCGGTCGCCGCGCCGCCCCAGGAACCAGCCGTCGTCGAGCACGAACCGCTCGACCCCGACCTGCGCCGCGCGGTCGGCCAGGGCGCGCAGCCGGTCGAGGTCGTGGTCGAAGTAGACGGCCTCCCAGGTGTTGAGCACGACGGGGCGCGGGCGGACCGGGTGCCGGGGGCGGGCGCGCAGACTGCCGTGCAGGCGCGCGGAGAGCCCGTCGAGCCCGTCGGCGGAGTGGCAGAAGACGATCTCGGGGCCGGTGTAGGCCGCGCCGGGGTCGAGCCGGATCTCGCCGGGCAGCAGGGCCTCGGCGCCGCCGAGGACGGCGGCGTGGGCTCCGGCGCCCTCGGGCAGGCGCTCCACCAGGTACTCCTGGTGGCCGCTCCAGGCGACGTGCACCGCCCACACCTCGCCCGCGCCGAACCCGAACCCGGGGGTGCCCGCCGCCATCAGCAGGGGGCTGTCGTGGCCGGGGCGCCCGCGCAGGGCGCGCCGCAGCAGCGTTCCGTCGCGCATGGGGCCGCGCTGGGGGCTGCGCTCGCGCACCCACCGGCCGGTGAGGTCGAGGACCTTCGAGGCGCGGGCGGGCAGCGGGAGGAGCACGCGCAGGGCCGCGAGGTCGTAGGGGGCGGGGCGGGCGGCCGGGTCGGTGGAGTCGGCGGGGTCGGTGGCGGGGGCGTCGGCGGCCGGGGAGGCGTCGGCGGTCGCGGTGGCGCGGGCGCGCAGGACGCCGAACGCGTCGAGCCGGTAGCGCAGTTCCACGGCGATCCCGATGTCCGGGTCGTGCAGGTCCAGCGTGAGCGTGTCGGCGCCGTCGTCGCTGCTCCGGCGGTGGCCGCGCAGCCGCAGGCGCGGGGCGGTGGCGGTGCCCGCCCGGTGCCCGCTGAGGCCGGGCGTCCCGGCCCAGGCGTCGGCCTGGGTGGGCAGCACGGTGAACCCGCGCGGCGCGTCGGGGGCGCTGTGGGGCACGGCGGGCACCGACGTGGTGCGCAGGTGCTCGGCGAGGTCGGGGGTGAGCGGGCCGAGGTCGGCGCCCCAGTGCAGCACCTCGGGCAGGCCGCGCCCGGCCATCGGTGCGAGGTCCACGACCAGGCAGGCGCCCGCGCGGCGCAGCACGGCGACCGGGGGGCGGGCGGCGGTGTCGGGGGTCGGGTCCGGGTCGGGCACAGCGCCTCCACTCGCGGTCTCGCCGGGCGGCCGGGCCGTTCAAGGGTAGGCCATGGCCCCGCCCCCGCCCCGGCAGGCGCGTCGGGGGAAGGGCGGCGCCAAGGCCGGGCGGGGTGGGCGTGGGGGTGGGCACGGGGGCACGCGCGGGGGCGGCTGCGGCGCGGTGTGGGGCTGAGTGCAGGGGCGGGTGCCGATGGGGTGCGGACCGGCGCCGCAGGGCGCGACTCGGTGGGGACAACGGGACTCAGGGGGACGACGACCCCGCTCGGTGCGGACGACGCGGCTCGGTGCGGACGGCGCGGCGGCGGGGACGACGCGGCTCGATGCGGAGCGGCGCGTGTCGGCGGTCAGGCGGACGCGCGGACGATCAGTTCCCACGGCGCGGCCATGACCTCGCCGGGCAGCGGCGCGGCGGCGTCCAGGCGCGCGAAGAGCCGGGCGACCTCGCGGGTGAAGTCGAGTTCGCGCGCGCCCACGGTGGTCAGCGCGGGCGTGATCACCACTCCCTCGGGGATGTTGCCGATCCCCGCCACGGCGAGGCCGCCGGGCACCTCGACTCCGTGGTCGCGGGCCGCCCACACGGCGTCGATGGCGGCGCGGTCGGTGGCCGACAGCACGGCGGTGGGCGGATCGGGGCGGCGCAGCAGCTCGCGCACTGCGGCGTAGGCGGCGGGGCGGGAATCGGCGACGGGCAGCACGAGGGCGGGGTCGACGCCGATGCCGTGGGCGGCGAGCACGTCGCGGTACCCGCGAAGCTTGACCGAGCGGACGCCGTCCCAGCCGTCCTCGCCGGGGTGGGCCAGGTAGGCGATGCGCCGGTGGCCGGAGGCCACCAGGTGCTCCACGGCGGCGCGGCAGGCGCGGGCGCGGTCCTGGCGGACGACGTCGAAGCCGTCGGGGGCGAGGTGGTCGTCGAAGACGACGAGCGCCAGGCCCCGGCCCGCCAGCCGGGTCAGCTCGGCGGGGTCCACCCGGCAGTCGGGCAGTAGGACGGCGCCGTCGACGTAGCGCTCGCGCAGCACCCGCAGGGCCGCGTCGCCGGAGGCGGCTTCGCCCTGCGGCAGCGCCACCACGCCCAGGCCGCGCTCGGCGGCGCCCGCCTGCATCTGCTCGGCAAGGCGGTCCGACCACGGGCTGGAGGGCGCGGGGTACATGAGCGCGACGAGGTCGGTGCGGCGGCGGCGCAGGCTGCGCCCGGCGTGGTCGACCTGGTATCCGACCTCGGCGACGGCGCGCAGGACGCGCTGGCGGGTCTCCTCGGGCGGCGGCTTGGCCCCGCCGCGCCGCCCGTTCAGCACGTAGGACACGGTCGCGGTCGACACTCCTGCCCGGCGCGCGATGTCGCGCTGGGTCGGGCGTGCGGGGGGCTCGGTCACTGCCACATCCGTCAAGCGTAGTCGCCCGGCCCGGCCCGGGTTGAGCCGTCCGCGCGAGCGGACATCGGCCCCCCCGGGGCGGGCGGCTGAGGCGGCAGCGGGGCGGCAACGGGGGCGGCGACGGCAGCGGATGCCTGAGGCGGCCGAGCATCACCACTCGGGGCGAATGCCCGAGGTCGCGACGGCGGTGGCGGCGAGAGCGGCGACGGCAGCGGGCCGCCGGCCCGCCCCGAAACGCCTCGCCACCCGGGGCCTGGACGCCGGTTCCACCGCGATGTAGCGTGCGTCACGTTAATCGAATAACACGATCTCGGATGCCCGTCCGGAGCCCGTCCGGAACCCCCCGGGCGTCGGCCGCGCGGGTCCCCTCAGGGCGGCGGACCGCCCCTCCCTCCGGGGCGCCCGCCCTCCCCCTCGGGGCACCCGCCCTCCCCCGGCGGCGCGGGGCACGGCGCCCTCGTCCGGCCCGGCGCCACCCCCGAACGCCGAACGAAGAAGGCCGTCACAGCAAGCCGAACGAAGAAGGCTGACATGACGACACGCCCGACCGACGACCCGCCCCGCCAACCCATGCGCAAGGTCATCGCCGCCAGCCTCTCCGGCGCGCTGCTGGAGTGGTACGACTTCAACCTCTACGGGCTCTCGGCCGCGCTCGTCTTCAACCGCCTCTTCTTCCCCGACGCCGATCCGCTGATCGGCACGCTGCTCTCGCTCGCCACCTTCGGCGTGGGGTTCGTGTCGCGGCCCATCGGCGCCCTCCTCTTCGGCCACCTGGGCGACCGTGTCGGGCGCAAGCAGATCCTCGTCGCCACCATGATGATCATCGGCGGCGCGACGTTCCTCATCGGCCTGCTGCCCGACTACAACACCATCGGCGTGTGGGCGCCGATCCTGCTGGTCACCCTCCGCCTGGTCCAGGGGCTCGGCCTGGGCGGGGAGTTCGGCGGCGCCTCCCTCCTCACCGTCGAGCACGCGCCCCGCCACAGCCGGGGGTTCTGGGGCAGCCTGCCCCAGACCGGCGGCCCCATCGGGTACCTGATCGCCGTCGCCGTGGTCAGCCTGTTCGCGCTGCTCCCCGAGGACGACTTCCTGAGCTGGGGCTGGCGGGTGCCGTTCCTGCTCAGCGCGGTGCTGCTGGTGGTGGGGCTGCTCGTGCGGCTCAAGATCGAGGAGACGCCCGCGTTCCACCGGGTCAAGGCGGCCGACGCCCAGGTCCGCGTCCCGCTGCTGACGGCGCTGCGCCGCTACCCGCGCAGCATCGCCGTGGGGTTCGGCGCGCGCCTCGGCGAGGCGGGGACCTCCCAGATCTACCAGCCCTTCGCCATCAGCTTCGTCACCACCAGCCTGGGGTTCAGCCAGGGCGTGGCGCTGACCGGCGTGGTGCTGTACAACCTTCTCGGCCTGGCGCTGATGCCGGTGGCCGGGGCGATCTCCGACCGGGTGGGGCGGCGCCCGCTGTACCTGGCGGGCGGCGTGATCGTGGCGCTGACCGCCTTCCCCTACTTCTGGCTGCTGGAGATGGGCAGCACGTGGTGGGCGTGGACGGCGATGGCGCTGGCCACCCTCGGCGGCGCGGTGTGCATGTCGAGCCTCCAGGCCACCCTGTTCACCGAGATGTTCGGCGTGCGGGTGCGCTACTCGGGCATGTCGTTCGCCTACCAGACCTCCGCCATGGTCGCCGGGTTCGTCCCGGCCGCGGCGACGTCGCTGCTGGTGGCCTTCGACGGCGCGACCTGGCCGGTGGCGCTGCTGGTAGTGGGCCTGGGCGCGGTGTCGGTGGTCTCCACGCTGTTCATGCGCGAGACGCGGCACGTCGACACCGCCGAACTGGAGGCGGCCACGGGCGGCGGCGCGCCGGGCGCGGACAACCGAGCGGACAGCCGCGCGGACGACTGAGCCGAGGACCGAGCGCCCCGCGGCACGCGGGCGGCGCACGCACAGGACACGGGAACGGACGGAAACGGCGAGGGGGACGCGGACCGATGGCGGACACGGCGGACGGCCGGGGCACGGCGGGCACGACAGGACGGGAGGGCTCCGGCCGGGGCGGTCGGCACCCCAACGTGGTCGTCTTCTTCACCGACCAGCAGCGGTGGGACACCACCGGCGTGCACGGCAACCCGCTCGGCCTGACGCCCAACTTCGACCGGATGGCCGCCGAGGGCGTCCACGTGGCCAACTCCTTCACCTGCCAGCCGGTGTGCGCGCCCTCGCGCGCCTCGCTCCAGACCGGGCGCTACCCGGCGCAGACCGGCGTCTACCGCAACAACATCCCGCTGCCCGAGGACGCCCCGACCCTGGCGCACCACTTCGCCGCCGCCGGATACGACACCGGCTACATCGGCAAGTGGCACCTGGCCGACACCGACGTGGCCGGTCCGGTGCGGCCCGAGCAGCGCGGCGGCTACCGCGACTGGCTGGCGGCCAACCTGCTGGAGTTCACCTCCGACGCCTACGAGACCACCCTCTACGACGCCGACGGCCGGGCGCACGACCTCGCGGGCTACCGCGCCGACGCGCTCACCGACGCCGCGATCGACTACGCCACGCGCGAGCGCCGCAACCCGTTCTTCCTGTTCCTGTCCTACCTGGAACCGCACCACCAGAACCAGCGCGACGACTACCCGGCGCCCGAGGGCTACGGCGAGCGGTACGCGGGCGGCTGGACGCCCGGCGACCTCGCCGCGCTCGGCGGCAACGCCGCCGAGCACCTGGGCGGCTACTACGGGATGGTCCGGCGGCTGGACGAGTGCCTGGGGCGGCTGCTGGCGGCGCTGGAGGAGCACGGGCTGGCCGAGGACACCGTGGTGCTCTACACCTCCGACCACGGGTGCCATTTCAAAACCCGCAACAGCGAGTACAAGCGCAGTTGCCACGACGCCTCGATCCGGGTGCCCACGGCCCTGCGCGGGCCGGGGCTGGGCACCGGGCGGCCGATCACCCGACTGGTCAACCACATCGACCTGCCGCCGACGCTGCTTGACGCCGCCGGTCTGCCGGTTCCGGCGGACATGCACGGCCGGTCGCTGCTGCCGCTGGTGCGCGGCGCCCCCGACGACCGGCCCGACGACGTGCTGGTGCAGGTCAGCGAGTCGGAGGTGGGGCGCGCGCTGCGCACCCCGCGCTGGAAGTACGGCGTGGTGGCCCCGCACGCCGACGGCTGGGACGACCCGGCCGCCGACGAGTACGTGGAGACCTACCTCTACGACCTTGAGACCGACCCCGACGAGCTGCGCAACCTCGTCGCCGACCCCGGCGCCCGGGAGGCCCTGCCCCCGCTGCGCCGCCGCCTTGTGGAGCGGCTGGCCGAGACCGGCGAGCACCCGGTGATCCGACCTGCTCCGGCGTCGGCGCCGTGAGGGCGTGGGCCGGTGGGGCGGTGGGGCGGCGGGCGCGGTCGGTAACGGGCACGGCGGTGGGGCGGCTCGCGGCCGGCTGCGCCGTCCCGGCCGGCTGCGCTGCCCGGCCGGCTGCTCCGTCCCGGCTAACCGCTCCGTCCGGCGAGCGCGGTGCGCGGCAGCGCGTCGGCGGGGAAGGGCGCCAGGTAGGTCTGCCGGGCGGCCCACTCCACGCCCTCGGCCGCGCAAAGGCGGCGGATCAGCGCCGCCGGGACGCCGAGGGGGAGGTCGCCGCGCCGGTAGCGCTCGACGGCGTCGAGCACCTCGCGCCGTGCGGTGTCGTCCAGCAGGCCGCTGACCATGCCGAAGGCGTGCTGGAGCGCGTTGGCGTGCGTGCCGGGGGTGGTGGGCCGCTCCAGCGCGCGGGTGAAGGCGGCGGTGTAGTCGCGTTCGACCTCGGCGCGCGGCCGGTCACCCGCCCGTGCGGCCACGCGGCCCGCCGCGCGGTAGCCCTCGGGCGAGTGCGCCATCAACTGGAGCTTGTGGCGGGCGTGGAAGGCGACGAGATCGCGGGGCCGCCACGCGCCGCCGTCCGCGTCCTCGTCCGCGTCGGCCGCACCGCCCCCACGGCCCGTGTCCGCCGCACTCCTCGTGTCCTCGGGCACCCCCTCGAACAGGGCGCGCAGCCGGGCGCGGGCGAACACCCGCTCCACGAAGTGCTCCCGCAGAGTGTCGTCGGTGAGCCGCCCCGCCTCCTCCACCGGCAGGTCGGGCCGAAGCTCGGCAAGCCGCGACGCGAACGCTCCGCCCCCGTCCACCACCACGCAGCCGTCGAGCCGCCCCAGCACGGCACGGCGGCGGCCGTCCCGCTCGCCCGCATCCCGCGAGCCCGCCGCGTCCCCCTCCCCCTGCGCCCCCGCGCGGGAGGTGCCAAGCCCGATCTCGGCCTCGGGGCGGATCGGCACCCGGTCGAGGTGGCGGTCCAGCGCCTCGGTGAGGAGGCGAAGACCCGCCGCGCCACCGTCCGGGCGCGCGCGGGCGGCGAGCAGGCGGGCGGGGACCCCGATCCGGGGCCGGGTGCGGGGGTCGGGGAGGCCGGAACCGGAGGGGGCGTCCGGGCGGGCGGCGGCGGGGTCCATGTCGGCGGCCCTACCCGCTCTGACCTGCCCGAACCTTGACATCACCGGGGGTAGTGTCGCCACTACACCCGCCCGTTGCCGAGGGACGGAGGAGGCCCGCCCGTGCGGCCGACCATCGTGCTGTTCACCCGCGACCTGCGCACGCACGACCATCCCGCGCTGGCGGCCGCCGAGGAGCGCGGCGGCGGCGTGGTGCCGCTCTTCGTGCTCGACCCCACCGTGCTCACCCGCTCGGCGCGCAACCGGATCGCCTACCTGCGCGAGGCCCTGGCCGACCTCCGGGACGGCCTGCGCGCGGTGGGCGCCGACCTCGTGGTGCGCTCCGGCGACACCGTCGCCGAGACGGTGCGGGTGGCGCGGGCGGTGGAGGCCGAGCGCGTGCACCTCAGCGCCGACGTCAGCGCCTTCGCCGCCGACCGCGCCCGCCGCCTGCGTGCCGCCGGTGCGCGGGAGCGGTTCGCCGTCGCGGAGTTCCCCGGCGTCACCGTGGTGCCGCCCGGCGGACTGGTACCGGCGACCGGCGACCACTACAAGGTGTTCACCCCCTACTGGCGGGCGTGGGAGGCGCGCCCGTGGCGCCGCGCCGAGCGCCCGCCGCGTCGGCTCGGCCCCCTGCCCGAAGGGCTGGACGCGGGCGCGCTGCCCGGCGAGGAGTGCGTGGAGCGGGGCACCGGGCGGCTGTCCCCGCGCCGGATCCGCGGCGGCGAGGGCGCCGCGCGCGAGCGGATGCGCCGGTGGCTGCGCGGCGGCTGCTCCGGCTACGGCGAGGACCACGACGACCTCGCCGCCGACGCGACCTCCCGCCTCAGCGCCGACCTGCGGTTCGGCTGCCTGTCGCCGCTGGAACTGGCGCGCGCCGCCCGCGAACGCGGCGGCTGCGACCCCTTCGTGCGGCAACTGGCCTGGCGCGACTTCCACCACCAGGTGTGCGCGGCCTTCCCGCTGCTGGCCCGGCGCGACTACCGGCCGCGCGACACCCGCTGGCGCGACGACGACGCCGCGTTCGCCGCCTGGTGCGAGGGCCGCACCGGGGTCCCGGTCGTCGACGCGGGCATGCGCCAACTGCTGGAGGAGGGGTTCATGCACAACCGCGCCCGCCTCATCACGGCCGCGTTCCTGACCCGCGAACTGCGGGTGCACTGGCGGCGCGGCGGCGACCACTTCCACGCGCTGCTGACCGACGGCGACATCGCCGACAACTACGGCAACTGGCAGTGGGTTGCGGGCACCGGCAACGACACCCGGCCCAACCGCTCATTCAACGTTTTGCGGCAGTCGCGCCGGTTCGACCCCCGGGGCGACTACATCCGGCGGTACGTGGCGGAGCTGGCCGACGTCCCGGCCCCGCGGATCCACGCGCCGTGGGAGTCGGCCCGGCCCGCGTCGGGCTACCCGGAACCGCTGTTCGACGTGTGAGGGCGGCCCCGCCGCCGCCCGGGGAGTCCCGTCCCGTATCGCCGATTGACACCGCACCGCCGCCCATTTACCTTTCATCACCTAATAGCTTTGCATCCAAAGATAAATGGACGGGCACCATGACCGACATGTCTGACAGGACTGACGGGTCTAACGGGTCTGAGACCACGACGGAGGAACCGAGCCCCGCCGCCTTCAACCGGCGGGTCATCGCGGAGTTCCGGGCCAACGGCGGCGCGGTGGGCGGGATGTTCGCGGGGGCGCCGCTGGTGCTCCTCACCACCGCCGGGGCGCGGACCGGGCGGCCCCACACCAACCCCGCCGTGTACGCGCGCGACGGCGAGCGCCTGCTGGTGTTCGCCTCCAACGCCGGAGGCCCGCGCAACCCCGCCTGGTACCACAACCTGCTGGCCCACCCGCAGGTCACGGTGGAGATCGGCGACGGGCGCGGCGGGGTGGCGGTGCACGCGGCGCGCGCCGTGCCGCTCGACGGGGAGGAGCGCGACCGCCAGTACGCGCTCCAGGCCGAGCGCGACCCCGCGTTCGCCGCCTACCAGGACGCGACGGCGCGCACCATCCCGGTCGTGGCCCTGCACCTGCTCGACCTCACCGGCGACCCCGAACGCGGCCGGGCCATCGGCGAGCAACTCAAGCGCCACCACGACGACCTGCGCGCCCAGGTCGGGCGGGTGCGCGCGGCCGTGGACCGCCGCCTCGCCGAGGGGGCGCCGGACACCGGCGCGAACGTCGCGGCGGCGGCCAGGCCGGAGGGCGGTGCCGACCTCATGGCGCACTGCCTGTCCCTGTGCGACGCGCTTGGCCTGCACCACATCCGCGAGGACGGCGCGTTCACCGCCTTCGAGGCGGCCTACCCCCACCTCCGCCCCGCCGTCACCCGCCTGCGCGCGGAGCACCGCGCGGTGGCCGACCTGCTCACCGACCTGCGCACCCTCCTCCGCGAGGACACCCCCACCCCCGACCTCCCGGCCCTGCGCGCCGACCTCGCCCGCATCGACGCCGAACTGGACCGCCACTTCACCTACGAGGAGGAGTCCCTACTCCCACCCCTGGGAGTCGCCACCCGCTAGGCAGGAACGGCAAAGGGGCGGGGGGCCGCTGCGGCACATCACCGCGCCCCCGTCGCACACCCCCACCACCGGCCCGCGAACCGATGGCCGCCCGCTGCGACCCCGCCGCCTACTCCTCCGACGTGGGATGTATACGGTAGCCGGGAGCGCGGCCGCCCCCTGAAGGGTGGCTGTCGCCGCACCCTGCCTTCCCCTCCCCCGTCCGTCGCTCCGCCCCTCTCGTCGTTCGTCCCGCCCGCAAGGAGGAACCAGCACCCATGCCCATGTTCACCACCCGGCCCGAGCTGCGCGGGTCGTTCGGCATGGCCGCGTCGACCCACTGGCTGGCCACCGGGGTCGCCATGTCGGTCCTGGAGCGCGGCGGCAACGCCTTCGACGCCGCCGTCGCCGCCGGGTTTACCCTCCAGGTGGTCGAGCCGCACCTCAACGGGCCGGCGGGCGAGGTCCCCATCATCTTCCAGGCGGCCGGCGCCACCCCCACCGTGGTCTGCGGCCAGGGCCCCGCGCCCGCCGCCGCCACCCCCGACGCCTTCGCCGGGCTCGACCGCATCCCCGGCAGCGGCGTGCTCCCGGCCTGCGTCCCCGGCGCGTTCGACGCCTGGCTGCTGCTGGCCCGCGACCACGGCACCCTGCCACTGCGCGACCTGCTGGAACCGGCCATCGGCTACGCCCGGCGCGGATACCCCGTCACCCCCCACATCGTCGGCCACGTCACCGCCGTGCGGGAGGTCTTCACCCGGCACTGGCCCTCCTCGGCCGCGCTGTGGCTGTCGGGCGGCGCGCCGCCCGCGCTTGACTCCTTCCACACCAACCCCGCCCTCGCCGACACCTACGAGCGCGTCGTCACCGAGGCCGAGGCCGCCGGGAGCACCCGCGAGCAGCGCATCAACGCCGCCCGCCGCATCTGGCGCGAGGGCTTCGTCGCCGAGGCCATCAGCCGGTTCTGCGCCGAGCCCCGCCCCGACGGCGCCGGCACCCCGCGCCGGGCGCTGCTGACCGGCGACGACCTCGCCGCCTGGAGCGCCACCTACGAGGAGCCCGTCAGCCTGACCTACGCCGGCCGCACCGTGCACAAGACCGGCCCCTGGGGGCAGGGGCCGGTCTTCCTCCAGCAACTCCTCCTGCACGAGGCCCTGGGCACCGGCGCCGACGCGGAGTCGGGCGCGGCCGGCGTGCTCTCCGCCGAGTTCGTGCACCGGGTCGCCGAGGCCGCCAAACTCGCCTTCGCCGACCGTGAGGCGTGGTACGCCGACCCCGCGTTCGCCGACGTGCCGCTGGCCGACCTGCTCTCGCCCGCCTACGCCGCCGAGCGCGCGAAGCTGGTGGCCGCCGAGGCGTCGCGCGAACTGCGCCCCGGCTCCCCCGGCGGGCGCGCGCCCCACCTCACCGAACTGCGGCTCACCGGCACCACCCCGCTGCCGCTGGGCACCAGCGGCGAGCCGACCGTGGACCGCGCCGGCGAGCAGCGCGGCGACACCTGCCACCTCGACGTCGTGGACCGGCACGGCAACATGGTCGCGGCCACCCCCAGCGGCGGCTGGCTGGCCAGTTCGCCGGTGATCCCCGAACTGGGGTTCCCGCTGGGCACGCGCGGCCAGATGTTCTGGCTGGACCCGCGCTCCCCCAGCGTCATCGCGCCCGGCAAGCGCCCGCGCACCACCCTCACGCCCACGCTCGTCACCCAGGACGGCGAGGCCGTGCTGGCGTTCGGCACGCCCGGCGGCGACCAGCAGGACCAGTGGTCGCTGACGTACTTCCTGCGGCTGGTGCACGGCGGCATGGGCTTGCAGGAGGCGGTGGACGCGCCGATGTTCCACACCAACGGCCTGCCCAGCTCGTTCTACCCGCGCGAGATCTCGCCCGGCCAACTGGTGGTGGAGTCCCGCCTGGGCGAGGACGCCATCGCCGAACTGCGCCGGCGCGGGCACGACGTCGTGGTCTCCGACCCGTGGTCGCTGGGCCGCCTGTCGGCGGTGGCGCGCGACCCCGAGACGGGGGTCCTGCGCGCGGCGGCCAACCCGCGCGGTGCCCAGGGCTACGCGGCCGGACGCTGAGGGCCGGGACGGCGACCCCCAGCCGACCACCAGGCGCAGGGCGGTCCGGGCCGCGCACCGGCCCGGACCGCCCACCGCTGCTTCAGGCCCCGGCGATGGGCGCCTCGGCGCCGCCCGGCCGGTCGTCCGGTCGGGCCTCCGGGCGTTCCTCCCGGCCTGCCGCCGGGCGCTCCTCCGCCCCGCTCGGCCCGATCGGCGCGGCCGACGCGGTCGGCCCGCTCGGCGTGCGGGCGGGCAGCAGCGAGCCCGCCACGCTGATCACCGTGTTCAGCGCGAGCCCGACCAGGCCGCCGTGCACGCCGTACACGTCCTCGACCCCGGCCAGGCTCAGTCCGCCGGCGAGCAGCGCGCCGGCGACCATGCCGTAGAACACCGGCGCCTCGCGCAGCCGCCGCCAGTACAGGCCCACGATGAACGCCGGGACGATCTGGATCAGCAGCTCGAACTTGAGCACGAAGATGTTGACCAGCAGCGTCGGCGGGTTCCAGGCCAGCGCCAGCAGCACCGCCACCGCCGCGATCCCCGCCGCCTTGCCGACCAGCAGCGCCCGCCCCTCGTCGCCGCCCCGCGCGAACCCCTTGCGGTAGATGTCGTTGGAGACGATCGAGGAGAAGCTGAGCAGCACGGAGTCGGCGGTGGAGACGATGGCCGCGATCACGCCGCCGAACAGCAGCACCATCATCGCCGCGAAGAAGACGTTGATCCCGGCGACCTCGTTGGCGAGCATGCCCACCAACTGCTCGGACTCGGTGTCGCCCAGCCCCGGGAACAGCTCGATGCACAGGAAGCCCACCAGGAACACCACCCCGGTGGTGATCAGCGGCATCCACGCCATGGCCGCCAGCGACCGCTTGAGGGTGCGCTCGCTCCGCGACGCGTAGATGCGCTGGATGGCGTGCGGGTAGACGGCCGCGCCGATGCCCACCATCACCACCATCGACAGCCAGTTCACCGAGTCGCGCACCGGCGGCACCGCCGCCTTCTCCGGTTCCGCCGCCACCACGTGGGCGACCGTGTCCCCCAGTGAGCCGCCGGCCAGGTACAGCCCGCCGGCCAGCATCACGGCCACGCCGATGAGCAGCGTCACCCCCTGCATGACGTCGGTGAAGGCGACCGCGCGCATGCCGCCCATCCACGAGTAGGCCAGCATCACCACGACGAACCCGACCACGCCCACCTGGTAGGGCACGGTGCCCCCGGTGAGGCCGGCGATGCCGTGGCCCATCGCCACCAGTTGCTCCAGCAGGTAGTTGGCCAGCGCCCACAGCATCAGCAGCGCGGCCAGCAGGCCCACGCGCCGGCCGCCGAAGCGGTGCAGCAGCCAGTCGGTGGGGGTGAGGAACCCTTCCCGCTTGGCGACCGCGTACAGGCGCGGCGCGAAGAGGAGGTAGCCGCCGATGATGGCGGTCATGAAGGTCACCGACTGCCACCAGGTGAACCCCATGCGGTAGGCGGCCGGGGCGTAGCCCACCACGTTGTTGCCGCTGTACTGGCTGGCGTAGAGGGTGAAGAACAGCACCAGGACGCCGAGGTGGCGGCCGGCCAGGTAGTAGTTGTCCAGGGTGTCGCGCACTCCGGGCCGGCTGCGGCTCACCCAGAAGCCGATGCCCAGCATGATGACGGCGTAGGCCACCAGGACCGCGATCCCCGGCGCGCCCGCGAAGGCGAGGTCGTTCACGCGCCGGCCTCCCCGCTCGCTCCGCGCCGGCCGTCCGCCCGCCGCTCGCGCTCCGCGCGGGCCTCGGCCTCCTCGGCGTCCTCCACCACCGACCACTGCGTGAGGCACAGCCAGCTCAGGTAGGCGCTGAGCAGGACCGACGAAGCCACGGTGACCAGCGCCCACAGGGGCAGCCCCAGCACGATCGGCTCGACGGTGCCCGGCGGCCAGTACAGCGGCACGCCCGCCAGCAGGAGGAGGGCCAGGACGATCCAGATCCACGGTTTCCGGATGGGCTCCCGGACCGGTTTGTCCGATGATGGGGCCACAGCGACCTCCGTTCCGCCCGCCCGCGTGCCCGTACCGCCGCGGCTGGCGGGGCGCCGCGGCGGCGGGTGGCCGTGGGCGGCGCCGCCGTCCGCGCGCACGCGGGCGGGTGCGGCACCTCCCGCCGCAGGATGTTACGTGCGTCACTCCCCGTGCTCGCACCCGGGGTGCGGACCGCCACTGATCCCTCACTCCCCGCGTACGGCCCAGGCGCTCGCGCGGGCGCTGAGGGGGCACGGGACGACGGCCCCGCCACGGTGCCGGAGCGCGGACCCGGGTAGCGTTCGAGGGGACGCGGCGGTGCCGGCGCGGCGCCGGCGCGGCACGGTCCGCAGACGGCGACGAGGAGGGCTGGCATGGAACTCGACATGGTGGTCGAGATCCCGCAGGGGTCGCAGAACAAGTACGAGATGGACCACTCGGTCGGCCGCATCCGGCTGGACCGCCACCTGTTCACCTCGACCCAGTACCCGGCCGACTACGGCTACTTCCCCGGCACCCTTGCCGAGGACGGCGACCCGCTGGACGCCATGGTCCCGCTGGAGTGGCGGTCCTTCCCCGGCTGCGTGGTGCGGGTGCGGCCGGTGGCGGTGTTCTGGATGCGCGACGAGGGCGGCCCCGACGCCAAGGTGCTGTGCATGCCGGCCGGCGACCCGCGCCTGGAGCACGTGCGCGACCTGCGCGACATCCCCCAGCTCCAGATCAACCAGATCAAGCACTTCTTCGACATCTACAAGCGGCTGGAGCCGGGCAAGAGTTCGGAGGTGCGCGGCTGGCAGGACCGCGCGGCGGCCGAGGCGACCGTGCTCGACGCCCAGCGGCGCGCCGCCGAGCACCCCGACCGGCCCGTGGTGTGGCCGGGCCGCCCGGGGCACGTGCCGCCGCCGGCGGTGCCCCGCTAGCGGAATACGGGCCGGTGGCGGTGCCGGTAGTGGCGGCGGCCGAAGCGCGCCCGAGGCGACCACGGCGGCGCGGCCGGTCGGTCCGCTGACCGGCCCGCCGGCCGCGCCGGTCGGTCAGTCCGCCAGCCCCTCCCACAGCAGCCGGGTGCGGGCGCCCGGGTCGCGCACCGTGCCCGCGCCGTAGTGGTCGAACCGCATGAACACGCGCTCGGCGGGGTCCCACTCCGGCCAGCCCGGGTCGCCGGTCGTGGCGAAGTCGATCCAGGCGCGGTGCATGGCGTCGGCCAGCGCTTGCGGCGCCTCCGGCCCGGCCAGGGTGCGCCCGTCGGCGAGGTTGTCGAACACGAACGGGATCTCCAGCGCGTGGCAGGCGCCCAGCGCGCCGTCGAAGCGCGGCGAGCGCCAGGTGAACTCGTAGGCGTGGCTGCGGCCGCCCCCGGCGGCGGCGCGCGCCTCCAGCGCCCGGTAGGCGGGGATGCGGAACACCGCGTCGGTGCACAGCGCGCAGTAGGCGTCGCCGGGGGCGCCGCCCGCCTCCTCGGCGTAGACGGCCGCCGCCTCCTCGGGGAGGCCCAGGACGCGCGCCTCGGCGGCGAGGCGGTCGGCGCCGATGGCGGGCAGGATCCCCGGTGGCACCAGGAACAGGCGGTACTCCTCGCTGGTGGTGCCGATCAGCAGATCGATGCCGGCGCCCTCGCCCGCGCGCAGCGCCTCCACGGGGCGTTGGGGCAGCAGTTCGCCGTCGACCACCGGCGCGAACGGCAGCGCGCCGGTGCGGCGCAGCCGCGGCCCCCAGCCGCGCCCGCCGCCGCGGCCGCGGATCTCGATGTCGATCCGCACCTGCTCCTCCAGCAGCGCCTTGACGGGCACCCCGGCCAGGCCATCGGGGGTGGCGGGCACGCCCAGGCGCTCGGCGAGCGCGGCGGCGATCCGGTCGGCGTCCTCGGGGTGCTGCACGGTGTGCCCGGCGCCGGACTGGGCGATCGCCCGGTGGAACAGGGCGCGGGCGCGCGGGATCGCCATCAGCGTGACGACGCTCATGGCGCCCGCCGACTCCCCGAAGACGGTGACGCGGGCGGGGTCGCCGCCGAACGCGGCGATGTTGTCGCGCACCCACTCCAGCGCGGCGATCTGGTCGAGCAGGCCCCGGTTGTCGGGCGCGCCCTCGACCCGGGCGAAGCCCTCGGCGCCCAGGCGGTAGTTGAAGGTGACGGCGACGACTCCGTCGCGGGCGAACGCGGCGGCGTCGTAGGCGGGTTCGGCGCCCGAGCCGTTGGTGAAGGCGCCGCCGTGGATGTACACGAGGACTGGTAGGCCGCGCTCGCCGGTGCCGGGGGTCCACACGTTGAGGTTGAGGTAGTCGGCGCCGGGGATGCGGCGCTCGGGCAGGGCGTCGGCCAGGCCGCCGAGGTAGGGCGGGTGCGGGGCGGTGGGGCCGTACTCCACGGCCTCGCGCACGCCCGTCCACGGCTCGACCGGGCGGGGAGCGCCGAACCGGTCGGCACCCTGCGGCGGGGCGGCGTAGGGGATTCCGCGGAAGACGGCGATACCGTCCTCGACCGCTCCCCGCACCCGGCCGTGGGCGGTGGTGGCCTCTGCCTGCATGACGTGCTCCCTACGTCGGGGGTGGGTGGGGGCGGGGTGGGGACCGCGCACCGGTGTCCCTCCCCGTTCCTACGCAAACCAACCGGTCGGTGTCAATACCGATGGGTAACGTCCCAGCGCCCGCACGCCCAAGGAGCAGGGCCGAGGGGCGGTCGGAAGGGCCGTGCGGAGGAAGCGGCCGGAAGGTCGGGGACATGGGAACGAGGCCAAAGGAGGCATGCCCCCGAGATGCGTCCGCAGGAGCGGGCAAGGGTGGACCCGAGGAGCGGGGCCGCCCGATAGCCGGGCCGAGGGAGTGGCCGGAAGGCCGGCGGCGGGGGAGCGAAGGGAGCGGTCCGAAGGGCCGCCCAAGGCTCGGCCCAAGGAGCAGGTGCCGCCCGAGGGCCGGGGCGCCGTTGTCTAGCCTTGCGGTGCGGACGGCGTTGCCGCGCCGCACCCCCTGCCGTGCGCCACGGCGGTCCGACCGAACGAAAGGCGGCCGACATGACCCGCGCCACAGCCCTCTCCCCCGACCTCGCCCGCGCGGCGTGGGCAGCGGTGGAGCCGATCCACCTCGTCGTCTACTTCGCCCCCGAGGCGGCCGAGCACTACACCGGCATTGGCCTGGAGCCGGTGGGCATGGGGTACTTCGCCTCCCGCTCGGCGCCGATGGGCGCGGCGACGCCGCAGACCGTCACCGCGACGTTCTACAGCTTCAGCCCGACGCTGATCTCCTCGGTCATCCCGCACGCGTGGTCGATCGCCGCTCCCGAGGCGGTGCTGAAGGCGCGGCACACGGTCGCCGACACCGCGCTGCGCCGCATCCTGGGCGCCGAGGTCGCGGATTCGGCCGAGGTCCGCGAGGCCGCCGACCTCGCACGCACGGCGGCGCTGGCGGCGGCCGAGCACGCCCAGGGGCGCACGCTGTTCGCCGCGCACGCCGCGCTCCCCTGGCCCGAGGAGCCGCACAACGTGCTGTGGCACGCGGCCACCCTGCTGCGGGAGTTCCGCGGCGACGGCCACGTGGCCACCCTCCTGACCTCGGGGGTGGGGCCGCTGGAGGCGCTGGTGACCTACGCCGCGGCCGGCGGGGCGCGGCCCTCCACGCTGCGCCGCACGCGCGGCTGGGCCGACGAGGAGTGGGAGGCGGGGGTGGCGCGCGCCGCCGAGCAGGGCTGGGTCACGGCCGGGGAGGACGGCGCGCCCGTGCTCACCGACGCGGGCCGCACCCTGCGCAGCGACCTGGAGGCCCGCACCGACGCGCTGTCGGTCCCGGCCTTCGCCGCCATCGACGAGGACGGCTGCCGCCGCCTGGCCGACCTCACCGCCCCCCTGATCACCGCCATCCGCGCCGAGGGCATCCTGCCGGGCACCCGCCCCCGCCTTGTCACCGGTCGGCGCCATCGGCGCCGGCCACCGCGTCGTCGCCGAAGGCGGCGGCCAGCGCCTGGGCGATCAACTCGGGCAGGTCGGCGCGCCCGTCCTCCTCCGCCCAGCGCACCAGGGCCGTGTGCAGGGCGGCCAGGCAGGCGCCCGCCGCCGCGTGGGCGCGGAACGCCGCCTCGGGGCCGGCGGCCTCGGCCCCGAGCGCGTCCACGATGGCCTGCTGGAGCGCGACGTTGCTGTCCAGGTGCCGGGCGCGCAGCGCGGGCGTGGAGATCATCAGGCGCAGCCGGGCCAGCAGCAGGTCGCGGTCCCGCTCCGGGTCCCCGTCGCCACCGTCACCTCCGCCGTCGCCACCGCCATCCCCGCCGCCGCCCGCCAGCAGCGCGGCGGCCTCGACGAGCGCGCGGCCGATACGGCGGACCAGCGGTCCGTCGGGCGGCGACGCGGCGATCCGCTCGGCGACAAGCCGGTCCCGCCGGTCCACCAGCACGAGGTCCTCCTTGGTCGGAAAGTGCCGGTAGACGGTCATCGGTGACACGCCCGCCGCCTCGGCGACCTCCGTCACGGTCGTGGCGTCGTATCCGCGTTCGGTGAACAGCCGTACCGCGTGCCCCTGGATCATGCGCCGCGTCTCGGCCCGGAGCCGGGCCCGCAGCGGTGAGCGCCCCTCAGTCATGTGGTAGACACTACCCCAGTGGTAGCGACTACCACTTTGCGAGCGACTAACAGGAACAGGTGGGCGGCATGGACGGACTGAGCGGAAGGACGGCCCTGGTGACCGGCGCCTCGCGCGGCATCGGGCAGGCGGTGGCCACCCGGCTGGCGGCGCAGGGCGCGGCGGTCGCCGTGCACTACGGCACGGACGCGGCCGGCGCGGCGGCCACGGTCGCCGCGATCGAACGCGCGGGGGGCACCGCCTTCGCCGTGCGGGCGGAACTGGGCACCGACGACGACGCCGACACGCTCCTGGCGGGGGTGGCGGCCGGACTGGCGGGCCGGCCGCTGGACATCCTCGTCAACAACGCCGCCGCCCCGCCGGCCGGCCCCATGGGCACCACCACCCGGGCCGAGTTCGACCGCCTCTTCGCGGTCAACGTCCGCGCGCCCTACTTCATCGTCCAGCGCGCGCTGCCGCTGCTCGCCGACGGCGGCCGGGTCATCACGGTCTCGTCGGTGGCGACCCGGATGGCCAACCCCGCGCAGACGTCCTTCGCCATGACCAAGGGCGCGGTCGAGACGATGACCCGGACCCTGGCCAACGAACTCGGCGTCCGGCGCATCACGGTGAACGCGGTCGCCCCCGGCGCCACCCGGACCGCGACCAATGCGGCGGCCTTCGCGGCGCCGGGCCTGGTCGAGCACATCGCCGGCTCGACCGCGCTCGACCGGCTGGGGACGGCCGAGGACGTCGCCGACGTGGTGGCGCTGCTCGCCTCCGACGCCGCCCGCTGGATCACCGGCCAGGTCGTGGACGCCAGCGGCGGCCTGTTCCTGGGACCGCGCGCCTGACCGGGCGGCGCCGGCGCGTCCCCCGCCGAGGCTCCGCCCGGCGCCGCCTCCGCGCACGCGGCCGTGGCCGTATGTGAGGGGTGATCGCGACGGGAACGCGCCCGTCGCCGCAGCCGGCAGGGATTACCCGGGATCCGCCGGGCACCCCCTACCGCCGCACACCGGACCACGCCCGCGCGCGGGCGTGGTCCGGTGTGCGGCATGGTCGAACACCACGTCGCGACCCCCGCCCGCTCCGCCTTCCGTTCCCCGACCCGGTGACCGCACGCCCCCACCACCCGCCGCCCTTAGCGCTCCCTCGTCCTACATCGGCCACCCGCCGGCGGGCCGATCACCGTGCACGCCCGTCACCCCCGACACACCCGCCACCTCGATCACGCTCCGTGCGTTCTCAGCGTGCGCGAGGATGGATTCGGTCGGGCGGGGGTGGGGTAACGGCACTGGGCGCAATCCCGTCACTTCCGCGAACACCGTGTTACCGAGCGCGACCGGAATTCCACGCCGTTACATTCCGCGACGAGTGACGCGCATCGCCGTAACCGGGAGGGATCACCCCGGATCCGCCGGGCGCGTCACCCTACAGTCCCTCACCCGAGTCCGCCGCCTCCCGCTCCCGCCCGCGCGCCCCGGGCGGGCCAGGCGTGCGGCGTGGGCGGATGCCGCGTCCGGCCGCCCGCGCCTCCGGCTCCCGGCCCCCTCCGCACCCCGTTCGCCCCCCACCCTCCCGCGAACCCTCCCCCGGCTCCGCGCTCCGGGCTCCCCGCGGGCGGCTGGTTCGCTTCTTCCCGCGCGACGGCCGCAGGCGGCCAGGGGTGTTGCCGCCCTTTTCCGCGCCCCGGATCGTCGGCACTGGCAGCGGTGCGCGACGGCCGCCCCGGTCCGCGCCGCACGCCTCCGGGCGGCGCCGGCCCCACGGCCGGCGCCGTCCCGGACGCACCGCGCCGTTTCCAGGGAGATCCAGAGAAGAGGACGCAATGAAGGGTTCCGCACTTCCGGTCCAGCCCGAACAGCGCCCGGTCGAGGTCGCCGGCGCCGGGGCGGCGCTGCCGCAGCCCGACGCTCCCGCGCGCACCCACGGGTTCGTCCAGCGCGGCCTGGCCCGGGTGCCCGAGTCCCCGCTGTTCGAGGGCCGCTTCGGGCGCATGTTCCGCCGCCTGCGCCCGCTCCTGCTGAGCCGGGACGAGATCGCCGACCTGGCCGCGCGGATGGCCGACCAGCCGCCCGCCGAGCCCGAGCTGGACAACCCCGGCATCCCGGCCGGCTACACCTACCTCGGCCAGTTCATCGACCACGACCTCACGTTCGACCCCACCCCCCTCCAGGCCCGCCAGGACGACCCCGACGCGCTGACCAACTTCCGCACGCCGCGCTTCGACCTCGACTGCCTCTACGGGCGCGGCCCCGCCGACCAGCCCTACCTCTACGACGCCGAGCGCCCCGGCCGCTTCCTGATCGGCCGCCACGACGACCAGTTCGACCTGCCGCGCAACGAGCAGCAGACCGCGCTCATCGGCGACCCCCGCAACGACGAGAACATCATCGTCAGCCAGCTCCAGCTCACCATGCTGCTGTTCCACAACGCGGTGCTGGACCGCGCCGAGGAGCTGCGCGCCGCCGAGCCCGCGCCCGAACCCGACGACTTCACGCTCGCGCAGCGGATCGTGCGCTGGCACTACCAGTGGGTCGTGGTGCACGACTTCCTGCGCCGCATCGTGGGCGAGGAGACGCTGGACGCGGTCCTGCGCCGCGAGCCGCGCGTGCCCGGCGGCCGGCCCGTCGAGAAGGCCGTGCCGGAGTTCTTCCGCTGGCGGCGCGCCCCCTTCATCCCGGTGGAGTTCTCCGGGGCCGCCTACCGCTTCGGCCACTCGCTGGTGCGGGCGCGCTACAAGTTCAACACCACCGTCCCGGCGCTGCCGATCTTCACGCCCGAGCCCATCGCCCAGAGCGACCCGCTGTCGCACCTGGGCGGGTTCCGCATCCTGCCGCCGGTCTGGCAGATCGAGTGGCCGCGCTTCTTCCCGCTGGAGGAGGGCCGCGAGCCGGTGCCCGCGCGCGCCGTGGACACCCGCATCGTGCCGCCGCTGCTGGAGCTGCCGCCGGAGGCGGCGGCGGGCGTGGCCTCCCTGGTCGAGCGCAACCTGACCCGGGGCGTGCGGCTTGGCCTGCCCTCGGGCCAGGCCGTGGCGGGCGCGATGGGCCTGGACCCGCTCTCCCACGCCGACCTGGGCCTGCCCCGGCGCGGCGGGGCGCCGCTGTGGTACTACGTGCTGCGCGAGGCCGAGGTGCTGGCGGGCGGCCGCCACCTGGGGCCGGTGGGCGGGCGGATCGTCGCCGAGGTGTTCGTCGGCCTGCTCGCCGCCGACCCGTCGTCCTACCTCAGCACCGACCCGGCCTGGACCCCCACGCTCCCCTCGGCGCGGCCGGGCGAGTTCACCATGTCCGACCTGATCCGCTTCACCGGGTTCGGCCTGGCCGAGGTGTGACCGGCGGGCCGGACGCCCGGCGCCTCCGCGCGCGGCGGGCCGCCGGTAGGCTCGCCGCGTGCTGATGCGCATCGCCAGTGAGCAGGGCCACGGCGCCGTGAACGAGGACCGCGCGGCGGCGGGGGCCGACTGGGCGTTCGTCCTGGACGGCGCCACCGAGCCGCCCGGCCTGGACACCGGGTGCCGCCACGGCGTGACGTGGCTGGTGGACCGGCTGGCGGCGGCGCTGGCCGCCGAGCTGGCGGCCGAGCGGCCCGCCGCCGCCCTGGCCGACTGCCTGGCGGCGGCCATCGAGCGCACCCGCGCCGACCACGGCGGCGGCTGCGACCTGGCCAACCCCGACAGCCCCTCGGCCACGGCGGCGCTGGCGCGCCCGGCCCGCGACGGCTCCGGCGGGCTGGAGTACCTGGTCCTTGCCGACTGCACGGTGCTGCTGCCCGATCCCGGCGGCGGCGTGCGCGCCGTCACCGACGACCGCGTGGACCGCCTGCCCGGCGGCCGCCCCTACACCCGGGAACTGGTGCGCGCGCACCGCAACGCCGAGGGCGGGTTCTGGGTGGCCGGCGCGGTGCCCGAGGCCGCCCACCGCGCGGTGGCGGGCACGGCGCCGGGCGCGCGGTTCGCGCTGCTGACCGACGGCTGCGCGCGGCTGGCGGACTGCTTCGGCCATTCGTGGGCCGAGGTGTGGCGGCGGCTGGGCGAGGCCGGGCCCGAAGGGGTCATCGCCTGGGTGCGCGCCGAGGAACGGACCCGGGGCGTGCCCCGGGGCAAGCCGCACGACGACGCCACCGCCGTGCTGGGCGAGTTCGACCCTCCGCCGCCGCGCCCGTTCGCCTCCTGAGCCGGCCGACCCGCCTAGAACCGCGCGTAGTCGTGCCGGGCCGGGTGGCGCCAGCGCAGCGTCGTGGTGAGCCCCTGCTCCTCCACGCCCTTGCGCTCCATGCCCGCGCTGCGGCAAACCTCGGCGAAGAACCCCGCCAGCTCGGTGCGCCCCTCGATGTCCAGCGCGAGCACCCGGAAGCTCTCGGGCTCGCCGTTGACGGTGCGGATCACCAGCTCGGGCGGCATGCGGTCCTCGAACCCGAAGTCCAGCGCCTGGATGCTGTCGGCCCGCATCCGCAACTGCACCGCCACCAGGTCCTTGAGGTCGAAGGACTTGGACTCCAAAAGGCGCCGGCGGCAGCGGCGGTAGAGCAGCACGGAGCCGTCGAACACGAAGCTGGTCTGGCCGTGGCGGACGCGGCTGCGCCACAGCAGCACGACCAGGGCGGCCAGGAAGCACACCGAGAGCCCGGAGCTGATCCACAGCATGGCGTCGCGGACCCCGAACAGAGCGCAACCGGCGAAGAGGGTGAGACCGAGGAGAGCCACCTTGCCCAGTTGCGACCAGAACTGGTGCGTATCGTCGGTGTAGATCCGTGTTCGTACAGTTGACACGGGAAGGCTCCCTCTCACCGTGCGCGGGACCACGATGCCGGAATCAACGACGCCCAGGGGGAATCTACCCGAGTTGTCCGAGATGCGGGAGTCCGCAGTTGGATGTACGCCACGCACCTTCCGTCCGTCCTGTCGCCCGCCCTGCCGCCCGTCGCCGCCCGCCCGTGTCCACCGCCGTCCCGCCAGCACCCCACCGCCGTCCCCGCCGTCCCACCGCGCCCGAGGAGGCGACATGACCGAGCCCGCCGACCCCGCCGCCACCGCCGACCCCTTTGCCGGCTCCCCCGACGACCCCGTGCTCGGCGACCTCCACGACGGCGTCCTGCGACTCACCCTCAACCGCCCCGACCGGCTGAATGCCTGGACCCCGGCCATGGCCGACCGGCTGACCGCGCTGCTGCGCGCCGCCGACGACGACCCCCGGGTGCGCGCCGTCGTGATCACCGGCGCCGGGCGCGCCTTCTGCGCCGGCGCCGACATGGCCGCGCTCAGCGCCATCAGCGGCCAGGAGGTCCGGGTGGACGGCCGCGCGCTGGCCCTGCCCGCCGAGCTGCGCAAACCCGTGGTGGCCGCCGTCAACGGCCCGGCGGCCGGGGTGGGCCTGGTCCTCGCCCTGTTCGCCGACGTCCGCTTCGCCGCCGACGACGCCAAGCTCACCACCTCCTTCAGCGCGCGCGGCCTGGCCGCCGAGTACGGCGTGGCGTGGCGGCTGCCGCGCCTGGTCGGCCAGGGCCGCGCCCTGGACCTGCTGCTGTCCTCGCGCGTGGTGCTGGGCGCGGAGGCCGAACGCATGGGGCTGGTCGACTTCGCCCGCCCGCGCGAGGACGTGGTGGCCGACGCGCTCGACTACGCCCGCACCCTGGCCGCCACCTGCTCGCCGTGGTCCATGGCGGTCATCAAGGGCCAGGTGCTGCGCGCCGCCGAGAGCGGCTTCGGCGCCGCCGCCGACGACGCCGCCGGCCTGATGGCGGAGTCCTTCACCGGCCCCGACTTCGCCGAGGGCGTGGGCAGCTACCTCGACAAGCGCCCGCCCCGCTTCCCCGGCCTGCCGCCACGCCGCTGAACCCCCGGCGTGGACCCGCCGTGCGACGCCGACTAGGCTCGACGCGACATACCGGGCGGTCGGTCCGCCCTGAAGTCCGGCAACGGGAGGCAGCCACGTGCGAGCGATCCAGATCACCGAGTTCGGCGGCCCGGAGGTCCTGCGCCCCGCCGAGGTGCCCGACCCCCGGCCCGGCCCCGACCAGGTGCTGATCGAGGTCGAGCGCGCCGGGGTCAACTACGCCGACACCCACCGCACCGAGGACAGCTACGTCGCCGCCACCTCGCTGCCGCTCGTGCCGGGCAGCGAGGTGGTCGGCCGCACGCCCGAGAGCCGGCGGGTCGCCGCCCTGCTCGACGGCGGCGGCTACGCCGAGCGGGCCGCCGCCCCGCGCGCCATGGTCTACGACGTCCCCGACGGCGTGGACGCCGTCACCGCCCTGGCCATGCTGGTCCAGGGCGCCACCGCCTGGGTGCTGCTGCGCCGCAACGTGCACCTGGCCGAGGGCGAGTCGGTGGTCGTGCACGCCGCCGCCGGCGGGGTGGGCTCGCTGGCGGTGCAGCTTGCCAAGGCGTTCGGCGCGGGCCGCGTCATCGCCACCGCCAGCAGCGAGGACAAGCGCCGCCTGGCGCTGGAGCTGGGCGCCGACGCCGCCGTGGACTCCCGCGCCGAGGACATGACGGCGGCGCTGCGCGAGGCCAACGGTGGTCAGCGGGTCGACGCGGTCCTGGACATGACGGGCGGGCGCACCACCGACCAGAGCCTGCGGGCGCTGGCGCCCTTCGGCCGCCTCGCCTTCTACGGCATGGCCTCGCGCGAGGCGCCCTCGCCCGTCGATCTGCCCGCCCTGCTGCGCCACTCCACCACGGTGAGCGGCATGTGGCTCAGCCAGGCCTTCGCCCTGCCCGGCGACGTGGTGCGCCAGGCCATGACCGAGCTGTTCGACCTGGTGCGCGCGGGCCGGCTGCGCGCGGTCGTGGGCGGGGAGTACCCGCTGGCGGAGGCCCGCCGCGCCCACGAGGACCTGCGCTCGCGCGCCACCGTCGGCAAGCTCGCGCTGGACCCCACCCGCTAGCCGCCCGGCCGGCGGCGGGGCCGCTCCCGGGCGTGAGTGCGCGCGGCCGGGACCTGGGCACACCCGCCCCGGGTCCCGGCCGCGCGCTCACAGCGTCGTCCGCGCTCACGCCGTCTGCGCGGTCTCCCCGAGCCGGCGGTCGACCAGCTCCGCGATCGCCGTCGCGGTGTCCAGCTTGGCCTGCGGCGACATGTCCGCCGCGCCCTGGTACATGATCTGCACCATCACGTTGCGGTCGTAGAAGTGCGCCACGGCCCAACTGTCCATGTCGTCGTAGGTGCCGTAGTCGTCCTCGGCGTTGGAGAACACGGCGGCGTAGCCGTCCTCGCCCAGCCCCAGCGAGCGCAGCCGGATGTCGGCCACCACGCCGTCGGAGATTTCGACGTGGCGGGCCGTGGCCTCCTCCTGGGCCAGGCCGCCGGTCAGCTCCCGCCGCTCGCGGTCGAGCGCGCGCTGGAGGGTGACGTACTCCGAATCCCGGGTCTCGGGGCCGTAGCGGCGCAGGCTGACGGTCATCAGCCCGGCGGCGTCCTCGTCGTCGTTGACCGACCAGCACTCCACCTGCTGGAGCACGGCCGCCTCGGCGGTCTCGCCCGCGCCCAGCGCCTCGCCCTCCACGCTGCCCCCGGCCAGCTCGGGGATCTCGGTGACGGCCTCGGGCGGCAGCAGGCCCCGGCAGTCGGCCAGGACGGTGTAGGGCGGCCCCGGCGCGGCCAGGCTCCACAGGATGCCGCCGACCACCGCCAGCGCCACCGCTCCGCCGATCCCCACGCCGCCGATGACCCACCACCGGCCGGCGGGCATCGGGGACCGGGGGGTGCCCTCGGGCCGGCCGCCGCCGGCCGGCCCCGGATCGCCCGGCCCACCCCACCCCGGGGGCACCGGCCCACCGGGGGTGCCGGGGAAGTCGGCGCCGCCCGCACCGCCCGGCGCGCCCGGTCCGGCGGGCTCCGGCGACGGCTGGGACGGCTGCGGCGGATACGGCGGCTGGCCGGCCATGGCGGCTCCTCGTGGTGCGCGTGGGGCGGGGGAACGGAACCGGGGGGCGTCCGCGCCGGTGCGCGGCGCGGGCGGGTGCGGCCGGTGGGCCGAAGGCGTGCGGCGGGCGGCGGGCCGCCGTGGTCGTCGTGCTCGTGGTGGGTGTCGTGGTCTCGTGGTCCTTCCGGTCGTCGTAGTTATGCCACCCCGACGTGTCGGCTACACGAACGCCGGGGAACCGGACGGCCCACCCCGGCGACACACCCCCGTCACCCCCGGGCGAGCGTCCCCGCCCCCGCGAACCCCCGCCGCACCTTGCCTCCGGACCCCGCCCCGGGCACCCTCGCGGCCCCCCGGCCGCCCGCCGCACCCCCCGCATGACCTGGGGCACTTGCCGCGTCGGCTAAGAATGGGTGCGTGGCACGAGGCAAGCTCCGCATCTACCTGGGCGCCGCACCCGGCGTGGGCAAGACCTACTCCGCGCTGAGCGAGGCCCGGCGCCGCCGGGAGCGCGGCACCGACGTCGTCGTGGGCCTGGTCGAGACCCGCGACCGCCCCCGCACGGCCGAACTCCTGGACGGCCTGGAGGTCCTGCCGCGCGCGCGGGGCGGCGCCGCGCCCGGCGAACTCGACCTTGACGCCCTGCTGGCCCGCGCTCCCCGGGTGGCCGTGGTCGACGACCTCGCCCACACCAACGCCCCCGGCACCCGCAACGCCAAGCGCTGGCAGGACGTGGAGGAGCTGCTCAACGCCGGCATCGACGTCATCACCACCCTCAACATCCAGCACGTGGAGTCGCTGAACGACGTGGTGGAGCGCATCACCGGCGTGCGCCAGCGCGAGACCATCCCCGATGAGATCGTGCGCCGCGCCGACCAGATCGAGCTGTGCGACATGTCGCCGCACGCCCTGCGCCGGCGCATGTCCCATGGCAACATCTACCCCGCCGAGAAGATCGACGCCGCCCTCTCCAGCTACTTCCGCGAGGGCAACCTCACCGCCCTGCGCGAACTCGCCCTGCTGTGGGTGGCCGACCGCGTGGACGAGGGCCTGGCCCACTACCGGGGCGAGCACAAGATCCGCCAGACCTGGGAGGCGCGCGAGCGCGTCGTGGTCGCGCTGACCGGCGGCCCCGAGGGCGAGACCCTGATCCGCCGCGCCGCCCGCGTGGCCGCCCGCTCGCGCGGGGGCCGCCCCCAGCCCAGCCACCTCATGGCCGTGCACGTGGTCTCCGGCGACAACCTCGCCCACCCGCTGCCCGACGTGGTGGCCGCCCAGCGCCGCCTGCTCGCCGAACTCGGCGGCACCTACCACCAGGTGATCGGCAAGGACGTCCCCACCGCGCTGCTGGAGTTCGCCCGAGGGGTCAACGCCACCCAGATCGTGCTGGGGTCCTCCCGGCGGCGCAGTTGGCAGTACGTCTTCGGCCCCGGCGTGGGCGCCACGGTGGCGCGCGAGTCCGGCGACATCGACGTCCACATCATCACCCACGAGGAGGTCGGCCGGGGCCGCAACCTGCTGCCGCCGCTGGCCGGCAGCCTCAGCCGCGCCCGCCACCTCTCGGGCTGGGCCATCGGACTGCTCGGCCCCGTGCTGCTGGCGGCGGCGATGCGGCTGGCGCCCGGCGACGGCCTGGGGCTGGCCACCCACGTGCTGGTGTTCCTGGTCGCGACCATCGCCGCCGCCATGGTCGGCGGGCTGTGGCCGGCGCTGGTGGGCGCGGTGTGGAGCACCCTGCTGCTGGACCTGCTGTTCACCCCGCCGCTGTACGGGCTGTCGATACACGGCACCGACAACACCGTCGCCCTGGCCGCGTTCATCCTGGTGGGGGTGCTGGTGGCGTTCGTGGTGGACCTCGCCAAGCGGCGCGCGCTCCAGGCCAGCCGGTCCAAGGCCGAGGCGAGCACGCTGAGCCTGCTGGCCAGCAGCGTCATCGACGGCCAGGAGCCGCTGCCCGCCCTGCTGCGGCGCATCTGCGAGACCTTCGGCCAGCGCTCGGTCGCGCTGCTGCGCCAGGAGGACGACGGCGCCTGGACCCGGGTCGAGAGCGTCGGCGACGCCCCCTGCGCCCTGCCCGACCAGGCCGACGCGCTGGTGTCGGTCAGCGACTCCCTGGCGCTGGCCCTGCGCGGCCACGTGCTGCCCGCCGCCGACCGGCGCATCCTGGGCGCGTTCGCCACCCACATCGGCATCGCGCTGGAGCGCCAGCGGCTGGCCCGCGACGCCGCCGAGGCCAAGCGCCAGGCCGCCCGCAACAAGATCCGCACCGCGCTGCTGGCCGCCGTCTCCCACGACCTGCGCACCCCGCTGACCTCCATCAAGGCCAGCGTGTCCAGCCTGCGCTCGGTCGACATCGAGCTGGACGAGGCCGACCGCGCCGAACTGCTGGAGAACATCGAGGAGTCCACCGACCGGCTCAACGGCCTGGTGGGCAACCTGCTGGACATGAGCCGGCTCCAGACCGACACCGTCCAGCCCAAGATCCGCGCCGTGGGGCTGGAGGAGGTCGTGCCGGCCACCCTCATCGGCATCCCGCCGCACACGGTGTGCGTGGACGTCCCCGACCACCTGCCGCGCGTGCGCGCCGACGCCGGGCTGCTGGAGCGGGCGGTGGCCAACGTGGTGCAGAACGCCGCCCGGCACAACCCGCCCGACGGCCCGCCGATCCGGCTGGCGGCCAGCGCGCTGGGCGACACCGTGGAGCTGCGGGTGGCCGACCACGGCCCCGGCGTGCCCGAGGAGCACAAGGACCGCATCTTCGAGGCGTTCCAGCGGCTGGGCGACGCACCGCGCGGCACCGGGATCGGCCTGGGCCTGGCGGTGGCGCGCGGCTTCACCGAGGCCATGGACGGTACCCTGATCGCCGAGGACACCCCGGGCGGCGGGCTGACCATGGTGTTCACCCTGCACACCAGCACCGCCGACCCCGTGCCGGGCGGCGCGCCCGCCGGCGCCGAGCCCGGTCCACCGGGCGGCGGCGCCGACACCCCGCCCGAACCCGCCCGGCCGGCGGGCGCCCCTGAGACCGAGGTGTGACGATGCGGATCCTGGTCGTGGACGACGACGCGCAGATCATCCGCGCCATGCGGATCAACCTGCGCGCGCGCGGCTATGACGTCGACACCGCCACCGACGGCGCCTCGGCGCTCCAGGCGGCCGCCAAGCAGCCGCCCGACGTCGTGCTGCTGGACCTCGGCCTGCCCGACATGGAGGGCGGCGAGGTCATCGAGGGCCTGCGCGGGTGGACCTCGGTGCCCATCATCGTGCTGTCGGCGCGGCACTCCTCCAGCGAGAAGGTCCGCTCGCTGGACGCCGGCGCCGACGACTACGTCACCAAGCCCTTCGGCATGGACGAGCTGCTGGCCCGCATCCGCGCGGCCCAGCGCCGCTCGGTGCACGTGGAGGAGGCGCCGGTGGTGGCCACCGCCGCGTTCACCGTGGACCTGGGCGCCAAGCGGGTCACCCGGGGCGACGCCGAGGTGCGGCTGACCCCCACCGAGTGGCACATCCTGGAGGTGCTGGCCCGCAACGCCGGGCGGCTGGTCAGCCAGCGGCGGCTGCTGCACGACGTGTGGGGGCCCAACTACCAGAGCGAGACCAACTACCTGCGGGTCTACATGGCCCAGCTCCGCCGCAAGCTCGAACCCGATCCCGCCCACCCGCGCTACCTGATCACCGAGGCGGGCATGGGCTACCGGTTCGAGAAGGACGGCTGAGGGCGGCCGTACAGGGGTCTAAAGACGGCCGGGGCCGCCCGCCGGGCGGCGGGCGGCGGGCGGCCCCCGTGGGCACTGCGGGCGCTGCGGGCGCTGCGGGCACCGTGCCGGTCAGGGCCGGCGCTGCCCCCGCTCGTGGATCTGCCGCGCCCGGTACAGGTGGTCGGGGTTGTCGCTGAACACGCCGTCCACCCCGGTCGCGTAGACCGCCGTGTAGTAGTCGAGGTAGTCGCCGTAGCGCGTGGGGTCCTCGCCGATGTCGTAGCCGTTGGGCAGGTGGGCGTTCTCGCTGCGCAGCGTGTAGGGCGTCACCAGCAGGCCCCGGTCGTGGGCGTCGGCCACCAGCGCGGTGGGCTCGCCCGCCCGGCCGTCGGCGCCGATGGGCAGCACCCAGCGCAGGTCGGGGCCGATCGCGTCGGCGTACTCGGAGATTTCATCCAGCGCCTCGGGCGTGGTGAGCGCCCCCTGGGAGCCGCTGATGAGCTGCACCACGCGGGCGTCCACGAGCCGGTCGACCTCGCGGGCGCTGGCGGGCTCGAAGGACTGCACGATCACCGGGGAGCGGCGGCCGTCCAGCCCGCGCTCCCGCAGGGTCTCGGCCAGGATCCCCTCGGTGTCCAGGCCGATGGAGTCGAAGTAGCCGCCGTGCTTCAGCTCGGGGATCAGCAGCAGGTCGCGGTCGCGCCGGCGGCCCTTCTCCCAGACCTCCAGCACCTCCTCGAAGGTGGGGATCTCGTAGCGGCCGTCGTAGCGGGTGTTGCGCGGCCGGATGTGGGGGATGCGCTCCTCGGCGCGCAGCGTCTTGATCTCGGCCAGCGTGAAGTCCTCGGCGAACCAGCCGGTGACGCTGACGCCGTCGATCACCTTGGTGGTGCGGCGGTCGGCGAACTCGGGGCGCTCGTCCACGTCGGTGGTGCCGCCCAGCTCGTTCTCGTGCCGCGCGATCAGGTGGCCGTCGCTGGTGGGCACCAGGTCGGGCTCGATGACGTCGGCGCGCTGGCGGATGGCCAGCCGGTAGGCGGCCAGCGTGTGCTCGGGGCGGTAGGCCGAGGCGCCGCGGTGGGCGGTGACCCACGGGGTCTCGATCAGGGACTCCTCGCCGCCGCGCCCCTGGGGGCGGTCGTCGTCGGCGGCGGCGGGCGCGGCCGGGACCAGCAGGGCGAAGGCGAGGAGGGCGGCGGTGAGGGCCGGTCGGCGGCGGAGGGGCGCGAAGCGTCGCATGGGGGCTCCTGGGACGGGCGCACGGGGGCGCGGGCGCGGGAGGGGGGATCGCGGTCGCGGACACGGTCGGGGGCGTGGACACGGTCGGGTCAGCACCCTGCCGCGCGGAGGCGACGCCGCGCCGCACCGCCGCTGAACACCGGCCCACCGCCGGCCGAACACGCGGGCGGCCGGGCGGGGGCCGGTGCGGGGAGCGGGGCGACCAGGAAGGTCGGAGCGGGGCCGGAGGCGGGACGGGGGCCGGTGCGGGCGGGGGCGCGCGGTGCGGGGGGCGGGGGGGCCCCCCCCCCCCCCCCCCGGGGCGGGGGGGGGGGCCCCCCCGGGGGGGGGCCGCAGGGGGGCGCAGTGG
>NZ_JAJAQC010000034.1 GCF_027604915.1 Streptomonospora mangrovi
CCTGGCGGGGGGGGGGGGGGGGGGGGGGGCGGGGGGGGCCGGGGGGGGGGGGGGCGGGCCGCCCCCCCCACCGCCGGAACGGGGCCGGCGGGGGCTCAGCTCTCGGCGAGGGCCATCAGGGTCGCGAAGTGGGGGGTGTCGGCGCGGCCCCGGTTGGCGGCGGCCACGGCGAACAGGGGCGCGCACGCGCGGCACCAGGCGAGCAGGCGGTCGCCGGGCACGCCGATGCGGGCGGACAGCAGCGCCACCCGCCGCTCGACCTCCTCCAGGGAGTCCGCCTGCCACACGGCCCAGTCCACGGCGTCGACGGCGGCGTCGCCCACGCACGCGCGGGGGTCCACCGCGACCAGGCCGCGTTCGGGTCCGCCCAGCAGGACGTTGCCGGGGTGCAGGTCGCCGTGCAGCGGCACGACGTCGTCCTGGCCGTGGGCGAGGTCGCGGGCGCGGGAGTGGCCCCGGTGCAGCACGGAGGTGGGCACCAGTTCGGCGGCCGGGCCGTCCTGGCGTTCGCGCTCCCACATGTCGTAGAGGAAGTTCATGCGGCTGTCGAGCGGGTGGAGTTCGCCCTTCTCGTCGCAGGGGACGTCCACCGCGTGGAGGTCGGCGATGAGGTCGGCGATGTCGTGCATCGGCGGGACCTCGCCCGCCAGCGCGACCGTGCGGCCCTCGCCGATGGCCTCCAGCAGCACGGCGCCGCGCTCGGTGTCGACCTCCCACACCGCCGGCACCCGCCCGCTCTCCTCCCACAGGCGCAGGATGCGGGCCTCGGAGGTGCCCAGGCCGGGGTCCGGCGAGATCTTGAGGATCGCCGGGCTGCCGTCGAGCCGGCGGCAGAACAGGACCACCGAGGTGCGCCCGTGGGGCGCGGGGCCCTCGACGCTGAGCTTCCACTCGGCGGCGAGTTCGTCGACGCGGGCGGGCAGGCCGTCCAGCCAGTCGGCCGCGCCCCGGCCGAACCGGCGGATGAGGCGCCGCCGCTGCTTGTCGTCGACGTAGCGCGCTGTGACTTCGCTCATATGACCACCTTACGGATCGGCCCGTCCCCGGAGCCGGGTCTTGGGTTTCCGAGCTGTTACCACCCCGAGAAATCGGTGTGCGGCTGAGAGGCGGGCCGCGGTGACGGGCATACCCATCCGCCGGGTGCGCGTCCCATCGCCGTTGAGGGGAAGCGGCGCGGTCGCGGAAGCGGGCGCGGTCGCGGGCGGTCGGCCGGGGCCGCCGCGCCGGCGCGGCGGGCGGGCGTGCGGCGCGGACGGGCGCGGGCCGCGCATGGGGCCTGGTCACCTCCTGGGGGGCGCTCGCACGGGCGAGCGGACCGCTTGCTGCCGGGTCCGGGGCGATCACGGTCAGCGGCGGGGTTGTGACGTTATCGCATCGCGGCCGGCGCCCGCCGGGGGCGGTGCGCCGCGCGGAAGGCGGGCGGGGAAGGGGATGCGGGAGGGGCGCGCGGGGCGCCGGGGGCGAGTGCGGAGGG
>NZ_JAJAQC010000035.1 GCF_027604915.1 Streptomonospora mangrovi
AGACACCTCCGCCGCGCGGCGGCCCTCACAACGGCCGCCGCAGCGGCCCTGGGCATGCTCGCCGCGCCGCCCGCGATCGGCACCGCCGAGGCCGCGCCGCAGTTCAACTACGCCGAGGCGCTCCAGAAGTCGATGTTCTTCTACGAGGCCCAGCGATCGGGCGCCCTGCCCGCCGACAACCGCGTCTCCTGGCGCGGCGACTCCGCCCTGGAGGACGGCTCCGACGTCGGCCTGGACCTCACCGGCGGCTGGTACGACGCGGGCGACCACGTCAAGTTCGGCCTGCCCATGGCCTTCAGCGCCACCATGCTGGCCTGGGGCGCGGTGGAGAGCCCGGAGGGCTACACCGCCTCGGGGCAGATGCCCTACCTCAAGGACAACCTGCGCTGGGTCAACGACTACTTCATCAAGGCCCACCCCGAGCCCAACGTGTTCTACGCCCAGGTGGGCGACGGCGACGCCGACCACAAGTGGTGGGGCCCTGCCGAGGTCATGCCGATGGAGCGCCCGGCCTACCGGGTGGACGCCTCGTGCCCGGGCAGCGACGTGGCGGGCGAGACGGCGGCGGCCATGGCGGCGTCGTCGCTGGTGTTCGCCGAGGACGACCCGGCCTACGCCGCCACCCTGGTCCGCCACGCCGAACAGCTCTACGACTTCGCCGACACCTACCGGGGCCGCTACTCCGACTGCGTCCCGGCCGGGAACTTCTACCGGTCGTGGTCGGGCTACCAGGACGAACTGGTGTGGGGCGCCTACTGGCTCTACCGCGCCACCGGCGACGACGCCTACCTGGCCAAGGCCGAGGCCGAGTACGACCACCTGTCCACCGAGCAGCAGACCGACACCCGCAGCTACCGCTGGACGGTGGCCTGGGACGACAAGTCCTACGGCGCCTACGCCCTGCTGGCCATGGAGACCGGCGAGCAGCGCTACATCACCGACGCCAACCGGTGGCTGGACTACTGGACCACCGGCGTCAACGGCCGGCGCGTGCCCACCTCGCCCGGCGGCCAGGCCGTCCTCGACACGTGGGGGTCGCTGCGCTACGCCGCCAACACGGCGTTCGTGGCGCTGGTGTACTCCGACTGGCTGGACGACCCGGTGCGCAAGCAGCGGTACCACGACTTCGGCGTGCGGCAGATCGACTACGCGCTCGGCGACAACCCGCGCGACTCCAGCTACGTGGTGGGCTTCGGCCAGAACCCGCCGGTGAACCCGCACCACCGCACGGCCCACGGGTCGTGGCTGGACAACATCCAGAGCCCGCAGGACAACCGGCACGTGCTCTACGGCGCGCTGGTGGGCGGCCCGGACGGCCCGGACGACGCCTACACCGACAACCGGCAGGACTACGTGGCCAACGAGGTCGCCACCGACTACAACGCCGGGTTCTCCAGCGCGCTGGCCGCCCTGGTCGCCGACTACGGCGGCACGCCGCTGGCCGACTTCCCGCAGGCCGAGGAGCCCGACGGGCCGCAGATGTACGTGGAGGCGGCCATCAACCAGTCCAACTCCACCTTCACCGAGATCAAGGCGATGGTGCGCAACAAGTCGGCGTTCCCCGCGCGGATGCTGGACGAGGGGACGTTCCGCTACTGGTTCACCCTGGACCCGGGCGTGGAGCCCGGCGAGGTGCAGGTGTCCAGCGCCTACAACCAGTGCGCGGCGCCCTCCGCCGCCCGGCAGGTCCAGGGCGATCTGTACTACGTGGAGATCGACTGCACCGGGCAGGAGATCTTCCCGGGCGGGCAGTCGCAGTGGCGGCGCGAGGTGCAGTTCCGGATCACCGGCGGCGCCGGGTGGAACCCCGCCAACGACTGGTCCTACCAGGGCATCGGTACCGAACTGGCTCCGGCGGAGAACATCGTGCTCTACGACGCGGGCGAGCCGGTGTGGGGCTCCGCGCCCGAGGGCGCGGAGTGAGCGGAGCCAGCGGTGTGAGAGGAGTGAACGGAGTGAGCCGAGCGGCGTGAGCCGCCGGTGAACGCCGGGTCCGTCCTTCGGGGCGGACCCGGCCACCAGGTCGCCGACCGCGCGGAGCCGCACCGGCGCGCGCCGCCCCAGGTAGGAGCCCTCTTGGCCCGGAGGCCATGACGCCGACCCGCCGCCGGACTAGCGTCCATGCCGACACCCCTGCACCTGGAGGTCACCATGGGCGACCACGGCAATCCCGACAAACCCCAAGACACCCATCCCGGGTCCGACCGCGACGGCCAGAAACCGCCCCGCCACGGCACCGGGGAACCCATCCCCGACCAGGGCGGCGACGGCCAGCGGCCGGGTCAGTGACCGCCCCGCCGCCGGGGCTCGCGCTGGCCCGCCTCCTCGCCGCCAAGGGCGCCGTCCAGGACCCCGCCTGGCACCGCGCCGTCCTCGCCGTGGACCGGCTCGCGTTCATCCCCGACACGGTGTGGGTCCCCGACCCCGACAACCCCGGTTGGGACGTCCCCGTCACCTCCGACGACCCCGACTACCACCGCTGGGCCGCCGACGACTACGCGCTGGTGACCCAAGTGGACGACGGCCACCCCACGGGGTCTGAGGGCCGGGGGCGGGTCCCCTCCTCCAGCATCTCCCAGCCCTCCCTCGTCATGGCGATGCTCCAGGCCATGGACGTCCGCGACGGCGACACCGTGCTGGAGATCGGCACCGGCACCGGCTACAGCACCGCCCTGCTGTGCGAGCGGCTGGGCAACGAGAACGTCGTCTCCGTCGAGGTGGACCCCGGCGTGGCCGAGCGCGCCCGCGCGACCCTGCACGGGTTCGGCTACAAGCCCCGGCTGGTCGTGGGCGACGGCGCCCACCCGCCCGAGGGGGTGTACGACCGGGTGATCGCCACGGTCGCCGCCCGGCGCGTCCCGGGGGCGTGGATCGCCCAGACCCGGCCCGGCGGCACGGTCGTGATCCCGTGGGGGCCGGGGTTCACCTCCGCCGGGCTGCTGCGCCTGGCGGTCGGCGACGGCATGGCGCAGGGCCGGATGATCGCCGACGCCGCGTTCATGTGGCTGCGCGACCAGCGGCGCTCCGCCGACCCCTGGCACACCTTCGTGGACGAGCACGACCCCGCCACCGTGGCCGGGCACACCCGCCTGAACCCGCGCGTGGTGGCCGACCGCGACCCCGGCTGGGGGGTGGTTTTGGGCTGGCGGGTGCCCGGCCTGGCCTACGCCTCGTTCGAGGCCGACCCCGACAACCACGCGGCGGCGGGCGAGGCCACCGTCTACGTCTACGACCGCGACGGCTCCTGGGCGCTGGGCGAGTACGTGCCCGCCGGAGAACCCTACGAGACCCTGCGGGCCGGGCCGCGCGACCTGTGGGCCGAGATCGCCGCCGCCCGTGAGGTGTGGCGCGCGGCCGGGGCGCCCGGCCGCGACCGGCTGGGGCTGACCGTGACGGCTGAGGGGGAGCACACGCTGTGGGTGGACACCCCCGGGCACGTGATCGAACCGGGCCCGCTCGGCGGCGGCTGAGGTCCGCGACCCGCCCCGAGGTAGCCCTCGGTGCCCCGTCGCCTCCACCGCCCTAACGGGTGCTGCGGCGCATCAGCCACAGGAAGAACGGCGCTCCGCACAGCGCGGTGAGGATTCCCACGGGGATCTCCTCGGGCCGGGCCAGGGTGCGGGCCGCCAGGTCGGCCAGGATCATGAAGGACGCGCCGATCAGGACCGCCACCGGCAGGGTGCGCCGGTGGTCGGGACCCACGAGCATGCGGGCGATGTGGGGCGTCATCAGCCCGACGAACCCCACCGGGCCGCTGACCGCCACCAGCACGCCCGTGGCCAGCGAGGTCACCACGAACATGGCGGCGCGGAACCCGTTGACCCCCAGCCCCACCCCGGTGGCGGTCTCCTCGCCCAGGGCGAACACGTTGAGCGCCGGGGTCTGCGCCGCGATGACCAGGGTGCAGACCGCCACGGCCGCCGCCGGTGCGGGCAGGGTGGCCCACGTGGTGCCGCCCAGCCCGCCCAGGGTCCAGCGCTGCACGAGGGTGGCGGCGTGGGGGTCGCCCGAGGTCATGATGGCCAGCGCGGCGGCGGCCGCCAGCACCTCGGCCATGACCACCCCCGAGAGGATGAGCCGCAGCGTGCTGATCCGGCCGCCGGTGCGGGCCAGCACGTAGACCGCGACCAGGGCGGCCAGCGCGCCCACGAACGCGGTGACCGGCAGGGACGCGCCGCCGAACAGGCGCACGCCGAACACCGCGACCACCACCGCGCCCAGGGTCGCGCCCGATGACACCCCCAGCAGCAGCGGGTCGGCCAGCGGGTTGCGCACCAGGGTCTGGAGCACCAGCCCCACCCCGGCCAGGCCCGCGCCCACCAGCGCGGCCAGCAGCACGCGGGGCAGGCGCGCCGTCACGACGATGGCCTCGGTGGCGGGCGGCCAGGTGGGCGTGACCAGGCCGGGCGCCGCCTGGTGGAGGAGGATGCGCCAGGTGTCGGCGGCCGAGACGCCGACCGAGCCGACGCCCACACCCAGCGTCGCGGCGAGGGGCAGCGCGGCCAGCAGCAGCGCCAGCGCCACCGGCAGCGGGACCCGGCCGCGCCGACGGCGGGACGCGGGCGGGCGCTCCCGGCGGTCCGGGCGGTCCTGGGCGCCCGCCGCGTCGGGCGGGGCGGGTGCGGCGCGCGGTGCGGCGCGGGTCTCAGGAGTGTCGTCGGAGGTCTCGGAGGTCTCGGCCATCCCGTCAGAACGCCTCGGGGTGCAACTGCTCGGCGATGCGCGTCACCGCGTCGCCCACCCGGATCCCCACCACGGTGGAGGACAGCGGCAGCTCGGCGAACCGCTCCTCGCGGACGGCGGGCGCGTGGGCCAGGGCGGGCTGCCCCAGCACCGCGCGGCGCTTGTCCTCGACGGTGGTGGAGCCGTAGTCGTAGAACAGGATCGCCTCGGGGTCGCGGGCGGCGGCCTGCTCGATGGAGACGTCGGCGAACACGTCGTCCACGTCGGAGAACACGTTGCGCCCTCCGGCGGAGCGGATCATGTCGTCGGCGATCCCGGCGCCGCCGGAGGTGAAGACGGTGGCGTCGAGGGAGTCCACCACCAGCACGTCCACCGGCTCGACGCCCGCCAGCCGCTCCTCGACCGAGGCGACGTCGGCCTCGATTCCGGCGATCAGCTCCTCGGCGCGCTCCTCCACGCCGAAGACGCGGCCGATGTTGCGGATCTCGGTGCCGACCGTGTCCATGTCCACGTCGGCGGCGCACTGCTCGATGGAGGCGTAGGTGGTCATCCCGGCCGCCTCCAGCGCGTCTCGGCCCCGACCCTCGGCGGGGTCGAAGGCGCTGGCGGCGAACCCGGCGTAGACGAAGTCGGGTTCGGCGGCCAGCAGCGCCTCGTAGGAGGGGTACCGCTCGGCGAGCACGGGAACGGAGTCGTAGGCGTCGCGCAACTCCGGCACGATCGCGTCGTCCAGGAAGGCGGTGCCCACCATGCGGTCGGCCAGGCCCAGGGCGAGCATGATCTCGGCGACGTGCTGGTTCATGGCCACCGCCCGCTGCGGCGGCGCGGTGACGGTGACCTCGCGCCCGCACTCGCGCACGGTCACGGGGTAGCCCTCGGCCGGCGCCGCCTCGGCGGGTCCGCCGCCGGGGGCGCCGCAGGCGGCCAGGGCGAGGACGGTTCCGGCCACGGCGGCCGACCTGGCCACCCGGCCGGGGCGGGCGGGACCTGTGGAGCGGGGGAATCGAGGGGATGGGCGCACGTCTGGTCCTTCCGCGAGGCCGGGCGCGGCCACGGCGCGGCCCGCGGGCGGGGGCTGGGGGCCGCCGGCGCGCTCCGCCTCCGGGGTCCGCGCCCCTGGGTGACGAGTCGCGACGGGTCAGTGTCCTGACTCCCGGATCAGCGCCTGGCCCGGCCTTCCAGCGCACGCGGCGCCGTGGCCGTGAGCGGGTTCGGCTCCCCGGTCACAGTGGCGGGACCGTGCCGGAGTCCCACCGGCTTCCTGTCGTCCCGTCGCCGTCCCAGGCTAGCGAGCGGCCCATGGCGGCGCGGGCGCGGGGCAGGGGGCGGCGCCCGCGCCGCTTGACCTCAAGTTAGGTCGAGGATTTATCGTCCGTTCTGTCGCAGGGAGGCGATAGGAACGGCCGTGCGGCGCCGGACGACGACGGGATGGGTGGAGCCGATGAGCATGGAGGTCAGCGCGTGGACATCGATGTACAACGCGATGCACGCGCAGGAGGACCGGCGGCCGTTCTCCTGGACGACACTGCGCCGCATCGGCCGGTTCGCCCGCCCGCACCGGCGCACGCTGGGCTGGTTCGTGCTGCTGAGCAGCGTGGTGGCGGCGCTGGCGGTGGCCACTCCCCTGCTGGCCGGGCGCATCGTCGACGCGATCGTCCACGGTGAGCCCTTCGACGTGGTCGTGGGCCTGGCCGCGCTGATCGCGGGCATCGCCGTGGCCGAGGCCGGGCTGGGCCTGCTCCAGCGGTGGCTGTCGGCGGGCATCGGCGAGGGCCTGATCCTGGACCTGCGCTCGGCCGTCTACGACCACGTGCAGCGCATGCCGATCGCCTTCTTCACCCGCACCCGCACCGGCGCGCTGGTCAGCCGGCTGAACAACGACGTGATCGGCGCCCAGCGCGCCTTCAGCGACACCCTGTCGGGCGTGGTGGGCAACCTGGTCACCCTTGTGCTGACGCTGGCCGCCATGCTGGCGCTGTCGTGGCAGATCACGCTGATCTCGCTGCTGCTGCTCCCGGTGTTCGTGGTGCCCGCGCGGCGCATGGGCAGCCGCCTGGCGCGGCTGGAGCGCGAGGCGGCGGCGCACAACGCCGCCATGGGCACCCAGATGACCGAGCGGTTCTCGGCGGGCGGGGCCACCCTGGTGAAGCTGTTCGGCCGCCCCGACCGGGAGTCGGCGGAGTTCCGCGCGCGGGCGCGGCGGGTGCGTGACATCGGCGTGCGCACCGCCATGGTGCAGACGGTGTTCATGACCGCGCTGACCCTGGTGTCGGCGCTGGCCCTGGCGCTGGTCTACGGCCTGGGCGGGTTCATGGCGCTGCGCGACCAGTTGGCGGCCGGGGCCGTGGTGTCGCTGGCGATGCTGCTGACCCGGCTGTACGCCCCCCTGACCGAGCTGGCCGGGGCGCGGGTGGAGGTCATGAGCGCGCTGGTGAGCTTCGAGCGGGTCTTCGAGGTGCTGGACCTCCCGCCGATGATCACCGAGCGGCCCGGCGCGCGGGCGGTGCCCGACGGCCCGGTGTCGGTGGAGTTCGACCGGGTGGGGTTCGCCTACCCCGCCGCCGACAAGGTGTCGCTGGCGTCGCTGGAGGAGGTCGCCGTGCTCGACACGCGCGGCGGCGACCAGGTGCTGCACGACATCACCTTCCGCGCCGAACCCGGGCAGACCGTGGCGCTGGTGGGGTCCTCGGGCGCGGGCAAGTCCACCATCGCCTCGCTGCTGCCGCGCCTCTACGACGTCGACACCGGCGCGGTGCGGCTGGCCGGGGTGGACGTCCGCGACCTGACGGCGGAGTCGCTGCGCGGGGTGCTGGGCATGGTGACCCAGGACGGCCACCTCTTCCACGACACCGTGCGGGCCAACCTGCTGCTGGCCCGGCCCGAGGCCGACGACGACGAACTGTGGGAGGCCCTGCGCCGGGCGCGGCTGGACACTTTGGTGGCCGAACTCCCCGACGGCCTGGACACGGTGGTGGGCGAACGCGGCTACCGGTTCTCCGGTGGCGAGCGGCAGCGGCTGACCATCGCGCGGCTGCTGCTGGCCCGCCCCCGGGTGGTCATCCTCGACGAGGCCACCGCGCACCTGGACGCCACCTCCGAGGCGGCGGTGCAGGAGGCGCTGGCCGAGGCGCTGGCGGGCCGCACGGCCGTGGTGATCGCGCACCGGCTGTCCACCGTGCGGGCGGCCGACCAGATCCTGGTGGTCGAGAAGGGCCGGATCGTGGAGCGCGGCACCCACGACGAACTCCTGGCGGCGGGCGGGCGCTACGAACTGCTGTACCGCACCCAGTTCGCCCCGGCCGAGGGCTCCGGCGAGCCGACGGCGGCCCCGGCCGACCGCCCCGTCGAACCGGCGGCGCGCTGAGGCGGGCGGGGGTGTCCGCCGGCGCGGTGCGCACCGGCGGGCGCCCCCGCCTCGCGGGGTCTCAGGCGCCGGTCTCGGGCGTGCCCGCACCGGTGTAGAACGCGGTGGTGCGGTCGGCGGCGGCCTTGGCGGCGGCCTCGTCGGTGCCGGCCTCCACGCTGGCCTGGCGCCAGCGGTCGCTGCTCAGCTCCACGAATCTGCGGCCCTCCTCGGAGGTGCTCCACGCCTCGACCTCGGCGGGGTCCACGGCGGCGCCGGAGGCCAGGTGCTCCGACAGCCCCAGGAGCGCCATGTCCCAGCCCACACCGGTGGCGCCGGGGCCGAACTGCGCCCACAGGTCGTCGTCGATGTGGGCGATGTGCACCAGCTCCACGCGGGTGCCGGTGGGCTCGGCGCCCAGGGTGACCTCGATCCAGCTCACGTTGTCGCCGTACTCCCAGGTGGCGGTGAAGGCGGTGGGCGGGTCGCAGGAGGTGATGGTGCCGCCGGCGTTGCCTTCGAGCTGGTAGTGGCCGCCCTCGCGCAGGTCGCCCGTGACGGGCAGGAACCACCGGGGGATCCGCTCGGGGTTGGTGCAGGCGTCCCAGACGTCCTCCAGCGGGGCGTCGTAGGTCTGGCTGATGGTCGAGACGCGCGCCTCGCCCGCCTCCAGCATGCGCGTGCCCAGTCGGCGGCGCACGGCGCTGATCTGGTGGGTCACGTCGATCACGGTGGTCTCCTCTGCCTCGGATGGGTCCTCAGCCCGGGGCGTCGGGCGCGCCGGGCTCCCCGGCCGCGCCGCCGCCCCGCTCGGCGGGGAGCCGGCGCTCGCGCCGGCCCCGGGCCAGTTCGGTGGCCAGCGCCTCCAGCGGCGGTGTCCAAAAGCGCCGGAAGCGGTCGAGCCACTGGTCGATGTCGCGGAGGGGTGCGGGGTTGACCGCGTAGAGCCGGCGCGCGCCCACGGGGCGCACGGTGGCGAAGCCGCTGTCGCGCAGGACCTTGAGGTGCTGTGAGACGGCGGGCTGGCTGATCCCGAACTCCTCCCGGATGACCGCGCTCACCGCCCCGGAGGTGGCCTCGCCCTCCGCGAGGAGTTCGAGGATCCGGCGGCGGACCGGGTCGCCGAGGACGTCGAACGCGTTCATCGTACGAATGTACAGCCGCGACTAATATAAGCCAAGACTAAAACTCCCAGGTGGATCCGACACACGAGGGGGCTACCCGGACTCGGGCGCGGCACGCGCCGCCCCGTGCGGGGTCCGCCCAACCACGTACTACAGTCTGTCGTATGCGCGGTCTCCCAGCTCCGGCGCCTGCTGCGGCGCCCGAACTCGAACTCCTCTCCCAGCCCCTGTGGGTGTGGCAAATCGCCTTCGCGGTCGTGGGCGTCCTGGTCCTGGCGGGCCTGGCCCGCACCGTGTGGCAGCCCACCACGGCGGCCCTGCGGTGGTGGGGGCTGGGCAACGTCGTGGTCAACGCCGGGATCGCCGTCACCGGTGCCACGGTGCGGGTGACCTCCTCGGGCCTGGGCTGCTCGGAGTGGCCGCGCTGCACCGAGGAGAGCTTCGTCCCGGTGGGCACCGGGCACAGCCCGCTCAACGCCGCGATCGAGTTCGGCAACCGGACGCTGACCTTCCTGGTCCTGGCGGTCGGCGTCATCGTGTTCATCGCCACCCTGCGCAGCCGGCCCCGCCGCCGCGACCTCGTCACGCTGGCCACGATCATCCCGCTGGGCGTGCTGGGCCAGGCCGTGGTCGGCGGCATCACCGTCTGGAGCGACCTGCACCCGGCCTCGGTCGCCGCGCACTTCCTGCTCTCCACGATCGTGGTGGTCCCGTGCGTGGCCTACTACGTGCGCTGCCGCGAGCCGCAGGGGCCGCTGCGCGTCACCGCGCCGCGCTGGGTGCGCCCGCTGGCCACCGCCCTGCTGCCGGTGGGGTTCGCGCTGCTGGTGGCCGGGACCGTGGTCACCGGCACCGGCCCGCACGGCGGCGACCCCGGCGCGCCGCGCTGGGACTTCGACATGGTGACCGTGGCGCGGGTGCACTCGGCGCTGGCGTGGCTGGTGCTGCTGGGCGCGGCCGCGCTGGTGGTGCTGACCCTGCGGCGCGGGCCGCGCGTCCTGCGCACCTCGGCCCTGCTGCTCCTGGTGTCGGTGCTCGCCCAGGGCGCGCTGGGCTACACCCAGTACCTGCTGGGCCTGCCCGAGTGGCTGGTGGTGCTGCACGTCCTGGGCTCGGCCGTGGTGTGGATCGCGATCCTGCGGACCTACTTCGCCACGGCCGAGCGCACGGCGGCTACCAGCCCTGCGGCGGCTGGGGCGGGTACGGCGGCCGCTGCGGCGGGTACGGCGGCTGCCCCCCGCTAGGCGGGGTGCCCGGTCCGGGCTGATGCGGCGGGCGGCCCTGCTGGGCGGCGTCGCGGCGGGCCTGGGCCTGGGCGATGACGTGGGCGAAGTCGGCCCGCTGGAGGAAGCCGGAGTCGGTGGCCTTGGGCGCCCACGCCGGGGCCACCGGCTGCTGCACGTGGCCCAGGAACGCCACGCGGGCGGCGTGCATCAGCGCCAGGAAGCTGTCGCGGCGCTCCTCCCAGTGCGGGCGGGTGACCCCGCGCGCCAGCCGCTGGTGCAGCAGCGCCAGCTCGGTGGCGGCCAACTGGTAGTCGCGCATGGCGTCGCGCCCGCGCTTGCCGGCGTTGCGCTGCGCCCAGGAGCGCGCGCCCCGGCGGCCCGGGATGGAGCTGAGCATGCGGATGTCGGCCGGGGTGACCAGCCCGGTCGGGGTGTAGGGCGGCAGGAACTGCGCGATGGCCGCCACCTGGCGGCGGCGGTCCTGCACGGCCAGCACGATGATCGACAGCAGCACGAAGAACAGCACCACGTAGGCGATGCCGAGCCCCAACCAGCCGAAGACGGTGGAGCCGTTCCACAGGCCGTGCAGGATGACGGCGCCCACCCAGCCCAGGAACGGCGCGAAGAGGCGGCCACCGCCCCGGTTGATGGCGGCGTAGGCCACGCCGATGCCGATCATCGCGGTGTAGAGCGGGTGGCCGAACGGCGCGATGAGCCCGCGCAGCACGAAGGTGAACCCGAGGCCGAACATGCCCTGGTCCAGGAACGAGCTGAGGAAGTAGAGGATGTTCTCGGTGAAGGCGAACCCGGTGGCGACCATGGCGGCGTAGGTCACACCGTCGGTCATGGAGTCGATCTCGTAGCGGCGCCGCCACAGCAGGATGAGCAGCACCATGCCCTTGGCGCTCTCCTCGACCAGGGGCGCGCCCACGGCGGTGGACACGAACTCGCCCAGGTCCGGGCCGAAGGCGGGCACCGCGAGGAGTTCCATGCCGGCGGTGTTGAGGATGAAGGAGACCACGACGGCCACGCCCGCACCCCACAGGAACGCGAACAGCAGCATGGTGCCGGGTTCGGGTTCCAGGCGGTCCAGGAGCAGGATCAGGGGGACCAGGATCGCCACCGGGATGACGGCGGCGAAGAGGCTGAGGAAGAACCCGACGACGCCGGCCACACCGCCGCCCGCCACGCCCGACCACAGCAGGTAGACCAGCATCAGCAGCATGCAGAACACGCTGACGGCGATGCCTATGGTGAGGCCGATGGAGCGGCGACCGGGCTTGCGCCCCTCCAGGATGGCTTTAGCGTCAAGTGCGGGCATGGCCCCAGATCGTAGTGCGTCAACGCCCCCGTCCTAAATCACAGGTACCGCCCGAGCAGGCCGATCACCGGCCGGGACGGGCGTTGCCGCTCCCCCGCGCCCGGCGCGGCCACTACCGGCCACGCGGCCGCCTCCGTCTCATCGGGTGGGAGTGAAAACCCGGTGTCGGTTCGGACGCGCGGTGCCAAGCTGAGCCGATGCGCATGCACGCCGACCAGATCACGGTGGCAGAGCCGACGGCCGCCGCCCTCGTCGCCGCCCAGTTCCCGCAGTGGGCCTCTCTGCCGCTCTCCCCCGTTGTGCCCGGCGGCACGGTGCACACCGTGTACCGGATGGGCGAGCGGTTGGCGCTCCGGTTCCCGCTGACCCCCGGCGATCCCGCCGCTGTCCACCGGCGCCTGGCGGCCGAGGCCGCGGCCGCGCGGGAGATCGCCGGGCACAGCCCGGTGGCCACGCCCCGGCCGGTGGCGATCGGCGGGCCCGGCGAGGGGTACCCCCTGCCGTGGGCGGTGTGGACGTGGCTGCCCGGGACACCGGCCGACCAGGTCGCCGGCATCGGGGAAAGCACCGCCCTGGCCCTGGACGTCGCCGACCTCATCCGGCGCCTGCGGGCCATGGACGTCCGCGGCCGCGTGTTCGCCGGGTCCGGTCGCGGCGGCCGCCTGGCCGACCACGACGCCTGGGTGCGCACCTGCCTGGAGCGCAGCGAGGGGCTGGTGGAGGTCGCGGCCCTGCGGCGCCTCTGGGAGCGGATGCGGGACCTGCCCCGGGGGCCGCGGCCCGACGTGATGAGCCACACCGACCTGATACCGGGCAACCTCCTGGTGCGCCAAGGGCGCCTCACCGGACTGCTCGACGTGGGCGGGCTGGGACCGGCCGACCCCGCTCTCGACCTCGTGAGCGCCTGGCACCTGCTGGAGAAGCGGCCGCGGGACCTTGTGCGCGAGGCGCTGGACTGCGACGGCGCGGAGTGGGAGCGGGGCCGCGCCTGGGCCTTCGAGCAGGCGATCGGCCTGGTCTGGTACTACCTGCACAGCAACCCGCCCATAAGCCGCATGGGGCTGCGGACGCTGCGGCGTATCACCGAGGACGCGGAGTCCGCGGCCTAGCGCGGCCGCGCGTCGGGTGCCTCCACCACCGGAAAGCGGTCGGCGGCCCCCAGGGGCCACCGACCGCTTGCGCCTGTCCCGCCGGCCGCTCTAGGCCAGCACGCCCGCCAGCAGCGGGTCGACCGTGACCGCGCAGAACAGCAGGGCCAGGTAGGCGTTGGACAGGTGGAAGAACCCCATGGTGCGCAACTGGGTGCCCGTGGCGCCGGCGCGGACCCGGGCCAGCAGGCGGTGGGCCTGGACCAGCAGCACGCCGCCCAGCACCGCCGCCACCACCGGGTAGAGCAGGGTGGTGCCGGCCACCGGCCACAGCAGCAGCGAAGTGGCGACCGTGGCCCAACTGTAGAGGACGCACTCCAGCAGCACGCGGCGCTCGCCGGCCACCACGGGCAGCATGGGCACCTTGGCGGCGGCGTAGTCCTCGCGGTAGCGCATGGCCAGCGCCCAGGTGTGCGGCGGGGTCCAGAAGAACACCACGAGGAACAGCACGAACGGCGCCCAGTCGAGCCGGTTGGTGACCGCGCTCCAGCCGATGAGCACCGGCATGCAGCCGGCGATCCCGCCCCAGACCACGTTCTGGGCGGTGCGCCGCTTGAGCAGCAGGGTGTAGACGAAGATGTAGAAGAGGATCGCGAACAGCGACAGCGCCGCCGACAGCAGGTTCACCAGCAGGGCGAACCCGACCGTGGAGCCCACCGCCAGGACCAGCCCGTAGACGATGGTGCCGCGCGGGGTCACCTGCGCCATGGCCACCGGGCGGCGGCGGGTGCGCCGCATCTCCTGGTCGATGTCGCGGTCGATGTAGCAGTTGATCGCGTTGGCGCTGGCCGCCGACATCGTGCCGAAGACCAGGGTGGCCACCGCCGTCCACAGCGGGGGCACGCCCTGGGCGGCCACGAACATCACCGGGATGGTGGTGATCAGCAGCAACTCGATGACGCGCGGCTTGGACAGCGCCACGTAGGCGCGCACGTGCGCGCCGAAGGCGGAGCGCCGGGTGCGGGGACCGGCGCCGGGTTCGGGGGTCTCGGGCGCGGGGCTGCCGGCCCCGCCGCCGGAGGCCGCGCGGTTCGCGAGGGCCATCAGCGCCGCCGCGCGTTCGGCTCGGCGCCGGGCGCCGAGGAATCGGGGGTCATCCGCACTCCGGACACTGACACGCGCAACCTCAAAAGGAACTCAGGGGTGTTCTGCTCGCCGTCGCGGGGTCCGCATTCCGGCGCCACGCCGGATCCCGCGACAACCCCGTCAACGACATACTGTAGTACTTGCCCGCGAGCGGGCTTGACCGGGGCGGTTTCGGCACCGCGCGGCCCGCTGACCCCCGGCGACGCGGGGCGCGGCGGGGGCCGGCGCCCGGCCGGGCGCGGCGCGGGGCACGCTGGCAGGGTCGCACACCCCGCTCCCGCGCGCACGCCCGCCACGCCCCCGCTCCCCCCGCCGCTCCTCGGCGCCGCCGGGGCCGACCTGGCCGCCCGGTGCGCGCCCGCGCCGTGAGCGGCGGCGATCCGGAGGCGCGGCGGGCCGCGGCGCGAGGGCTGTGTGAGACGTGTCGAACATCCCTGGGTCGGCATTGGGACGATAGGCTCGCAGATGGTCGAACCTGTCGTGTTCGGCGGGCGACGGGGCCGGGTTCGGGCCCGCGTCCGGGCGTCGGCCGAGCGGCTCGGCGGCCACCGTGCGGCGGTAGTCCCCGTGGACGGCTGCCTTCGGCAGGCACGCGACCTCGGACAACTCATTACATTCGCGACCCGGCCGAAACTATCGGCCGGGAGTCGCCGGATGCCCGAAAGGAGCCCTGAGCCCGCGTGAAAAGCGACACCTCCCAAGCCCTTGAGTGGTCGGATCTCGACCGGCGTGCGGTCGACACGGTGCGCGCCCTCGCGATGGACGCGGTTGAGGAGGCGGGTTCAGGTCACCCCGGCACCGCGATGAGCCTGGCGCCGGCGGCCTACCTGCTGTTCCAGAAGATCATGCGGCACGACCCCTCCGAGCCCGCCTGGGTGGGCCGCGACCGGTTCGTGCTGTCGTGCGGCCACTCCAGCCTCACCCTCTATATCCAGCTCTACCTCGCCGGGTACGGCCTGACGCTCGACGACCTCAAGCGGCTGCGGCAGTGGGACAGCCTCACCCCCGGCCACCCCGAGGTGCACCACACCCCCGGGGTCGAGACCACCACCGGTCCGCTGGGCCAGGGCATCGGCAACGCGGTGGGCATGGCCATGGCCGCCCGCCGCGAGCGCGGCCTGTTCGACCCGGAGTCGGCGCCCGGCGAGAGCCCGTTCGACCACTTCGTCTACGCGATCTGCTCCGACGGCGACGTGCAGGAGGGCATCAGCCACGAGGCCAGCGCCCTGGCCGGCACCCAGAAGCTCGGCAACCTGGTGCTGATCTACGACGACAACCACATCTCCATCGAGGACGACACCCAGATCGCGTTCTCCGAGGACGTCGCCGCCCGCTACCGCGCCTACGGCTGGCACGTGCAGGAGGTCGACTGGACCGCCGGCGGGTCCTACTCCGAGGACGTCGAGGAGCTGCACCGCGCCGTGCTGGCGGCCCAGGCCGAGACCGAGCGGCCGTCGTTCATCCGGCTGCGCACGATCATCGGGTGGCCCTCGCCCAACAAGCAGAACACCGGCGCGATCCACGGCGCGGCCATGGGCGCCGAGGAGGTCGCGGCCACCAAGGAGGCCATGGGCCTGGACCCGGCCCACTCCTTCGAGGTGGCCGAGGACGTGATCGAGCACACCCGCGGCGCGGTGGAGCGCGGCCGCAGCGCCCGCTCCGCGTGGGAGCGGGAGTTCGCCGCCTGGCGCGAGAACGCCGGCGAGCGCGCCGAACTGTTCGACCGGCTGCACTCCGGGCGGCTCCCCCAGGACTGGGAGAAGTCGCTGCCGGTGTTCGAGGCCAGCGCCAAGGGCATGGCCACCCGCAAGGCCAGCGGCGAGGTGCTGAGCGCGATCGCGCCGGTGCTGCCCGAGCTGTGGGGCGGGTCGGCCGACCTGGCGGGCTCCAACAACACCACGCCCAAGGGCGAGCCGTCGTTCATCCCCGAGGAGTACTCCACCAAGGCGTTCTCGGGCAACCGGTTCGGCCGGGTGCTGCACTTCGGGATCCGCGAGCACGGCATGGGCGCGATCCTCAACGGGATGGCGCTGCACGGCCCCACCCGCCCCTACGGCGGCACGTTCCTGGTGTTCAGCGACTACATGCGCCCGGCGGTGCGGCTGGCCGCGCTCATGGGCCTGCCCGTGACCTATGTGTGGACCCACGACTCCATCGGCCTGGGCGAGGACGGCCCCACCCACCAGCCGGTGGAGCACCTGTGGTCGCTGCGCGCGATCCCGGGCCTGGACGTGGTGCGCCCCGCCGACGCCAACGAGACGGCGGTGGCCTGGCGGACGATCCTGCGCCAGCGGGAGCGCCCGGCGGCGCTGGCGCTGACCCGGCAGAACGTGCCCACGCTGGACCGCACCGAGCTGGCCTCGGCCGACAACACCGCCAAGGGCGGCTACATCCTGGCCGAGGCGGGCAACGGCCAGCCCCAGGCGCTGATCATCGCGACCGGCAGCGAGGTGGCGATCGCCCTGGAGGCGCGCGCCCGCCTGGAGGAGTCGGGCACCCCCACCCGGGTGGTGTCGATGCCCAGCGTGGAGTGGTTCCGCGCGCAGGACTCCGCCTACCGCAACAGCGTGCTGCCCTCGGCGGTGCGCGCGCGGGTGTCGGTGGAGGCCGGTGTGGCGCTGGGCTGGCACGAGTTCATCGGCGAGGCCGGCGTGGCGGTCGGCCTGGAGCACTTCGGCGCGTCGGCGCCCTACACCACCCTCTACGAGCAGTTCGGGCTGACGCCGGACCGGGTAGTCGCGGCGGTGCACGCCAGCCTCGCCAAGCTCGGCGGCGAGCAGGGTTCGACCACCGGGAATTGATCGGGTTCGGGGGGCCTTTCGAGGGTGAGGAACCTTAGGGAGGGCCCCCCGCCGCGCCGGGGCGGGCGCGCGCAGCGCCCGTCCGGGCCGCGGCCGGGAGCCACAGCGACGAGGAAGAGCGAGGTCATGACGAATCCGTTGCAGACACTGTCCGGCGAGGGCGTCGCCGTCTGGCTGGACGACATCAGCCGGGAGCGGCTGCGCTCGGGCAACCTCAAGAAGCTGATCGACGAACGCAGCGTGGTGGGGGTGACCTCCAACCCGACGATCTTCGACAAGGCCCTCAAGGAGGGCGACGCCTACGACGACCAACTGCGCGACCTCGCGGTGCGCGGGGTGTCGGTCGACGAGGCCGTGCGGGCGATCACCGCCTACGACATCCGCTGGGCGGCCGACGTCCTGCGCGACACCTACGAGGCCACCGGCCGGCTCGACGGCCGGGTGTCGCTGGAGGTCGACCCGCGGCTGGCCCGCGACACCGAGCGCACCGCCGCCGAGGCGCGCGCCCTGTGGTGGCTGGTGGACCGGCCCAACCTGTTCATCAAGATCCCCGCCACCGCCGAGGGCCTGCCGGCGATCACCCAGGCGCTGTCGGAGGGGATCAACGTGAACGTCACGCTGATCTTCTCGCTGGAGCGCTACCGGGGTGTCATGGACGCGTTTCTGTCGGGTCTGGAGAAGGCGCGCGAGAACGGCCTGGACGTCTCGCAGATCCAGTCGGTGGCGTCGTTCTTCGTCAGCCGGGTGGACACCGAGATCGACAAGCGGCTGGAGAAGATCGGCACCGACGAGGCCGCGGAGCTGCGCGGTCGCGCCGCGATCGCCAACGCCCGCCTGGCCTACCAGGCGTATGAGGAGGTGTTCTCCTCGGAGCGGTGGAAGGCCCTGGCCGCGGCCGGCGCCGCGCCGCAGCGCCCCCTGTGGGCGTCGACCGGGGTGAAGGACCCCTCCTACGACGACACCCGCTATGTGACCCAACTGGTGGCGCCTGGCACGGTCAACACCATGCCCGAGGCGACCCTGGAGGCCACCGCCGACCACGCCGAGATCACCGGCGACACCGTGCGCGGCACCTACGCCCAGGCGCAGGCCGACCTGGACGCGCTGGCGGCGCTGGGGATCGACTACGAGGACGTGGTCAAGGCCCTGGAGGACGAAGGCGTGGACAAGTTCGCGAAGTCCTGGGAAGGGCTGCTGGCGCGCGTGACCGAGCAGCTCAACCGGCAGGTCTGAGCGGCCCCGCGCCCGGCGGGCGCCGGAGCGCCTCGCGCGGCGGGGCGGGCCGGCGCGCCGGGCGGAGCCCCCGGGCGGGCGCCCGCGCGCGCCCGCCGGGGCCGCCGGGTTCTCCCGGGCGACCGGGACCTCCCGGGATGCCGGGACCATCCGGGGCACCGGATCCCGGGATATCGGGACCTCCCGGGGTACGAAATCCCGGGGTGCAAGGAGAAGTGGCGGGGTGAAGACAGGGGCGACCGAGCGCCGCCGGCCCGGCCCCGCAGGACAGCGGCGCGCGCCCACCCGCCGCCACGGCGGACAGCCACAACACCGACACGGGAGTCGACGTTGAAAGAACCGGTGATGCCGGGAGCGATTCCGAACCCGTTGCGCAGCGAACTGGACCGCCGGCTGCCCCGCATCGCAGGCCCCAGTGTGCTCGTTCTGTTCGGAGTCACGGGCGATCTCGCCCGCAAGAAGCTGCTCCCCGCGATCTATGACCTGGCCAACCGCGGGCTGCTGCCACCGGGTTTCGGCCTGGTGGGGTTCGCCCGCCGCGACTGGGAGGACCAGGACTTCGCGGCCCAGGCGCACGAGGCGGTGCGCGAGCACGCGCGCACGCCGTTCCGCGAGGACGTGTGGCGCCAGCTCAGCGAGGGCGTGCGGTTCGTCTCGGGTGAGCTGAACGACGACGCGGCGTTCGACGAGCTGGCGCGCACGGTGCGCGCCCTGGACGCCGACCGCGGCACCGGCGGCAACTACGCGTTCTACCTGTCGCTGCCGCCCAAGCTGTTCCCGACCGTGGTCAAGCAGCTCAAGCGGTCGAACCTGGCGGAGTCGGAGGACGGCGCCTGGCGGCGGGTGATCATCGAGAAGCCGTTCGGCCACGACCTGGAGAGCGCCCGCGAGCTGAACGCGGTGGTGGACGACGTGTTCCCGCCGCAGTCGGTGTTCCGGATCGACCACTACCTGGGCAAGGAGACGGTCCAGAACATCATGGCGCTGCGGTTCGCCAACACGCTCTTCGAGCCGCTGTGGAACCGCAACTACGTCGACCACGTGCAGATCACCATGGCCGAGGACATCGGCGTGGGCGGCCGGGCGGGCTACTACGACGGGATCGGCGCCGCCCGCGACGTGATCCAGAACCACCTGCTGCAACTGCTGGCGCTGGTGGCCATGGAGGAGCCGGTGACGTTCAGCGCCGACAGCATCCGCACCGAGAAGCAGAAGGTGCTGGAGGCGGTGGAGCTGCCCGAGGACCTGGCCACCGGCACGGCGCGCGGGCAGTACGCCGCCGGCTGGCAGGGCGGGATGTATGTGCCGGGCTACCTGGAGGAGGAGGGGATCCCCGCCAACTCCATCACCGAGACCTACGCCGCGCTGAAACTGGGGGTGAACAGCCGCCGGTGGGCGGGGGTGCCGTTCTACCTGCGCACGGGCAAGCGCCTGGGCCGCCGGGTGACCGAGGTGGCGCTGGTGTTCCAGCGGGCGCCCCACCAGGTGTTCAGCTCGGTGGACGTGGAGGACCTGGGGCAGAACTCGCTGGTGCTGCGGATCCAGCCCGACGAGGGTGTGACGCTGCGGTTCGGGTCGAAGGTGCCCGGGGCGTCGATGGAGGTCCGCGACGTCACCATGGACTTCGCCTACGGGCAGTCGTTCACTGAGGCCAGCCCCGAAGCCTACGAGCGGCTGATCCTGGACGTGCTGATCGGCGACCCGCCGCTGTTCCCCCGCCAGGAGGAGGTGGAGCTGTCGTGGCAGATCCTGGACCCGATCGAGGAGTACTGGGCCAAGGAGGGCCGCCCCGAGCAGTACGAGGCGGGCACGTGGGGTCCGCAGTCGGGCCACGAGCTGCTGGCCCGCGACGGCCGCCAGTGGCGGCGCCCATGACCGCCCGGCGCGCGCTGGCGGGCGCGCGCCCGGCTGCCGGGGGCGAGGCCGGGGCCGGCCGCCCGCGCGCAGCGGGTGCCGGGACCGGCGGGGGTGGCAGGGGCGGCGGAGGAGTCCGGTGTCCATGGACCCACCGTGGCACCCGGGCGGCGCGCCCCGCCAACGCACTTCGCGGGCCTGTGGAAAACCGGCCCGGCCCTGCCCGTCAGACGTCCTTCGGGAGGCGACACCCATGACGCTGTACCTGCCGCGCACCACGACCTCGCAGATCTCCGAGGCGCTGACCGCCGAGCGGCACAGCGTCGGCGGCGGTGCGCTCAACATGGTCCTCACCCTGATCGTGGTGACCGACGAGGCCGACCACTACGACGCGGTGCGCGCCGCCACCGAGGCCGGCCGCGAGCACCCCTCGCGCATCCTCGCGCTGATCCGGCGCGACCCCGACGCCGAGCCCGCCATCGACGCCGAGATCCGCCGCCCCGGCACCGCCGGACCGGGCGAGGCGCTGCTGCTGCGCCTCTACGGCCCGCTGGGCGACCACCCCGGCTCGGTCGTCACCCCGCTGCTGGTGCCCGACGCCCCGGTGGTGGCGTGGTGGCCGGGCATCGGCCCGGCCAACCCCAGCGCCGACCCCGTGGGCCGGCTGGCGCACCGCCGCATCACCGACGCGCTGCGCGCCGCCGACCCCGTGGCCGACCTGCTCAACCGCATCCGCAACTACCAGCCCGGCGACACCGACCTCACCTGGACCCGGCTCACCCCCTGGCGGTCGCTGCTGGCCAGCACCATGGACCAGCCCTGCGGGTGGGTCAACGGCGCCGAGGTCACCGCCGAGCCGCGCTATCCCAGCGCCGACCTGCTCGTGGCCTGGCTGGCCGACCAACTGGAGGTGCGGGTGGAGCGCACCACCTCCAACGGCCCGGGTATCACCGGGGCACGCCTGGTGACCGAGCAGGGCGACATCAACCTCCAGCGCTACGACGGCCGCGTGGCGACCCTGACCCGGCCCAACCAGCCCGACCAGACGGTGGCGCTGGCCCGCCGCCGCCCGGCCGAGGCGCTGGCCGAGGAGCTGCGCCGCCTCGACGCCGACGAGATCTACGAGCGCACGGCCAAGTTCATGGCGGCCATGCTCGACCGCACCGAGGAGCCCGTGTGAGCCGCCCCGGCGCGATCGTCCACCCCGACTCCTCGCTGCTGGCCAAGGCCACGGCGGCGCGCATCGTGACGCGGCTGGTCGACGCCCAGACCGCGCAGGGCTCGGCCTCGATCGTGCTCACCGGCGGCGGCATCGGCATCGCCGTGCTGACCGAGCTGGCCGCCGCCCCGGCGCGCGACGCGGTGGACTGGCGGCGGCTGGACGTGTGGTGGGGCGACGAGCGGTTTCTGCCCACGGGCGACCCCGAGCGCAACGAGACCCAGGCGCGGGCGGCGCTGCTGGACCACGTCGGGGTGGACCCGGACCGGGTTCACCCGATGCCCGCGCCCGACGGCCCCGACGGGGACGACCCCGAGCGGGCGGCCGAGCGCTACGCGGCCGGACTGGCGCGCGCGGCGCGGCACGAGGACCACTCCCCCGTGCCCGCGTTCGACGTGTGCATGCTGGGGATCGGCCCCGACTCCCATGTGGCGTCGCTGTTCCCCGAGCAGCCCGCGCTGTATGAGGAGGAGCGCCCGGTGGTGGCCGTGCGCGGCGCGCCCAAGCCCCCGCCCACCCGGATCTCGCTGACGTTCCCGGCGATCCGCTCGGCCCGGGAGGTGTGGGTGATCGCCTCGGGCGAGGGCAAGGCCGACGCCGTGCGGCTGGCCCTCAGCGGCGCGGGCCCCACCCAGGTCCCTGCGGCGGGGGCGTGGGGCCGCTCGCGCACCCTGTTCCTGCTCGACCGCGCGGCGGCCTCCCGCCTGCCCGAGGAACTGGCCCCGCACGGGGTGATGTGACGCGGAGGAGCAGCCGAAGCGTAGCGGCGCGACGGCACAGCGGCCGGGACCCCATGTTCACGGGGTGCCCGGCCGCTTCGCGTGGTCACCGCCGGGACCAAGCGAACCGAACGGACTGTGGAGACCAAAGAGGTTAAACGCGGCTGTGCCAGAAGCACCGCTCCTCGTCCTCCGCGACCCCCGCGCGGCCCTTCCTCCGCCCCTCCTCGATGGCGAGGTCCAGCAGGCCCGGGAAGCGCCGGTCGAGTTCGGCTCGGCGGAGGTCGTTGCGGCGGCGCGTGCCCTCGTCCCACTGGCGCAGCAGGCCGGCCTCGCGCAGGACGCGGAAGTGGCGGCTGGCCGCCGACTTGCCCACGGGCAGGGCGAAGCGTCCGCACGGCAGGCCGGGGTGGTCGGCCAGGGTGGCGACGATGCCGAGGCGCACGGGATCGCTCAGCGCCGCCATGACGCGGGCGAACTCCAACTCGCGCTCCTCGGGGTGGTCGAGCGGGGTCGAGGTGCGGCTGGGCATCCCTCGATTATGGCACCGCCCTATGGCGCGCGCCATGTTCACATCCTCACGAACATGGAGTAGCTTCGCCTCCAGACGGCAGCGGAGCTACGACCGATGTGAGGATGCCGATGAGCCAGCAGCAGACGCCCCCGCAGACCGACCCGGCCGCCCTCAAGGAGCGGATCGGCCCCTACGGGGTGTGGCTGGGGTCCACCCTCTTCGCCGCGCCCGCCGCCACCCTGCGGCGCGCGGCGGCCGAGATCGAGGACCTGGGCCTGGGCGCCCTGTGGTTCGGCGGCGACTACCCCGGCGGCACCGAGGCGCTGTCGAAGGCGGCGGTGCTGCTGTCGGCCACCCGGCGCCTCACCGTGGCCACCGGGATCGCCAGCATCTGGTCGCGCGACGCCATCCTCGCCACCACGGCCGCCGACACCCTGGCCGACGCCTGGCCCGACCGGTTCGTGCTCGGCCTGGGCGTCAGCCACGCGCCCCTGGTGGCCGCGCGGGGCCGCACCTACGCCAAGCCGCTGACCGCCGTGCGCGAGTACCTCGACGCCATGGACGCCGCCGCCTCCTACGCCGCCCCGCTGCACGCGCCCGTGCCCCGGGTGCTGGCCGCCCTGCGGCCCCGCATGCTGGAACTGGCCCGCGACCGCGCCCAGGGCGCCCACCCCTACTTCACCACCCCCGAGCACACCGCCAAGGCGCGCGCGGTGCTCGGCCCCGACCCGCTGCTGGCGCCCGAGCAGGCGGTCGTGCTCACCACCGACCCCGCGCACGCCCGCACGCGCGGCCGCGAGTACACCGCCATCTACCTGTCGCTGCCCAACTACGTCAACAACCTGCGCGAACTCGGCTGGAGCGACGCCGACCTCACCGCCGAGAACGGCACCGGCAGCGACGCCCTGGTCGACGCCCTGGTGGCCTGGGGCGACGCCGCCGCCGTCGCCGAGCGGGTGAACGCCCACCGCGCGGCCGGCGCCGACCACGTCAGCGTGCAGCCGCTGGCGCCCACCGTCGAGGAGCAGACCGCCCAGTTGCGCGAACTGGCCCCGCTGCTGCGCGCCTGACCTCCCCGCCCGCGCCAAGCGGCGCCCGCACCCCCGAGCCCATGAGGGGGTGCGGGCGCCGCCGCTGTGGTGCGACCCGCCGAGGGGCGGGCCTCACTCGTCGCCGGTGGCCTCCTCCACCTCCGACATCCACTGCTCGGCGGCCTCCTCGGGGCCGATCTCGCCGAACATCAGGTCCTCGTTGACGCGCTTGGTGATGTCCACGACCTCACCCGCGCCGATGGGCGGCGGCGGGACCGCGCCGGCGACGTCGGGCTCGATCTCGTCCAGGAAGTCGGCGCCCAACTGGTCGGCCTCGGGGAGCTGGTCGCGGATCTGCTCGCGGACCTCGGTGTTGGCCGGCAGGCCGCGGTCGGCCAGGATCAGCTCGGCCGCCTCGGGGTCGTTGAGCAGGTAGTCCACGAACATGGCCGCCTCCTCGGGGTGCTCGGTCTCCGCGGAGATGGAGTAGAACATCGCCGGCTTGAAGAACGTCCCGGCCTGCTCGGACTCCGCCTCGCCGGGGAACCGCAGCAGCTCCAGGTCGCGCCCGGCGGTCTCGGCCATGGCGCCGAGCTGGTTGGTCCAGAACGCCGCCATGGCGCCCTCGTTGGTGGCCAGCACCGACAGGTCGGGGCCGCCCGACTCGTACTCCACGCTCTCGGCCGCGCCGGGCGCGCCGCCCTCCTCGTGCAGGCGCCGCATCAGCTCCCAGTACTCGGTCATGGTGGCGGTGTCGAAGGCCAGGTCGCCGTTCTCGTCGTAGAGCTGCTCGCCGCGCTGGCGGGCGAAGATCTGGAAGCTCTGCTCGTTGAAGGCGGGCGTCTGGCTGCCGACGACCTCGCCGTCGGTGGCCTCGGAGATCTCCACGGCCGTGTCGACGTACTCCTCCCAGGTCCAGGTCTCGTCGTCGGGCATCTCCACGCCCGCCTCCTCGAACGCCTGGGGGTCGGCCATGATCGTGAACGCGTTCACCCCGGTGGGGGCGCCGTGGAGGGCGCCGTCCAGCTCGCCGCCGGGCATGACCAGCTCGTCCAGTTGGGAGGTGTCGAGCTGGTCGGAGACCTCGTTGAGGTCCAGCAGCGCGCCGCGGTCGGCGTACTCGCGCAGGTAGCGCTCCTCCTGGGTGATGATGTCGGGAGCGTCGTTGGCGGCGGTGTTGGTGGCCAGCCGGTCCCAGTAGCTCTCCCAGTCGGTGTACTCGCCCTCGATGCGGATGTTGGGGTGGGCCTGCTCGAAGCGCTCGATGACCTCCTGGGTGGTGGCGTGCCGGTCGTCGGCGCCCCACCAGGAGAACCGCAGCTCCACCACCTCGTCCTCGCCGGAGCCGCCTCCGCAGGCGGTCGCGGCCAGCACCAGCGCGGCGATCCCCGCCGCCGGCCGAAGACCTTTTCGCATGGTCGGGTTCCTTTCGGTCACTTGATTCCGGTGGTCGCGATGCCGCGCACGAGGTAGCGCTGCCCGGCGAGGAAGAAGCCGAAGATCGGGCCGAGCGCGACCGCCGACATCGCGAACAGCGGGCCCCAACTGGTCTGGCTCTGGGAGTCGACGAAGGTCCGCAGCGCGACGGGGACGGTGTACATCTCGGGGTCGGTCAGGAAGATGAGCTGGCTGAAGAAGTCGTTCCAGGTCCAGATGAACGTGAAGATCGCGGTGGTGGCCAGCGCCGGCATGGACAGCGGCAGCACGATCCGCAGGAAGATCCGGGCGTGCCCGCAGCCGTCGATGCGCGCCGCCTCGTCCAGGTCGCGCGGCAGGCCGCGGATGAACTGCACCATCAGGAAGATGAAGAAGGCGTCGGTGGCCAGCAGCTTCGGCACGATCAGCGGGTAGTAGGTGTTGATCCAGTCCAGGTTGGCGAACAGGATGTACTGCGGCACGATCACCACGTGGATCGGCAGCATGATCGTGGTGAGCATGATCCCGAAGAACAGCCGGCGGCCGCGGAACTCCAGGCGGGCGAACGCGTAGGCGGCCATGGAGCAGGCCAGCAGGTTGCCCACGATCGAGCCGGCCACCACCACCAGCGAGTTCCAGATGTAGTGGTGGAAGGGGTACTCCAGCGCGGTCCAGCCCTCGGGGTAGTTCTGCGGGACGAACGTGCGCGGGATGAGGCTGGGGTCGCTGAAGATCTCCGAGGTCGGCTTGAACGAGCTGGAGACCATCCACAGCAGCGGATACAGCATGGCCAGGCCGAACGCGATCAGCGCCGCGTGGGTGAGCAGGCGCCGGCGGCGGCCGAACATGCGGGGGGCGGCGGTGTGCGGCTTAGTCACCATAAAAGACCCAGTACTTGGAGGCGAGGAAGTTCACGGCGGTGAACCCGGCGATGATCGCGAGCAGCAGCCACGCCATGGCCGAGGCGTAGCCCATGTCGAAGTTGCCGAACCCTTCCTGGTACAGGTAGAGCGTGTAGAACATGGTGGCGTCGGAGGGGCCGCCCGTTCCGCCGCTGACGATGAACGCCTGGGTGAAGGTCTGGAAGGCGTTGATCATCTGGAGCACCAGGTTGAAGAAGATGATCGGCGTGAGCAGCGGGACGGTGATGGAGAAGAACCGCCGCACCGGGCCGGCGCCGTCCACGGCGGCGGCCTCGTGGTACATCACGGGGATCTGGCGCAGTCCGGCCAGGAAGATCACCATCGGCGCGCCGAACGTCCAGACGTTGAGGATGACCAGGGTGCCCAGGGCGTAGTCGGGGTGGGAGACCCAGCCCTCGCCCTGGATCCCGAAGAACGCCAGCACCTGGTTGATCAGGCCGTCGGCGCCGAACACCCGGCGCCACAGGATCGCGATGGCCACGCTGCCGCCCAGCAGCGAGGGCAGGTAGTACACCGACCGGTAGAACGCCAGGCCGCGCACACCGCGGTCCAAGACCATGGCCAGCGCCAGGGCGAGCGCCAGTTGCAGCGGCACCGACACGAACACGTAGGTGAACGTGACGCCGAGCGAGGTGTGCAGCCGCTCGTCGCCGACCATGCGGACGTAGTTCTCCAGGCCCACCCACTCCGGGTCGCCGATGAGCGAGTAGTCGGTGAAGGAGTAGTACAGCGAGGCCAGGATCGGGCCGACGGTGATGGCGATGAGGCCGACGAACCAGGGGGCCAGGAACACGTAGGCGGCCAGGCCGTCGCGGCGGCGCAGCCGCGAGACGCGGCGCCGGCGCGGGCGGGGCGGCGGGGGCTCGGCCCCGGGCGGCGCGGTGCGCTCTCGGGTGGCCCCGATCACGCGGCCGGCTCCTCACGGGAGGGGGCGCGCGGTGCGGCCGGGGGTGGGCTGGGGGGTGTGTGCATGGGCTCTACCGTCCTCACGTCTGCCCGGAGGCGGACGAACGCAACGTGGGGTGCGGGGGTCGTGCGGGGCCGGCCGCGAGAGGCGGGTCGCGGTCGCACCGCCAGGTGGTCGAGTCGGGTTCTGGTAAGCGCTATCCACGATCGGATGAACGGTTTTTAACACCGTGGAGATACGCCGTCAATGGAGGGGTGACGCCCGATCGACGGCCGCGCGCGCCGGAATTTCCCGTGGCAGCGGCCCCTTGCTGGGCGGACGTCGAAAATTGCGAAGCGCGGAACCGGTTGGGAAAATCCCGGGCGCCACCCCGGCCGCGCGGGCACCGTGTCCCGATCGTTGCGGAATACCGCTGGCAATCGCTTCCCGGACGTGGTGCCCGCCTCCGCGCCGACACCCCCGGCGGCGGGTCCGCGTCCCTACAGGGCGTACCTGGGCAAACGCCGATTCGACGCGCGTTCGACGGCGGCGCCGGGCACGCACCGGTGGACCCGTCGCGGGAAAGCGTTTACCGTTGGAGTGTGACCGACGCGACCGCACACGCCGACCAGGCCGTTCCCGCCACCGCCCCCCAGCCGCGCCGCTTCGCCGTCGTGGGCACCGGCGCCCGCGCCCGGATGTACACCACCGCCCTCGTCTCCAGCCACACCGCCACCGCGCGCCTTGTGGCCCTGTGCGACACCAACCGCACCCGCATGGCCGTGCACAACGACATCGTGCGCGCGCACGGGCTCGACCCCGTCCCCGAGTACCCCGCCGAGGCGTTCACCGACATGCTGCGCGCCGAACGCGTGCGGGAGGTCGTGGTGTGCACCGTGGACCGCACCCACGCCGACTACATCTGCGCCGCGCTGGAGGCCGGCTGCGACGTGGTCACCGAGAAGCCGATGACCGCCGACGCCGAGGGCTGCCGCCGCGTCCTCGACGCCCAGCGGCGCACCGGCGGCCGGGTCAACGTCGCTTTCAACTACCGGTTCAACCCGGTGCACCGCCGGGTCCGCGAGATCGTCGCCGCCGGCGAGATCGGCGAGGTGGGGTCGGTGCACTTCGAGTGGCTGCTGGACCTGCGCCACGGCGCCGACTACTTCCGCCGCTGGCACCGCGAGAAGGCGAACTCCGGCGGCCTGCTCGTGCACAAGGCCAGCCACCACTTCGACCTGGTCAACTGGTGGATCGGCAGCGCGCCGCGCACCGTGTTCGCCTGGGGCGACCTGTTCTTCTACGGCGAGCACAACGGCCGCCGCCGCGAACTGGCCGCCGACTACGAGCGGGCGCACGGCGCGCCGGCGGCGCAGGAGGACCCCTTCGCGCTGCACATCGCCGACAGCGACGACATGGCCCGGCTCTACCTGGCGGCCGAGCACGAGGACGGCTACCGGCGCGACCAGAACGTGTTCGGCCCCGGGATCACCATCGAGGACGACATGTCGGTGCTGGTGCGCTACGCCTCGGGCGCCACGCTCAGCTACCACCTGGTGGCCTACTCCCCCTGGGAGGGCTACCGGGTGGCGATCACCGGCAGCCGCGGCCGCCTGGAGCTGGACGTCACCGAGAGCCCCCACACCGCCCCCGGGCGCACCGAGGCGGCCCCGGTGCGGGGCATGCCCGCGCCCAAGGAGAACACCACCGCCCGGCTGCTGCTGCGCCGGCACTGGCAGCCGCCCGAGGAGGTCGAGGTGGCGGTGGGCGAGGGCTCCCACGGCGGCGGCGACACCCACCTGCTGGACACCCTGTTCGGCGCCACCGGGCTCCAGCCGCGCCCCACCCACACCGACGGCGCCAACGCGCTGCTGACCGGGCTGGCGGCCAACGAGTCGATGCGCACCGGGCTGCCGGTGGACGTGGCGCGCCTGCTGCGCGGCCGGGACTGAGCCGCGCCCGCCCGCCGCCGGTCCCGCCCCCGGCGGGGGCGGGACCGGTGTCCCGGCGGTGTCCCCGGGTTCGCGATGCCCTCGGCGGGCGCGCGGTGCGCTCTGCTGGTCGCAGAGTCGTCGGGGCGGTCGTGGTGCTATGCCCTCAGCGGGCCGGCACCAGCGCGGGACGGGGCGGAAGTCCCGGCGGCCGGGGTCACGGGCCGCCGGGACGCGGGGGTCAGCCCGTATCGGTGCCGGGCTGCGGCACCTGGGCGTGGGCGGCGAACCGGTCCTGGAGGCCGGGCAGGACCGGGAAGACGGCGAACTCCTCGACGTCCATGACCCGTGTCCAGCTCTCGGGCAGCCGGTGGCGCCACTGGGCCGCCAGCAGCAGCGCCTCGACGCGGGGGACGTCGCTCCAGTCGTCGGGGATGGCCTCGCCGGCGCGGACGCTCTCCTCGCGCTCCCAGGTGAGCAGGGCGTCGCCGAAGGAGTCGAGGAGCTTCTGCACGCCTTCGTCGCCGATGCGGTGCACCCCGGCGCCGGGGTCCAGCGAGCTGGCGCGTTCGGCGGGGTCGATGAGGTAGAGGGCCGGGCTGATGTGCACGCTGCCGAACCCCAGCGCCTTGCCCAGGCCGATCTTGTGGGCGTAGAGGGGGTCGGCGGTGTCGCCCCCGCCGGCGGGGTTGCCCAGGTGCAGGGCGCGCAGCAGCGCGCCGAGTTCGGCGTCGGTGAGGTTGGTGAAGGTGATGCGGCCGTGGAAGGTGAGGCCCTCGCGCATGGGCAGGACGTCGCGGGTGGTGGGGCCGGCGGCCACGCGGTCGGGGTGGAGGTGGGCGTAGCGCTGCGCGGAGGCGGGCAGGGGGTCGTAGCGGTGCAGGTAGACCTTGTAGCCGCCCAGGCGGACGTCGCCTTCGTGTGACCAGGTGACCAGGTCGGGCGAGGTGCCGTAGGTGCGGTCGGAGACCGGCTGGAGCAGGTAGTTGGCGAAGCAACTGCGCTGGGGCGAGAGGAGTTCGACCCGCAGCGGGTGGGCGAACCAGGGGTCGGGGTCGTCGCAGACGGCCGAGCCCACCGAGACCCGCCCGCGCGCGGCCGAGCCGGCGTTGTCGCGCGCCGGGAGGAGGTCGAGGTCGCCGAAGAGGGCGCGGGGGACGTCGGGGGCGCGCCCGGTGCCGCCGCGCGCGCGGCGCGGGGTGAGCAGGGGTTCGGGCACGGCCCGGCTGACGGGGTCGAACTCCCCCACCGCCACCCGGTAGCCGCCGGAGCGGCCGAAGGAGACCACGCGGCCGTCGGCCTCCTGGTACCAGACGGGTTCGGCGCCCGAGCGGGCCAGGCCGCCGTCGACCCGGCGGGCCGCGCGCGGGCGGCCGGAGGCGGTGCCCAGGGCGGCGGCGGGCGCGGCGCGGGGGTGGTTGCGCTCCTGGAACCGGGTGATCTGGTCGGCGGACTCCACCAGGTGCACGAGGTGGTCGGGCACGGGCAGCCGCCGGGCGGGGTCGACGTCCTTGGGGAAGAGGTAGGCGTTCTTGCGCTCGCCCGCCACGCCGGTGAGGACCAGGACGCAGTCGAAGGCGCGGAACCCGATGTGGTCGACGCGCTCCAGGGCGCGGTCGAGGTCGTTGCGCCGCCCGCGCGAGGAGGAGCGGGAGCGCTCGCCCGCCGCGCGGCGCAGGGACTGTTCGGCGCGGGCGCGTTTCTGCTCCCAGCGGTCGCGCAGGCGGTGGCGGGCGGTCTCGCGGTGGCCGAAGGTGACCTCGGTGCCGGGGGGCAGCACGGTCATGGCCCAGAAGCGGGACTCGCCCACGGTGCGGCCGTGGGTGTCGGGGCACAGGGCCACGACGTCGAGGTACTGGAAGGGGCCGTGGAAGTCGGCGGGGACGTAGCCGGAGGGGCCGCCGCCGTCGCCGGACTCGTGCGGGGGGAGTTCGAAGGGCGGCAGCCCGGGGAAGCGGCGGAGGTCGTCGCGGAGGTCGGTGAGGCGGACCTGGAGCGGGCGCTCCACGGGCAGCGGCAGGATCTCCCAGCCGCCGGTGTCGGCGCGGTGGTGCAGGAAGCCGGCCTTGACCGGCACCCCGGGCGGGCTGGAGGGGGCGCCGTGGCGGTGGCGGTACTGCCGGTTGAGGTTGCGCATGACGTGGCGGGCGCGGCGGTCGCTGTGGGAGGCGGCGGGCGCGCGGAAGAACAACTGCGGGGTGTTGACCGGGCCGGTCTCGCCGCCGGTGAGCACGCGCAGGGTGTTGCGGATGAGCCCGCGCAGGGAGGCGCCGGGCAGCGCGGCGCGGCCGTCGATGGTCAAGGAGCGGTCGGGGCGCCCGCCGCCGCGGGTGGCGCCCACGAACGTGGGGCTGAGGGTGCGCACGGCGACGTCGATCCAGCCGGTGTGGGTGCCGGGGACGCGGTGGTCGTGGCCGGCCAGGAGGCGCTCCTGGGGGGTGCCGTCGCGCAGGACGGACTCCTGAAGGCGTTCGGCGGGCATGGGGCGCTCGGGCAGCGGGACCAGGCCGTAGGGTGCCACGGCCTGGTGGTCGCGCACGGGGTCGGGCGGGCCGCAGGGCACGGTGGGGGCGGGGTGGTCGTCGTGGCGGCGCGCCCGGCCCGGGGCGGGCGCCGCCCCGCCGGGGGCGGCGCGGTGGCCGCCGCCGGTGGGGCGGCGGCGCGGCATGGCGGCTGGAGTGGGCCGGTGGGCGCGGCGGGGTGGCTGGTCGCTCACGGTGCCCTCCTGTTCTCCAGGTGGTGGTCCCGGCGGTCGGCCGGGGTGTCCGGGGCGGCGCGGCGCGGCGGGGTGGGCTTGGCCCCCGCGTGGTAGCCGGTCAGTCGGTGGAGGACAACGCCCACCGCCCCCGTGACGGGATCCTCCCCCCAGTACTCTCGGACGCTCAGCCAACTGCCCACCTCAGCGGGCTCGGCCGCGCCCGGTGCGGCGGGCACGATGTCGAAGTCCTGCCAGCTCACGGGGTGGCAGGCGGTGGTGCCGGAGAGTTCGCGGCCGATGCTGAAGGGGATCGCGCCGCCGAGGTCGCGGCTGGCGCGCGGGCCGCTGTGCCAGCCCGCCAGCAGGAACGAGCGGTCGCGGGGGCGCAGCCAGTCGGGCAGGGAGTCGAGGTCGGGGGCGTCGCCGGTGAGCCAGGCGTCCTCGGCGGCCTCGCCGATGTGGATCTGGGCGGAGGGGCTGAACACCCAGGCGCCCAGCAGCCGCCAGGTGTCGGAGAGGTCGGGGGCCGGCGGCGGCGCGGAGAGGTCGGCGGTTTCGGGGTCGGCGCTGGAGAGCCGCCACCGCTGCCGCGGGCAGGCGCCGGTGATGCGGCCGTCGCCGAACTCCGCGAGCAGCCACTGCGGCTCGCCGGGGGCGTGGCGGTCGAGGGCGGCGCAGCGCCGGGCGGGCGCGGCGGCGAAGAGGTCGGCGAGGACGGCGTGCGCGGCGGACCGGCCCAGGGCGGCGGTGCGGGCGCCGCGGGGGTCGGGCGGCGGCGCCGCGGCAGCGGCGGGGACCGTGGTGAGCGGGGTCGGCATCGCTTCGCCTCCTCGGGTGTGGGTGGTGGTGCCGCCGGTGGCGGGCGCCGCGCCCGGGCGGCCCTCACACGGCGCCGGGCGGTCCCGCGCGCATGCGGCGGGGCGGGGCGGGCCGCCCTCCGCGCTCCGGGGCCGGCGCGGCGGGGCCGGAGGGCGGCGGGTGGATCACCGGGCCGCACCATCGGCGTCTGGGCCGGCGGAGGGGCCGGCGGAGACGGCCGCGCGCAGCGCGCTGATCCAGGGGCTTACGGCGGCGCGTTCGGGGCTGCGGGCGTCGTCGATGGCGGCCAGCAGGTCGACGCGGTCGGGTTCGGAGCCGGGCTCGTGGCGGGTCAGCACGGCGCTGGTGACTGTGACGCGGCCGTGGCCGGCGCCGGACCCGCCGCCGATGGCGTCCAGCGGGACGGTGTGGAGTTCGCGGACGATGAGCGCGAGCAGGCCGCGCACGGCGTCGTCGGGCTGGAGGGCGTCGAGGGTGACGGTGGCCTGGCCGCCGGCGTGGACGTCGTCGGTGAGCAGGGTGGAGTCGACGGCGTCGCCGAACAGGGAGTCGATGGTGACGCGGGTGGTGCGCTGGGTGGTGCCGCCGGTGAGTTCGGCGGCCTGGCGCAGCCGGATGCCCGAGGGCGCGGGCGCGGCGCCCGAGCGGGTGTCGCCGCCCCACCAGCGGGAGTGCAGCCGGCGGGCGGGGCTGTCCTCGGGCCACTCTGCCAGGGTGGTGGCGGACTCACCGGAGATGTCGCGGACCAGGCGCCGGCTCAGCCGCTTGAACAGGGCGAACAGGGCGGTGTCGCCGAGCGCGGGGCGCCATTGGACCGCGCCGTCGCCGCCGACGCTGGGGCGGCTCAGGTGGGCGCGGTCGACCTCGCCCAGGGAGCCCAGGCGGGGGGTGTCGCCGACCATGAGCAGGCCCGGGCGCGGGCCGGGGGCGCGCGGCGGCGTGCCGGCGCCGGTGCGCAGGAACGCCTCGGTGGGGCGCTCGGCCAGGCGCAGGGTAAGGGTGAGTTCGTCGCGGTGGCGGCGGTCGGTGGCGAGGTCGGCCAGCGCCGCGGAGTAGTCGCCGCCGATGGCGGCGGCCAGGGCGGGGTCGCGCTGGAGGTGCTCGGGGACCAGGGTGAGCAGGCCGGGGGCCCGGGCGGCGCGCGGGCGGGCGGGGGCGGTGACGGCGCGGTGGGCGCGGTCGCGACGCTGCCGCCAGGTCAGGGCGTACCAGTCGGCCCACCCCTGGGGGGTGCGCAGGTCGTGGCGGCGCAGGTGCCAGGAGTCGCAGCGCACGGCGCCGTAGCCGCGGGCGGTGCGGGCGCCGATGGCCACGCCGGGGGCGAGGTCGGCGCCGTTGAGGCCGTCGGCGGCCAGGGCGGCGAGCGCGAGCAGGCGGCCTTCGTCGGCGGGGTCGGCGACCTGGAGGCGCAGGGTCAGCGTGAAGAGGGTGCCGGCGGGCAGGGTCTCCATGCGCCAGAAGGCGCCGGGCGCGGCGGCGCCGCTGCCGGGATCGACCCGGTTGCCGGCGCGCACGGCGATCCCGGCCTCGGGCGGGAGTTCGGCGTAGGAGTCGTCGATGTCCAGGGCGCTGGGGCCGGCGGCGCCGGGGCCGGCGGGGTCGGTGCCGCGCGCGGCCTCGCCGAACAGCTCGGCCACGGCGTCGGCGCGGTCGGGGCCGAGCCGGGCGGCCAGGTGGTGGCGCAGCAGGCCGGCCTGGGTGCTGGCGCGCAGCCGCGGCACGTGGTCGACGGGGTCGCGGTCGATGGGGGCGATGTCGGCGGCGGTGCGCGCGGAGTCGTCGGCCGAGCCGATGTGGGTGTCGCTGAGCAGCCGCACGCGGGCGGTCAGCTCCCACAGCACCACGGGGTGGCGGTGGGCGCCGGCGGCGAGGTCGTCGAGGTCGGCGAGGCGGGCGCCCGGGTGGGCGCCGGCCCGGGCCGCGCCGGCGGGGGTCACCGGGTGTCCTCGCGCTGGCCGGTGTCGCGGCCGATCCAGGCGGCGGCGGCCAGCCAGTAGCCGATGAGCTGCGCCGACAGCCGGGCGCGGACGTCGGGGCGCTCGCTCCAGGCGCGGGCGGCGGCACCGGGGGCGCCCTCGGCGCCGGGGCGCCAGGTGAGGTCGACGGGGGCCAGGGCGGCGGCGAGGTCGGCGGGGTCGGGGCCGGCGTGGCGCCACCACGCGCGGGGGTCGCCGGCGGCGGAGTCGAGCCACTGCGGCAGCGGGAGTTCGGTGTCGCCGTGGGGCACGGAGGTGGCGGCGAGGTCGGCGCGGGCGGGTTCGGGCAGGGGGGTGTGCGGCGCGGCGCGGTCGGGGTCGCCGGTGACGACCCCGGCCAGGCGGGCGAGCACGGCGCGGGGGTCGGCGCCGGGGTCGGCGGCGACCTCGCGCAGGCGGCCCAGCAGCGGCGCGGGCGGCAGCCGCGCCGAGCGGCGGGCGAGGTCGCGGGCGCGGGCGCGGACGAGGTCGGCGGCGGCGCGGGTGAGCAGGGTGTCCTGGAGCCGGGCGACGGGCGAGCGCGCGGGGTCGGCGGCGGCCTCGGCCGCCACCCACGCGGGGTCGACGCGGACCGGGGAGCCGTCGGCGAGCGCCACCGGCCGGGTCCGGAGTTCCGTCCTCTCCGGACCCGGCGGCTCCACGGCGGCTGGGGGGTGCGGCGGGTGGTCGGTGGTGCGGGCGGTGTCGCCGGTGCCGGGGGTGTCGGTGCGGGCCAGGGGCGCGTGGTCGGCGGGCACGGGGCCGGGCGCGGCCACGGGCAGCAGGACGGCGACGCCGTGGCCGTCGGCGGCGCGGCGGCCCAGCGGGCGGGCCTCGACGGCGCGGATCTGCTCAAGGGTGATGGTCCGCAGCGCCCGCAGCCGGACCACCGAACCGGGCGCGGCGGCCCACTGCTCGGCCATGGGCCCCTGGTAGAGGCGGTGGTAGGCGCCGACGGCCTCCTGCTGGATGTGGGCGCCCACGGGTTCGGCCGCGCCGGGGCCCAGGACGGCGGCCAGCGCGCGGGTGGCGGCGGCGGTGAGCGCGGCGGGCGCGGGGCGGCCCAGGTGGTCGTCCACGAGCGCGGGCGCCAGCAGCAGGAGGTCGCGGAGTTCGCCCGCCGGCCAGTCGCGCCGGCCGGAGTCGATGCGGTCGGGGGTGAGCGGCGCCGCGGCGCCCAGCGCGGCGGTGACGCGGATGCCGCCGCCGTGGGCGCGGGTGCCCCCCGAGCCCAGCGACAGCAGGCCGTCGGCGGCGGCCAGGACGTCGAGGACGCGGGCGGCGAGGTCGGCCAACTCCTCGGCGGAGGCGGCCGACAACTGCCAGCGGGCCTCGAAGACCTGGCCGGGTTCGAGGCTGGTGGTGAGGTAGGGCACGCCGTGGCGCCCGGCGTCCCTGCGGGCCACGCCGAGGTACTGCTCGGTGCGGGTGCGGGGGACGGCGCGGCGGGTGAGGTCGGGGGTGACCAGGCCGCCCAGGGCGCGGTAGGCGGTGCCGGGCGCGGCGGGCGCGGCCAGCAGGTCGGCGAGGAGCGGCGCGGTGTGCCCGGGGGGTGTGTGGACGTGCCAGCAGCGCGGCGCGGGCACGGTGGCGGCGGCGCCGCCGGGGTCCTCCAGCCGGGGGAAGGCCGGCGCGAACCGGATGGCGGTACCGCGCGCGATCCAGGGCTCGACCAGGTCGTCGCGGCCGGCGTGGCGCAGGGCGGCGGCGAGCATGCCGCGCTGGGCGCGCCCGTTGACGACGTGGTCGGTGGTGATGCGCAGGGGGTCGTAGCCCGAGCGGACCACCAGCGACTCGGTGAGCACGTAGCGCAGTGCGAGGTAGGAGTGCACGATCGCGCCGGAGGCACCGGCGGGGCGGCCGGGCTGGAGGTCGGTGATCGTCACACCTCTCCTTCTCGGACACCGCCGCCGGGGGCCAGGCCGGCCCAGGTCAGGGTGGCGGCGTGGGCGGTGTCGGGGTCGGTGTCGGGATCGGCGGCCAGGCGGGCGTCGAGTCGGCCGCGCCCCCGGTTGGCCTTCAGCCCGGCCTGGGTGAACGCGAGGGCGGCGCGCGCCAGGCAGCGGAGTTCGGCGGGGTCGGGGCGGCGGGTCCAGCGCAGGGCGGCGGTGAGGCGCAGGCCGGGGGTGACGACGCGGACGGTGCGCAGCCGGGCTTCGGCGGGGGCGCCGCCGGCGTCGATCTCCACGCCGCTCTCCACGGAGGTGAAGGCGTCGGTGACGGCCCGCACGAGGGCGGCGGCCCCGCCGTCGAGGCCGCGCCGCTGCTCCACCGCCCAGGCGACGGCGGCGCGCACCGCCTGGGGCGGCTGGGCGTGGGAGACGCGCAGGATGCGGCCGGGGCCGTGCTCGCGGGAGGCCCCGAACAGCGCGTGCGCCGCCGGCAGCAGGTCGGGGTCGGCGCGCACCGCCGTGACGGCGGCGTCGCGCAGCCGCGCGGCGATGCGGTGCCGGGGCAGGTAGGGCAGGCCGTGGGAGTCGGTGACGACATCGGCGTCGGCGGCGGTGCCGGCGGCGCTGGCCCCGGCGAAGATCGCCGGCGCCGCGAGGTCGACCACCAGCACCGAGGGCGGTTCAAGCCCCGCGCGCTCCCCCACCCCGCTCACCGGCGCTCCACCCCTTCGGCGCAGCCCACCCGGCCGCGTACACCCGGGCGACGGAGCACGGCCGCCGGGGCCGCCGGGCGCACGGGAAGCCCCGGGAGCGCCGAGGCGCGGACCCACCGGCGCGCGGTGCCGGCGGCGACCCCCGGGTGGCGGGCGGCCGATTGGTGCCGGCGACCGGTGTCCGTCGTGCTCCGCGGCCGCTCGTCACGCGGGGCCGTGGTCGGCCCGCCGGCGAGGGCGCCGCTCGCAGCGCGCTCGGCGCGCGCGGTGGTGCGGGCCGGCGCTCGGCGGGACGGCGGGCGGGGGCTGGGGGTGGGGAGTGGGGTCATGGTCGGGCGGGTTCCTCGCGCGGGGGTGGCGGGCGGTGGGCCAGCGGGACGTCGAGGTGGAGGTCGAGCAGGCCGATCGCGTCGAGCAGGAGGCCGCGGTCGAAGGGCTCGGGCAGCCGGACGGGCAGGCCGATGTCGCGGCGGCGGTCGAGTTCGGGCGCGGGGTCGCGGCCGTCCTGGAGCAGCGGGGCCAGCCGCGACAGCAGCCAGGAGCGCTGCCCCGCCATGGGGGCCGAACGCAGGCTGCCGGGGGCGGCGGGGTCGAGGTAGGCCCGCAGGAACGCGCGGAAGTCGGCCCCGGGCATGGGCAGGGCGGTGCGCCCGGAGCCGGCGCGGTCCTCGTGCAGCCGGGCCACCACCCGGACGGGGTCGTCGAAGACGTGGGACCACGCCACCACGTGGTCGTGCATCCGGTGCTCGGCGGCCTTGCGGTGCTCCTTGGCGGTGTCGCACAGGGCGGCGCAGATGTCGTAGCCCACCGACAGCGGCGCCCCCACCGGCTGCACCGCGATGCCGATCCCGGCCGAGGGCACGCCGGTGGTGCGGCCGGTGGCGCCGAGCCGACGGGTCCAGGGGGGCTCGGCGGCGCGGGCGGCCATGGCGGCGCGGGGGTCGCCGGGCGGGACGAGCGCGGGGTCGGTGTCGAGCCAGTCGAGGGCGAACCGGGTGACGCTCCAGGCCAGGCGGGCGTCGCAGATGACGGTGAGGTCGTCGCCGGCCACGACCACCGGGCGCACCGGCACGTGGACCGCGCCGCGCAGCACGTGCGGGCGCAGCCGGCCGCCCGCGCCGTGGCCGAGGATGGCGGGTTCGCCGGTGTCGGGGTCGGTGGTGACGGCGCCGGCCACGGCCCGGATGACCGCCTGGGCCAGGCCCTCGGTGAGCCGGGCGATGTCGGCGGAGACGGTGCGCATGTGGGCCACGACGTCGGCGCCGGCGGAGTCGAGGGCGGCGTGGTAGCGCTTGAGGAGGTCGCCCAGCCCGTTGAAGTCGAGGTGGATGACCGCCAGGCGGCTGAGGTCGCCGATCTCGCGGCCGAGGTGGTCGACGTCGGTGGGGAGTTCGAGGCGGTCGGCGCCGGGCGGGGGCGCCAGGCCGCGCAGCCAGGTGCGGGTGTTGGAGTCGTGCCACTGGCGGGCGCGCACCCGCGCGGTGACGATGTCGCGGGCGGCGCGTTCGCGGACCGGGCCGCGGTCGCGGGTGTGGTCGAGGAGTTCGGCGGGGCGCCCGGTGATGTCGCAGGCGGCGGTGACGCCCACCCCGAGCGCGGGCAGGTGGCCGGGGGCGGGCACCGCGCGGGCGGCCTGGAGCGCCGAGGGCAGCAGCCGCAGCGCCTCGGCCTGGGTGGCGGGGCCGGATCCGGGGCCGCCGTAGGGCACGTGCGCCACGACCGGGTTGAGCTGGTCGGAGAGGTCGCGCAGGCGGCGGGTGTAGCGGCCGGTGAAGGCGCGGGCGTGGTCGGCGGCGCGGCGGGGGTCGGTGAAGGCGATGTAGAGCGCGCCGCCGGCGTCGCGCAGCACCGCGCACGAGCCGGCCGGGAGGTCGGCCAGCAGCGGCGCCAGGTGCGGCCCGGCGGGGTCGGTGAGGTCGGCCATCAGGGTGGCGCGGCCGATGGCGTCGAGCAGCCGCCGGCCCTCGTAGACGAACCGCTGGATGCCCGCGAGGTCGACACCGACGACCACGCCGGCGGCCGGGCGCGGCCGGGCCGCCGCCGGAGGCGGGGCGGCCTGGGTGGCGGGGCGGGCGGGGGCCATGTGGGGTCTCCTGCGGGGTCAGAGCCGGAGGGCGGACAGGTGGGCGGCCAGGGCGGCGCGGAAGCGCGGTGTCGCGGGGTCCGCGGATACCACTCTCGGACGCCGGGTGTCCTCGTGGGCGGTGATGGTGTCGGCGGGGGGCGCGGTGTCGTCGGCGTCGTGGCCGGTGCCGCGCCACCAGGAGAACCAGTCGATGAGGTCGAGGGCGCGCCGTGGGTCGCCGTCGCCGGGCCGGTGCAGCGCCAGGGTGGTGCCGGCGGTGCCGCAGCGGACGTTGAGCAGGGCGGCCGAGGCGAACACGTCGTGCGCCCAGCCGCCGGCGCCGACGTCCTGCTCCAGGTGGGCCCCGCCGGAGGTGAAGTAGCGCAGCCGGGTGCGGCGCGGCGCGCTGAGGCCCAGGGCGCGGTCGGCCACGGTGAGGACGACGGTGGGGCGCTGCGGCGCGGAGTACTGGGGCAGCGGGGGCGCGCCGGCGGTGACGGTGTCGTCGACCCAGGCGGCGACGTCGTGGCCGGCCGCCAGCGCGCGGATCTGGTCGGCGGCGGCGTCGATGAGGGCGACGTCGATCTGGCGGGCGGCGATGGGGGCGACGGCCTCGGCCAGGGAGCCCGTGAGGAAGCGGTAGCCGCGCAGCAGCAGCCGCCACTCCACGGCGGCCGGGCCGTGGCGGCCCACCGGGCCGTGGGTGCGGCAGTAGACCTCGCGGGTGAGGGGCGAGACGTAGGTGATGCAGCCGCCGCGCTCGTGGGCGGCCAGGGCCAGGCCGGTGCTCATGGCCTTGGTGCCGATGGTGATGTCGGCCACGACGGGGGCGTCGGCGTCGGCGTACTGGTCGATCTTGGCGCGGGCGCGGGCGGCGACGTCGGCCACGTCGGCGGCGTCGACGGCGGCCTCGGCGAACTTCACGCGGTCGGGGTAGCCGTCACGCCGCAGGCGGGCGGCGAGGCGGCGCCGGTTCACGGCGCGGAAGGCGGCGGGGTCCTCGGCGGCGAACAGGGTGCGGCGCACGGCGGAGTCCAGGGCGGACAGCTCTTTCTCGCTCTGCCGGGTGAACAGCAGCACGGCGCGCGCGGGCAGGCAGGCGCGGACGGCGGCGAGGACGGACAGCCGGCTGCCGCCCAGGCCCATGATCAGCAGCGGCCGCCGACCGGGCGGGGCGCCGGCGCCGGGGGGCGGCGCGTGCGGGCCGGTGCGGGCGCCGGCGGCGCCGGGTTGGCCGGGCTGTGCGGCCGGGCCCGGGCCGGCGGCGGTGGGCTCCTCCCCTGCTTCGGGGGCGGGGTCGGCCGGACGCGCCTGCGGAGGACCCGGGTCGGGGCGGGCGCCGCCGGCGGGCGGGGCGGCGCGGGGCGGCTGGGGGCGCTCGGGTGCGGGGCGGTCGGCGGCGGGGGCGCAGCGCGCCGGGCGGGACAGGCCGGGGACGCCGTGGGCGGGGGTGCGGTCGCGGGCGGGGCGGGAGGTGGTGCGGGCGGTCACCGCCGAGGCGCGCGGCGCGGCCTCGGCGGGCAGGGAGCCGCGCGCGGAACGCCCCGGGGCAGGCGGCTCGGCGGCGGACGCGGCTCCTCCGGCGCCGGGGGCGGGCGGTGCGGCCTCAGCGGACAGGGGCGCCGGCGCCTCGGGGAGGGGGGCGGCGGGGCATGCGGCCGGAACCGGCGCGGCGGGGCCGGGGAGGTGGCGGGGGACCGGAGCCGGCGGGGCGGCGGCCGGGCGGGGCGGCGCGGCGGGGAAGAAGCCGTCGATGACGTGCTGGGCGGAGGGGAAGTCGCGGACCAGCTCGTCCAGGCTGCGCACGTGCAGCGGGGCGGTGCTGAGCTGGGGGTCGTAGGCCGCGAGTTGCTCGACCGAGCAGTCGCCGCCGCCGCCCTCGTGGACGAACAGCACCCGCGCGGCGCCGCCGAAGGCGCGCTGGGCCTTGGTCAGGGTCCAGCCCGCGGCGTCGAGGATGTGGGAGGGGTCGCGCTTGACCTCGACGCACAGCACCCGGTGCCGGTAGCGCACGATGAGGTCGAAGTCGCCGATGGAGGCGTGCGGCGCGCGGGGGTCGGGCATGACGCGGTTGCCCAGCACCTCGGCGCCGGGCACGCCGGCGAGCCGGCGGCGGAACAGCGCCAGCACCCGGGCCTCGGCCATGTCGCCGCTGCCGAGGTCGGCGCCGCGCCCGCGCCGCAGCCACTCCTCCTGCGCCGCCGCCTGGTCGCCGGGGCGCAGGTCGACGCCGTGCACCGCCGCCAGGGCCTCGATGGTCAGCGCGCCGCTGTCGATGCCGCCGGGGTGGACCGAGCCGTCGGTGAAGCGCAGGGTCTCGGAGGTGGCGTCGAGGTAGCTGCGCCACCGGTGGCGGTCGGGGAAGCGCTCGACGTGGCGCAGCACCGCGTGGGTGCTCATGACCTTGGTGCCGCCGGTGTAGCACAGCCGCCAGTCGCGCCGGAGGTCGGCCGCGAGCGCGGCGAAGCGCGCCCCGACGGCGTGGAAGTCGAAGGCGTCCTCACCGATGTCGAAGCGGCGGGCGACCTCGATGCCGGGGCACAGCCGGCGGGCCGTGGCGACGATGCGGGCGGCGCGCCGCGCGGTGTCGGTGGTGTGCACCAGCACCAGGCGGCGGGGCGTGAAGGTCAGCGCCGCCAGCAGCGCGGGCGTGGGGCTGGTGCCCGCCAGGACGACCAGGGTGGCGGGGGTGCCGCCGGGGTCGCGGGGGGCGTGGGTGTGCTCCGGTCTCCGCTCCATGGATCCGTTTCGCGCTGTCGCGTGCCGATACGGCACTTCCGGTAGTGATTCCCGCAATCAACCAGAAACCACTCTTTTCACCCCTGTGTCCGAGAGAAGTCATGCGATGGAGGTGATCACCCCTACGAACCACGACCAAGCCACTCATGCAGGCACATCCCCTCGCACATACACGCTAGGCCCCGCACCGGCCCCTGGTGCGGACCGTCCACAGCAGGCGCCTCCGCCGCCTCGGCGGCCGGAAGGAGGAGCGGTGCCACCACGACGGACACGGAACCACGTCGAGCACCCGGACCGCCCCGGTCATCCCCAACCCGCCCCGGCCCCGCCGGGGCACGGCACCGGCGGTCCCGGACGTCGCGGTCCTCGCGGACACACCCGGCAGACGGGATAGACCCACCCACCGCATGTCTCGCGCGTCGATCAGGGAAGTTCTCCCCGCCCCGGCCGACGGGACAGCGACCGCGCAGAGTACGACCTTGGCTTCCTCTTCGTCGTCCATCCCCGGTTGACGGGATAACAACGCCAGTTGTTGATGGGCGCTCCGTCCAGGGTCGTTCCTCCCCGGCAGACGGAATCTTTCCAACATCTGGCTCGCCTGCGATCGTGTTCGCCCAGCCCATATCCGGCAGACGGAATGGCTGCGGCCGAGGCTGTGGCAACACGGGCGGTTCCGGTCCCTGGGCGCTCGCCGCCCCGCGACCGGAACCGCCCGTTGCCGCGTCGCCGGTCGCGGCGCGGGCCGCACCCGCGCGGGCGTGCGCCCGGCGCGCCACCCGGCCCCGCGGCGGGCCGGGTCCACTCATCGGTCCACTCCTCGCGCTCCACACCTCCGCCACCCGCCGCCGTGCCTCCGCGGCCCGCGCACCGGCCGCGCCGGTCCGGCGGCACCGGGTCAGGCGCTGCGCCGGCCCAGGGCCTTGCAGCCCACGATCGTGCCGTCGGAGGAGCGCACCAGGTCGGTCGGCACCAGCAGGTCGGTCCGCTCGGGATGGGCCATGGCCACGGCGGCCGACACGATGTACCAGACCCCGCTCGCCGGCGCGGGCAGCATCGCCCGGCCGTAGTCCTCGGAGAACACGGGGATGCCCCCGATGCGGCCGATCTCGCAGCGGTCGACCGCCACGCGCACCGGCTTGGCCGCCGCCGGACAGCGGACGACGACGCGGTCATTGGAGTCGAAGATCGTCACCTCGTGCGGTGTCAGGTTGACCAGCGGAACACGCATTCTTCCCTCTCACATCCCGAGCCGGCGAGGCGGGCCGAGCGGACCTGCGCACACTGCGGATCCCGCGCCCGGCGGCCGAGGTCAGTCGAACAGCAACCCGTCAAATTCCTGTTCCTGAAACTCCGCGTACGTGGGACGCGGAGGCCGGGGCCGCCGGCGGTCTCGGGCGGGACCCCGTCGCCGCCCGGCTGCCACGTCGTTGCCGGTGGTGAGGGTGTCGACGCGCAGCGCCCCGAATCCCTGCGCGGTGTACTTGCCCACCCCGGTCAGCTCGATGAGTTCCAGTAGCGCCCCGAAGTCGGCCAGGCGCCGACCGTCGGTGCCCCGCGGCAGGGTCAGCCGCAGGCCGCCCTCCCACCCGGGCACGGTGCGCCCGGCCGGACCGGGGTGCTCGGTGGCGCGGATGGGCGCGGATTCGTCGGGGGCGCGGCGCAGCAGCGTGGTGACGTCGTCAATGCGGCGCAGCCAGGGCTCGGCGAGGTCGCGCGGTGCGAAGCGGGCGACGGCGCCCACCGCCCCGCTGCCGCTGAGCTGCCCCGACGCGGTGCGGTGCACCACGCCGAACAGCAGCCGCGGGCCGGGCCACGCCTGGAAGCTGTCCTCTCCGTCGTAGTTGCGGGCCAGGGAGACCACCGGGCTGAGGGTGTGCAGGGCGGCCTCGTGTACGACCCTGCGCGGTTCGGTCAGGATCGCGGTGTAGTCGCGTGCGTGGACGTCGGTGACCGAGAGCGGTTCGAGCAGGTGGTCGCCGACGCGCTGGACCCGGCCGACCAGGTCGGCGGGATCGGTCTCGGGCGGTTCGTCGTCGAGCCAGGTCAGGGACCAGACCCACAGCCGGTCGGCCAGGGGCTGGGGCCAGCCGTTCATGGCCCACTTCTTGGCGGCGCCGTGTTCGGGGCCGGGCTGGGGCCACCAGGTGTTCAACAGGCCGTGACAGTCAACGGCGCGCACGGGCCGGGCGGCGTCGGCGTGGTCGCGCAGGACCAGCGTCCAGCGTCGTGGCATCGTCACTCCCCCTTTTCGCCGATGTGCCTCGGCCGTCGTGGGCGCGTCCGGATCGGGCCGGAGCATCCATTGCTCTCGGACAGGGACATCGGCGCCGTCCGAGAGGTGTCGGCACACGATCGAGCAGGAGGACGGGCCATGGCAGCACGCCGCTCGGCGGACCAGGACGGAGCCCGCTAGCCCATGAGTTGCGCAGACGACCACCCCGACCCGCAGCCCACGAACCGCGGCGCGCCGCGGCCGAGGCCACGCGACTGGCTGGACGCCTACGTCGACTGGCGGGTGTCGCGGCTCGAGGCCGACCTCGCCGAGCCCGCGCCCGGGCGCGGCGCGGCCGACGGCGCCGATCCGGCGGGCGCCCCGGGCGGGCGCGCACCGGCCGAGGACCCCCGCGCGGCGCCCGCGCCGCCGGTGCCCGAGGTCGCGGCCCCCGACCTGGCCGCCCACCTCGCCGAGCTGGCCGAGCGCTACCGCCGCCGCTCGGGGTAGGCGGCGCCGGGTCCCGGCCGCTCCGAGGGGGCGGCGCCGGATCCCGGCCGCCCGGTCGCGGTGAGGCGATCGGCACACCGCGGAGGGTCCGCGGGGCGCCGCCGCCCGGCGGCGCGGTCCGCGGCACCGGCCGCCCATCACTACACAGAACACCGCATCGCGTTCGGCACACACTTGCGTGCCTGCGCTTCTTGACGGTGCGCCGCGTGTGGCCCTAATTTCTTAGGTGACCACGCGCGTCACGAGGGCGGTGCCCCTGCGGCACCAGCCGACGTGGGTGTGTCACCGGGCACAACCGTCCTTCTTCTATGCACTTTCCCGGAGGAGCTGGGGAAGAGCCTCAGCCCCGTGCCACGGGGAGTAGAAGGACCTTGAGCACGCGCTGCCTGTTCACTGACCTTTTCGGTTCGACCGCGTTCCTGCACGCCCTGACCCGCGCCTTCGGCTGCGGCCGCTGCGACACCGGCCAGCACCAGCCCGCGCCCGAGACCCTTCAGACGTGCGACCGCCACGCCGCGCAGTTCGACTCCGCGGTCACGCTGCTGAGCGAGCACTGCCCCTGCCCCAGACACGGCGGGGCCGACGACTCCAAGATCGCCAAGCGCATGGCCGACGTCCACGCGTCGCTGTCCGCGGGCACCTCGGTGTCGGCCCAGGTCCGCCGGCTGGGCTTCGCGCTGCGCGACACCGAGACCGACCGCGCCTTCGCCCGGCTGCGGCTGGTCTTCCCGCAGTGGTCGGGCCGCACCCTGCGCTGCGCGTTCTCCGAGCGCCCGCGCCGCTGGGCCCGCCAGCAGTCGGTCGCCTCGTGGGTGGCGCCCAGCGTGGTCGAGCAGGAGGCCCTGGCCGCGCTGGTGCTGGCCGCCGGGTTCGGCCACCCCGCCGTCGACCTCCCCGACGAGCAGCCCGACGACCCCGAATCCGGCCTGGCGAGCGTGTTCGGGCGGGTCGGCGACCACGGGTTCACCCAGGAGTCCGGCGCGGTCCCGGTCGCCGACCGCGCCGGGCGCGCCGTGGCGGTCGTGCGGGAGCGCCCGCTGGTGTCGGTGCCCACCGCCGAGTACGTGCTGCGCAAGCTGCGCGAACTCGCCGACGGCGTCGACCCCGCCCGCGCCCGCACCGCCGACGAACTCCGCCGCGCGGGGCTGGCCGAGGCCCTGCGCGGCATCGACGCCGAGGCGCTGGCCCGCATGCTCACCGGGGTGCTGCGCCGCCTCGCCGAGCGGCTGCCCGAGCACTTCGACCTGCTGGAGCGGGCGCGCGGCCGGGCGCGCAGCGCCCCCTACCACCCCGTGGCCGACCCCGCGCCGACCGCCCCCGAGCCCCCGGCCGCCCGCTCCCCCGAACTCCCCCGCCCCGAGTCCCTGCCCGAGCCCGAGCAGGCGTGGCTGCGCTGGACCGCCTGGACCCTGGTCACCCAGGCGCGGCGCAGCCCGGTGCACTACGCCACCAACCCGGCGGCCGCGCTCGACCGGTTCCTCGACGCCCACCTGCGGTCCCGCTCCTGGGCCATTCCGGCCGCCTGGGCGGACGCCGTCCACGACGACGACGTCCGCGCCGACCTGCTGGACACCCTGGCGGAACTCGTGACCACGGTGGAGTGAGGGGCCGGTAGGCAGGGAGGCGGGATGGCGGACGCGCGGCGCGGACACCCGCCTCGTTGAGCCGAGGGCCTGTGGGGGTGCGGCCGGGTCGGCCGGGATCGGCCGCACCCCCACAGGCCCTTTCACATGCGCACAGGGGCGCCACTGCGGTAAAAAGCCGTCCATGACTGCATTCGACTGCCCCAAGTGCCCCGGCACCCTCTCCCGCCGCACGCTCGTCGGCGTCACCGTCGACCAGTGCGAGAAGTGCCGCGGCATCTTCCTGGACCGCGGCGAGCTGGAGGAGCTGCTGGAGGCCGAGCACCGCTGGAGCCGCGGCCACGACGCCTCCTACACCGGCGGCCGCCACCAGCGCCGCGACGACGACCCCTTCGACGACGACCACGAGTACCGCGACCCCACCCCCTACTACGGCGAGCGGCGCAAGCGCCAGGCGAGCTTCCTGGACGAGATCTTCGACTGAGGCCCACGCCTGAAGGGCCGTGCCCATCCCCCCGATCGGCGCGGCCCCGCCCGCTGTAGACCGTCTCGGTTCCCATGGCGGACGGCCGAGGCGGCGACGAGGCACCGAGGCGAGATGCGGGTCCGAGGCGGCGCCCATCGGGCAGCAGTGCGGATGGTTGAGGCGCCGACGGGGCAGCGAAGGCGGGTGGGGGCCAGGGTCGCGACCAGCGGTTCTCACAGCGATGGGCTGAGGGCGCGACGATGCCCCGAGGCGAGGCGGGGTCCGAGTCGGCGACCAGCGGCCCTCATGGCGGACGGCCGGGGTGGCGACGGGAGACGAAGGCCGGGGGCGGCGCCCTCCTCCCACGCGGCGATCGCGTGGTCCGGTCCCACCTCCGACTGACCAGGGGTGGCTTCGTTCCGGGGGGCCGATCAAAACTCGCATGTCGACGGTATACAAGACAGCACTTTGCCCCAGCTTGCCCTATTCATCCCCCACAGCGCGACCCCAGTGGCACCCGACACGCCCACACAGACGCCCAATTGGCCACATAGTGAGACACCCAGGGCACCCGCCACGCCTTTTTGTCCGCAACGCCGGTTTCAGTGAGCGATGAACACGCCCTATCCACCGAAACGGCGAACGGCAGACGCATCTCGTGGTGAAAGAGGCCGTTTTCGTCTCATCATGCGAGATGACAGGCGCCACTCGCCCGATTTGTCCGCCCGGCGCCCACCCCGGCCACCGACTCACCAGCCGATCACCGCCCGCCGAGCCGCCCGCCGCCCCGCTGCCCGCTCCACCATCCGCCCCGCGATGCGATGACCGCCGAACCCGGCCACCCGCCGCCGTCGCCGCCCCCGTCGCACACGCCGACCACCCGCCGCGAGGGACGCTGGTCGCCGCCTCCGCCCCGACGGGCCTGGCTTCTCCTCAGCCCCGGGTGGTCGCGGGCTGCTGGGTGACATGCACCTTCTCGGCGCCGATGCGCGCGATGCGCTCGGTTCCCCACCGGCCCAGCGCCTCCAGGGCGGCGTTCAGCGACTTCCCGTGCTCGGTCAGGGAGTACTCCACCTTCGGCGGCACCTGGCGGTACACCTCGCGGTGCACCAGGCCGTCCTCCTCCATCTCGCGGAGGTGCTGGACCAGCATCTTCTCGCTCACACCCGGCAGCCCGCGCCGCAGCTCGGCGAACCGGCGCGTGCCGTGCTCCTCCAGTTCCCACAGGATGAGCGACTTCCACTTCCCGCTGACCACGTCCATCGCCGCGTCGATCCCGCAGAAGTAGGGGCCGCGCCGCTCCGATGCCGCCATTCGTCCTCCCAGCCTCGCCCGCACCAGTCCTGCCGTACTTACCTCAAGGTAAGTACCCCACTTTAAAGTCCGTACTGGTCAACCGTACCGGCAGCCGCGAGGATCATGGCGAACCCCGACAAGCAGGACGGAGCGACACATGCCAACCACGAACGACCTCCAGGTGAGCGCGCTGGGTCTGGGCGAGATGGGACGCGCGCTGGCCGAGGCGCTGGTGAAGGCGGGCCACCCCACAACGGTGTGGAACCGCTCGCCCGGCAGGGCCGACGCCCTCCTCGCGCAGGGCGCGCGGGAGGCGGCCACGGCCGGGGACGCGGTCCGGGCGAGCGGCCTGGTGGTCGTGTGCCTCCTGGACCACCCCTCGGTCCACGAGGTGCTCGACCCGCTGGCGGCGGACCTGGCCGGGCGGACCGTCGTCAACGTGACCACGACGAGCCCCGACCAGGCGCGGGAACTCGCCGCCTGGGCGGCCGAGGCCGGGGCCGCCTACCTGGACGGCGGCATCATGGCCGTGCCGTCGATGATCGGCACTCCCGGGGCGTCGATCCTCTACAGCGGCTCCTCCGCCGTCTTCGAGGAGCACCGCGCCCTGCTGGACCTGTGGGGCACCAGCACCTACCACGGCGCGGACGCCGGGCTGGCGTCGCTCTACGACCTGGCGCTGCTGGCCGGGATGTACGTCATGTTCGCCGGGTTCGCGCACGGCGCCGCCATGGTGGCCCCGTCCGGGATGAAGGCGCGCGAGTTCGCCGCCATGGCCGCGCCGTGGCAGGCGGCCATGACCGCCGCCTTCGACGGCCTCGGCGAGGTCATCGACGGCGGCGACTACACCGTGCCGGGCCAGCAGAGCCTGCTGTTCTCCGATCTGGGCGACATGGTGGACGCCAGCGCCGCCCAGGGCATCAGCACCGAGGTCGTGGCCATGGTGCAGAACCTGATCCGGCGCCAGATCGACGCGGGCCACGGGGAGGAGGGCTTCGCCCGCATCTACGAGAGCATCCGCAACCCGGCCGCCCGGGCGTAACCGCCGCCCCGGCCCGGGCCGCCCCGGCGGCCGACCGGGCGCATGCGGCTCCCCCTCCCTTCGGGGGCGGCCCGCCACCGGCGGGCCGCCCCCGCCCCCCGGCCGCTCGGCGTACGGCTCGGCGCGCGACCGGCAACGCGCGTGATCACCACCGATGCCGCGCTCCGCTAGGCTCTGGTGCGTCCGCCGTGTCGGGTGGGAAGTTCGCGAAGCCCCGATCCCGACGTTCGTACACGTGTATGATTCGGTAGGAACCCGCACCCACTACCGAAGGGACGCACCGCCGTGGTCACTGAGGTCTTCACGCGCAAGTACTGCGATCCGCACGCCCTCCGCGAGGAGAAGGTCGAGGCGACCGACGTCATCCAGTTCGCCTGGGAGGGCACGGTCCGCGAGGTCGACGCCTGCGACGAGTGCCGCAAGGAGCACGAGACCCGCTACGAGCCGCTGGTCGACTACTCCCGGCCCGTGAAGAAGCGCCGCGCCACCACCAAGAAGGCCGACACCGCCGACGCCAAGGCCGCCTCCGACAGCGGCGACGCCGAGGGCTCCGACGAGTCCTGACCGGCGCTCCCGGCGTCCCCAGCGCGCCGCCCGGACCGCGTCGGCGCCCGCGTCCCGCGCCCCCGGGCGGGACGTCCACGGCGTGAGCCGCGCGAGCGGCGCGAACGGCGTAAGCGGGGGAGACCAGCGCCCCATTTCACCAGTCTCCCCCGCCGCCTTTCAGGAGGGCTCTTGCGGGCTCTTCGGGCTCTTCCGGCGCTTCAAGCGCATCTCAGGTAGGCGGCGTCAGGTGCCGGCGGCACCCGGCTCGGTCATCAGCCCCGCCAGCCGGCCCATGCGCCGGGCGGGCAGCGCGCCCGCCACCGGCAGGCGGGCCTGCACCACGCCGTCGCGCGGCGGGCCGACCGTGGCGCCCATGCGGCGCATGATCCGCTGCATCTGGGCGTTGCCGGCCACGGTCTCGGCGCGGACCTCGGCCAGCCCCCAGTCGGCGGCGACAGCGGTGAGCGCGCGGGTCAGCGCCGTGCCCACGCCCTTGTTCTGCCACTCGTCCTCGACCAGGAACGCGATCTCGCCGACCCCGGGGTCCAGCGTGTACATCAGGTGCGCCAGCGCCACCGGGTCGCCGCCCCCGACGGGGTGGGCGGCAAGGGTGAGGCCGAGTTCGGGGTCGCAGAACACCCCGAGCATGCGCGGCGTCAACTGGCGGACGCTGGAGAAGTAGCGCCGCCGCGTGGTCTCCCCCGAGCAGCGGCGGTGCAGCCGCTGGATCGCCTCGGCGTCGGCCGCGCCGACCTGGCGCACGTCCAGTTCGACCCCGTGCCCGGTGACCAGGCGCCCACCGGTGGGCGCCGGGCCGGTGGGCGGCAGCACCGAGCGCACCAGGGCGTCGGCGCGGGCGGTCTCGGTCCAGGTGAACGGCTGGTCGGGGCGGCGCAGCCGCACCCCGCGCAGCGGCCCCACCGGCACCACCAGGGTGGTCTCGGGCTCCTCCAGGAACTCCGGGGCCGAGCGCGTGAGGTTGGTCCAGCGGGCGTCCTCGGCCTGGAGCAGCTCCCCCAGCGCCTCGGGCAGCCGGTTGGGCGCGCTGCGCAGCCGGGCGGTGAGCAGCAGGGCCTTGGTGACGTCGTCGCCGACCTCGCGCGGCTGGGCGGGGACCGCCGTGACGGAGTCGCTGTCGCTCACGCTGCGCCGCGCGACCTCGCGCAGCAGCGTGTAGTGCTCTCCGGGGACGTCGACGACGAACTCGTCCACCACCCCGGCGGCGTCGGCGTGGATGGACAGCCCCACGATGTTGCCGCCCTGGGCCGCCATGGCGTCGACCAGTCCGGCCAACTGCCCGGGCCGGTCCTCCACCACGGTGCGGATCCGCCACAAAGCCATTGCGCCCCCTTGTCGCTGGAGCACGTCCCCCGGGAGGCGCCGTTGCCTCCCGGGGGTGCGCGCCGACTCCCTTCCAGGATGGGAGGGGTACATTTCGGGCGTGCTACGCGGACGTTAGGTCCTGCCGACACCCCGCCCCGCCGCCGCGCGCCCCAACCCGCATCCCCCTGTGCCCCCGCTGTGCCCCCTCCTCAGGGCCGCCCCGACACGAGTCCCCCGTCCTTCCACACCGCCGCGACCAGGGGCACACCGGGCCGGTAGGCGAGGTAGACGGGGTTGGGCGCGGCCAGCAGCACCAGGTCGGCGCGGGCGCCGACGCCCAGGTGCCCCACGTCGGTGCGGCGCAGCGCGCGGGCGCCGCCCGCCGTGGCCGCCCACAGCGCCTCGGCCGGCGTCATGCGCATCTCGCGGACCGCCAGCGCCACGCAGAACGCCATGCTCGTGGTGAAGCAGGTGCCGGGGTTGCAGTCGCCGGCCAGCGCCACCACCGCGCCTGCGTCCAGCAGGGCGCGGACGTCGGGGTAGGGCTGGCGGGTCGAGAAGTCCACGCCGGGCAGCAGGGTGGCCACCGTTCCGGGCCCGTCCGACGCGGCGTCGGCGAGCGCGGCCACGTCCTCGCGGGTGAGGTGGGTGCAGTGGTCCACCGACGCCGCGCCCTCCTCCACCGCCACGCGCACCCCGGGGCCGGGGCCGAGCTGGTTGCCGTGCACCCGCACGCCCAGGCCCCGGGCGCGGCCGGCCCGCAGCACGGCGCGCGCCTGGTCGGCGTCGAACGCGCCGCGCTCGCAGAACACGTCGATCCAGCGGGCGTGCGGCGCGCACGCCGCGAGCATGGGGCCGGTGACCAGGTCGACGTAGCCGGCCGGGTCCTCGGCGTACTCCGCCGGAACCACGTGGGCGCCCAGGAACGTGGTCTCCTCGGTCAGGGCGGCGGCCACCCGCAGGCAGCGCTCCTCGTCGGCGACGCTGAGCCCGTAGCCCGACTTCACCTCCAGGGTGGTGGTGCCCTGCGCCCGCGCCTCCGCCAGCAGGGCGGCGGCGGTGGCGGCCAGTTCGGCGTCGGCGGCCGCGCGGACGGCCGCCACGGTGGTGCGGATCCCGCCCGCCTCGTAGGGGCGGCCGCTCATGCGGGCCTCGAACTCGCGGCTGCGGTCGCCGGCGAAGACGATGTGGGAGTGGCTGTCGACGAAGCCGGGCATGACGCACCGCCCGGCCGCGTCGACGCGGGTGTCGGCGGCGGGCGCCCGGGTGCGCGGCCCCGCCCAGGCCACCCGGCCGTCCTCGACCACCAGGGCGGCGTCGGCGATCTCGCCCAGCGCGCCGTCGCCCAGGCCGGGGTCGTTGGTGACCAGGGTGCCGATGCCGTCCACCAGGAGCGAGCCCGCGGCGGGCTCGCCCGGCGCGGTCGGCGAGCCGGAGGCGCCGGAGCCGGTCGGGTGTGCGGTCATGGGCGTTGCGGCGCCGGGCCGCCCGCGCGGGCGCCGGGCGCCTGCCTCCCTTCCCAGGACGGGCCGGCGGGCGCCGGCGCGGTGCTCACGCCGCGGCCTCGCGGATCGCGGCGTCCAGGCGGGCGGCGGCGTCGGGGATCAGCGTGTGCACGCCGTCGCGCACGATCCAGCGGCCGTCGGCCATGACGTGGCGCACGTCGGCGGCCGTCGCGGCGAAGACGGCGGCGTCGGCGGCGCGGGCGGGGTCGAACCCGGCCAGCCGCACCCCGTCCAGGCCCAGCACGACCAGGTCGGCGCGGGCGCCCGGGGCGATCCGCCCGGCCTCGGCGCCGCCCTCCCCCGCCGCCGCGCTCTCTCCTGCGGTGCCGCCCCAGCCCAGGGCGGCGTGCCCGTGGGCGTGCAGGGCGGTGAGCAGGTCGGCCGCCGCCAGGGTGCCGCGGCGGCCGGTGCGCAGCCGCTCGTGCATCTCGGCGCCGCGCGCCTCCTCGAACAGGTCGATCGAGGAGTGGCCGTCGCTGCCCAGGGCGAGGTCGGTGCCGCGCAGCGCGGCCAGGTCGCACAGCCCGTCGGCGAGGTCGCGCTCGGTGGTGGGGCACAGGCACACCCGCGCGGCGGCCTCGCGCACCAGGGCGGCGTCCTCGGGGGTGAGGTGGGTGGCGTGCACGAGGGTGGGGCGCAGCCGCTCCAGGAATCCGGTGTCGGCCAGGAGCCGGGCGGGGGTCACGCCGTGGGCGGCGCGGCAGGCGGCGTTCTCGGCGGGCTGTTCGGAGAGGTGGACGTGCACCGCCGGCCAGCGCGCCTGGGCGCCGATCTCGGTGATGCGGGCGATCTGGTCGCGCGGGACCGCCCGCACCGAGTGGACGGCCGCGCCGACGCGGGCGTGGCCGCCGGCGGGGGCGAACGCGGCCACCCGCGCGGCCCAGGTGTCGGCGTCGGTGTCGCCGAAGCGGATCTGGGGGCCGCGCAGCGGGGTGTGCCCGGCCGCGCCGTCCAGCCCGCCGGCCAGGTAGCAGGTGTCCAGCAGGGTGATGCGTATCCCGGCGTCGGCGGCGGCCGCCACCAGCGCCTGCCCCATGGCGTTGGGGTCGGCGTAGCGCCGCCCGGCGGGGTCGTGGTGCAGGTAGTGGAACTCCCCGACGCAGGTGACGCCGGCCAGGGCCATCTCGGCGTAGACCGCGCGGGCCAGCCGGTGGTAGGAGTCGGGGTCCAGCCGCGCGGCCATCCGGTACATGGCCTCGCGCCAGGTCCAGAAGCTGCCGCCGGCCTCGCCCGTGCGCCCGCGCAGCGCCCGGTGGAAGGCGTGGGAGTGGGCGTTGGCCAGGCCGGGCAGGACCAGGCCCTCCAGCCGCTCGGCGTCGGGCGGCGGGGCGGCGGCGGTGGACACGGCGGTGATCACCCCGCCGGCGGTCTCGACCAGCAGGCCCGGCACCGCGGCGCCGCCCGGGCGGGCATCGGGCAGCGCCCACGCGCACCAGTGGCGGGCGGGCCGCGCGGGCGCGCTCACGCCGGCTCCGCCGGGGCGGCCTCGGCGAGTTCGGCCAGGACGTCGGCCAGCGCGGCGACCCCGGCGTGGCGGTCGGCGGGCTCCACGTACTCGTCGGGGGCGTGGGAGAGCCCGGTGGGGTTGCGCACGAACAGCATCGCGGTGGGCACCGCGCTCGCCAGCACGGCGGCGTCGTGCCCGGCCCCGGTGGGCAGCACCGGCGCCGGGCCGGCCTCCCCTCCCGCCAGCACCGCGATGCGGTCGCGCAGGGCGCGGTCGAAGTGCACCACCGGCGAGTTGGACTCCAGGTAGGTGGCCAGCATGACCCCGTGGTCGGCGGCGCTGCGCCGGGCGGCCGCGTCGACGTGGGCGACCACGGCGCGCAGCGCGGCCTCCGAGGGCGCCCGCGCGTCCAGCCAGGCGCGCACCCGCGAGGGGATGGCGTTGGTGCCGTTGGGCGCCACCTGCACCTTGCCGATGGTGGCCAGGGCGTCGTTGGCGTGGGCGGCGGCGCGGGCGGCCAGCACGGTCTCGGCGAAGGGCAGCACGGGGTCGTTGCGGTCGGCCAGCCGGGTGGTGCCGGCGTGGTCGGCCTGGCCGGTGAAGTCCAGCCGCCAGCGCCCGTGCGGCCACACCGCCGAGGCCACGCCCACGGGCGACTCGGTGCGGGCCAGCGCCCGGCCCTGCTCCACGTGCAGCTCCACGAACACCCCGACCAGGCCGAGCAGGTCGGGGTCGGCGCCGATGCGCTCGGGGTCCAGCCCGGCACCGGCCATGGCCGCCGCCCAGGTGGTGCCCTCGGCGTCGGTCAGGCCGGCGGCCCGCTCGGGGGTGATGGCGCCGGTCAGCAGCCGGGTGCCCAGGCACGGCACCCCGAACCGGGCACCCTCCTCCTCCACGAACACGGTGACGGCCAGGGGCCGGCGCGGGCGCAGGCCGCGCCGGCGCAGCTCCTCCACCGCCGCCAGGGCGCTGACCACGCCCAGCGGGCCGTCGTAGGCGCCGCCGTCGGGCACGGAGTCCAGGTGGGAGCCGGTGACCACGGCCTCGGCTCCGGGTCCGCCCCACCACGCCCACAGGTTGCCGTTGCGGTCGGTGCGGACGTCCAGACCGCGGGCGCGGGCGGCCTCGGTGAACCACGCGCGCACCTCGGTGTCGGCCGGCCCCCAGGAGAACCTGCGGTAGCCCCCGGTGGTGCGGTGGCGCCCCAGCGGGGCCAGCCCCTCCCACAGCCGGTCGAAGACCTCGCTCATCTGCCGCGCCCCCTCGTGGTGGGTGGTGACCCGCGGCGGTGCCGCGGGCGGTGGCCGCGCGTGCGGCCGGCCGGGCTAGCCGGCGGCGTGGCCGCCGCCGCCCATGGGCAGGTGGATGCCGTGGCGGTGGGCGACCTCCTCGGCCTGGGCGTACCCCGCGTCGGCGTGCCGGATGACACCGGTGGCCGGGTCGTTTGCCAGCACCCGCTCCAGTTTGGCCGCCGCCAGCGGGGTGCCGTCGGCGACGCTGACCTGCCCGGCGTGCAGCGACCGGCCCATGCCGACCCCGCCGCCGTGGTGGACGGACACCCACGAGGCGCCCGAGGCGGTGTTGACCAGGGCGTTGAGCAGCGGCCAGTCAGCGATGGCGTCGGAGCCGTCGCGCATCGCCTCGGTCTCGCGGTAGGGCGAGGCGACCGACCCGGTGTCGAGGTGGTCGCGGCCGATGGCCAGCGGCGCGCTGATCTCGCCGGCGGCCACCAGGTCGTTGAACCGCTGCCCGGCCGCCGCGCGCTCGCCCTGGCCCAGCCAGCAGATGCGGGCGGGCAGCCCCTGGAACGCCACCCGTTCGCGGGCCATGGTGATCCACCGGGTCAGGTGGGCGTTGTCGGGGAACAGCTCCAGCACCGCCCGGTCGGTGCGGGCGATGTCGGCGGGGTCGCCCGACAGCGCCGCCCACCGGAACGGCCCCTTGCCCTCGCAGAACAGCGGGCGGATGTAGGCGGGCACGAACCCGGGGAAGTCGAACGCCCGGTCGTAGCCGGCCGCCCGCGCCTCGCCGCGGATGGAGTTGCCGTAGTCGAACACCTCGGCGCCGGCGTCGGCGAACCCGACCATGGCGGCCACGTGGGCGGCCATGGACTCCCGGGCGCGCCGGGCGAACTCCTCGGGGCGGGCGGCGGCGTAGTCGGCCCAGTCGGCGACGTCCACGCCGCTGGGCAGGTAGGCCAGCGGGTCGTGGGCGGAGGTCTGGTCGGTGACGATGTCGACGGGCGCGCCGCGCCGCAGCAGTTCGGGCAGCACGTCGGCGGCGTTGCCCAGCACCCCGACGGACAGGGGGCGGCGCTCGTCGCGGGCGCGCTCGGCCAGCGCCAGCGCCTCGTCGAGGCTTTCGGCGCGGGTGTCGAGGTAGCGGTGGGCGATGCGGCGCTCGATCCGCGAGGGGTCGCACTCCACCACGATCGCCACGCCGTCGTTCATGGTGACGGCCAGCGGCTGGGCGCCGCCCATGCCGCCCAGCCCGGCGGTGAGGGTGATGGTGCCGGCCAGGGTGCCGCCGAACCGCTTGGCGGCCACGGCGCCGAAGGTCTCGTAGGTGCCCTGGAGGATCCCCTGGGTGCCGATGTAGATCCAGGACCCGGCGGTCATCTGCCCGTACATGGTCAGCCCCAGCGCCTCCAGGCGGCGGAACTCCGGCCAGGTCGCCCAGTCGCCGACGAGGTTGGCGTTGGCGATGAGCACGCGCGGCGCCCACTCGTGGGTGCGCAGCACGCCCACCGGCCGCCCCGACTGCACCAGCAGGGTCTCGTCGTCGGCCAGCTCGCGCAGTTCGCGGGTGATGGCGTCGAAGCTGGCCCAGTCGCGGGCGGCGCGGCCGCTGCCGCCGTAGACGACGAGCTGGTCGGGGTGCTCGGCCACCTCGGGGTCGAGGTTGTTGTGCAGCATGCGCAGGGCGGCCTCCTGGGCCCAGCCCTTGGCGGTGCGGGCGGTGCCGCGGGGCGCGCGCACGGCGCGCGCCCCCGGTGGCGTGGTCATGGCGGCTCCTTGTGGCGGGTCAGCGCAGCGGGGTGACGGTCCGGGCGGCCGCGGTGACGGCGCCTTCGGCGATGAGGTCGGCGGCGGCGGAGATCTCGGGGGCGAGGTGGCGGTCGGGGCCGGGTCCGGGCACGCGCTCGCGCACGGCGGCGCGCACGGCGGCGGTGGCGGGCGCCGGGGAGAGGGGGGCGCGCAGGTCCAGGGCGCGGGCGGCGGTGAGCAGCTCCACGGCCAGCACCGAGCGCAGGCCCGCCAGGGCGCGGCGCAGCTTGCGCGCGGCCGACCACCCCAGCGACACGTGGTCCTCCTGCATGGCGGAGCTGGGGATGGAGTCGACGCTGGCGGGGGCGGCCAGCCGCTTCAGCTCGGCGACGATCCCCGCCTGGGTGTACTGGGCGATCATGTGGCCGGAGTCCACGCCGGGGTCGTCGGCGAGGAAGGCGGGCAGGAGGTGGGAGCGGGCGACGTCGAGCATGCGGTCGGTGCGGCGCTCGGCGATGGAGGCGAGGTCGGCCACGGCGATGGCCAGGAAGTCCAGCACGTAGCCCACGGGCGCGCCGTGGAAGTTGCCGTTGGACTCCACCCGGCCGTCCTCCAGCACCACCGGGTTGTCGATGACGGCGGCGAGTTCGCGCTCGGCCACGGCGCGGGCGTGGTCCAGGGTGTCGCGGGCGGCGCCGGCGACCTGGGGCGCGCAGCGCAGCGAGTAGGCGTCCTGCACGCGGGTGCAGTCGGGGCCGCGGTGGGAGGCCACGATCGGGGAGCCGGCCAGCAGCGCCCGCATGTTGGCCGCCGCGGCGGCCTGGCCGGGGTGGGGGCGCAGCGCCTGGAGGTCGGCGGCGAAGACCCGGTCGGTGCCCAGCAGCGCCTCCACGCTCATGGCGGCGGTGATGTCGGCGACCCGCAGCAGCTCGGCCAGGTCCTCCAGCGCCAGCAGCAGCATGCCGAGCATGCCGTCGGTGCCGTTGATGAGCGCCAGCCCCTCCTTGGCGGCGAGCCGGACCGGCGCCAGCCCGGCGGCCGCCAGCGCGTCGGCTGCCGGCCGCAGCTCCCCGGCGGCGTCGCGCACCGGCCCCTCACCGGTGAGGGCCAGCGCCACGTGCGCCAGCGGCGCGAGGTCGCCGGAGCAGCCGAGGCTGCCGTACTCGTGGACCACGGGGGTGATGTGGGCGTTGAGCAGCCCGGCCAGGGCATCGGCGGTGCCCGGCCGCACCCCGGTGGCGCCGCTGGCCAGGGTGCGCAGCCGCAGCGCCATCAGCGCCCGCACCACCTCGCGCTCCACCTCCTCGCCGGCGCCGGCGGCGTGGGAGCGGATGAGCGAGGTCTGGAGGCGGGCGCGCAACTCGGGGGCGATGTGGCGGGTGGCCAGCGCGCCGAAGCCGGTGCTGACACCGTAGGCGGGGGCGGTGTCGGCGGCGAGGGCCTCGACGCGCTTGCGGCCCTCGGCCAGGGCCGCGCGGGCCTCGGCGCTCAGGCGCACGGGGGCGCCGCGGCGGGCCACGGCCACGACCGCCTCGGCGGTCAGGCCGCGGGGGCCGATGTCGATCGGGGTGGGCATACCCCTATTGCACGCGCCCGGGGGCGCGGGCGCGAGCCCCGACACCGCCGAAGTGTCTGGGATTTCGGATGCGGCGGTCGGGGCTCAGGCGACCGCGGGCTCGACCGCTCCGCGCGGGGGCGCCACGGCCTCGGCGGCCACCTCGCGCAGGGCCGCGATCCCCCGCGCGATGGCGGGGTGCCCGGCGCTGCCGGCGCGCACGCAGGTGAGGATGGAGCGGGACGGCGTGGAGGCGCCGTGCAGCGGCACCCGCACCACCGGGCGCGCGGTGGCCACGGGCAGCATGCGCGGCACCAGGGTGACCCCCAGCCCGTGGGCGACCAGCGCGGTGGCCGCGCTCCACTCCGTGGCCTCGTGGGCGATGCGGGCGGTGAACCCGGCGGAGGCGCACGCCACCTGGATGAGCCGGTGGTGGCCGCAGGTGCCGTCGGGGATCACCCAGTCCTCGCGCGCGGCCTCGGCCAGGGCGACGCTGCGCCGGGCGGCCAGCGGGTGGCCGGCGGGCACCAGCAGGTCGTGCGGCTCCTCGATGAGGACCCGCTGGTCGAACCGGGAGTCCTCGGCGGCCACCACGGTGGGGTCGGGCACGAACACCGCGAGGTCGGCGGAGCCGGCCAGCAACTGGTCGAAGCAGGCACCGGTCTCGGCCTGGGTGACGGACACCGACAACTGGGGGTGGGCGCGGCGCAGCCGCGCCGCGGCGGGGGCCAGCAGCACGGTGATACCGGTGGCGAAGCCGGACATGCGCAGCGGGCCGGTATCGCCGTCGGCGTGCACGGCGAGGTCGGCCAGCGCCTGCTCCCAGCGGGTGCTCAGCGCGTCGGCGTGCTCCAGCAGCACCACGGCCGCCGAGGTCAGCCGCACCCGGCGACCCTCGGGCTCCAGCAGCGCCACCCCCAACTCCTTGGCGAGCTGGCGGATCTGCTGGGAGACGGCCGAGGGGCTCAGGTGCAGCGCCTCGGCCGCGCCGGTGACCGTGCCGTGGTGGTGGACCGCGCGCAGCACCCGCAGCCGTCGCAAGTCGAACATGAAGTTGAGGCTACACGGTTGTGTGCGTAAACCTGCGATGGACATGAACGGATGGGGCACCCGAGACTGGGAGGCATGGAAGCACACGCCGAACGCGAAGCCCGCTGCCCCGACTGCGGATGGCCGCAGGCCGACGTCTACCAGGTGGTGTCGCGCCACATGACCTCGACCGGGATGCTCCTCTACACCCGCTGCGCCTGCGGGCGGCTCCAGGTGCGGTCCCTGCGCGTGCCGGGCGCGGGCCGCCCCTGCGGAACCTGAGAGCCGATACCGGGCATGCCACAATCGCGGTATGAGCCATGTTCCAGCAGCCACGCGCGCCCTGCGGCTGCTGCGCTACCTGGCCACCCGGCCGGGCCCGGTCTCGGCCACGGCCATCGCCTCGGAGCTGGAACTCCCCCGCTCCAGCGTCTACCAGCTCCTGGAGGCCATGGCCGAGGAGGGGTTCGTCGTCCACCTGCCCGAGGAGCACCGGTGGGGGCTGGGGGTGGCGGCCTTCGAGATCGGGTCGGCGTTCCTGCGCCACGACCCCCTGGAGCGGCTGGCCCGCCCGCTGCTGCGCCACCTGGTCGAGGAGACCGGCGCCACCGCGCACCTGGGGGTGCTGCACGGCGCCGACACCCTGTACCTGCTCAAGGAGCACCCGCCGCACACGCCCGCGCTGGTCACCGGCGTGGGCGTGCGGCTTCCGGCGCACCTGACCGCATCGGGCCGGGCGCTGCTGGCCCACCTGCCGCGCGCCCAGGTGCGGGCGCTCTACCCCGACGCCGGGAGGTTCGTGGACCGCACCGGGCGAGGCCCGCGCACCCCCGGTGAGCTGCGGGAGACGCTGGCGCGGGAGCGCCGCGCGGGGTTCTCCGTTGAGGAGGGCCAGGTCAGCGAGGGGTTCTCGTCGGTGGCGGCGGCGGCCTTCGACCACAACGGCGCCCCGGCGGCGGCGATCAGCCTGACCGTGCCCGCCGGCGAGCGCCCGCTGCCGACCGCCGCGCTGGCGGGCAGCGCCCGCGAGGCCGCCGCCGAACTCACCCGCCGGCTGGGCGGGCGCCGGCCGGGGTGAGCCGGCGGGCGCGGCGCCGGGCGGCTCGGGCTCAGTTGGCGTTGGCCCGCATGTACGCCTCGACCTCGGCGCGGTCGGCACGCAGCTTGGCCAGGGCCTCGTCGAGGATGAGGCGGCCCTCCTCCTCGCTGCGGCGCTCCTTCACGTAGGCCAGGTGGGTCTTGTAGGGCTCGGTGCGCGGCGGCGCCGGCGGGTTCTGGGGGTCCTTGCCGGCGGGGAAACCGCAGCGGGGGCAGTCCCATTCGTCGGGGACGGCGGCCTCGTGCGCGAAGCTCGGAACCACCTCGTGCTTGTTGGCGCAGTAGAAGGGGACCCGCACGCGCGGCGCGGACTCCCCGCGCTCGGCCTCGCCCATAGGTCCGGCACCGACGCGGCTGCCACGGATGGCGCTGCCACTTCCCACGAGTAACTCCTTTGTCAACGGCGAAAGTGCGCTCCGCACGGCAACAGGGTGCGGTACACGCGGACCCGCGCCACGCGGGCGGGGCCAGGGGGCGTGTGGAGCAGGGCGGCTAGACGCCGCCCTGGTTGAGGAGCAGGCCCAGGGCCACCACGGCGACGATCCACACCAGCCCGATGGCGATGGTCAGCCGGTCCAGGTTGCGCTCGACGACCGAGGACCCGCCCAAGGAGGACGTGACGCCGCCTCCGAACAGGTCGGAGAGCCCGCCGCCCTTGCCCTTGTGCAACAGCACCATCAGGACCAGCAGCACGCTACAGAGCATCACGACTATGGACAGACCGAGGATCACGTGCTCACCCGTAACTCGACCCCGATGCGGGGGAATTGACGACCTTGGGCCCCCCGGGTCCGCGCGCCGGTCCGCCGCGGCGGTGCCGGCGGTCCGATGGAGGAGGGACCGGGGACAATGCTGGATTCTACCGTGTGCCGCTGAGGCATACGTTGATTGCGGAAAGGTACCTTCGGGCAGTCTAACCCGGCGCCGGCGCTCCCTCGTCCGCCCCAGCGGCCGGGCGCCGGGCTCAGCGCTCCCGGCCCAGGCGGGCGATCTTCACGAACTCCTCGGGCTTGAGGCTGGCGCCGCCCACCAGGGCGCCGTCCACATCGGCCTGCGCCATGATCCCGGCGATGTTGTCGCCCTTGACCGACCCCCCGTAGAGGATGCGGGTGGCGGCGGCGGTCTCGGCGGAGTACAGCTCGGCCAGGCGTGCGCGCAGCGCGCCGCAGACCTCCTGGGCGTCCTCGGGGGTGGCGACCTCGCCGGTGCCGATGGCCCACACCGGCTCGTAGGCCACCACCAGCCGGGCGGCCTGCTCGGCGGTGACGTCCTTGAGGGCGCCGTCGAGCTGGGCCAGGGTGTGGGACACCTGCCCGCCGGCCTTGCGGACGTCCAGGCCCTCGCCCAGGCACAGCACGGGGGTGATGTCGGCGGCGAAGGCGGCCTTCACCTTGGCGTTGACGACCGCGTCGTCCTCGTGGTGGTACTCGCGGCGCTCGGAGTGTCCGGCCAGCGCGTAGGCGCAGCCGAGCTTGGCCAGCATCGGGCCGGAGACCTCTCCGGTGTAGGCGCCCTTGTCGTGGGCGGAGATGTCCTGGGCGCCGTAGCCGATGCGCAGCTTGTCGCCGTCGACCAGGGTCTGCACGCTGCGCAGGCTGGTGAAGGGCGGCAGCACGACGACCTCGGCGGAGTCGTAGTCGGCGTCGTCGAGCGAGAACGCCAGCTTCTGCACCAGGGCGATCGCCTCAAGGTGGTTGTTGTTCAGCTTCCAGTTGCCGGCGATCAGCGGGGTGCGCGTGGGCTGTGCCATGGGTGTCGTTCCTCGGGGCTTGGGTGCGTGAAGGGCGTGCGCCGGCGGACCGGGGCGGCCCGCCGGGCGCGGGGTCAGTCGGCCAGCGCCTCGATACCGGGCAGCCGCTTGCCCTCCAGGTACTCCAGGCTGGCGCCGCCGCCGGTGGAGATGTGGCCGAACGCCGACTCCTCGAAGCCCAGCGACCGCACGGCCGCGGCGGAGTCGCCGCCGCCCACCACGGTGAAGGCGTCGGAGTCGATGAGGGCCTGGGCCAGGGCGCGGGTGCCGTGGGAGTAGGGCTCCATCTCGAAGACGCCCATGGGGCCGTTCCAGAAGACGGTGGCGGTGTCGGCGAGGCGGCTCGCGAACAGCTCGCGGCTCTTGGGGCCGATGTCCAGGCCCATGCGGTCGGCCGGGATGGCGTCGGCGTCGACCGGGGCGTGGGGGGCGTCGGCGGAGAACGCCTCGGCGGCCACCACGTCGACCGGCAGGACGATCTCCACGCCCTGCTTCTCGGCGCGCTGGAGGTACTCGCGCACGGTGTCGAGCTGGTCCTCCTCCAGCAGGCTCTTGCCGACCTCATAGCCCTTGGCCTTGAGGAAGGTGAAGACCATGCCGCCGCCGATGAGCAGGCGGTCGGCGGTGCCCAGCAGGTTGTCGATGACGCCGAGCTTGTCGGAGACCTTGGAGCCGCCCAGCACCACCGCGTAGGGGCGCCGGGGGTCGCCGGTGAGGGTGCGCAGCACCTCGACCTCGGCCAGGACCAGGCCGCCCACCGCGTGCGGCAGGCGCCGGGGCAGGTCGTAGACGCTGGCGTGCCGGCGGTGCACCGCGCCGAAGCCGTCGCCGACGTAGAGGTCGGCCAGGCGCGCCAGGCGGTCGGCGAACTCGCCGCGCTCGGCGTCGTCCTTGCTGGTCTCGCCGGGCTCGAAGCGGAGGTTCTCGATGACGGCGACCTGGCCGTCGGCCAGGCCCTCGGCCACCGCGCGGGCGGAGTCGCCGGCGGTGTCGGTGGCGAAGGCGACCTCGGTGCCCAGCAGCTCGCCCAGGCGCGCGGCCACGGGGCGCAGGGAGTAGGCGGGGTCGGGGGCGCCCTTGGGGCGGCCCAGGTGCGCCGCGACGACGACGCGGGCGCCGCGCTCGCGCAGCTTGCTGATCGTGGGGACGCTGGCCCGGATGCGGCCGTCGTCGGTGATGCGGTCGCCGTCGAGGGGGACGTTGAGGTCCGCCCGGACGAACACGCGCTTGCCCGAGACGTCGAGGTCGTCGATGGTGCGCAAGGGGTCTCCATTCCGCGAAGAGTCGCGCCGCGTGCGCGCCCGCGCGACGGCGGCGCCCCCCGCGCTGGGCGGGGGGCGCCGCACCGGCGCTCACACGGCTGGGGTCCGTCCGGAACTACAGGCGGGAGCCGACCAGCTTGGCCAGGTCCACGAGGCGGTTGGAGTAGCCCCACTCGTTGTCGTACCAGCCGATGACCTTGACGGTCGAGCCGAACGCCATGGTCAGGCTGGAGTCGAAGGTGCAGGAGGCCGGGGTGCCGACGATGTCGGAGGAGACGATCTGGTCCTCGGTGTAGGTGAGGAACTGCTTGAGCGGCCCCTCGGCGGCGGCCTTGAACGCGGCGTTGACCTCGTCCTTGGTGACCTCGCGCTCCAGCTCCACCACCAGGTCGGTGACCGAGCCGTCGGGCACGGGCACCCGCATGGCGATGCCGTCGAGCTTGCCCTGCAACTCGGGCAGCACCAGGGCGGTGGCCTTGGCGGCACCGGTGGTGGTGGGGATGATGTTCTGCGCGGCGGCGCGGGCGCGGCGCAGGTCCTTGTGCGGGAAGTCCAGGATGACCTGGTCGTTGGTGTAGGCGTGGGTGGTGGTCATGAGGCCCTTGACGATGCCGAAGCTGTCGAGCAGGACCTTGGCCATCGGCGCCACGCAGTTGGTGGTGCAGGAGGCGTTGGACAGCACGTGGTGCTGGGCGGGGTCGTACTTGTCGTCGTTGACGCCCATGACGATGGTGATGTCCTCGCCCTTGGCGGGCGCGGAGACGATGACCTTCTTGGCACCGGCGTCGATGTGCTTCTTGGCGTCCTCGGCCTTGGTGAAGCGGCCGGTGGACTCGATGACGACGTCGACACCGAGGTCGCCCCAGGGCAGCTTGCCCGGGTCGCGCTCCTCGAGGGTCTTGACGGTGGCGTTGCCGACCCGGATGGAGTCTCCGCCGACCTCGACGTCGCCTTCGAGGGTGCCCAGCACGGTGTCGTACTTGAGCAGGTGGGCGAGGGTGGCGTTGTCGGTGAGGTCGTTGACCGCGACGATCTCGACCTCGCTGCCGGCGGCGCGGGCCGCGCGCCAGAAGTTGCGGCCGATCCGGCCGAAACCGTTCACGCCTACACGGATGGTCACGGTAACCAAGCTCCTCACGTGTTCGTAGGTACTGCTGCCGCGGCCGACAACGGCGGTCGGGCCGGGCGTGTCTTCAGCGCCGGGTTCACTGCCGAGCCTATCGCTCCCCAGCAGGGCGGTCGCTCGGGCCCGGCCTGGTGCGAAGGGCCGCCGCCCGGACCATGCTCGCACCGGCACCGCTACAGGTCTAGACCATTTTCCGAAGTTTTCCGGACGTTCTGACCAGTCACAAAACGGCACACGGCGGGGTCGGCGCGGGGTGCCGGTGCGGCCCCCGCCCCCGGGTGCGCGGGGGTGTGCGCGGGTGTTCAGGGCACCAGCATGTCGGCCGTGAGGTTGGCCTCGGTCCCGGGGATGCCGAGGTCGGCGGCGCGCTTGTCGGCCATGGCGAGCAGGCGGCGGATGCGCCCGGCGATGGCGTCCTTGGTCAGCGGCGGCGAGGAGAGCTGGCCCAGCTCCTCCAGCGACGCCTGCTTGTGCGCCAGGCGCAACTGCCCGGCGGCCACCAGGTGCTCGGGCGCCTCGTCGCCGAGGATCTCCAGCGCCCGCTCCACGCGCGCGCCGGCGGCCACGGCCGCGCGGGCGCTGCGCCGCAGGTTGGCGTCGTCGAAGTTGGCCAGCCGGTTGGCGGTGGCGCGGACCTCGCGGCGCATCCGGCGCTCCTCCCAGGTCAGCACGCTGCCGTGGGCGCCCAGCAGGGTCAGCAGCGCGCCGATGGAGTCGCCGTCGCGCACGACGACGCGGTCCACCCCGCGCACCTCGCGGGCCTTGGCGTGCACCTTGAGCCGGCGCGCGGCGCCCACCAGCGCCAGGGCGGCCTCGGGGCCGGGGCAGGTGACCTCCAGCGACATCGAGCGGCCGGGCTCGGTGAGGGAGCCGTGGGCCAGGAAGGCGCCGCGCCAGGCCGACTCGGAGTCGCAGGCGCCGCCGGCCACGACGTGGCGCGGCAGCCCGCGCACCGGGCGGCCGTTGTTGTCGATCAGGCCGGTCTGGCGGGCCAGGCTCTCGCCCTCCTTGATGACGCGCACGACGTAGCGGCTGCCCTTGCGCAGGCCGCTGGGCGCCAGCACGACCACCTCGGACTCGTGGCCGAACACCTCGGAGATGTCCTTGCGCAGCCGGCGCGCGGCCGAGCCGGTGTCCAGCTCGGCCTCGATGACGATGCGCCCGCTGACCAGGTGCAGCCCGCCGGTGAAGCGGAGGATCGTGGAGACCTCGGCTTTGCGGCAGCACGGCTTGAGAACGGTCAGTCGGCTCAGCTCGTCCTTCACCACGCCGGTCATCGCCATGGACGCGTCCCCTTGCACACTCGACTCCCCCGCGCACCGCCTGCCGGCCGCGCGCGTTCTTTCGTCGCAGACTACTGAACGTGGGTGAGATGGCCACGCCCGCGCCCGCGTGTCCGAAACCCCTGATCGAAACGGCGAGTCGTGATTTCCGATCCATGCCGATCTCTGCCGAAAGGCGCCCGGCCGGGCGCGGGGCGGCGGGGCGGGGCCGGGGCGGCGCCGGCCCGGAGTGCGGGGCGGGGGCCGGACCGGTACCGCGTCCGGTGGGCGGGATCACACGGTGACGCCGCGCCCCGGGTGGGGGCTCACCCCGGGGCGGCGCCGCGCACGGGCAGCCCGGCGGCGCGGTAGACCGCGTCCAGCAGCGCCATGGTCGCCACGGCGTCGCGGGCGGGCGTGAGCACGGGCGCGCCGCCGCGCGCGGCTGCGGCGAAGGCCCGCAACTGGGCGGTGTAGGTGGCCTCGCCGGGGACGGTCTCGGTGCGGGTCCCCCGCGGCGTGCGCACGCGCAGCCGGTGGAACAGGTGCGGCATCAGGAAGTTGGCGACCCGCAGCTCGCCGCGCTCGCCCACCACCCGGGCGCCCACCCGCAGCAGGGCGGTCGACCACAGCGAGGCGCGCAGCCGCCCGGTGGCGCCGGAGGGGAACGCCAGCTCGGCCGTCACGGCGCGGTCGACGGCGGGTGCGCGGCGCAGGACGGCGGCGCGGGCGCCGACCACCTCGGGCTCCTCCCCGCCCAGCAGCCGCGCCAGGTGGGCGGCGTAGCAGCCGGTGTCCATGGCGGCGCCGCCGCCGAGGTCGTAGCGGTAGCGGATGTCGCCGGGCAGCGGCAGCGGCACGCACACCGCCACCTCCACGCGGCGCACCCGGCCCAGTTCGCCGCCGCTGCCGGGGGCGGCGCCGGGCGGGGGTGCGGACCCGTGGACGACGGTGCGCAGCCGCTCGGCCAGCGGGTGGTAGCGGTAGTGGAACGCCTCCATCACCACCAGGCCGGGCGCGGCGTCGGCGGCCTCGGCCACGGCGGCGGCCTCGGCCCGGTTGGCCGTCATGGGCTTCTCGCACAGCACGTGCTTGCCGGCCGCGATGGCGCGCAGGGTCCAGTGGGCGTGCAGGGCGTTGGGCAGCGGGATGTAGACGGCGTCCACGCCGGGGTCGGCCAGCAGGGCGGCGTAGTCGGCGTGCACGGCGGGGACGCGGTGGCGCCGCGCGAACGCCCGGGCGCGGGCGGGGTCGCGCGCGGCGACCGCCGCCACGGCCACGCCCGGCACGCGGGCGGCGGGGCCGACCACGGCGGCCGGGGCGATGGCGGCGGCGCCCAGGACGCCGATGCGCAGCGGTGTCACGAGCGGGCGCCGGTGTGGGCGGCGACGAGTTCGGCCGAGCGCTCCCACAACCGGGCCGCCAGGTCGGCGTCGTCGGCCTGGCGGTGCACGCGGCCGGGGTGGTGGAAGCCGTGGAAGTAGCCGCCGCTGGGCGCGCCGACGTCGGGGGCGCCGGCCAACCGGATGAGCGGCTCGGCGCCGTCGTCGCCGGTGAGCTTGACGCGGCGCACCACGGAGTCGGGCAGCAGGCGCATGAGGCGGGTGTCGCCGGCGAAGCGCGTCTCGGTGACCTGACCGGGCGGGCGGGGGGCGCCGGTGCCCGAGACGGGGTGGAAGCTGTAGGCCGCGATGCCGGTTCCGGCGGTGCGGCGCGCCAGTTCGCGGGTGAAGAGGATGTTCATCAGCTTGGTGGTGGAGTAGGCGATCCACCCCCCGCCGTAGCGGCGCTTCTCCCATTCCAGGTCGTCCAGGCGCACCTTGCCGAAGACGTTGCCGAAGCTGGCGGTGGTGACCACGCGGACCGGGGAGCTGCGGGCGGTCTCGCGCAGGCGCGGCAGGAGGAGCTGGGTGAGCAGGAACGGCGCGAGGTGGTTGGCCTGGAAGGTGAGTTCGTGCCCGTCGGGGGTCGTCCGCCGGGTGGAGAAGAGCGCGCCGGCGTTGTTGGCGAGCACGTCGATGCGGGGGCAGCGCTCCAGGATCACCTCGGCGGCCAGGCGCACCTGGGCGAGGTCGCCGAAGTCGGCGACGACGGGGGTGGTGCCGATCTCGGCGGCGACGGCGGCGGTGCGCTCGGGCGAGCGGCCCACGGGCACGACGGCGGCGCCCTGGGCGGCCATGCGCCGCGCGGCGGCGAGGCCGATGCCGGAACTGGCGCCGGTGATCACGACGGTCATGCCGGTCATGTCGAAGGTGGTGTCCATGGTGGGGCCTTCCCGCGTGTGGGCGCCTCCCCCGGCACCGTCAACCGCACTGCGGCATCACCGGAACACAGGGAGGACATGGTTCCTTTTGGTACTCAGTACCGTACAGCATCGAGTTCCACCTCGGTAGTCTGGCCGCATGGAAGCCCGTCAGCCCGCCCCGGCATCCCTGCACGCCCGCAAGCGGCAGAAGGCACGGGCCGCGATCATCGCGGCGGCCTACGACCTCTTCGCCGAGCGCGGGTTCGACGCCGTCACCGTGACCGAGATCGCCGAGCGCGCCGAGGTGGGGCGGACCACCTTCTTCCGCTACTTCGGCGACAAGCAGGAGGTCCTGTTCGGCGACGACGCGGGCACGGTGGAGGCCGTCACGGCCCGGCTGCGCGAGACCGCCGCCCGCGCCGCCCCCATCGGCGACTCCTTGGGCACCGCCCTCGCCTGCGTCCGTGCGGCGGTGGTGCCGGACCCGGCCGAGTGGACCGGCGACCCCGCCCGCGCGGCGCTGCTGGACCGCCTCCTGCGCCAGAACCCCGACCTCAAGGCACGCCACCTGCTGAAACAGCACCTCCAGGCCGAGCACCTGGTCACCGCCCTGACCGACAGCGGGGCCACCCGGCCCACCGCCGTCCTGGCCACCCAGGTGATGATCGCCTGCCTGCACACGGCCATGGAGGTCGCCGAGGACCCCGGGGAGTTCCCGGCGGCGGTGGACCGCGCCCTGCGCCAGGTGGGCGTCCTGCGCGGCACCCCGGAGGACTGACGGCGGGGGCGGCGGGGCCGGTGGGACGCACCGGACAGCGGCACGCCGCATGACGGGCTGAGGCGGCGGGGGCGTTCGACGGCGGCGCAGCCTCGGACAGGCGGGCACCGGGACCCGTTGTTCTCGTCAGGTGAGGCAACCGGGATGCCGAGACGACGGGATGTCCGCCGCCGGGGCCGGAACGCCCGGTGGCCGCTGTCGCGCTGGGCGGCGCTTACCCCGTGCCGGGCGTCTTCGTGCCGCCCTTCGACTCACGCTTCGACTCGTTCCTCGGTGCGCTCCTCGCCTCGCCCTTGGGGCCGGTCGTCTCCAGGAGGAACTCGCGGAGCACCGCCGCGTGGTTGCGGTCGGTGTCGTGGGCGGCGTAGAGCAGGGTCACCGGGCCCTCGGCCATGGCGTCGCGCAGCGGCCGCAGCGCCTCGGGGTTGTCCTCAAGTTCGGCGCGGTAGCGCCGCTGGAACCGGGGCCAGCGGTCGGGGTCGGCGTGGAACCAGCGGCGCAGGTCGCTGCTGGGGGCGGCGTCCTTGACCCAGTCATCGAAGTGCAGGGCCTCCTTGCGGACCCCGCGCGGCCAGAGGCGGTCCACCAGGAAGACCCGCCCGGGCGGCGGGTCCTCGTCCAGGTGGTCGCGGACCCGCCGCAGGTCGATGCGGTGCGTGCTCATACAGTGCCGATGCCCCGGTGCCCGCCCGCTAACCCGGCCGCTCGGGACGGGTGACCGGGTTGCTCCGGACCGGTGATCATCCCGTGAGCAGGCGGTTCGGGCCGGCCGAGCCCGCGCCCCGCAGCCGCCGTTGCCGCGAAGCGGCCCTAGCCGCGGAAGATCTTGTCGAAGGCCGCCGCCAGCAGGTCCGGGTCGTGGCGCGGCGAGCCGTCGCCCGCGGCCACGTCCGCCACGACCAGCCGGCCGCCCATCTCCTTGGCGACCTCGCCGACCCGGCCGGTGTCGCCGACCACGCCGCTGTCGGCCAGCACCACGTCGATGCCCAGATGCGGCGCGTGCTCGGCCAGCACCTCAAGGTAGGTCTCCGGCCGGAAGTCGTCGGTCTCGCCCTTCTGCGGCAGGAGGTTGAGGGTGACCAGGCGGCGCGCCTTGGTCTCGACCAGCGCGCGGGCCAGGTCGGGCACCAGCAGGTGGGGCAGCACACTGGTGAACCACGACCCCGGGCCGAACACGACCCAGTCGGCCTCGCGGACCGCCTTCACGGCCTGCGGCGAGGCCGGCGGCTCCTCGGGCACCAGCGAGATCGAGCGGACGCGGCCCCGGGTGCTGGCGCAGGCGACCTGCCCGCGCACCGTGGTCAGCTCGTAGGGGCGGGCGGGGTCGACGCCCTCCACCTCCGCGACGATGTCCAGCGGCACCGACGACATCGGCAGCACCCGCCCGTGGGCGCCCAGGAGTTGGCCCACCCAGTCGAGCCCGGCCACGGAGTCGCCCAGCAGCTCCCACAGCGCGACGATGAGCAGGTTGCCCACCGCGTGGCCGTGCAGGTCGCCCTCGGAGCGGAAGCGGTGCTGGATGACCTCGCTCCAGGTGTGGCCCCATTCGTCGTCGCCGCACAGGGCCGCCAGTGCCATGCGCAGGTCCCCCGGCGGCAGCACGCCCAACTCCCGGCGCAGCCGGCCGCTGGAGCCGCCGTCGTCGGCGACGGTGACGACGGCGGTGATGTCGGTCGTGACCCGCCGCAGCGCCGAAAGCGACGCGTGGAGCCCGTGTCCGCCGCCGAGGGCGACCACCCGAGGCGGGGTGGGCTCGGCGGGGTCCTGTCTGCCCGGAACCACCGGCGGCGCCGCGCTGGTCGCGCGTCTCCCGCCGTCACTGCCGGGGCTGTTGTCTGACATGTGAGTCTGCGTACCTCGTGTCCCGATCATCGTGGACCGACCGCGCGGCGGTCGGCCGACCGCCGCGTCCATGACGCGCGGCGGCCACCGCGGATTCAGCCAATGCTAGGGCGTACCTGATCGGTACTCGTCCTGCTTCGCGGCTTTCGCCCCCCGCACCGCGGCGGTGCGGGCGCCGATCCCCCCGCCCGCCCCGGGTCGCCGGTGCCGGGGCGCTCCGCGGGGCGCGCCCGGCGCGTCGCGCCGGTGCCCGGACCCGACCCGGCCACCGGGTGCGCGGGCGGCGCCGCCCCGCCCCCTGCGCCGAGCATCGCCGGCACCGACCGGAGAACGACCGACCGCGTCCGGCGACCGGCGACGGACGCGCCTGCGCGCCCGCACCGACCGCGATCACCGGACCCGCCGGCGACCGCCCGCGCGTTGCGGTGGGCCGGTGTGCCGACTGCTCCGCCGACTACCCCGCCGCCGCGCCGCGCATCCGCCGCGCCCGCGATCCCTTCCGGCCGTGTTCACCCCGGCGCCCCGGCGGCGACCACCGCCCGCGTCCACCGGCCGACGTCACTCCCGGCCGACGTCGCGGTGCACCACGTGGACCTCGACGCCCTGCTCTCGCAGCCGCTCGCCGAACTGCTCGGCCATGGCCACGCTGCGGTGCTTGCCGCCGGTGCACCCGATCGCCAGGGTCATGTAGTGCTTGCCCTCGCGCTGGTAGCCGGAGATGACCAGCCGCAGGACCTCGGCGTAGGAGTCGAGCATCTCCTTGGCGCCGGTCTGCGCCAGCACGTACTCGCGCACGGGTTCGTCGCGGCCGTTCATGGCGCGGAGTTCGGGCACCCAGTGCGGGTTGGGCAGGAACCGGCAGTCCAGCACGAGGTCGGCGTCGACCGGCAGGCCGTGCTTGTAACCGAAGGAGACCACGTTGGCGCGCGGCCGGGCCTCCTCGGCGTCGCCGAAGAAGCCGATCACCTTGGCCTTGAGCTGGTGCACGTTGAGCTGCGAGGTGTCGATCACGAGGTCGGCCTCGCCGCGGATGGCGCGCAGGGTCTCGCGCTCGCGCGAGATGCCGTCGGTGAGCCGCCCGTCGCCCTGGAGCGGGTGCGGCCGGCGCACGCTCTCGAAGCGGCGGACCAGGGTGTCGTCGCCGGCCTCCAGGAACACCACCCGCGCCGCGATGCCGCGTCTGCGCAGCTCCTCGACGGTGGACAGCAGGTCCTCGGTGAAGGCCATGCTGCGGACGTCGACCACCGCCGCCACCCGCGGCACCGCGCCCTGGGTGCGCCCGGCCAGGTCGATCATCGTGGGCAGCAGCCCCGGCGGCAGGTTGTCGACGACGAACCAGTCCAGGTCCTCCAGCGCCCGCGCCGCGGTGCTGCGGCCGGCGCCCGACATGCCGGTGACGATGACGATCTCGGGCGGAAGCTCGCCGCTGAGTTCCGCGCTGAGGTCGCCGGCCGTCTGGTCATCCCCCATGGTGTTGTCCGTTCCCGTCCGCCGTGCCGCGTTCGACCGTGCCGACGCCGCCCCTGTCATGGTTTCCTTCCCGCTCCTCGCCCGAGAGCCGCGCGTGGATGACCCCCGCCGTGGTCTTGCCGATGCCGGGCACCTGCGCGATCTCCTCCTCGGTGGCCGCGGCCAGTCTCTTGACCGATCCGAAGTGCTTGAGCAGTGCGCTGCGCCGGGCGGGTCCCAGGCCGGGGACCTCGTCCAGCGCGCTGCCGGTGAGCGCCTTGGCCCGCTTCTGCCGGTGGTAGGTGATGGCGAACCGGTGGGCTTCGTCGCGCACGCGCTGGAGGAGGTAGAGGCCCTCGCCCGTGCGGGGCAGGATCACCGGGTCCTCGTCGTCGGGGAGCCACACCTCTTCCAGCCGTTTGGCGAGCCCGCACACCGCGATGTCGTCGATGCCCAGCTCGTCCAGCGCGCGCCGCGCCGCCTGCACCTGGGGCCGACCGCCGTCGACCACCACCAGGTTAGGGGGGTAGGCGAACTTGGCGGGGGTGTCCACGACGGGGCGCGCCGCGCCGGCGCCCCCGCCGGCGTCATCCGGCCCCTCCTGCCCGGCTCGCCCGGCCCGCTCCGCCGGTGCGTCCTGCGCGGCGGGCCGCCCGGCCCCGGGCGCGCCGGCCGCCGCGCCCGCCGCCCCGGTCCCGCCGCCGCTCGCGTCGGCCGCCGCATCGGCGCCCATCTCGGCGCCCATGCGGTCGAGTTCGCCGGTGCGGCTGCTCTCCTCCAGGTAGCGGCTGAAGCGGCGCCGGATGACCTCGTGCATGGCCGCGACGTCGTTCTGCTCCGAGCGGCGCGGCTGGTCCCCGGCGCCGCCCGAGGTGCCCCGGATGCTGAACCTGCGGTACTCGGACTTGCGCGCCAGGCCGTCCTCGAACACCACCATGGACGCCACCACGTGCTCGCCCATGAGGTTGGAGATGTCGAAGCACTCGATGCGCAGCGGGGCTTCGTCGAGCCCCAGGGCGTCCTGGATCTCGCTGAGGGCGCGGCTGCGGGTGGTGAGGTCGCCGGCCCGCTGGGTCTTGTGCCGGGCCAGGGCCTGCTCGGCGTTCTTGGCGACGGTCTCCAGCAGCGCCTTCTTGTCGCCGCGCTGGGGCACCCGGAGGTCGACGGCGGCGCCGCGCCGCTCGGTGAGCCAGGCGACCACGGCGTCGCGGTCGGCCGGGGGCGCCGAGACCAGGACCTCGCGCGGGATGGCGGCGGGGTCGCCCTCCTGGGCCGCGCCGTCGCGGGGGCCGGGCACGCCGGGGGTGTCGCCGGCGCCGTAGGTCTGGGCGAGGAAGCGCTCCACGAGTTCGCCGGTGGTGACCTCCTCGACCTTGTCGACCACCCAGCCGCGCTGGCCGCGGATGCGCCCGCCGCGCACGTAGAAGACCTGGGCGGCGGCCTCCAACTGGTCCTCGGCGATGGCGATGACGTCGCAGTCGGTGGAGTCGCCCAGGACGACGGCCTGCTTCTCCAGCGCGGTGCGCAGCGCCTGGATGTCGTCGCGGATGCGGGCGGCGCGTTCGTACTCCTGGTCGGCGGCGGCCTCGCGCATGCTCTGCTCCAGCCGGCGGATGAAGCGGCTGGTGTCGCCGGCCATGAAGGAGCAGAAGTCCTCGGCCAGGTGGCGGTGCTCCTGGGGGTCGACGCGGCCCACGCACGGGGCCGCGCACTTGCCGATGTAGCCGAGCAGGCAGGGCCGCCCGCTGTTCTTGGCACTGCGGAACACCCCGGCCGAGCAGGTGCGCACCGGGAAGACGCGCAGCAGGAGGTCGACGGTCTCGCGGATGGCCCAGGCGTGGCCGTAGGGGCCGAAGTAGCGCACGCCCTTGCGCTTGGCGCCGCGCATGACCTGCACGCGGGGGAACTCCTCGCCCATGGTGACGGCGAGGTAGGGGTAGCTCTTGTCGTCGCGGTACTTGACGTTGAAGCGGGGGTCGTACTCCTTGATCCAGGAGTACTCCAGTTGGAGGGCCTCGACCTCGGTGCCGACCACGGTCCAGTCGACGTCGGCGGCGGTGGAGACCATGGACTGGGTGCGGGGGTGCAGCCCGGCGAAGTCCTGGAAGTAGGAGGACAGGCGCGCGCGGAGGTTCTTGGCCTTGCCCACGTAGATGACCCGGCCGTGGGAGTCGCGGAAGCGGTACACCCCGGGTGAGGTGGGAATCGATCCGGGGCGGGGCCGAAGGTGGGGTTGCGCTGCCATGGCTCCATTGTGGTGGGCGGCGGGGGTGCTCGGCCACTCGCGCGGCCTCCTGTGGACAACGCCGCCCGCACCCGCGCCCGCGCCTGGCCGCCGGGCCGGTCCCCCGCCGGCGGCCGCCCGGTGCCGCCGCCCCTGGCCCGGGGCGGCGGGTGCGGCGCGGGGCGGCCGCTGGTCCCCGGCGCGCCGGATCGCCGCCGTCTAAGCTGGTTCACGGTTCCGCGCGATCCCGCCGCGTGCGCAGTCTCATGATCTGAATGTCACGATTCAGCATATATATGCCCTAGGTTAGGCGGGTATCGACCGAATTCCCTCGAGCGAAGGGGACAGTTTCCGTGGATGTCGCACAGTGGATCGGGATCGGCGTGTCCGTCCTGGTCTCCGTGCTCGTGGTCACGGTGGCGCACTGGCTGCTGACCCACCAGCTCTCCAAGGTCTCACCGCTGGCCGGGCCGCTGGTGAGGCACTGCCGCTACTCCGCCTACGCGGCGGCGGCGGTCATCGGAGTCAACGTCGCCCTGCCCACGCGGCGCGAGATGGAGGACCGCTCCCTCTTCCCCATCATCGACCACGCCATGACGATCCTGCTGATCGCCACCCTGACGTGGTTCGCCCTGGGACTCGCCTACGCCATCACCGACACCGTCCTGGACCGGCTGGCGGTCAAGAACGCCGACGACGACCACCGCTCGCGGCGCCTCCAGACCCAGGTGCGGCTGCTGCGGCGGGTGGCCGCCACCGTCATCGGCGTCCTGGCGGTCGCCGCGATCCTGTTCACGTTCCCCGCCGTACAGGGCCTGGGCGCCGGGCTCCTGGCATCGGCCGGCCTGCTGTCGGTCGTCGCCGGCATAGCGGCCCAGTCCACCCTGGGCAACGTGTTCGCCGGCCTGCAACTGGCCTTCAGCGACGCCCTGCGCCTCAACGACATCGTCGTCTTCCAGGGCGAGTGGGGCCGGGTCGAGGAGCTGAGCCTGACCACCGTCACCCTGCGGATGTGGGACGAGCGGCGCCTGGTCGTGCCGGTCTCCCACTTCACGACCAACCCCTTCGAGAACTGGACCAAGCAGGGCGCCTCCATCACCGGCTGGGTGATGCTGGCGGTCGACTGGTCGGTGCCGATCGACAAGATCCGCCAGGAGGTCGGCGAGTACGTCGCCCACCACCCCCTGTGGGACGGCCGCCGCTGGTCGCTCCAGGCCACCGACATCCTCGAGGGCGGCCTGGTGCAACTGCGCGCGGTGGTCACCACCGCCGACTCCGACGCCCGCTGGGACCTGTGCTGCGACCTGCGCGAGCACCTGATCACCTACATCAGCGAGAACTACCCCGAGGCGCTCCCCCGCCGCCGCACCGAGTTCGTCATGCCCGGCGACGAGGAGCTGCCCTTCGCCGCGGTCTACACCGAGGCGGCCTACCGCTCCCGCACCGGGCGCGACGGCGACCCCCGCGCGGGCTCCCCCGGCCCCGACGGCGCGCTGGCGGTCAAGGGGTCGAGCGGTTCGGAGACCGACACCCGCCCCGCCGAGGACGGCATCGACGGCGAGTAGCCCGCGCCCGGGCGGCGCGGCCGGTCCCTGCCGCCCGGGTCAGCGCGCGGGGGCGTCCTCCGACAGCGTGATCTGGCCGTTGGCGACCGTGATCGGCAGTTCCTCCAGCGGCTCCACCGCCGGGCCGCGCAGGACGTCGCCGGTGGAGACGTCGAACTCGCTGCCGTGGCACAGGCAGTGGATGGTGGTCTGGACCTCCTGGATGGTGCAGCCGGCGTGCGTGCACACCGCGCTGAACGCCTTGAAGTCGCCCTCGGCGGGCTGGGTGAGGGCGATCTTGCCGTCGATGACGATCGTGCCGCCGCCCACCGGGACCTCGTCGGTGCGGGCGATGACGGTGCCCCGCAGCCGCTCCCAGGGCGCGGGCCCGCCCTCGGGGGAGCCGCAGGCGCTCACGCCGAGCGCGGCGGCACCCGCCACCCCCGCCGCACCGAACAACCGCCGCCGGCTCATTCCGCACGCACGCCCTGCGCACATGGCGCGGCCCCCCTTCAGCACACCGTGGACTACTACAGACTGTAGTACGCGTTGGAGGGTGTTCGGTCCGGGGGACCGGTCGCGGGCGGGCTCTCAGCCCGTGCGCACGACCACCGTGCCGGCGACCTTGTCGTGCACGCCCTGGCGGTTGGGGCGGTCCCACAGCGGCCACAGGTAGCACGCCAGGGTCACCGCCGACAGCAGGGTGACCGACCAGCCGGTGCTGTAGGTGACCAGCATGGGCAGGTTCAGCACACAGCCGCGCGCGACCATCGACAGCACGGGGATGGGGCCGGGCCGGCCCGCGCCGCGCACCGGCGCCACCTCGAGCTTCAGCAGGTGCTTGCCCAGGGTGCGGCGCCACCGCTTGACGCACACGGTCTCATAGACCACCGACAGCACGAACGCCACGATGCCGTAGATGATCGAGACGCTGGTGGCGGAGGTGCCGCCGCTCAGCGCCTGGGCGCCCGCGAAGGTCAGCGACACCACGAACGCCACGGCGGCGATGGGCAGGGTTATCGCCACGCCGTCGATGAGGCGGGCCGCCACGCGCCGCCACCAGTCCGACAGCGGGCGCCGGCCCGTGGAGTCGGGGCCGACCGGCCCGGCCGCGCCCACCGGTGTCCGGTAGGGCGGCAGGGGGTCGCGCAGGGGCGGCGCGGCGGGGCCGTCGGGCCCCGGGTAGGGCGGAGGCGCCGCCGTGTCCCCCCGGTAGGGCGGCGGCACGGCCGCGCCGGGCGGCCGGCCGTCCGGGCCGGTGTAGGGCGGGGGGTAGCTCATCGGGTCCGGACCTCCTCGGCGACTGCGGTGATCGGGGTTCTGGCGCAGTCCGACCCTACCGCTCGGCGGCGCGGGCCGGACCGGTCGCGGCGCGCCCGCTGCCCCCGCTGACCACGGCGGTGCCGGCGGCCTTGTCCTGGAGGCCGCGGTGGCGCGGCCGGTCCAGCAGCGAGGAGACCACCGCGTAGACCGACACCACCAGCCCCAGGAAGCTGACGACCGGGACGAAGTTGAGCAGCACCGACACGTACAGGATCGAGGAACGCTTGAGCACGGCCACCGCGCCCGCGCGCGGCGCCCCCACCACGGGTTCGGCCTCGACCACGCGCAGCCCCAGCAGCAGCTTGCCGGGGGTGGCGCCGTAGACGGCGGTGAAGGCGGCCTCGTAGCCGAGGTAGAGAGCGAACAGCCCCACCGACAGCACCAGGGTGGGCACCACGGCCATGCGCAGGGGGTCGGCGGCGCCGGGCACGGTGTTGACCACGACCGCGGTGACGAGCATGCCGATGGCGCCCAGGACGACCACGTCGACCAGCCGGGCCAGGATGCGCCGGCCCAGTGCGGCCGGCCGTTCGGCGGGGGGGTCCTGGCTCATGGTCGCTGTGCTCCTTTGCCGGCGGCGCGGCGGCCCCGCGCCGCCGCTAGACGATCTGCGAGAGGAAGTGCCCGGTGTAGGACTCCTCGACCCTGGCGACCTCCTCGGGGGTGCCGGTGGCCACCACGGTGCCGCCGCGCGATCCTCCTTCGGGGCCCATGTCGATGATGTAGTCGGCGGTCTTGATGACGTCGAGGTTGTGCTCGATGACGATGACGGTGTTGCCGCTGTCGGCGAGCCGGTTGAGCACGCCCAGCAGCTTGCGGATGTCCTCGAAGTGCAGGCCGGTGGTGGGTTCGTCCAGCACGTAGACGGTACGCCCGGTGGAGCGGCGCTGGAGTTCGGCCGCGAGTTTCACGCGCTGGGCCTCGCCGCCGGAGAGGGTGGTGGCGGGCTGGCCCAGCCGGACGTAGCCCAGGCCGACGTCGTTGAGGGTCTGCATGTGCCGGCGGATGGCGGTGATGGGCTCGAAGAACTCCAGCGCCTCCTCGATCGGCATGTCCAGCACGTCGGCGATGGTCTTGCCCTTGTAGTGGACGTCGAGGGTCTCGCGGTTGTAGCGGGCGCCGTGGCAGACCTCGCAGGGCACGTAGACGTCGGGCAGGAACTGCATCTCGATCTTGATGGTGCCGTCGCCGGCGCACGCCTCGCACCGGCCGCCCTTGATGTTGAACGAGAACCGGCCCGGCTGGTAGCCGCGCATCTTGGCCTCGGTGGTCTGCGCGAACAGCTTGCGGATGTGGTCGAAGACACCGGAGTAGGTGGCCGGGTTGGAGCGCGGGGTGCGGCCGATGGGGCTCTGGTCGACGTGGACGACCTTGTCGACCTGGTTGAGGCCGTTGACGCGGGTGTGGCGGCCCGGGACCGAGCGCGCGCCGTTCAACTCCTTGGCCAGCGCCTTGTACAGGATCTCGTTGACCAGGGTGGACTTGCCCGACCCCGACACCCCGGTGACGGCGGTGAACACGCCCAGCGGGAACGCGACGTCGATGTCCTTGAGGTTGTTCTCGCGCGCGCCCTTGACCAGGAGTTCGCGGCCCTTGGCGCGCGGGCGGCGGACCTGGGGGACCTCGATGCGGCGGCGCCCGGTGAGGTAGTCGCCGGTCATGGAGGTGGTGCTGGTGAGCAAATCGTTGACGGTGCCCGAGACCACGACCTCGCCGCCGTGCTCGCCGGCGCCGGGGCCGATGTCGACCACCCAGTCGGCGGCGCGGATGGTGTCCTCGTCGTGCTCGACCACGATGAGGGTGTTGCCGATGTCGCGCAGCCGCTGGAGAGTCTCCAGCAGCCGGAAGTTGTCGCGCTGGTGCAGGCCGATGGAGGGCTCGTCCAGGACGTAGAGCACGCCCACCAGGCCCGAGCCGATCTGGGTGGCCAGCCGGATGCGCTGGGCCTCGCCGCCCGACAGTGAGCCGGCGGAGCGCTCCAGGGAGAGGTAGTCCAGGCCGACGTCGAGGAGGAACCCCAGCCGGGCGTTGATCTCCTTGAGGACCTGGGCGGCGATGACCTGTTCGCGCTCGCTGAGCTTGAGGTCGCGCAGGAAGGCCGCGCACTCGCTCAGCGGCAGGGCGCTGACGTCGGCGATGGAGGCGCCGCCGACGGTGACGGCCAGCACCACCGGCTTGAGGCGGCGGCCCCGGCAGCCGGGGCAGGGGACGGTGCGCATGAAGCCTTCGAGGCGTTCGCGGCCGGAGTCGCTCTCGCTCTCGGAGTGGCGGCGCTTCACCCAGGGGATGACGCCCTCGAAGTTGGTGTAGTAGGAGCGGGTGCGCCCGTAGCGGTTGCGGTAGCGCACGTGCACCTGGGTCTCGTGGCCCTCCAGCAGGGCCTTGCGCGCGGCCTTGGGCAGCCGCTCCCAGGGGGTGTCCATGTCGAAGCCGACGGCGTCGCCCACGGCCTCGATGAGGCGGCCGAAGTACTCCAGGGCGTGGCCGCCCGACCACACCGCGATGGCGCCCTCGTTGAGGGTCTTGGCGGGGTCGGGGACCAGGAGTTCGGGGTCGACCTCCATGCGGGTGCCCAGGCCGGCGCAGTCGGGGCAGGCGCCGTAGGGGGAGTTGAAGGAGAACGACCGGGGCTCCAGCTCCTCGAAGGAGAGGTCGTCGTAGGGGCAGTACAGGTGCTCGGAGAACACCTTCTCGCGTTCGGGGTCGTCCTCGGGGGCGTCGACGAAGTCGAGCACGATGGTGCCGGCGGCCAGTTGCAGCGCGGTCTCCACGGAGTCGGTCAGCCGCTTCTTGGCGGACTCCTTGACGGTGAGCCGGTCGACCACCACGGAGATGTCGTGCTTCTCGTACTTCTTGAGCGCCGGCGCCTCGTCCAGGCGGACCAGGGCGCCGTCGACCATGGCGCGGGTGAAGCCCTTGGACTGGAGGTCCTTGAACAGCTCGGCGTACTCGCCCTTGCGGCCGCGCACGACCGGCGCCAGGACCTGGAAGCGGGTGCCCTCGGGGAGTTCCAGCACCCGGTCCACGATCTGCTGGGGGGTCTGGCGGGCGATCTCGCGCCCGCACTCGGGGCAGTGCGGCACGCCGATGCGCGCCCACAGCAGCCGCAGGTAGTCGTAGACCTCGGTGATGGTGCCGACGGTGGAGCGGGGGTTGCGGCTGGTGGACTTCTGGTCGATGGAGACCGCCGGGGACAGGCCCTCGATGAAGTCGACGTCGGGCTTGTCCATCTGGCCGAGGAACTGGCGGGCGTAGGACGACAGCGACTCGACGTAGCGGCGCTGGCCCTCGGCGAAGATGGTGTCGAAGGCCAGGGAGGACTTGCCCGAACCCGACAGCCCGGTGAACACGATCATCGCGTCGCGCGGCAGGTCGAGCTTGACGTCCTTGAGGTTGTGCTCCCGGGCGCCCCGGATCACCAGCTCTTCGGCCATGTGGTTCATCAGCCCTTTCGGGATCGACTCGCGCGTGCGGCGGCGGGCAACGGGCCCGGCGCGAGGTTGGCGCGGTGACGTGGGGCTGACCGAGGGCAATGGCTCGGTGCCGACCGCGGCGCGAGGTCCGGACCTCTCAACGGTAACGACCCGGCCGGGGAGAAACTTCCGCCCCAGGCAGCGCCGCCCCCGGCCCAAGGGCCGGGGGCAACCACTATAGACGAACAGCCGTTCGAGTGCGGGTCACTCGCCGGAACCGCCGCGCACACCGCTTCCGGTGGGCTCGGGCTCCTTGCCGGGCTTGGACCGCGACTGGATGAGGCTGGCCACCACGGTGATCGTCATCACACCGCAGATGACGCCGAGCGACAGGCCGGTGCTGATCTCGGGCACGGGCACGTGGTTCTCGTGCAGGGCGTGCAGGATCATCTTGATGCCGATGAACACCATGATGGCGGCCAGGCCCCAACTGATGTAGGACAGGCGGTCCATCAGGCCGGCCAGCAGGAAGTACAACTGGCGCAGGCCCAGCAGCGCGAACGCGTTGGCGGTGAACACCAGGTAGGGGTCCTGGGTGAGGCCGAAGATGGCCGGGATGCTGTCGATCGCGAAGATGAGGTCGGTCATGCCGATGGCGACGATGACCATCAGCATCGGGGTGACGTGGCGGCGGCCGTCGAGCTTCACCATCAGCTTGGCGCCGTGGTAGTCGTCGGTCACCGGCCAGACCTTGCGGACCATCCGGACGGCGAAGCTGTCGGTGTAGTCCTTCTCCTCCTCGTCGTGCTTGAGGTGGTCCCGGACGATCTTGATGGCGGTGAAGATCAGCAGCGCGCCGAAGGCGTAGAACACCTCGCTGAAGGCGTTGATGGCCTGGGCGCCGATGGCGATGAAGATACCGCGCATGACCAGCGCGATGACGATGCCGACCAGCAGGACCTCGTGCTGGTACTTCCGGGGCACCGCGAAGCTGCTCATGATCAGGTAGAACACGAACAGGTTGTCGACGCTGAGGCTCTTCTCGGTGATGAACCCGGCGAAGTACTCGCCCGCCAGGGTGCCGCCGCCGATGTACCAGATGCCGAACCCGAACAGGATCGCGATGCCGATGTAGAAGGCGGCCCACCACGCCGCCTGCTTCATCCCGAACTCGCGGGGACCGGACTTCTTACTCCAGGGGTGGTCGACGATGGCGAGATCGATTACCAGGATGGCGATCATGCCACCGATTGTGACCAGCCATACCCACAGGGGAACATCCACAGGCTACTCCTCCGGCTCCCATGCCCAAGCGCCGCTGCTATGGACATCCTCGAACACCGGAGGTCTTTCCCGCCCGCCCGGCATCCCCGCTGGGGACGGCCGTTCGGACCGACGGCACCGGGTCCGCGCCCATGCGGACCGTGATGACGACACCGTCGCGAAAGGGATACTCCCCTCACCGCGTACCGCAGGACCCAACGCTCCGCGTCGGGAAATCGTTCCTCGGTCTCCTGTCATGATGCCATCCAAGGTCGAGTCGTGGAACCGTGGTTTGTGCCGGGCGAACGTGGCGCACCTCGCACCGGCGCCCCCGACCATGGTGCGGTGAGGCGCGGACGCCCCGCGCCGCGCCGCAGGGTCGCGTAGACGCCCAGTGCCTGGTCGAGGACGTCGTCGTCGGTGGGCAGGTGGGCGGCCGCGCGCGCGGCCCGGGTGCGCAGCCGGGTCGCCAGGTCGGGGTCGTCCAGGACCCGGCCCACCGCGCGGGCGAGCGCGTCGGGGTCCTCGGGCGCCACCAGCAGCGCGGAGTCGGCGTAGCGGTCGGGGATGCCCCCCACCCGGGTGGCCACCACCGGGAGCTGGGCGCGCAGCGCCTCCATCACCACCAGCGAGGGCCCCTCCCACCGGCTGGGCAGTACGAACACGTCGGCGGCGGCCAGCAGGTCGGCGACGTCGGCGCGGTGGCCCAGCAGCCGCACCGGCAGGCCGCCCTCGCGGGCGGCGGCCTCGGCGCGGGCGCGCAGCGGGCCCTCCCCGGCGATCGCGATGACCGGGCGGGGGGAGCGCGCGCAGATGGCGGGGGCGGCGCGCAGCAGCACGTCGATCCCCTTTTGCGCGGCCAGGCGCGCCACCACCAGCACCAGCGGCCCCTCGCCGGCGCCGAGTTCGGCGCGCACCCGCTCGGGCGGGCGCCGCAGCGCGGCCAGCGGGGGTGCGGCGACCACGGCCGGGCGCACCCGGCGCGCGCCGGCGCGGCGCATGCGCGCCTCCAGGTCGGCCGAGACCGCCAGGACCGCCTCGGCGCGGCGCGCCACCACGCGTTCCAGCAGCGGGAACACCAGGCCGGCCGGAGGGCGCAGGGCCGGCGGCGCGTTGTGCACGGTCACCGCGAGCGGCGCGGCGCCGGCCAGGGCGCACAGGGCGCCCGCGCGCACGCCGTGGGCGTGCACGACGTCGGCCTTGGCGCACAGCGCGTTCAACCGCGCCAGCGCGGCGGTGTCGTGGAGCGGGCGGGGCGTGCCCCCGATGTCGACCGCCGCGAAGCGGGCGCCGACGCCGGTGAAGCCGAAGCGCTCCTGGGTGCCCGCCGGCCCGAGGACCGCCACCCGGTGGCCCCGGGCGGCGAGCCCCTCCGCGAGTGCCCGCACGTGATTGCCCACGCCCCCGCTACTGACCCCGATAACCAATGCGATGCGCATGGTCGCTGCCCCTCCCCCTCCGCGTCGCCCCGTCGTGTCCGCCCCGGGTCCGGGACGTGCCTGGTCAGCACCCCTGCCGCCCGCCCCCGCCGGGCGGGTGCCCGCCAAAATTAGGCCCGGCGCGCCCGGCCCCGGCCGGCGCCCGCCCGCGTCCCGGGGCCGCGGCGCGGGGTTCCGCTGCCCGTTTCGCGGCGTCCCATCCGGCCCGCGCGGCGCGCCCGCACCGATCGGCACGGGTGCGGCGCGCCCCGCGCACCGCGCTCACGACGCACCGCCGCCGGGACCGCCGGCCCCGGGCACGGCGGCGCGCGGCCGGCGCAGGCGGGCCAGCGCGGCGCGCGCCGAACTCGGGTCCAGCGCCGAGGCCGCCAGCGCGAACACCGCCGAGGACGCGGCCGCGGCGACGGCCGCGCCGGCGACCTCGGCCCCGGTGCCGGTGCCGGCGACCAGGCCGGCGGCACCGGCGCCGGCCGCCGCGCCCAGCAGGCCGCCCACCAGCGCGGCGAGCAGCGCCCGGCCCAGCCCCGCCAGGGCGGCCCGGCCGTGCGCGGCGCGGGTGGCGACGGCCAGCAGCACGGCGGCCAGGGTCAGCCCGGTCGACGCGCCCGCGCCCAGCGCCGCGACCGTCCAGCCGGGCGGCACCGCAGCGACCAGCGCGGCGCCGCAGGCCATGACCGCCGCCCACCCCGCGACCTGGGCGGTGGCGGCGGAGCGGCCGTGGTGGGAGGCGTACAGCGCCCGGCTGAGGAGGGCGCCCAGGCCGAACCCGAGCACGCCGGGGGCGTAGGCGATGAGCGCCCGGTGCAGGCCGGCGGGGTCGTTGCGGGCGAACACGGCGGCGACCGGCTCGGCGGCGCCCGCCAGGGCGGCGGCCAGCAGCCCGGTGGCCATCACCAGCGCCCGCGCGCTGCCCGCCAGCGTGGCGGCGAAGCCGTCGCGGTCGCGTTCGCCGTGGCGGACCGACAGGGCGGTGAACGCGCTCGTGGCGATGGGCACGGCCACGATGCCGTAGGGCAGGGTGAACAGGGTCCAGGCGTAGGTCTGCACGACGGCCGCTCCCCCACCGCCCCGGTTGGCCAGCGCGAGGTTCAGCAGCAGCGCGCCCTGCATGGCCGCCGGGGGCAGCAGCGCGGCGGCGGCCAGCGCGCGGGCGCGGCCGCCGGTGCCGGGGGGGAACGACAGCCGGGGGCGGAGCCGCAGGCGCAGGCGGCGGGCGGGCGGGAGCGCGGTGAGCAGGAGCGCGGCGACCCCGGCGGTGGTGCCCGCCGACAGCGCCAGTTCGGCGGCGGCGGGCAGCCGGGCGGGGTCGTCGCGGTGGGCGCCGGCCAGTGGGACGAACGCGATGTAGGCGGCGATGACCACGACGCTGGAGACCAGCGGCGCCAGCGCGGGGGCGAGGAAGCGCCGGTGGGCCTGGAGGATGCCGTAGAGGACGGCGGCCAGGCCGTAGAGCAGCACCTGGGGGGCGAAGACCAGGAGGAACCGCGCCGCCAGGGCGAGCAGCGCATCACGGTCGCACCCGGCGGCGGGGCCCAGCAGCACCGACATGGCGGGCACCGCGAGCGCGGCGGTCAGCGCGCTCAGCGGCACGGCCGCCACCACCACCCAGGTCAGCAGGGCTGAGGCGGTGTGCTCGACGTGTTCGCGGTCTCCGCGCGCGGCGGCCGAGGCGAGCACCGGAACCACCATGCCGGCCACGGCGCCGCCGATGACGGTCTCGAACAGGACGGTGGGGAGCTGGTTGGCGGTGACGTAGGCGGTGCCCAGGCAGGTGTCGCCCACGGTCTGGGAGAAGACCACCGTGCGCCCGAACCCCGCCAGCCGCGCCAGCGCCGTGGCCCCCGCGATCACCACAGCGGCCCCGGCCACCCCCGCCCCCAGCCGCAACGGCGTCACCGCTCCCCCACCGCGCGCCGCCGGCCCTCGCCGGCCGGGCCACGGCAGGGACCATCCCCGCGCATGCGGGGAGCACGTTCTCCCACTCCGCAAGCTGCCACTCGGACCGGGAACCATCCCAGCGTGCGCGGGGAGCGCTCCAGCGACCATCGGGGGCCGAAGGGTGTGCGCGAAGTGTCCCCGCGTGGGCGGGGGTGGTCGGTGGCGGTGGATCGCCGATCAACCGGTTGGCGACCGCCCCCGTGGTCGCGGGTGCGGGTGGTGGGAACCGGTGGCACCGGCGGGGGTGGTGGGCTGGGCATGGGGCGCCTCTATGGGTGGAGTTGGCGGGTGTCCCGTTGGCGGGGGACGGTGGGGCGGGGCATGGGGTCGGCGGGGCGGCGGCCGAGGTCGTCCAGGCGGCGCAGGGCCGGGGTGGCCGCGATGACCTCAGTGAAGCTGACGAACTCCGCCGCCAGGGTCAGCCCGGTGACCGCGCCCAGGGCGGCCAGGCGCGCTGGGCGGGCCAGGGAGGCGGCGGTGGCCGCACCCAGGGCGGCGCCCAGGGCGTTGGCGCCGCAGTCGCCGAGCATGGCGCGTTCGGCGAGGTCCTCGGGCAGCAGCGCGGCGGCGGCCCCTGCCACCGCGCCCGCCAGGCCCGGCGCGGGGCCGGCCAGGGCGGGGGCGGCGGCCAGCAGCGCGGCCTTGGCCGCGCGGCCCGGGCGCAGGTCGAACAGGTTGCACAGGTTGGCGGTGGCGGCGATCAGCGCGCCGTCGAGCAGGAGGTCGGGCAGGCGGCGCCGGCCCGCCACCGCCGCGGCGGCCACGCCGGTGGCGCCGATCCCGGCGATCTTGACGGCGCCGGTGGTGAGGCGGCCCCGGGTGAGCGCGCCCAGGTGGCCGGTGAACCCGCGCGCGCCGGGTTCGCCGGCGAGGTCGTCGTAGGCGCCGAAGGCCGCCCCGCCGGCGGCGGCCACGACGGCGGCGGCGCGCAGCCGCCGGGGCGTGCGGGGCGCCAGCGCGGCTCCCGCGCACAGCCCGAAGGCCAGCGCCGGGCCTTCGAGCAGGGTGACCTCGGCGCCCCGGTGGTTGGTCCGCGCCCACACGTCGCGCGAGCGCTGGCGGGTGTGGAACACGTCCTCGTCCCGGCCCGCCTGGGGCGCGGGGACCAGCAGCCGGTAGGCGGCGCGCGCGCCCGCCGCCCCCAGCGCGGCGGCGGCCGC
>NZ_JAJAQC010000036.1 GCF_027604915.1 Streptomonospora mangrovi
GCGCCCCGCGCCAGGCGCGAAGCGCCCCCGCGCGGGGCGCCGGGTAGGGACCAGTGCCGCTCTCGCAAGGCCGAGGAGGGAGTCAGGGTGGTTCCCTGTCGACCGACGAGAACGCAGCGAGAGTGGTGCTGGGGCGCCCGCGCAGTAGGGCGAGTATCCATAAAACACGCCCTAGCCTCGGGGCGGCGCGGGGTCGGCGGCGGGCTCGCGCACCACGAACGGGCGCACCATGTCGGGGGTGACCCCTTCGGCGAAGGCCACCGACTCCGCCATGTCGGCGTCGATCGCGGTGTAGCCGCCCGGACCCGCGCCCACCGCCAGTTGCAGGTTCACCAGGTCGGTGCGGCGCTGGAAAAGCGACTGCTGCCACTTCCAGCCGATGATCGCCTCGCGGTGCACCACGGACTGCTCGCGGTGCAGCGACCCCGAGCGCACGCTGACCTGGTGGGCGTCGGCCCCGTGGCCGAGGTTGCGGTACCGGTCGACGCCCAGGGGGACGCCCAGCAGGGCCAGCACGCCCAGGGCGACGGCCACCCACGTCGGCGCCGTGAACGCGGCCACGGCCGCGGCGGCGGCGAAGGGCGCCACGGCCCGGAACAGCCGGCGGCCCAGCGCCGCGCGCGGGTGGCGCAGCAGCGGGCCGGTGAACGGCAGCAGCGCCCGCTCCACGACCGACTCCACGGTGGCGCGCGGCCCCATCGGCAGCAGGGCGGCGCGGGTGGCGGTCTGGCCCAGACCGGTCACCACGGCGCGCAGCCGCACGACCCGGCGCAGCCGCTCCAGCGGGTTGTCCCACAGTTCGTGACCCCGGATGCGGCGCAGTTCCAGGGTGACGCTCTGGCGGGTGAACAGGCCGCGCTCGGTCACCAGCGCGTGGCCGCGCCGGCGGAGGGTGAACTGCCAGTGGGCGATGGCGTAGGAGACGACCGCGAAGACCGGCATGGCCGCCAGCACCACGAGCAGCAGCGCCACGGCGATGAGCACCAGCAGCAGGGTGCCGCCCTCGGAGGTGCGCAGGTAGAGGTCGCGGGCCAACTCGCCGGCGTCCTGGACGCTGCGCTCGGCGGCGGCGTCGCCCAGGCCCTGGCTGACCACGCCCGAGACCGCCGCCAGCGCGGCGAAGGGGGTCAGCAGGTAGGCCAGGCTCAGCACCGCGTAGAAGTACCAGCTCAGCGGCATGGTGAAGTACGTCTCGGTGTCGGCGTCGCCGTCGCCGTCGTCGCCGGGGGCGGTCCCCGCCGGTGCGGCGGCGGGCGCACCCGGCGCGCCCGCCGCGGCGCCCTCGGCCACTGCGGCGCCCTCGGCGAGGACCGGTGCGCCGGCCGGTGCGGCGCTCTCGCCGCGCAGCACCGCCCGCCGGTGCAGCAGCACCCGGCGCAGCCGTTCGGCCTCGGCGGCGGTGACGGCGTCGAGCTTGCCCTCTTCGCTGGCCTCGCCGCCGGCCGCCGCCTCGACGCGGACCACGGCCAGGCCGAGCACGCGGTGCAGCAGGGTGGCGGTGATGTCCACGCCCCGGATGCGCTCCAGGGGAATGGACCGGCGCGAGCGGCTGATCAGGCCGCGCCGGATCTCCAGGCGGTCGGCGCTGACCTGGTAGCGGAAGGTGCGCCAGGTGACCAGGCCGCCGACGAGCATGGCGACGATGGCGGCGCCGGTGCTGCCCAGCACCCAGGGGTTGACGCTGTAGGTGCCGGCCACCAGCGCGATGACCACGGGCACCAGGAAGTTGCGCAGGTAGGCGATGGGCGCGGTGACCATCGTCAGCGCGCTGAGCCGACGGGCCGGCTCGGGCGGCGGCACGGCGGCGGGGGCCTCGGGCGGCGGCGCGCCGCCGGAGGCGTCGGCGGGGGCGTCGGTCTCCGCCGGCGGGCGCGCGGGGTCGGGGACCCGCTCCCCGGCCTCGGGCCGGTCCGGGGCGGGGCCGCCTGCCGCTCCCGGCGGGTGTCCCGGCTGCTCAGGGCCGGGGCCGCCGGCCCCGGGCTTCCGGGGCGGCTCGTGTGGCCGCTCGGCGGACGGCCCAGGGGTCGGCTCGTGGGGCGGCTCGGTGGGGCCGGGGCCGCTCACGTGGCGTCGTCCCGCAGTTCGGTGGCGCGCTCGGCCAGTTCCTCGGAGATGCGCTGGGCGTCGGCGGCGTCGAGCCCCGCGATGGTGGTCGACCCGGCGTGGGAGGCGGTCTGGATCTCCAGGGTGGCCACCCGGAACAGCCGCTCCATCCAGCCCTGGCGGTGGTCGACGGTCTGGATGCGGCTGACCGGGACCAACTGCCACTGCCGGCTCAGCCAGCCGGTGCGGGTGTAGACGACGTCGGCGGTGACCTCCCACCGGTGCACGCGGTAGCGCCAGCGCGGGGCGACCACCGCGCGGACCAGCGCGTAGGCGCCGTAGAGGCCGGGCAGCCACCAGGCGTAGCGCAGCACGGGGTCGGGTACCCAGAACCACGACGCCGCGCGCAGTCCCCAGGCCGCGGCGCACAGCAGTGCGGTGACGATCACGGCCGACACGGCCATCTGGAGGGTCCACATCGTGACCGATCTTCGGGAAACACGATGTGCGGGGGATCTCAGTCGAGTCGTCACGGCACGAGTGTAGAGGGGGCGGCGTCGGCGGCGTCCGCGTCAGCGCCGCCGGGCGGCGGGCGCCCGCGCTGACGGCCGCCTGTCAGCGCCGCGCACCCGTTATCAGCGCTTTGTCAGTACCGGTGACCAGACTTGAGGCATGAACGGACGTTGGGAGGAACGATGACTCACGCCATCCATGTGGAGGGCCTGGTCAAGAGGTTCAAGGGGAACACGGCGCTGGACGGCGTGGACCTGACCGCCCGCACCGGGGCCGTCCTGGGCGTGCTGGGCCCCAACGGTTCGGGCAAGACCACCACGGTCCGCATCCTGGCCACGCTGCTGCGGCCCGACGGCGGCCGGGCGCTGGTGGCCGGTCACGACGTCGTGCGCGAACCCCACGCGGTGCGCCGCCTGATCGGGCTGACCGGCCAGTACGCCGCCGTTGACGAGGACCTGAGCGGCACCCAGAACCTCGTGCTGATCGCCCGCCTGCTGGGGTTCTCGCGGCCCGACTCCCGGGCGCGCGCCGCCGAACTCCTCGACCGCTTCGCGCTGAGCGACGCCGCCGACCGCGCGGCCAAGACCTACTCCGGCGGCATGCGCCGCCGGCTCGACCTCGCGGCGAGCCTGGTGGGCCGCCCCAGCCTGCTCTATTTGGACGAGCCCACCACCGGTCTGGACCCCCACAGCCGCAACGAGCTGTGGGACGTCGTGCGCGACCTCGTGCGCGACGGCGTCACCGTGCTGCTGACCACGCAGTATCTGGAGGAGGCCGACCAGCTCGCCGACGACATCGTGGTCCTCGACCGGGGCCGCGTCATCAGCGAGGGCACCCCCGACCAGCTCAAGACCCGCGCGGGCTCCCAGGTGCTCCAGGTCCGCCCGGTGGAGGCCGCGCGGCTGCCCGAGGCCGCCCGGATCGTGGAGGCCGTCACCGGCGCCGAGGTCCGCTCGGGCGACGGCGCGGCCAACGCCTCGGTCAGCGACACCGCCGTGCTGCCCGAGGTCGTGCGCCGCCTTGACGACGCGGGCGTGCAGGTGGCCGAGCTGACCCTGCGCAAGCCCAGCCTTGACGAGGTCTTCCTGGCCCTGACCGGCCACACCGCCGAACCCGCCCCGGCCCAGGACGATCCCGCCGGCGCCGACCACACCGAGAGGACCCACGCATGAGCGCCGTGAACACGGCGGAGCGCTCGCCGCTGTCGGCCGGCCCCGCCACCGCGCAGCGCATCACCCCGCTGGGCACCGTGCGCCACGGCGCGCTGCTGACCTGGCGCAGCCTGCTGAAGATCCAGCGCAACCCCGAAGAGGTCCTGGGGTTGACCTTCATGCCGCTGATGTTCGTCGCCCTGTTCGTGTTCGTCTTCGGCGAGGCGATGATGGGCGACTGGCGGGCCTACCGCGACCTCATCACGCCGGGCATCATCTCCCAGTCGGTCATCTTCGCCACCATCGGCACCGGCGTGGCGCTGAACTCCGACATCGAGAAGGGCATCTTCGACCGGTTCCGGTCGCTGCCGATCGCCCGCTCGGCCCCGCTGATCGGCGCCATCCTGGGCGACCTCGTGCGCTACCTGCTCACCGTCATCATGGTGGTGCTGGTGGCCATGCTGATCGGCTACCGCCCCGAGGGCGGCGCGGTGGGGCTGGTGGCGGCCACCGCCGTGGTCATGGTGTTCGCCTTCGCGCTGTGCTGGCTGTCGGCGTTCATGGGGCTGCTGCTGCGCACCCCGATGGCGGTCAACATCTTCGGCTCCATCTGGATGTTCCCGCTGACCTTCGCCAGCTCGGCGTTCGTGCCCACCGAGCGCATGCCCGGGTTCATGCAGACCTTCGCGGAGTTCAACCCGGTCACCCACGTCATCGACGCCATGCGGGCGCTGCTGGAGGGTCAGCCCGCCGGCGAGCCGCTGCTGTGGGTGGCGGGCTGGAGCGTGCTGCTCACCGCCGTGTTCTTCCCGCTGGCCACCCGCGCCTACCGGCGCCGCGCCTGAGCCCTTCCCCCTCCCCTCCCCCGCCCGCGCCCGGCATGGCCGCGCGCGGGCGGGGAACCCCCACGGTGCCGTGCGCGTCGGACGGGTGAGCACCGTGAGCGTGTGCGATTGGCTGCGCGCGGCGGTCCCCACCCCCTGCACCGGAAGAGGACGGCATGGGCATCAAGCGTTTTCTCGCCGCGTTCGGCATCGGCGGCCCCAGTATCGACACCGTCATCGAGCAGCCGCTCGTGCGCCCCGGCGACCGCCTGGTCGGCCGCGTGGACCTCGTGGGCGGTGAGGTCGAGGCCCGCATCGACGAGATCGCGGTGTCGTTGGCCGCCCGGGTCGAGGTCGAGATCGGCGACCACGAGGGCCAGACCACCATGGAGTTCTCCCGGGTCGCCGTCAGCGGCCCGTTCGTGCTGGCCGCCGGGGAGCAGCGGCGGCTGCCGTTCGAGTACCCCGTCTCCCTCCAGAGCCCGCTGACCGAGGTCGACGGCCGCCCGCTGCCGCGCGCGGCGCTGGGGCTGAGCACCGACGTCGTGATCGGCGGCCAGCCCGACAAGGGCGACCTCGACCCCGTGCGGGTCGACCCCCTGCCGGCGCAGCGGGCGGTGCTGGAGGCCGTGGACCGGCTCGGGTTCGGCCTGGTCAAGACCGACATCGAGCACGGCACCCGCCACGGCACCCGCCAGGAGTTCCCGCTCTACCAGGAGTTCGAGTACCGGGCGGCGCCGCGCTACGCCGGTCGGCTCAACGAGATGGAGCTGTCCTTCGTGGCCGACGACCGCGGGGTCGACGTGCTGATCGAGGTCGACAAGCGCGGCGGGCTGTTCCTGGAGAGCCAGGACCGGTTCGGCCGGTTCCGGGTCGAGCACGCCGCCGTCGCCGGCGCGGGCACCGACCTCGCCCCCGTGGTGGCCGAGCAGGTGGACTCCCTGCTGCGCCGCCGCGGCCTGTTCGGCTGAGCGGCCCCGCGGGTCACGCGCCCGGGGTGCCCGGCCCGGCGGGGCGGGCCGGGCGCCACTCCGCCAGCCAGCCGGCCACCTGCGCGGCCATGGTGGCGCGGTCGGCGCCGCTGCCCTGGGCGTAGGCGCGGTCGAACTCGTCGGCGCCCAGCAGGTCGCGCGCCCGCCGGCGGCACCGCGCGACCTCGGGGTCGGCGTCGTTGGGCAGTCCCCGCACGGCCTCGGCGTAGCCCAGGACCACCGCGGCGCGCTCGGGCGCGGCGCCCGCCAGCACCTCGGCCAGCGCCTCCAGGACCTCGGCGGCGTGCATCTCGCCGATGAAGGGGTTGAGGGTGTCCCAGGCGGCGGCCACCCGGGTGCGGGCCTCGGCGGTGCGGCCCAGCGCCATGGCGGTGCGCGCCCGCCGCACCTGCACCAGCGGCTCCACCTGGGTGCGCATGACCTCGCTCATGTCCTGGACGGCGGCGGTGAGGTCGGCCAGGTGCTGGTCGGCCGCCAGGGGGTCGCCGGCCAGCCGGGCGACGTCGGCCTCGCCCACGCGCAGGAACACCCGGGTCTCGGGGTCGGGCAGGGCGCCGCGGGCCACGGCGAGTTCGCGGCGGGCCTCGGCGACCGCGCCGCGCGCGGCCATCAGCACCGCGCGCCGCACGCGGAACACCGTGGCCAGGCCGGGCAGGTGGAGTTCGTCGGCCAGGCGGCCGCCCTCGGTGAGGAGTTCGTGTTCGCGCTGGGGGTCGCTGTAGCGCACGACGTCGGCGGCGCAGGTGAGGGCGTGGGCGATGCCCCAGCGGTCGCCGATGGCGCGGTAGCGCGCCAGGCCGTCCATCACCCATTCGCGGCCCTGGGCGCCGCGCCCCTGGTGGGAGGCCAGCAGGCCGCCGAACAGCCGGGCGCAGGCGCGGGTCCAGGGGTCGGGGTGGGTCTGGGCGACGGTGTCCAGCCGGGCCAGGCGGGCGGCGGGGTCGTAGCCGAGCATGCCCAGCAGCAGCGGCAGCGAGAACAGGGCGGGGTGGTCCTCGGTGTGGTCGCCGGCCTCCAGCAGGATCTCCTCGGCGCGCAGCAGGCTCTTCACCGCGGTGTCGACCAGGGCGGGCTGGTCGCCGATGACGCTGGTGGTCAGGCACTGGGCGTAGGCGGCGGCGCGCCCGGGCGGCACGCGGTCGCCCACCAGGTCGAGGATCTCGCCGCACCAGCGCACGAGGTCGGTCCAGGTGTTGACCATCTGCCAGTACCAGGCGGACCCGGCGACCAGGTCGAGGGCGAGGTCGGTGTCGCGTTCGGCCACGGCCCAGCGCAGCGCGGCGGTGAGGTTGTCGTGCTCCTGGCGCAGCCGGGTCAGCCACGCCAACTGCTCGGGGCCGCGCAGGTGGGGGTCGGCCTCGCGGAAGAGGTCGCGGACGTAGTGGGCCAGGGCGCGGCGCAGCGCGGGCTCCTCGCCGCTTTCGGCCAGGCGCTGGGCGCCGTAGGCGCGCACGGTCTCCAGCATGCGGTAGCGGGGTTCGGAGTCAGAGTCTTCGGGGACGTCGGCGATCACCAGGGACTTGTCGACCAGCGCGAACAGCACCGACCAGACGTCGGGGCCGCCGCGGAGGTCGCAGACGGCCTCGACGGCGTCCAGGGTGGCGCCGCCGGCGAACACCGACAGCCGCCGCAGCAGGGTGCGCTCGGTGTCGTCCAGCAGCTCCCAGCTCCAGTCCACGACGGCCTGGAGGGTCTGGTGCTGGGGCAGCGCGAACCGGCTGCCGTTGGTGAGGATGCGGAAGCGGTCGCTGAGCCGGGCGGCCAGGTGGGCCAGCGGCATGGCGCGCAGCCGGGCGGCGGCGAGTTCGAGGGCCAGCGGCAGGCCGTCGAGTTCGCGGCAGACCCGCACGACGTGCTCGGCGTTGGCGGGGTCGACGGTGAACTCGGGCAGGACCGCGCGGGCGCGTTCGGCGAACAGGCGCACCGAGGCGTAGTCGCCGGCGCGGTCGGCGGGGGTGTCCTCGGGCGGGAGTTCCAGGGAGGGGACGCCCAGCAGGCGCTCGCCGGCGATACCGAGGGGTTCGCGGCTGGTGGCCAGGATCCGCAGCCCGGGGCAGGCGGCCAGCAGGCGCTCGGCGACCTGCGCGGTCTCGGCCACCAGGTGCTCGCAGTTGTCCATGACGACGAGGAGGTCCTGGCGGCCGATGAAGTCGACGACGCGGTCGAGGATGGCGGGGACGTGGGCGGTGGCCGAGGACACCGTCATGGCCGCGGAGTCGCCCAGGCCCAGGGCGGCGAGGAGGGCGTGGGGGATGTCGGCGCCCTCGCGCAGCGGCGCGAGTTCCACGAACCACACGCCGGCGGCGAGGTCGGCGTGGTCCTCCACGAACCGGGCGCCGGCCTCGATGGACAGCCGGGTCTTGCCGGCGCCGCCGGGGCCGATCAGGGTGACCAGGCGTTCGCGGGCGAGGAGGTCGCGCACCCGGGTCAGCTCGTCCTCGCGGGCGATGAAGCTGGTGAGGTGGTGCGGCAGGCGTTTGACGGGGGCCGGGCGCGGGGGCGCGGGTGGGGGCGGCGGGGTCTCGCGCCGGGGCGCGGGCGGTGCGGGCGCGGTCAGCTCCCCGCGCAGCAGGCGGACGTGCAATCGCTGGATCTGGGGCGAGGGGTCGATGCCGAGGTCGTCGGCCAGGGCGCGGCGCAGCCGGTCGTAGGCGGCGAGCGCGTCGGCCTGGCGCCCGGCGCCGGCCAGCGCGCGCATGAGGAGTTCGACGGGGCGCTCGGCGTGGGGCTCGCGCGCGGCGGCGGCCTCGATGTCGGGCAGGACGGAGTCGGCGCCGTGGAGGTCCAGGCGCAGGGTGAGCAGGTCGAGTTCGACGCCGCGGCGGGATTCGGCCAGGCGCACGGCGACGTCGTCGGCGCCGCCGGCGCCCGCGCCGCTGAGGTCGGCCAGGGCGGGGCCGCGCCACAGCTCCAGCGCCTCGGCCAGGCGCGCGGCGGCGGTGGCGGGATCGCCCTCGGCGCGGGCGCGCCGCCCCTGGTCGGCGAGGTCCTCGAAGCGGACGAGGTCGACGCTGCGGGGGTCGACGTCGAGGCGGTACCCGGTGGGGTCGCCGTGCAGCGGCGCCGAGGGCCCCAGGGCGCGGCGCAGCCGGGAGGCGAGCGCCTGGAGGGCGTTGCCCGCGCTCACGGGGGCGGGTTCGTCGGCCCAGATGCCGCGCACCAGGCGTTCGCTGCGCACGGTGCGCCCCGGGGAGAGCAGCAGCAGGACCAGCAGGCGGCGCAGCCGCGTGCCGCCGATGGGGAGCGCCGCGCCGTCGTCGCCGTGCACGACGAGGGGGCCGAGGATGGAGAACCGCACAGGTCCATGATTCCCGATGCCACCAAAGCGGGCTCAACGGGTTTTCGGTGAGCTGTGGAAAACCCGACGGAAGGCGGGGGCGGTGGCCTGATGCGGCCAGCGGTGGTGGATGAGCCGGCGCGGTGCGTGGAGGGGGGCGGCGGGGGCTGGGCCTGCGATGACCGCGACCGAAGGATCGCCGTGCGGGCTCCGACGAGGCGGCGAGGGCGACAGGGGCCGGGCCTGCGACCCTCGCAAGCGAAGGATCCGGCGTGAGCACCCGACGAGGCGGCGACGGGTGCGGCGGGGGCTCGGGTTGGTCGTCGGGCGGCCGGGTGGCGGCGGATTGGGCGACGTTGCGCGGTCCGACCATCGGCCGGTCGCGCCTGGCGCGGAGCCCGGCGAAGAAAAGCCGCGGCAATGCAGGATTCAACTACCTGCCATGTCACCCTTGGCCCGGTTTGCCCTGGCAGTGAAGCCCACAGGAGCCCACACTCGGGCGCCATCCATAGCGCCTACCACCTCCATGCCCAACATGTGAGACAACTTTCGCCGCTTGCTGCCCGATTTGGTGCGCGGGCCCGTTTGCAACGGCCGCCTGTCGCGACTTCTGAGCGAAATGGCGAACGGCAGCGGCATCTCGCCGCGCGATCGCCCCCACCGTCTCTCATATTGAGCCGAACAGTGGGGCATTCGCGTCAAATCGGACGCCTCAGCGGTGCCCCTTCTCCCGCAGCGCGGATTTCGCCGACCTCCCGCACCGCTGCCTTCGCCGAGTCGGTCCGGGGCTCCGCCGCCCACCGCCGGCACCGATGCCCGCGTGCCCGGCCCGCGCCGCCGCCCCGGCGCGGCCCGCACCACCCGCCGCCGTCGCAGCCCCGTCGCCACCGGCACCACCCGCCTCCCGACACGGTGCCCGCCCGGCCCAACCCCCGCAGCCCCGCGCCTCCACTCCCCCGCTTCCCCGGGGCGATGTGTCCGCCCGGCCGGAGTGCCGCCGAGCGTTGCTCCATCCCGTGGGCGAACGGGCTCATCGCTCCGCCGACCGCAGTAGGGTTCGGTGGGACGCCGCAGCACGCGCCCGGTACGCACCTCCCTCACCGCGTCCGGGGCGCCGCGGCGCCGCAGGAGCCACCGACGCATCGTTTCGCAGGAGTCCCATGTTCCCGGTCGAACGCCGACGTTCACCCCGATCGCGCCGCGCGGGAGCGCGGTCCGCCGCGGCGGGCGGCGCCGCGCTGCTGCTGGCCGCAACGGCGGGGTGCGGGACGCTGCCCTCCGGCACCGACGCCGAACTCAGCGACGAGATCAACCTGATGAGCACGATGCTCCAGGAGGGCGAGGCGCTACCCGACCTCTACACCTGCGACGGCGAAGGGGTCTCCCCCTCGCTCCAGTGGTCGGGCCTGCCCGGCGGCGACGTCACGCAGTCGCTGGCGCTGGTGGTGGACGCCCCCGAGGACGCCGTCGTGTTCTGGGTGCTCTACGGCCTGGACCCGCAGAGCGCGGAACTGCGGCAGAACACCGTGCCCCAGCCGGGCGAGCAGGGCCTCAACAGCGAGGGCGAACCGGCCTACGACCCGCCGTGCTTCTCCGAGGACGGCGCGAGCGAGATCCGGTTCACGCTGTACGCGCTCAACAGCGAGGTCGACCTGCCCAACGACGCGCCGCTGGACGAGTCCCTGGACGCCATCGCCGACCGGGCCGTGGCACGGGGCTCCCTTACAGTTACCAATGAGTAGTGAAATCGGACACCCGCAGGCGGGCGCCGTCGACGGCGGTCGCGCGGGGGCGGGGCCTCCTGCGGCCCCGCGCGAACCGTGGGAAGCGTCCGTCGCCCTCTGCACTCATGCCGCATCTATGCATAAAGTGGGTCCGTGCCCCCCGTTGATTACCTCATGACCGAATCGTGCAAGCGCTCGCATCGGCGCCCGCGCCCGGCGACGGGTCGCGTCCCCGGCGCCGCGCCCGGCCTGCCCACCGCGCCCGCGCGCGGCCGGCCGCCTGGCGGCGATCCGCTCCGCGTCGTGGCGGGGGCTCCCGAACGGGCCACGGTTTCCCGAGACCGCTTCAGCGCGCGGTACGGCCCGCTCCCCTCAGCGCGGCCCACCGCCCCCGCTCCGCGCGCCTCCACACCGGCCAGCCACATCACCACCGCCGGTGGCAGCTCTGTCCTCTACCAGGCCGCGGGCCCTAGGGTGGTGCATTCACCATGACCATTGCGCTTATCGCGATCATCGCCATCATCGTGGTCCTGATCGTGCTGGTCCTCATCCTGCTGGGAATGCGGGCGCTCAGCGCCGGCAACGCCGACGACCGCTACGACGACGACTACGAAGACGACGACTACGAGGGCGAGGACGCCGAGGCCGGCGACGCCGACGTCGACCGCGAGGGCGGTTCCCGCTCGCGCGGCCGCGAGCGCCGCTCGCGCGCGGAGTCCGCGCCCGCCCGCTCGCGCTCCCGCCGCGGCCGCGCCGCCGCGCGCGACGATGACGACGACGAGGACTCCGGGGGCCTGTCGGACAACGACTTCTGGTCCAGCCTCTCCGGCGACGACTCCGACGGCGACGACGACCGCCCCTTCGCCGGGCGCCGCGACACCCGCGCCGAGTCCACGGCCGCCATGGCCGCGCTGCCCGACGACGATGACGACGACGCCCCCGCGCCCCGGCGCGACTCCGGACGCGGCTCGCGCCGCCGCGCGGGCGCCGAGCCCGCCGCCCCGGCCGCGCCCGCGCCCGCCGCCACCCAGGCCGCCGACCCCGGCGACGCCTCGGGGCTGGCCGTGCTGGCGAGCCTGGGCCAGGGCTCGGGTCCAGCAGCCGGAACCGGAACCCCCGGCACCGGGGCCGAAACCCCGCGCACCGACGCTTCCCGGGCCGAGGAGTCCCGCCCGCAGGCCGGCGCCGCCGACCCGCGCGCCCTGCCGAGCGCCGGGCAGCGGCCTTCGGCGCCCGCCTCCCCCGACCCGCTGGGCGACCCGCTGGGCGGCCCCGCCGGCGGCTCGGGCGCCGCGGCTCCGCTGTCGCACAGCGGGCCGATCACCGGCGCGACCGGCCGGTCCGCCGCCTCGCCCGTCGACCCCCTCGACCCGCTGGCGCCCACCTCGGGCGCCTCGGGCACCGGCTCGGGCTCGGCCACGGACCGCACCGCGCGCTGGGACACCCCCCGCGACACCCGCGACACCGGGTCCTACTCCCGCGACCCGCTGAGCGGCCCCGCCCCGCTGAGCGGTTCGGGATCCACCTCCTACGACACCGGGTCGCACGCCCGACCGTCCTACGACTCCGGGCCGCTGTCGCGCTCCTCCTACGACACCGGCTCCCACGCCCGTTCCGGCTACGAGCCCGGCGCGGCCGGGCGCTCCCCGCTGGACCCCGGCACCTCGCCGAGCGGCTCCTACACCACCGGGTCGTTCGACACCGGCTCGTTCGACACCAAGTCCTTCGACACCGGCTCCCACGCCCGCCCCGGCTACGAGCCCCCGTCGGGCGCCTCGCCCTACGACACCGGGTCCCACAGCCGCCCCTCCTACGACTCCGGGCCGCTGCCCCGCTCCTCCTACGACACGGGGTCGCACAGCCGCTCCGGCTACGAGCCCGGCGCCGCCGGCCGGTCCCCCTTCGACACGGGGACCTCCTCGCGGCCCTCCTACGACACCGGCTCCCACACCCGGCCGGGCTACGAGCCCCCCTCGGGCGCCTCGCCCTACGACACCGGCTCCCACAGCCGCACGTCCTACCCGGGCGGCCGGGGCTCCGGCGGCGGCGACCCGCTGACCGACCCGTCGTTCACCCCGGCCGAGGCCGACTCCCCGATCTGGTCGAGCCTGGAGACCGGCTCTCACCAGCGGCCCGCCGTGCCGCCGACCGCGCCCGGCCCCGGCGCGCGGCCGGGCGGCCCCGCAGGCGCGGGCACCCCGCCCGGCGGGCTCACCCCGCCTCCGGGTGCGGGAGCGCCCGCGAGCGGTCCGGCCGGCCCCGCTGGGGGCGCGGGGGCGCCGTCGGCGCCGACGCAGTACACCACGGGCTCGTTCTCGCGCGACTCCTTCGACACCGGCTCCTTCGACACGGGCTCCTACGCCGCCCCGCAGGCGCCCGAGCCGCCGCAGCCGCAGCCTCCGCAGCCCGCGTCGCCGCCGGTGCCCCCGGCCGCCGCGCCCGGCGGCGGGTACGGCTACAGCGCCCCGCCCGCCGCGCTGTGGGACCAGCAGCAGCAACCAAGCTGGAGCGACCCCACCGGCGAGCAGCCGTCCATGGCGCCGCGCAGCACCGGCTACGAGCCGCCCTCCCCCTACGGCTCGGGCCCCTACGGGCGCGACCCCTACGAGAGCGGCGCCTACCCCGCGCCGCCGCGCGGACCCGAGGGTCCGGGCGGGTACTCCGGCGTCGGCGCCCCGGGCGGACCCGCTCCGACCGGCGGGCCGACCCCGCCCACCGGGCCGGGCGTCCCCGGTCCCGGGCAACCTGGCGGCCCGGATCCGATCGGGCCGCCCTACTCCGGCTACCCCGACGTGCTCGGCGGGTACCCGCAGTCCGGGGAGCCCTACAGCGGCGGCTACCCGGCGGGCCCGGGCTACGACGCCCCCTCGGGCGAGTGGCCCGCCTACGGCGGCGGCCGCCCTGACCAGCACGATCCTGAGAACGCGCCGCCGCCCTACGACCAGGGCGGGTACGGCTACAACGACGGACGGTACCGCTAGCCGGGACCAACGAAGGGGCGGGGCGCACCATGCGCCCCGCCCCTTCGCGTACGCAAGAGGCCAGAGCGGTCCTTCCGCCACAAAAACCGGTTATCCACATCACTTGGCGTGTCCAGTTATTCACCGCCTGGATTCGTTACCTTGGGTGTCCAACAGCGTTCGGTGGGTCAGGTTCCGAGGTCGGCTCACTGATCCTTCGCACGGCCGCTGTCCCAGAGCGCCATTTCGTTCACGCCCATCGGGGGGAACCATGCGTCACGACGCCCAGGGAACATCGACCGCGCCCCGGGAGGCGGGCACCGCCCCGCTGTCCCGTCTCCACTCCCTCCCCTTACTCCGCAACGTCCCGGCCGACCTCACCGCGTCGCTCATGGTCTTCCTGGTGGCGGTGCCGCTGTCGCTGGGCATCGCCGTCGCCTCGGGCGCGCCGCTGGTGGCCGGGCTCATCGCCGCCGCCGTCGGCGGTATCGTCGCCGGCGCCGTGGGCGGCTCGGCGGTGCAGGTCAGCGGCCCGACCGCCGGGCTGACCATCATCATCGCCGACCTCGTCCACACCTACGGCTGGCGCGTCACCTGCCTCATCACGCTGCTGGCCGGGCTGATCCAGATCGCGATGGGCGCCTTCCGCATCGCCCGGGCCGCGCTGGCGGTCTCGCCGGCGGTCATCCACGGCATGCTCGCCGGGGTGGGCATCACCATCGGGCTGGCGCAGGTGCACGTCCTGCTCGGCGGCGAGCCGCAGAGTTCGGCCATCGCCAACATCACCGGACTCCCCCGCCAGCTCCTCGACAACCACACCCCGGCCGTGGCGGTGGGGGTGCTGACCATCGCGGTGCTGCTGGTGTGGCCGCGGCTGCCGGTGGTGGGCCGCATCCGCCTGCTGCCCGCCGCCCTGGTGGCCGTTGCCGGGGCCACGGCCTTCGCAAGCCTGGCGCAACTGCCGGTCGAACGCGTCGACCTGCCCGACTCCCTGGCCGCCGCCTGGAGCGGCCCGCTGCTGCCCGAGCGCGCCGACCTCCACGGGGTGGCCATCGGGGCCGTGACGGTGGCGCTGGTGGCCAGCGTGGAGACCCTGCTGTGCGCCATCGCCGTCGACCGCCTGCACGACGGCCCCCGGGCCAACCTCAACCGCGAACTGATCGGCCAGGGCGCCGCCAACACCGTCAGCGGCGCGCTGGGCGGCCTGCCCGTGGCCGGTGTGATCGTGCGCAGCACCGCCAACGCCCGCGCGGGCGCGCGCACCCCGCTGTCGGCCATCATGCACGGCGTGTGGGTCGTGGTGTTCATCGCGCTGCTGGCCACCGCCGTGGAGCAGATCCCCATGGCGGCCCTCGCGGGCCTGCTGGTGTTCATCAGCGCCCAGATGATCAGCCTCGCGCGCCTGCGCGACCTCCGCCGCCACCGCGAGGCCAGCGTCTACCTGGTGGCGCTGGGCGCCGTGGTGGTGTTCGGGCTGCTGGAGGGCGTGATCATCGGGTTCGCGGTGGCGATCCTGGTGTCGCTGCGCCGCCTCACCCGGGTCACCGTCCTCACCGAGGAGTTCGAGGGCCGCTGGCACATCGTGGTGCAGGGCTCGCTGACCTTCCTGGGGGTGCCGCGCGTGGCCCACGTGCTGCGCACCGTGCCCAGCGGCACCCACGTCGACCTCGACCTGCACGTCGACTTCATGGACCACGCCGCCTTCGAGTCCATCCACGCCTGGCGGCTGGACCACGAGCGCACCGGCGGCAGCGTCGACATCGACGAGGTCCACGAGAACTGGTACGAGCGGCGGTCGCGGCAGACCCCGCCCGCCGACAAGACCACGCCCAGCGGCCTGTCGCGCTGGTGGGCGCCCTGGCAGATGCGCGGTTTCGACCACAGCGCGCCGCCCTCGGGGCTGCTGCTGAGCGGCGCGCGCGAGTACCACGCGAGCACGGCCGGGCGCATGCGCTCCATCATGAGCCGGCTGGCGCACCGCCAGCACCCCAAGGCGCTGTTCATCACCTGCGCCGACTCCCGGGTGGTGCCCAACGTGATCACCGCCAGCGGGCCGGGCGACCTGTTCACGGTCCGCAACATCGGCAACCTGGTGCCGCGCCAGGGCACCGGGCAGCCCGACGACTCCGTCGGCGCGGCCGTGGAGTACGCGGTGACCGTGCTGGAGGTGCCCTCGGTGGTGGTGTGCGGGCACTCCAACTGCGGGGCGATGAAGGCGCTGCTGGAGGGCACCGGCGCGCCCGACTCCGAACTCGCGCACCTGGGCCGGTGGCTGGGCCACGGAGAGGCCAGCGCCGTGCGCGCGGGCCGCTCCCAACTGCTGGACACCCCCGCGCCCGAGGCCATGCGGCTGCTGTCGCAGGCCAACGTGGTGCAGCAGTTGGAGAATCTGCTGACCTACCCGGTGGTGCGCCGCCGCCAGGAGGAGGGCCGCCTGGAGCTGACCGGCATGTACTACGACCTGGAGACCGCCGAGATCTCCGTCCTGGACCCCGCGACCGGGGAGTTCGCGCCAATACCCGCCGCCGAACTCAACGCGGGGCCGCCGGGCTCGGCGGCCAAAGGGGCGGTGCCGCCGCAGGGCGCGCCGCCCGCCGATTCCGACCCCGCGGGTTCCGCGCGCACGCAGGACCCCTCGCCGGCGGGCTGATCCCCTGACGGATCCCCCGAGGGCGGTGCCGCGCCGACGGCGCCGCCCTCGCGGGGGATCCGGTGCGTCACTTGTCGTCCGGCAGGTCGTCGCGCCCGTCCTGCTGGACCTCGGAGGAGTGATACCTGGCGAACGCGATGATCGCGATGATCGCGATGATCGGCAGGGCGAACAGGATCACCCAGGTCGTGGAGGACAACGTATTCTCACCGATACCCGAATCGCTGCGGCACGGGCGCCGATCGGCACCCGCGAAAGCCCCCGGGCGGCGGCGATCCGGGGGCCGTCATGACCCTCCCCAATCTAACGCCGCCCGGCGCCGGGTCGCCCCATTCGAGGCACTATGGCCGCACCCGGGCACCCGTCCCTTGCGCCCTTCCGGCCCCGTCCGGCCGTCGCCTCGTCGGCCGGGCCGCTCCCCCGCCGCCGTCTCCATCGCCGAGCGTGCTCACGACACCACGGATTGTCGGAGGGGAGTTCGCCCGCAACAGGTCCGATGACCCGTTGGATGGCACGGCAGCGGGCGACCGAAACGGGAGTGCCGGGGGCGCGGGCGGCGCGATGCCGGGGCCGCGCGCACGCGGCGGAGCTGCCGGAGGCAGGGCGGCACACCAGAACTGCCGCGCGAAGGGGCTGCGCGGGGAAGAGTCGGCCGGTAAGCCGGATTCTGTCGGTCCGCTGGGGACCGGGCGGTCATCCATCTGGGACTGGCGTTGCCGTCAGCCTCGGTGCGGTCTACCCGCGAACCTCGGGCGGGCCGCCCTCAAGCGTTCGCGCGGGGGAACTGATCGCTCCCCCTTTTTGACCTTGCTCCGGGTGGGGTTTACCTAGCCGACCGGATCGCTCCGGCCGCTGGTGGTCTCTTACACCACCGTTTCACCCTTACCACCGGTCGGGCCGGTGGCGGTCTGCTTTCTGTGGCACTGTCCCGCGGGTCGCCCCGGGTCGGTGTTACCGACCACCCTGCCCTGTGGAGTCCGGACTTTCCTCGACACCGCACGCGGTGCCGCGACCGCCTGGCCGACTCTCCCCTGCCCGCAAGTGTATCGCCCCCGCTTTGCGCCGGGCGCGGCGCGGAGCGGGGGCGCACAGGGGCGCACGGGGTGCGGCTCAGGCGAGGTGGCCGGTGAGGTGGCCGGTGTCGTTGAGGGCGCGCACCACCATCGGGCCGTCGCTGTAGCAGTCGATCCGCGACAGGCAGCCCACGTCCAGGTGCATGCGGAACAGCGCCTCGGGCGGGGCGCCCAGCGCCTGCTGGAGCAGCACCTTGATGGGGGTCACGTGGCTGACGACCAGGATGGTCTTGCGGGCGTGGCGGGACAGCAGCCGGTCGCGGGCCTCGGCGACCCGGTGGGCGACCTCGGCGAAGCTCTCGGCGCCGAACGGCGCGGTGTGGGGGTTGGCCAGCCAGCGCGCGAGTTCCTCGGGGTGGGCCTCCTGGACCTCGCCGAAGGTCATGCCCTCCCACGCGCCGAAGTCGAGTTCGCGCAGGTCGGGCTCCTCCTCGACGCTCAGGCCGAGTTCGGCGGCGATGGGGTCGGCGGTGTCGCGGGTGCGGCGCAGCGGCGAGGACACGATGGCGTCGATCCCGCTGTCGGCCAGGTGGCGGGCCGCCGCGCGGGCCTGGGCGTGCCCGGTGTCGGTGAGCGCGATGTCGCCCACGCCCGCGAAGCGCTGCTCGCTCGACAGCGGAGTCTCGCCGTGCCGCAGCAGGATGAGCCGGGTCGGCGAGGTGTCGGGGGCGGCCCACCCGGTGGCGGCGGCGGACCCGGCCACGCCCGGTTGCGCGCCGGTGTCGGCGTCGGCGGCCGGGTCGGGCGCCGCGCCCGCGTCGGCCGGTGCCGGGGCGGGGTCCTCGGAGGCGCCCGAGCCCTCGGCCGGGGCCGCCGGGCCGCCGTGCGCCGACGCGTCGGCTCCGGCACCCGCCGTGCCGCCGCCGGGCGCGCCTTCGGCGGACGCGGCCGCGCCGGCGCCCACGGGTTCCCAGGGCTCCGGCGACTCCGCCGTGTCCAGCCGCACCGGGCGCCCCTCGGCCGCCGCGTCCATGGCCTCGTTGGCGAGCCGGTCGGCGTGGGCGTTGCGGGCGCGCGGTACCCAGGTGTAGCGGACCGCGCCCAGTTGCTCGGCGGTGTCGCGGGCGCGCTCGTGCAGCGGGCGCAGGTCGGGGTGCTTGACCCGCCAGCGGCCCGCCATCTGCTCGACCACCAGCTTGGAGTCCAGGCGCGCCTCGACCTCGGCGGCGGGGTCCAGGCGGGCCGCCGCCGCGAGGCCGGCGATGAGGCCCTGGTACTCGGCGGCGTTGTTGGTGGCGGTCCCGATGGACTCGGCGATCTCGGCCAGGACGGTGCCGGTGGCGGCGTCGCGCACGACCGCGCCGTACCCGGCCGGGCCGGGGTTGCCGCGCGAGCCGCCGTCGGCCTCCACGATCAGGCGGCGGCTCATCGGCCCGCCTCCCGTCCGGCCGCGACCGCTGACACCGCCGTCAGCGCCGCGGGTGCGGAAGCCGCCGCGCGCGGCGGCCACCACCGCTCCGGCCGCCGTGCCGCCGTCCCCCGCGCCGTGCGCCACCGCGCCGCCCGCCCGACCTCGTCCTCCATGCCTTGCCTGCCTCCGCGTCGTCGTCTGTGTGTGTCCCGGCCCGCCGCCCTCAGGGGAGCGGCGATCCGGCGGCGGGTGGATACCCGCCGTCGGGCGCGGCATGCCGGACCCGGCGTCCGGAAGGACGGGACGCCGTCCGGCGGTCGCCTTCGCGCGCCCCAGACGTCCCCGCCGGAACCGCAGGAACCGGCGGGATCGGGAATCCGGAAAACCGGCGTTAGATACCCGACTCCTCGGTGCGGATCAGGATGCGGCGGCACTCCTCGCACCGCAGCACCTCGTCGGGCGGCGACTGGCGGATCTGGCCCAGTTCAGCCGTGCTCAGCGCCAGCTTGCAGCCCTCGCAGCGGCCGTAGCGCAGCGCCGCCGCGCCCACGCCCTGGTACTGGTCGCGCAGCTTGGTGTAGAGCGTGAGCAGGTCGCCGGGGATCTCACCGGCGACGCGCTCGCGCCGGGTGGCCTCGTTGTCGCGGTCGGCCTCGATCTCCAGCACCGCCGAGGACCGCCGGTCCTCGGCCGCCTCGCGTTCGGCCTGGGCCGCCGCCAGTTCCTTGTCCAGCTCGGCGTCCTCGGCCTCGGCCGCCTCGCGGCGCTCCATCACTCCCAGGACGATGTCCTCCAACTCGCTCTGGCGGCGCTGGAGCGACACGATTTCCGACTGGAGGTGCTCCAGGTCCTTGGGCGAGCCGACCTGGCCGGAGTCCAGGCGCTTGGCGTCGCGCTCGGCGCGGGCGCGCACCTGCTCCACGTCCGACTCGGCCTTGCGCTGCTCGCGGTCCAGGTCCGAGAGGGTGGTGGCGACGGCGGCCTTGCGGTCGCGCAGCTCGGTGAGGCGGGCGTCGAGCCGCTGGATCTCGGCGATCTCGGGCAGGGTGCGGACCCGGTGGGCCAACTGGGCCAGCCGGCTGTCGATCTCCTGTAGGTCGAGCAGGCGCACCTGGTCGGCGGGTTCTGCTTTCACTTGGGTTCCAGGCTCCTTGTGTGCGGCGTTGGAGGCGGTGGCGGCCGGCCGCGGGGCCGCCGAAGGGATCAGGTGGTGCGGGGGCGGGTCAGATCGCCAGTGACCAGGCGTCGGTGACGATCTCCGATACGCGGATCTCCACGTTAGCCCGTCCGTCGCCCAGCGCGCTCGCCAGTCGGGCGGCGCCGTCGGCCAGCCAGGGCCACTCGCTGGCCCAGTGCGCGGTGTCGATCAGGGCGATGCCGCCGTGCTCGGCGAACTCCGAGGCGGGGTGGTGGCGCAGGTCGGAGGTGAGGAAGACGTCCACCCCGGCGGCGCGGGCGCGCCCCAGCAGGGAGTCCCCGGCGCCGCCGGAGACCGCCACACGGCGCACCGGGCGGTCGGGGTCGCCGCTGACGCGGATGCCCCCGGCCGTGCGCGGCAGCCCCTCGGCGGCGCGCGCGGCGAACTCGCGCAGCGCGACGGGCTCGGGCAGGGTGCCGATCCGGCCGATGCCCCGGCGCCCGGCCGGGTCGGCGGGGTCGGGGTCGAGCGGGGCGAGGTCGCCGGTCAGCCCCACGGCCGCCGCCAGCGCGTCGGAGACCCCGGGCACGGCGGTGTCGGCGTTGGTGTGGGCGGTGTAGAGGGCGATGCCCGCGCCGATGAGCCGGTGCACCAGCCGCCCCTTGGGCGTGGTGGCGGCGACGCTGGTGACGCCGCGCAGCAGCAGCGGGTGGTGGGTGATGACCAGGTCGGCGTCCCACTCCCGGGCCTCCTCGACCACGGCGGCCACCGGGTCCACGGCGAACAGCACCCGCCGCACCGGCTGGGCGGGGTCGCCGCACACCAGGCCGACCGCGTCCCAGGAGGCGGCCCATGCGGGGTCGTAGATCCGCTCGAAGGCGGCGAGCACGTCGCCCAGGGCGGGCGGGGATGCGGGGTTAGCGGGAGTCGATGTCACGGACCGCAGATTAGCGGCTCAGCCGCCGTGCCCACGGCGCCCGCGCGCGGGAGGAGGGCGGAGTCCCCCGCCCGGCCGGGGCCGGCCCGCCGCGCACCGCCCGCGCGCCTTGTCCCGGCCGGGGCCGTCCCCTAGCGTCGTCAGCGACCCCCGGCCGCCGGAGCCGGGGCCAACCGCGACAAGGATGGGGCGGCCGTGAAGTTCCTGGTTCGTGAGCGCATGTTCGACATCGGCGACGACTACTGGGTGACCGACGAGGCGGGCCAGCGGGTCTTCCTGGTCGACGGCAAGGCGATGCGGATCCGCACCACCTTCGAACTCAAGGACGCCGAGGGCAACGAACTCCTGACCATCCGCAAGAAGCTGCTCAGCGTGCGCGACGCCATGCGGATCGAGCGCGACGGCGACACGGTGGCCACCGTGCGCAAGCGCATCATCAACCCCATCAAGGACAAGTTCGTGGTGGACCTCAAGGACGCCGACGACTGGGAGGTCAGCGGCGACTTCCTCGGCAAGGAGTACGTGATCAGCGACCCCAACGGCACGGTCGCCCACATCTCCCGCAAGTGGTTCCGGCTGCGCGACACCTACGCGGTGGACGTCAACACCTACCGCACCGACGCCGGTGGCGACCCCGCGCTCGTGCTCAGCGTGGCCGTGTGCGTGGACGCCATGACGGACGAGGACGGCGAGGCGGGCGACGACTAGAGCGCGCCGGGGCGGGGGTGGCCAACCACCGGCCCGCCGGACGATCACCGCCCATCCGCCGGAGTGCCACCGGGCATGGGTCGCTCCGAGGAGGGCAGCATTGCGCTCTGGGCGGTGATCGGCGCCGCCCCTTTCGTGGAAGGAGCCCGCAGATGGTCGGTCGCCTTGAGGCCGTGGTCCTCGACGCAGCGGACACCCACACCCTCGCCCGCTTCTACTCCGAACTGCTCGGCCTGCCCATCACCCGCGTGGACGGCGACTGGATCGAACTGGGCGGCCCCGAGGGCACCATGGTCTGCTTCCAGCACGTGCCCGACCACGTGCCGCCCCAGTGGCCCGACCCCGCCCACCCCCAGCAGGTGCACCTGGACGTGCGCGTGGACGACGTCGATGCGGCCGAGGCCCAGGTGCTGGCCCTGGGCGCCACGCGGCTCGGCGGGGGCGAAGAGGGCCAGGACTTCCGGGTCTACGCCGATCCGGCGGGCCACCCGTTCTGCCTGATCTTCGAGGCGCCCAAGGGCTAAGGAGCGATCGTGCCCTGAGGCGCCCCGCCGCGCGCCCCCGTTCCTCACCCTCGGGCGGCTCCCGTACCCACCGGGATCCGCACTCCCGCCAACTCCTCCAACTGCCGCCACACCGCCGCCATGGCCTCCGGTGCCGGATTCGCCGTCAGCGGCGGCGGGGTGGCGCGGACCGGCGGCCCCTTCACCCCGCTCTGCGGTGCGTACAGTTCCCCTCCCTTCGCCCGGGGGTCGGTGAGGGCGCGCACCGCCGGCCAGGCGGCGGCGTCCTTGCCCTGCGCCCACGGCGCGAAGGGGTGCCGGCGCACCGGTACCGTCTCGTCGCGGATCCCCGGCCGACGCGGCGTCCTGGCGTCCACGCCCACACCCGGCTGCGTCACCAGGGAGGCCACCGGCATGTCGGCCGCCCGCAGTCGGCGGTCCAGCTCGAACGCGAACATCTCCGTCACCGCCTTGGCCCGGGTGTAGGCCACGACGCCGATCCGCGACCCGCGCCGCACGTCGCTGACCCCCTTGCGCAGCAGCCCCACGAACCCCGTCGAGGTGTGCACGATCCGCACCGGCCCGCCGTGCCGCCACCCGGTCTCGGCCATCGCGGGCAGCAGCCGGCCCACCAGCTCCACGTTGGCCACGACGTGGGTGGCCAGCAGCGTCGACAGCCCCTCGGCGGTGCGGCTCGACCCCCACGCCGACATGGAGCCCCCGTTGAGCAGCAGCCCGTCGATCCGCTGCCGCGCCGCCAGCTCGGCGGCGGCGTCGGCCACCGACTCCTTCGACGCGAGGTCCAGCATCACGCGGCTCAGCGACGCCGAGGGCACCTGCCCGCGAATCGCGGCCTCGGCGGTGTCCAGCCGTGTGGCCGACCGCCCCGCCAGCACCACGTGCGCCCCGGCGGCGGCGAGCTGCTCGGCGGCGAAGTAGCCGATCCCCGCCGTCGCCCCGGTCACGACCACGGTGCGCCCGGCCTGCTCGGGCAGCCTGTCGGGATCCCACATCACAGCACTCTCCCATCAAGTGGATAACTCATCCGCTTACGCTAGCACTATACGGATAGACCATCCGCTTTTGGTAGAGTGCCGTCATGACCCCACTCCGCGCCGACGCCGCCCGCAGCCGCGAGCGCATCCTGGAGGCCGCGCGGCGGCACGACCCCCGCGACCTCCGCCTCAACGACGTCGCCCGCGAGGCGGGCGTGGGAGTCGGGACCGTCTACCGCCACTTCGCCACGGCCCACGCCCTGGTGGAGGCGCTGACCTTCGAGGCATTGGACCGGCTGGCCGAGGTCGCCCGCACGGCCGCCGCCCGCCCCGACCCCGGGCACGCCTTCGAGACGGCGCTGCGCGCCGTGCTGGACCTGCATTTGGAATCGGGCGGGCTCCAGGCCGTCCTGCTCGCCAACGAGGACATGAGCGAGGAGGTCGCCGCTCTCAAGTCCGCGATCCTCACCGAACTCGGCAGCCTGCTGGAGCGCGCCCAGGCGGCGGGCGTGGTGCGCCCGGACGTCTCGCCCGAACAGGTGCAGCGCCTCGTCTGCGGCATCGAGTACGCGGTGCGCCTGGGCACACTCCAGGACCGCGACGTCTTCGTGGACACGCTGCTGGCCGGGCTGCGGGCGCACTGACCGTCGACCCGCCCGGCCTCCCCTACGGCCTCAGCGCCGCTCGGCGCCGCTCGGCACTGCTAGCGCCCGGCCCGCTCCCGCGCCGTGCAGCCGCCCGCGTACACCCCCACCGCGCCCGCCAGCGCGCCCAGCACCAGCCAGGCCGCCACCACCCCCGGCGGCGCGGGGTCCGTCCACCCCGGCAGGGCCAGCAGCAGGTAGGCCGCCGTGCCGAACAGCGCCGCCGCGCCCGCGCGCGGCACCCCCCACAGCCGCAGCAGCCCCCACCCCGCCAGGGGTGTGGCCACCAGGCGCACGGCCATGATCCCGATGCCCACCCCGATGTTGGCGCCCACCACATCACCCCCGAACAGGGCGTCCACCGCCCAGCCGCCGCCCAGCGCGGCCAGCCCGACGGCCACCGTCGCGGCGCCGCCCACGGCGGCGCCCCGGGCGATGCCGCTCCAGTCGGGCGCGAATCGGGACGAGCGTGCGGTCGCGTCAGCCATGCCTCCATCCTGCCAGCGGCGCCCGCCGCCGAGGGGCGGCTTGCCGGGCCAGCCTCTAAGCTGGGGGAACCATGACTGATCTCGCCGTATCGCCCATCGGGGCGCACGTTCCCGTCGCCGGCGGCCTGGCCACCCGGGGCCTGGCCTACGCCGCCGAGGTCGACGCCGAGGCCGTGCAGGTCTTCGTCTCCAACCCCCGGGGATGGGCGGTCACCGCCGGTGTCCCCGCCGAGGACACCGCGCTGCGCGAGCGCGCCGACGCCGGGCTTCCGGTGTTCGTGCACTCCACCTACCTGATCAACCTCGGCGCGCCCGACGACGCCGTCGCCGAGCGCTCGCTGGCCTCCCTGGAGCACGCGCTGGTGCGCGGCGCGGCCATCGGCGCCCGGGGCGTGGTCGTGCACACCGGTTCGGCGGTGCGCGGCGGGCGCGAGGAGGGCCTGGCGCGGATGCGCGACCGGCTGGTCCCGCTGCTGGACCGCCTGGGCGAGGACGTCCCGCCGGTGCTGCTGGAGCCGATGGCGGGCCAGGGGCAGGTGCTGTGCGCGACGGTGGACGACCTCGCGGGCTACCTCGGCGCCCTGGGCTGGCACCCGCGCGCCGCCGTCTGCCTGGACACCGCGCACGTCTTCGCCGCCGGGCACGACGTGGCCACCCCGGCGGGCATGGCCGAGATGCTGGACCGCTTCGGCGAGGTCGTCGGCGCCGACCGGCTGCGGCTGATCCACGCCAACGACTCCAAGGCGCCGTGCGGCAGCAACAAGGACCGCCACGAGAACATCGGCGCGGGCCACATCGGTGCCGAGCCGTTCGGGGTGCTGTTCACCCACCCGGTGAGCGCGGGCGTGCCCGTGGTGTGCGAGACGCCGGGTCCGGCCGGGCCGCACGCCACCGACATCGCGGCGCTGAAGAAACTGCGCGGCTGACACCGGCCCCGGCCCGCCCTTTCCGTTCGGCCCGTTCGGCGTTGCCCGTTCCCCGCGCCGACGCTGGGAGCGGGGAGAGGGCCGCTTTCGGACCGAAACGCGAGCGGGCCGAACACCGGCGGACCGAAAAACAAGGACGGGCGCCTTCGCTGCGGCGAAGGCGCCCGTCCTGTTCTTCGGAGGCGGACGGCGGAGGCCGATCGCCGTCCGCCCGTCTGCGGTCGCGTACGGGCGGTCAGCCCATCCGCTGCTCGTGCTTGCCGGGCCGGGTGCCCGGAGGGCGCTCCATGCCCTGGCGCGGGTCCGGGGCGCCGCCCATCCCGCTGTCGGGCCTGCGGCGGCGGCCCCCGCCGGTCTCGGGCATCCACTGCTCGCCGACGCCCCGGGACTCGGCGCGGCCGGACGGCTCGCCGTAGCCCATCGCGCCGCGCGGGCCGGTCTCGGTGTAGTACGTCTGCTGCTGCGGACCGGTCGGCCCGGCGCCCTGGGGCATGTCGCCCTGGACCATGGGCTGGCTGTAGTCGTGCTGATCGCGCACGCCTCCGGCGGCCACGGGCTCACGCATGCCGCCCTCGGCGGCCTGCCCGCGCTCACCGCTGTGGGCGGGGTAGCCCTGCTCGCCGTAGCCGTACTCGCCGTAGCCCTGCTCGCCGCCCATCCCGGCGGCGGCGGGCTCGCCGCCCTGGCCCGCGTAGGCGGTGCGGCCGCCCTGGTCGACCATCTCGCCGGTCTGGCCGGACATGTGGCCGCCCCGGGGCGCGCCCTGGCCGTAGTGGGCGGGCGCGGTCTGGGCGTCGGAGCGGCCCGCGTCGTAGGCGTCGCGGCGGGGCTCGTCGGGCCAACCGGCGGTCATGCCGTAGACGATGAGCAGGTCAACGGCGATCACCACCAGCGACCACAGCGGGTGCGCGGAGATGAACGCCAACTGGGCCACGGCGTTGACGGCGGCCAGGACGACCGCGAACACCCGCGCCCACATCTGCCCGGAGAGCAGCGCGAGCCCGGCCAGCACCAGGACCACGCCCCAGATCCCCAGGACCAGCCCCCAGAGCAGGTAGTTGAAGACAAGCAGTTCCCCCTCGGCACCGAGGAAGAAGGCGGGCCGGAACATGCCCACAAGGCCCTGGACGATGTTGATGGCGCCGACGACGAACAGCATCGTCGCGCCGAAGACGCCCCATCCGTTCGCCCGTGATCGCTTCATTGCTGGCGCTCCTCTCGGGGTCGAGGGGCTGCCGTACCAGTGGTACCGCTCCTCATGGTGTCTTTGTGAGAACTAGGTATGGCCTCACGATGCACGACACCCAAGGCGCGAATCCACGTACGGGCGACCAGGGTCCGGTAAAGCAGGGCAAAAAAGAGATGCCCTGGTCCCCACGCCGATGGCGGGGCATCCAGGGCACGGTCGGAGGGGTGTCAGAGGGAGTCGACGTCGGCGAGGAAAGCGGCCCACTCCTCGCGGGGGAAGGCGAGCGTGGCCCTGTCCCGGTTCTGGGTGTCTCTCACCAGAGCGTCGCCGGTGTGGGCGACGCGGCACTCCACACAGTCACCCCGAACTTGCGAGTAACTACTCTTCCTCCACTGCGAATCCATGCAGAACCTCTCTTATCAGCTCACTGCTGGTACGGAAATCGTAGGCCCAGCCGGAGAGCTCGCTGAACACCGAGGTCAGCCGTCGTACCTCAGCGGCATCGGACACCAGGACCGAGCCGCCCGCATGTTCGCATTCGACACGCGGCGTGCGATCCGCGAAGGACAGCAAGCGGAACGATCCAGTGAGTCCGCCGAAGAACCCGCAGCCCAACGGAAGGACCTGGACGCGTGTTCGGCTTCCAAGGTCGAGCAAGTGCTGAAGCTGCTCCCTCATGATGGCCGGAGTCCCGACAATCGACCGCAATGCGGATTCGGAGATGACCGCCCGGAACTCGGCTCGCAACTGCCCCAGGCGTTCGCAGCGGGCTTTGGCGAGGGCTGTGACGGTATCCGGATTCTCGCCCGGTGAGCCGTGGCCGATCAGGATCTCCGCATAGCGGGGGGTTTGCAGGAGGCCGGGGAGTAGGTAGGGATGCCAGTTCCGGATCTCCGTGGCCCGCTCTTCGCTTTCTCGGACCAGGTTGAGCCACGGGGGGTCGGCTGCACGTTCCCTTGACTCCTGCCAGGCTCGGACCAACTCTCCACCTGCTTCATACAGGTGGTCGAGACGTTCGATGTTGCCGAGAGCCGTGGATCGCTGCCCGCCCTCTAGCTTGCTGAGGGTGGATTTGGAGAGATTCGACAGCGATGCCACTTGGTCCAGAGTCAGCGACTTACTCTTACGCCATTCGCGGAGTTTCTCCCCGAACTGTCGATGATGCGCGTTCATGTTTCCAAGGATCGCACACAATGTTTCTCTCCGCGTGCGAGTCTACCCAGATCGTCCACGGCGTGGTCATTCCCCTTACCCAAGCGTGTTGGCGGAGCGACCCTGGAAGCGCCAAGAAGTTTCTTGAGACGTGGAGACACCATGAGACTGCCGCCCGATCACATCATCGCCGCGCTTCCGTCCGATGTCGCAATTCGCGTGATCGACCTCAATGCGGTCAATCCGGCCTATTACGTCTGGCCTTCAATGGAGGACGGGGAATTCGGCGGCTCCTACTACGCCACCCTCGACCCCGCGAAGATGCCCGAGGGAAAGGACTGGGCGCCCACGCTCGCCAGTCCGCACCCCGGGCAGATGGAACGGCTCCTCGAATCCCCACCCGACCGGGTGGAGGTGAGCGCATGGCGGACACCGATGTCCCGGTAGACCCGGCAGAGGAGCCCCCCGATTCCGGGCAATGGACCTGCCGACTCTGCGAACGTCCCAGCCGGACCGATCCCTGCGGCTACTGCGGCAACCCCCGCCGCGAGAACAGCAGGTTCCCGCCCCTCCCCCAGGAGAGGCCCGCGCGGGTCCGGCCCTACCTGCGGCCGTAATCCATTGGACGGCCCGCCAACCCGGCCACCCGGCCGCGCGAATCGCGCCGGGTGGCCATGGCGTCCCGGCGGTTGCGGACGCAGAATGGAGGGGAAAACGGCCCGGACCACCGGGCGCCGGGCGGGGTCGTCGGTGACAATGAAGAGAACTTCGTCGGAGGGCGGTGCAGGATGGATCCGGTCAGCCTCGTCGTTGGAGCCGCCATTGCCCTCGGCGGCGTCATGATCGGCCGCCTCATCCCACGGCGCTCCCCCGCGCAGCAGCGCCCGCCCGTCGCCGTCCCCGCCGCGCCGCGCACCCCTCAACCCATCTGCGGCTGCGGCCACCACCTGGTGTTCCACGACCAGGAGTCCAAGCTGTGCCAGGCCCAGGTCGTCATCCCCGGCCGCTGGGTCGGCCAGAGCGGCGGCACCTACCGCCAGTGCATGTGCCAGGGGTACCGAGGCCCGGTCCCGGTGGACGAGTACTACGCTCCCGACATCCTGGGCGACTCCTGAACGCCGACGTGTGGGTGGTGGCCGGTGCGCCCGGGGCGGGGAAGTCCACCGCCGCCGAGGTGCTGCTGGCCGCGCTGCGCCCCGTCCCCGCGCTGCTTGACAAGGACACCCTGTTCAGCGGGTTCGTCGCCGAGGTGCTGTCGGCCCACGGCCGCCCCTACGGCGAGCGCGAGGGCGCCTGGTACGACGACCACGTGAAGGTCCACGAGTACGCGGGCATGACCGCCGCCGCGCGCGAGATCCGCTCGGCGGGGTGCCCGGTGATGCTGGTGGCGCCCTTCACCGGGCAGATCCGCGACCCCGAGCGCTGGCGCGCCTGGGCCGCCGACCTGGGCGGGCCGCCGGTGCGGCTGGTGTGGGTGCGCAGCGACGCCGACACCCTGCGGGCGCGGATCGGCGGGCGCGGGCGCTCCCGCGACTCCGGGAAGACCGACGACTTCGCCAGCTTCCTCGCCCGCGTCCGGCCCGACGAACCCCCGCCGGTCCCCCACGCCGAGATCGACAACCGGCGCGGCGCCCCGCCGCTGGCGGACCAGGTGGCGGCCCTGATCAGCGGGCGCTGCGGCGGCTAAACCCCGGTGTGGGGCGCGTATCAGCGGGTAGTCGCCTGATCATGGAGATCGGAACCGCTGAACTCATCGTCATAGCCGTGCTGATCATCGGGATCCCCACCATCTTCGTGACCGTCGCGACCCTGATGCGGCGCCAGTCCCGCCGGAGCAACCGGCGCTAGTGCTTAGCGCGCAGCCGACCGACCGCCGGATCCCGGGGCGGGGTCGGCTCGGGAACCGGCTCCGGTCTCGACTCCGGAGCCGGGGCCGGGACCGATGTCCAGTGCCCGGACCTCCTGGAGCAGGCCCCACGTGAAGTCGGCGACGTAGCGGCCGGGTTCGCCTTCGCCTGCGAGGCCGCCACCGGGACCGCCATCAAGGCCGCCGCCGGGCGCGGTGAAGACCAGTCGCCAGCGCGCGGGCGCGGTTCCCTCCAGCGGCCGGGCCGAGGGGAACGCGCGCCCCACGTCCTCGACCACGCACGACCACGGCGCAAGGTCGGCCACCCCGCGCAGCGCGGGCGGCGCCGACCCCGGCGCGCGCACCAGCCACTCCTGGAGCACGGTGCGCTCCCCCAGCGCGACCACCTCGAACCGCAGGTCGGGCCACAGCGGCAGCGGCCAGCGCAGGACGCGGCAGACCAGGTCGCCCACCGCCCGCTCGCCGTCGCTCTCGGGCGGGCCGAGGACCGAGGTGTGGCGCCGCGGCCCGGCGGGGGCGCGGGGGGAGCGGATCATGCGCTGCCAGGCGGCGTTGACCTCGCGCATCTCAGTGCGCGAGGCGCCCAGGGCGCGCCTGGCGTCCTCGACCAGGCCGGGCTGGAAGTCGGCCATCCGCCGCAGCAGCACCAACTGGAACTCGCGCACGCCGATCCCCGGCACCCCGACCGCCCTCCGCTCCCGCACCCGCCCGCGCCACCGGCGCCCACCCGCCGAGTCGTTTTCCGCAGCCTTCCGCAGCCGTGCGCGCCCGGTGCAGGGCGGAGTCGCCGACCGGTCAACGACCGGCCGGCCATCGCCCCTCGGCTACCAGCGCAGCAGCGCGGCCACGCCCTTGGCCTCGGCCAGCGCGTCGGCGGCCCCCTCGGGCAGCAGCGTGACCTCGGCGCCGGTGGCGAGCCCCATCTCGATCATCCGCTCGCCCAGGTCCAACTCCTCGGCCATGGAGGTGTAGGACTCCCCGGGCGGCAGCTCCCCTTGAGGGTAGTACCGCCCGTCGCGGCCCCGGTGCCCGGTCAGCGTGCGGGTGCCGTCCATCACCAGGTGGGCGACCCGGTTCTCGCGCAGGGCGCCCAGGGTGTCGCTGAGTCCGGTGGTGGCGTTGCCCCCCGAGCGCGCGATGTCGCACACCCGCTCGGCCAGCGACCGGCAGGCGCGGATGCGCGCCTCCTCCAGTTCGGGCCGCACCAGCTCGGCGATCTCGGGGACGGGGCGCTGCGGCGACACCCGGCGGTCCAGCAGGATGACGTCGCGGCGCGGCCGGTCGGCGCGCAGGCCCTCGCGCACCACCTCCAGCAGGCGGGCGTCACCGGTGACCACGACCTCGCGCCAGCCGCGCGCGTCGGCGATCTCGGCGATGCGCGGACGCACCGAGTTGAGGTAGCGCAGCAGGTTCTCGGTGACGCGGCGGTCGAAGCGCTCGGCGGCCCCGGCCGTGCGCGAGGGGGCGCCGCCGCCCGGCCCCCGGTTCCCGGCGGCGGCGGGGCGGGTGCCGCGCCAGTCGTCGTTGTCCAGGGCGAAGTCGAGCCGGGTGACCTCCGAGGCGGCCCCGAAGCGCAGGTCGATGACCCGCACGCCGTCGTGGGAGACCGCCACCACCCCGGCGGGCGCGCCCAGGGTGAGGGCGGCGGCCAGCGGGCGCAGGTAGGGGTGGGGCGCCAGGACGGCGCAGTCGTCCAGGGGCACCTGCACGGTGAGGGTGTGCACCTCGTCCCCGGTGACCGGGGCGAACAGCGCGCGGCCGACCCCGGGCTCGGTGGTGTGCAGCACGCTGTCGATCTCGGGGCGCAACCGGTCCAGGCGGTCCAGCACGGCCGCCTGGCGATCCTTGTCGCCGCCGTTGGCGGCGCCGCCGCGCACCTCGCCCAGGGCGTTGTCGACCGACAGGCGCCAGGCGGGCGAGGCGGTGCGGTCGCGGGGGTCGGCGGTGGCGTACACGGTGAGCACGCCGATGTCGTCGGAGATGGCGGCCAGGTCGCGCAGCGACGTCGGGTCGACGTTCACGCTCGTCCCCTCTCGTTCTGCTGAGGCGTCCTTTCCCTACAGGAGACCAGCAGGGCGTTCAACGCCCGGTCGGCGCGGGGTCAGCACCGGACCAAAACCGGCGCGGCGGCGTGAGGGGGCGGGCGGCGCGGGTCCGGCGTGACAACATCTGTGGGCCACAGGAGAATGCACCGTCGGACCAGAACGAGAAAGTGGACACCCCAACGTGACGATCAGCATCGACCGGCGGATCGCCGAGGAACTCGGCGTCCGCGAAAACCAGGTGACGGCGGCCGTCGCGCTGCTGGACGGCGGGGCGACCGTGCCCTTCGTCGCCCGCTACCGCAAGGAGGCCACCGGCGCCCTCGACGACGCCCAACTGCGCCACCTGGAGGAGCGGCTGCGCTACCTGCGGGAGCTGGAGGAGCGCCGGGCCGTGATCCTGGACTCCATCCGGTCGCAGGGCAAGCTGGAGCCCGAGCTTGAGGCGCGCATCAACGAGGCCGACTCCAAGGCCCGGCTGGAGGACATCTACCTCCCGTTCAAGCCCAAGCGCCGCACCAAGGCGCAGATCGCGCGCGAAGCCGGGCTGGAGCCGCTGGCCGACGCGCTGCTGGGCGACCCCGGGCTGGACCCCCAGGACGCCGGGGCGGCCTACGTGGACCCCGAGAAGGGCGTGGCCGACACCGCCGCCGCGCTGGAGGGCGCCCGCGCGATCCTGGTCGAGCGGTTCACCGAGGACGCCGACCTGGTGGGCGAGCTGCGCGAGCGGCTGTGGCAGCGCGGGCGGCTGGTGGCGCAGGTCCGCGAGGGCCGCGAGCAGGACGGCGCCAAGTTCGCCGACTACTTCGACTTCAGCGAGGGGCTGATGGAGCTGCCCTCGCACCGGGTGCTGGCGATGTTCCGGGGCGAGAAGGAGGAGGTGCTGACCCTCACCCTCAAGCCGGAGGACGACGAGGACGCCGCGCCCACCGCGCCCGGCCCCTACGAGCGCGCCATCGCCGCCCGCTACCGGATCGCCGACCGGGGGCGGCCGGGCGACCGCTGGCTGCTGGACACCGTGCGCTGGGCCTGGCGCACGCGGGTGTTCGTGCGGCTGGACATCGACCTGCGGATGCGGCTGTGGCAGCGCGCCGAGGACGACGGGGTGGGGGTGTTCGCGGCCAACCTGCGCGACCTGCTGCTGGCCGCGCCCGCGGGCAGCCGACCCACCCTGGGGCTGGACCCGGGGCTGCGCACGGGCGTGAAGGTGTCGGTGGTCGACGGCACCGGCAAGGTGGTGGCCACCGACACCGTGTACCCGCACGCCCCGGCGCGGCGTTGGGACGAGGCGCTGGCAACGCTGGCGCGGCTGGTGCGCGAGCACGGGGTGGAGCTGGTGGCCATCGGCAACGGCACGGCCTCGCGCGAGACCGACAGGCTCGCCGGGGAGCTGGTGAAGCTGGTGGCCCCGGCCAAGCTGACCAAGGTGATGGTGTCGGAGGCGGGGGCGTCGGTGTACTCGGCCTCGGCCTACGCCTCGCGCGAGCTGCCGGACCTGGACGTGTCGCTGCGCGGCGCGGTGTCGATCGCGCGGCGGCTCCAGGACCCGCTGGCGGAGCTGGTCAAGATCGACCCCAAGTCGATCGGGGTGGGGCAGTACCAGCACGACCTGTCGGAGGTGAAGCTGTCGCGGTCGCTGGACACGGTGGTCGAGGACTGCGTGAACGCGGTGGGCGTGGACGTCAACACGGCGTCGGTGCCGCTGCTGTCGCGGGTGTCGGGCATCAACTCCACGATCGCGCAGAACATCGTGGACCACCGCGACGCGCACGGGCCGTTCCGGGCGCGCTCGGCGCTCACCGAGGTGCCGCGGCTGGGGCCCAAGGCGTTCGAGCAGTGCGCGGGGTTCCTGCGGATCCGGGGCGGCGACGACCCGCTGGACGCCTCCAGCGTGCACCCGGAGTCCTACCCGGTGGTGCGGCGGATCCTCAACGCGACGGGCGGGCAGGTCGGCGACCTGATCGGCAACGGGTCGGCGCTGCGCGGGCTGGACCCGAACGACTTCGTGGACGAGGTGTTCGGGCTGCCGACGGTCACCGACATCCTCAAGGAGCTGGAGAAGCCGGGGCGCGACCCGCGTCCGGCGTTCACCACGGCCGCGTTCAAGGAGGGCGTGGAGACACTGGCCGACCTGCGGCGGGGCATGATCCTGGAGGGCGTGATCACCAACGTGGCGGCGTTCGGCGCGTTCGTGGACGTGGGCGTGCACCAGGACGGGCTGGTGCACGTGTCGGCGATGTCCAAGAGCTTCGTCAACGACCCGCGCGACGTCGCCAAGCCCGGCGACATCGTGCGGGTGAAGGTGATGGACGTCGACACCGACCGCAAGCGGATCTCGCTGAGCATGCGCCTGGACGACGACCCGGAGGCCGAGCGCCCGGCCAAGGGCGGCGGCGGACGCGCCGAGCGCGGTGAGGGCGGCCGGGGCGCCGGAGGAGGCGGCGGCCGCCGCCGCGGCGAGGGCGGCGGCCAGGGCGGACAGGGTGGACAAGGCGGCCGTGGCGGGCAGGGCGGCGGCAGGCAGACCGGCCGCCGCGGCGGCGCCCCGGACGCGGGCGGCAACAGCGCGATGGCCGAGGCCCTGCGCCGCGCCGGCCTGGACAAGGGTCTGCGCTGAGGACCGCCTAGGAGGGGCGGGAGCGCCGATGGGAGGGGGCCGCCTGGGCGGGGGCGGCCTCCGCCCAGGCGCCCCGGCGCCGACGCGGCGGGGCGGCGGACGCGTCGGCGCCCGTGTCGGCGTGGCGCGCCATCGTCGCGTGTCGGCCTGGCGCGCCGTCGATCGCCGCGCGCCGCCGCCGCGCCCGCCCCTCTCATCTGGACGTAGAGGGGCGTAGAGCCCTACGAACTGTGCCACGATCACGGGGTGCACTACCACGTCTACCGCTGGCGCGGCACCGCCACCGAGTACCAGCGCCGCCACACCTACGAGTCCCACATCGACCAGGCCGCGTTCGCGAGGTCGCCCGTGCCGCCGCTCAAGGCGTGCTGGTGGCTGCGCAAGCCCGCCGAGGCGGCGGCGGGCACCTACAACACCGCGCACGACGCGGCGCGGTGGCTGGCGGCCGAGTACCGCGCGGTCGCCGACACGATCGCCGTCCCCGGCCTCTGGACGGCCGACCGCCAAGAGCACGCCGCCCGCGACCTGGCCGACGGCCGCGACATCACCTGGTCCTGGTCGCTGGAGGGCGACCGACGAGCCTTCGCCTCCGCCGTGGCCTGCTCCCCCAACCGCTGGGACCCCGACGCCGCCTGCCCCCTGCGCGACCGCCCCCGCCACACCTAAGGCCGTGGACGCCGGCGCGGCCGGCCGCGCGGGAGGCCCGGCCCATGCCCGCGGATCGACGGCGCGGTCCACCGGCGGCTCAAGTCCGGCAGGCCAAACGCGGTCGGGGATGAGCACGGCCCGGTCGAGGCCCGCGAAAGCGCGCCGGATGTCGTCGGTCACTTCCTCCTGAACAGCGATCCCCCGAGGTCACCAGCGGAAGGCGACCGTCCCGCAGCGCACTGCCATTGCCTGTCCACAACGGAGAGTGGCAGACGAGCACGGGAGCGGGGGCGCGTTCGGCCGGGGTCGGGTGACCGGATCCGGACACATTCGGTCACCGGAAATAACAGCAGGTAACCATGGGGCTACGGTGGTGCCGCGAGCCGCCGACCCCGAGGAGAACCGATGGGCCGCCACGAAGGACCGCCGCAGCCGCGCCCCCAGCCGATGCCCCCACCGCCGCCGCCCAGCCCCGACGGCGGCCCGCGCCCCGGACGGCACGAGAAGTGACCGAGGAGCTGGAACAGTTCCTCTTGGCCACCGAGACCCTGGATCCCGCGTGGCGCGGCGCCTTCCGCGCCGTGCCACGCGCGGACTACCTGCCCGACGTCATCTGGCCCTTCACCCCCGAGGACGACCGGCGCCGGGTGGACCGCGCCGCCGACCCCGACGCCTGGGCGCGGTGGGCCGAGGCCGATGTGCCCATCACCGTGCAGTGGGACGACGGCGCCACCGCCGAGGCCGGTGAGGTGTACACCTCCAGCGCGTCCATGCCCAGCCTCGTCGCCGCGATGCTGCGCGACCTGGACTCCCGGCCCGGCATGCGCGTGCTGGAGATCGGCACCGGCACCGGCTGGAACGCCGCGCTGCTGTGCGAGCGCCTGGGCGCGGAGGCGGTGACCACCGTCGAGGTCGACGCGTCGCTGGCCGAGCGCGCCCGCGCGCGGTTGCGCGCCGCCGGGTACCGGCCCGTGGTGGTCGCCGGGGACGGCCTGGCCGGGTGTCCCGACCGCGCGCCCTACGACCGCGTCATCGCCACGGTGGGGGTGCGCGCGGTGCCCGTGGCGTGGATCGACCAGACCCGGCCGGGCGGGGTGATCCTGGCGCCCTGGGGCACCCACTTCAGCACGCACGACGCCCTCGCGCGGCTGGTGGTGGCCGCCGACGGCAGCGCGTCGGGGCAGTTCACCGGACCCGCGCAGTTCATGAAGGCGCGCTCCCAGCGCCGGGCGTGGCCCGACCACGAGGAGTACGTCCGCACCGGCGACTCCACGGCCATGCGCACCGACCTGGACGTGGCCGACCTCTTCGATCCCGGCTACGGCGGGACCGGCATGCTGCTGGGCCTGCTCGTGCCCGACGCCGTCCACAACGCCCGCGACGGCAAGGTGTGGCTGTACGGGCTCACCGACCACTCCTGGGCCGCGGCCGTCACCGAGGACGGCACCACCTCGGCGTACCAGGGCGGCCCGCGCCGACTGTGGGAGGAGGTGGAGGCGGCGTACCGGTGGTGGCTGGCCCAGGGAAGCCCGGGAGTGGACCGGTTCGGCCTGACCGTGCACCCCGACGGCACCCACGAGGTGTGGCTGGACACCCCCGACCACCCGGTGTCCCAGCCGGTCGGGGCATCCCGGTAGCGGGGGCCGCTGCCCCGCGCTGCTCCAGCAGGCCGAGAGCACGCCGCTGCGCGATGCGGAGCCGTCGCGCGGCGGGTCCGACCTGCTGGGCGCGCTGTGCCGCTGGGGCCGCTGAGGCGGCCCGGAGTGCGGCGCACCGCGCACGCCGGGGGGAGGGCGCCGGGCGGGGCCGCCGTCCACGGCGCCGCCCGGCGCCCTCCCCCCGGCGGGGCGCGCCCGTCCGGCGGGTCATCCGGCGGTGCGGGCGGCGGGCTTGGCGCGGCGGTGGGTGCGCAGCCCCACCCAGCTCGCCACCAGCAGCACCGCGCCCGCCAGCAGCAGCACCGCCGCCGCGCCGATCGCGCCGTCGGTGAGGTCCCACACCAGCTCGGGCAGGCCCACGGTGATCCCCAGGACGCCGAACACCAGCAGCACGGCGCTGCGCTCCCACCGGTAGAAGACCAGGCAGGCCGCCGCCACGGCCAGGGTGGCGGCGTATCCCCAGGCGGTGTAGCCGTCCCAGGCCAGCACGATCTGGGAGCCCACCAGGGCCAGCGCGGGCGCCAGCCCCAGGCCCAGGCGCCGCTCGACGAGCGCGCCGGCGGCGGCCAGGGCGGCCCAGGCCAGCCCGAGCCCGATCCAGGCACCGCCCAGCAGCAGGCTGAAGTGGCGGGTCTGGGGCCACCAGGTGTCGATCAGCGCCGGCACCAGCCCGGCGGCCATCCCCCACACCGCCACCTGCCCCACCGCCGAGGGCAGCGCCGCGTAGCCGGCCGCCGCCACCACCAGGCCGACCAGCACCGGCGCCCAGGTGAGGTCGCCGTCGTACTCCAGGGACTCCCCCACCGCGAAGGCGGCGAGCACCGAGGCCAACGCCAGCAGCACCCCGCCTATGCGGCGCCGCACCGTGGGGACCGTGCCCCGGCGGCCCCGCAGGTGCTGGGGGCCGCCCGCCATCACCAGGGCGCCGGCGACCGCGACCACGGCGAGCGCGGCGAGCAGGGCCACCCGCACCGGGCGGCTCAGCTCGCTCCAGGAGGCGCCCACCAGCGCGCAGGCGCCGGCCAGCACCAGGCCGCCGCCGATGTAGCCCACGACCTCCGTCCAGCGCGCGCCGGCGCGCCGGGGCTCGTGGGCGGCCAGCGCCGCCCGCACCTGGTCGGCCTGCCAGCCCGACAGCACACCGCGCTCCACGAGGCCGCGCAAAGCCTCGTCGTGCGCACCCTCGGTTCCGCTCATGTCCGTCCGCCTCCTCGTCGCCTCCGGGGTGACCGGTCGCCGACCGGTGTACCCATCCCATCGTGGCGGCGCGGTCGGGGGCGTGAGTACGGGCACTCAACTTGCGGCGCGCGCCCGGGGCCGAAACCGGCGGAGGCGCCCCCGCGCCCCCCGGCGGGCGGGGTGCGGGGGCGCCTCGAAGCCTGCGGGCGCACGCGCGGCCGGCGGACGGACACCGGCGCGCGTGCGCCCCTGGGGGGAGGGCGCGGGGGCGCGGGTGCGGCTAGGAGCCGTACTCGGCGCGGATGCGGTCGGCGTAGTGGGAGAACTCGCAGGCGTGCAGGAAAGCCGAGCGCATGGTGCCCGGGTTGGCCTTGCCGGTGCCCGCGATGTCGAAGGCGGTGCCGTGGTCCACCGAGGTGCGCAGGATCGGCAGCCCCACGGTGACCGAGATCGTGCCGTCGAAGTCGAAGGTCTTGGCGGCGATGTGCCCCTGGTCGTGGTATTGGGAGAGCACGCCGTCGTAGCGGTCCTGGAGCAGTTGGTGGAACACCGAGTCGGCGGGCACCGGCCCGGACACGTCGGCACCGGTGGCGCGCACCCGCTCCACCGCCGGGGCCAGGTGGTCGATCTCCTCGCGGCCGAACGCGCCGTTCTCGCCGCCGTGGGGGTTGATGGCGGCCACGGCCAGGCGCGGGTTGTCGTGGCCGAACACCCGCAGCGCCGTCAGCGCCTCCTCGATGCTCTTGACCTGGTGCTCGACGCTGACCTGGTCCAGCGCCGTGCGCAGCGACACGTGCCGGGTGGCGAAGAAGATCTTCTTGCCGCGCACCACGAACATGGTGTTCTGCCGGGTGACCCCGGTGAGCGCGCCCAGCATCTCGGTGTGGCCCAGGTGCTCGCTGCCCGCCGCCCAGATGGCCTCCTTGTTGATGGGGCCGGTGACGATCCCGGCGACGCCGCCCTCCATCGCCGCGCCGGTGGCCACCTCGATCGCGCGCACGGCGGCCTCGCCGGCCCGCTTGTCGACCACGCCCCAGGGCAGCTCGGTCTCGCCCAGCACGCCGATGTCGAAGCAGTCGATCACGCCGTCCTGCTCGGCGGGCAGGTCCCACGAGTCCAGCGCGCGCACCTCCACGTCGATGCCGCACACGGCGGCGGCGCGGCGCAGCACGGCCGGGTCGGCCACCACGACGGCGCGGGCCGACGCGGAGGCGCCGACCTCGGTGAGGGTGCGCACGGTGATCTCGGGGCCGATCCCCACGGGGTCGCCCACGGTGACCGCGAGGGCGGGGCGCCCGGGGGCGGTCTGCGTTCGTTCGGACATCTCGGGTTCCTCCCAGTTGGCCGGCCCGGCCGCGCGGGCGCGCGGCCGGGCGCCGTCGTTTTCCTGCCGGTGCTGCTCAGCCGGCGCGGCGGTGCGCCGGAGCCGGTCGGGCGCCCTGGCCCGGCCCGGCGGGGGGTGGGGACGCGGGCGCGGGGCGCGCCGGGGGCGGGGGGTGCTCGGCGACCTCGGCGGCGACCGTGCGCATGCGCGCCTGGACCGCGCGGCGCAGCCGGTTGAAGCACTCCACCAGGGTGCTGTCGTCGCCCACGAGCCCGCCCTTGGTGACCACCGGCACGCCGTCGAGCGGGCCGCCGCTGAGGCGGCCGTGCACGGCGAGCGGCACGACCTCGCCGCCCACCTCGAAGGCGCGCACGCCCAGCGCCTCCAGCACGGCCGAGGTGACCTCGCCGCCGCTGGTGTAGAGGCCGCTGGGGACGGCGGTGCCCGCGGCGCGGGCCACCACGTCGGCCACCAGCGCCGCCAGCAGTCCGGGCAGCGCGAGCTTGGCGGCCTCGGGCAGGTCCACCACGTCGCGGGCCGAGCCGGCGGTGCGCACCACGACCGGTTCGGGGAACTCCGCCTCCTCCAGGTGGGCCAGAACCTCCCCGGCCACCTCGGCACGGTAGGCGGGCTCGGCCGAGGCCAGGCGGGCGGCGTCGACGTCGACGAACCGGACCGGGCCGGTGCGCGCCAGCGCGTCCAACTGGCGGCGGGTCAGCTCGGTGGCGCTTCCCACCACCGCCAGCAGCGGGCCCGCCGCCGCCGCCCGGCCGCGCAGCCGCAGCGCGTCGGCCAGCAGCGCCCCGGTGGGTCCGGGGTCCACCGCCACCCACACGGTGTCCTGCTCGCGGGCGACCTCGGCGGCGGCCTGGGCGATGTCGGCCAGGTGCTGCTCGGTGAGCGCGTCGCACAGCACGACGGGCTCCTCGCCGGCCGCCAGCGCGGTGGCCAGGGTGCCCTGGGTGACCGTGCGCAGCGGCACGTGGCGCACGGCCAGGCCGGTCTGCTCGGCGACGATGTCGGCGACCACGCTGGTGCGCATGGGGTTGAGCGGGTCCAGGGCCAGCTCGCTGCGCTCCAGCGGCAGCCCGTCGAGCAACTGCACGCCGTCGACGGTGACCCGGCCCGAGGCGGGGAAGGCCGGGGCGAACAGGGCGCGCACCCGCGCGCGGGGGTCGACCCGGTCGCGGACCGCCCGCCAGGCCGCCTCCAGTTCGGCGCCGATGTTGCCGCGCAGGGTGGTGTCGGTGCGCTTGACCACCAGGCCCACGGGCCACACCGCCGCCACCGCCTCGGCCACCAGGTGCGCCGCCCGGGCGGGCGGCACGTGCCGGCTGTCGAGGTTGGTCACGACCACGTCGTAGTCGCGGGCCGCGCGCGCCGCCTGGTCGGGGGCGACGGTGGCCACCCGCATCCCGGCGCGCGCGAAGCGGGCGCCGGTGGCGTTGGCGCCGGTGAGGTCGTCGGCGACGACGAGCACGTGGGCCACGGTGTCCTCCTATCCCAGAATCAGCGCGGCGATGCCGAGCAGCGGCAGGCTGGCCGCCCACAGCACGGTCGACATGCCCGACCACATCTTCACGGCGGCGCCCCCGGTCAGCCCGGTGAAGCGGGTGACCACCCAGAAGTAGGAGTCGCTGACGTAGGAGAAGACGAACGACCCGGCGCAGGCGGAGAGCACCGCCACCGTGGGGTCGATGCCGGCCGACTGCACGACGGGGGCGCTGAGGGTGGCGGCGGTGATCATGGCGACCGTGCCCGAGCCCTGGGCCAGGCGCACGAAGGTGGCGATGATGAACGGCATCAGGAACATCGGCACGGGCCAGCCGGCCACGGCCTCGCCCAGCGCGTCGCCCACGCCGGACTGGCGCAGGACCTCGCCGAAGGCGCCGCCGGCGCCGGTGATGAAGACGATCATGCCGGCCGAGGCCGCGGCGGCGGTCAGCCAGCCGATGACGGTCTTGCGGGGGGTGCCGCGGCGGGGCAGCACGTAGACGCCGACCGCCAGGCCGATGAGCAGCGCGATGGCGGGGTTGCCGATGAAGGTGAAGACCTCGGCCAGGGCGGTGCCCTCGGCCACGGCCGTGCTGACGGTGTTGCCGATGATCAGCAGCAGCGGCAGCAGCAGCGGGATCGCGGCCACCAGCGGGTTGACGCGGGGGCGCTCGGGGGCGGTGGGCTCGGCGTCCGTCCCGGCGGACCCGGCGGAGCCGGTGCCGGACTCCCCGGCCGATCCGGAAGTGCCGGCGGCGGCCATCTCGGGCACGAGGTCGGGGTCGAGCTGCTTCTCCAGGCGCGGACCCATGATGCGGGCGTAGGCCACCACGACGGGGATGAGCACGATGGACATCAGGCCGCCGGCCAGGATCACGGTGCCCAGGTCGGCGCCGAGCAGGCCCACGGCGGCGAGGGGGCCGGGGGTGGGCGGCACCAGGTGGTGGGTGATGGACAGCCCGCCGGCCAGCGCCAGCGACAGGGTGACCAGGGGCTTGCCGTAGCGCCGGGCCAGGGAGCGGGCCAGCGGGTGCAGGATGACGAATCCGGAGTCGCAGAACACCGGGACGGACACGACCGCGCCGGTGGCGGTCATGGCGACGTCCTCGCGGCCCTTGCCGGCCATGTTCAGGAACATTCGCGCCAGCGCGTCGGCGCCGCCGCTCTCCTCCAGCACCTTGCCGATCATCACGCCCAGGGCGATGACGATGCCGATCCCGGCCAGGGTGTTGCCGAAGCCGGTGGTGATGTGCTCGATCAGCTCGGTGACCGGCACGCCGGCGATCACACCGGTGACCAGCGCGCCGGCCAGCAGGCCGACGAACGCGTCCAACCGCGTCCAGACGATGATCGCGACGACCGCGGCGACGCCGATGATCAGCGCCGCGAGAAGGTGTAGTTCCATGTCCGCCCCTTTCGTGGGGTCAATCCGTTGCCGCAGGCGTGTTGGGGCCGCCTGCCGTCTCCACGACGCGGAGTTCGCACGCGGGGTCGGCGTCGAGGAGCCGGGTGTCCTCCGCGCTGATGCCGTCGTCGGTGAGGAGGACGTAGTGGCCGGGCAGGACCGCCCAGTAGGCGTACTCCTCGGCACGCACCTTGCTGGAGTCGGCCACCACCACGACCGTGCGCGCGCTGCGCATCTGGAGTTCCTTCATCGCCGCCAGTTCGGGGCTGGGGCAGTTGACGCCGCGGCCGGGGACGATCCCGTCGGCCCCGATGAAGGCGATGTCGGCGGTGATGCGGTCGAGCACGCCGCGGGCGTAGTCGCCCACGATGGAGCCGCGCCGGCGCCGCACCCGGCCGCCGATGACGATCAGCTCGATCCCCTCGGCGTCGTGGAGCGCGGTCATGGGCCCCAGCCCGCTGGTGACCACGGTCGGTCCCGACCGCTGGGCCAGCCGCTCGGCGATGAACGTGGTCGTGCTGCCCGCGTCGAGCAGCACCACGTGGTCGTCCTGGACCAGGTCGGCGGCGCAGGCGGCGATGCGCCGCTTGGCCGGGGCGTGGCGCAGGCTCTTCTGGGTCCACGACAGCTCCCCGCCCGCGGGTGCGGGCACGGCCCCGCCGTGGGTGCGCACGACCTTGCCGGCCTGCTCCAGTTCGGCGAGGCCCCGCCGGACGGTGGAGGGGCTGATGCCGAGTGCCCGGGCGAGGTCCTCGACCCGCTGGACGCCGTCGGTGACGGCGTCGAGCAGCTCTTGATGGCGCACCCTGACTCCTACGTGCTCATTTCGCGCAAGTTAACTCCCAGATAATGACCCATGTGCTCACGTTGCGCAACAGATGACCGGAAAATTGACTAAAACGCGCAGCGGGGTCGGGAGTGTGCACCGCGTCACCAACGCGCCGGAAACCGGTACGGCGCCGGGCCTGCCGTTTCGGGAGAGGGGTGCGCCGAGGCGGCGGAGGCAGCCGGGCGCGCACGCCGACGGCCCCCGGAGAGCGTGGAAACCACCCCAACCGGGGGCCGGCCGCGCGCGGATCAACGGTCCGCGCGCCACCTGAACGCGCGGGTCCACCGCCGACCGGGCGACCGCCCGGCCGCGGGCGGTCAGGCCGCCAGGTGGCGGCGGACGCGGCGGGCGATTCCGGCGGCGTCCAGGCCGGCCTCGGCCAGCAGGCGGTCGCGGGAGGCGTGCGCCAGGAAGCGCGGCGGCAGCGCCTGGGTGAGCACCCGGGGCGGGCGCGGGCGGTTCGCCAGCGCCTGGGCCAGCCGGCCGCCCAGCGCGCCGGTGGTGCAGGTGTCCTCGACCGCGACCACCAGGTCGCGGCCCTCGGCCAGCGCGCACAGCCCCGCCGGCAGCGGCGCGCACCAGCGCGGATCGACCACGTCGGTGGGCACGCCGCCGGCGGCGAGGTCGGCCGCCGCCTCCAGGCAGGGCTGGGCCATCGGCCCCACCGCCACCAGCAGTACCCGGGCGCTCGGGTCCTCGCGCAAGACGTCGCAGCCGCCCGCCCGGCGCACCGTCGGGATGTCGGGGCCCGCCGCCGCCTTGGGGTAGCGCAGCGCGGTGGGGCCGTCGGCGGTGCCGACCGCCTCGCGCAGGAGTTCGCGCAGCCGGGCGCAGTCGCGCGGGGCGGCCAGCGCCAGCCCCGGCACCACCGGCAGCAGCGAGGCGTCCCACATGCCGTGGTGGCTGGCGCCGTCGGGGCCGGTGATCCCGGCGCGGTCGAGCACGAAGGTCACCGGCAGCCGGTGCAGCGCGACGTCGGTCAGCACCTGGTCCACGGCCCGGCCCAAAAACGCGGCGTAGACGGCCACCACCGGGTGCAGCCCGCCCAGCGCCAGCCCGGCGGCCGAGGTGACCGCGTGCTGCTCGGCGATCCCGACGTCGTAGACCCGGTCGGGGAAGCGCTCGGCGAACGGCCCCAGGCCGGCGGGCAGCCGCATGGCGCCGGTCACGCACACCAGGTCGGGGCGCTCGGCGCCCAGCGCGGTGACCTCCTCGCCGAAGACCGAGGTCCAGGTGGGGCCGCCGGGGCGCACCGGGCGCCCGGTGCCGGGGTCGATCACGCCCACGGCGTGCATGTGGTCGCTGTCGTCGGCCTCGGCCGGGGCGTACCCCCGGCCCTTGCGGGTCAGGCAGTGCACCACCACCGGGCGGCCCAGCGCGTCGGCGGCGCGCAGGGCGTCCTCGACGGCGGCGGTGTCGTGGCCGTCGACCGGGCCGAGGTAGGCCAGCCCGAGGCCCTCGAAGACCGTGGTAGCGCCCGACCCGCCGCGCAGCGCGGCCAGGTGGCGGGCGATTCCGCCGACCGTGGGCGAGTAGGAGCGGCCGTTGTCGTTGAGCACCACCACGACCGGCCGGTGCGGCGCCGCGCCCAGGTTGTTCAGCGCCTCCCAGCTCATGCCGCCGGTCAGCGCGCCGTCGCCGACCACGGCCACCACGCGCCGCCCGGCCGGCCCGCGCAGCGCGGCGGCCTTGGCCAGGCCGTCGGCGTAGGACAGCGCGGTGGAGGCGTGGGAGTTCTCGATGAGGTCGTGGCGCGACTCCGCCCGCGAGGGGTAGCCGGAGAGGCCGCCCTCCTGGCGCAGCGTGGCGAACGCCTCGGCGCGCCCGGTGAGGATCTTGTGGACGTAGGTCTGGTGGCCGGTGTCGAAGACCAGGGCGTCGCGCGCGGAGTCGAACACCCGGTGCAGCGCGATGGTCAGCTCGACCGCGCCCAGGTTGGGGCCCAGGTGCCCGCCGGTGCGCGCGACCGTCTCGACCAGGAACCGGCGGATCTGGTCGGCGAGGTCGGGCAGCGCCTCGGCGGGCAGCCGGCGCAGGTCCTCGGGGCCGGTGATGGCCGCCAGGGCGGCGGTGTGCGCGCCAGTGGCGGAGGTGGCGGGGCTCATGGCCGCCTCACCGCCGAGGGCAGGGTGAACCGCACGGTCTCGCGGGTGGTCTCGCGTTCGCGCACGGCCACGCGGCCCAGCCCGCCCAGCGCGGTGATCACGGCCTCGACCAGGCCGGGCGGTGCCGAGGCGCCGGCGGTCAGGCCGACCGTGGCGGCGCCGGCCAGCCAGTCGGCGCGGATGTCGCCGGTGTCGTCCACCAGGTGGGCCGGGGTGCCGCCGCGCCGGGCGAGTTCGACCAGGCGCTGGGAGTTGGAGGAGTTGTGCGAGCCCACCACCAGCACGAGGTCGGCGTCCTCGGCGATCGAGCGCAAGGCGTCCTGGCGGTTGGTGGTGGCGTAGCAGATATCGGCGGAGGCGGGACCGCGCAGGTCGGGGAAGCGGGCGCGCAGCGCATCGACCACCTCGGCGGTCTCGTCCACGGCCAGCGTGGTCTGGGTCAGGTAGGACACCCGGCGGGGGTCGGGGACCTCCAGGGCGGCGGCGTCGGCGGGGGTCTCGACCAGGACGGTGCGCTCGGGCGCCTCGCCGAGGGTGCCCTCGACCTCCTCGTGCCCGGCGTGGCCGATCAGCACCACGGTGTCGCCGCGGTCGGCGTAGCGGCGGGCCTCGGTGTGGACCTTGGTGACCAGCGGGCAGGTGGCGTCGACCACCCGAAGGTCGCGGTCGGCGGCCTCGGCGCGCACGGCCGGCGAGACGCCGTGGGCGGAGAACACCACGGTGGCGCCCTCGGGCACGGCCGAGAGTTCGTCCACGAACACCGCGCCCCGGGACTCCAGGTCGGCGACCACGTGGGTGTTGTGCACGATCTGCTTGCGCACGTAGACCGGGCTGCCGCGCTGGGCCAGCGCCCGCTCCACGATCTCCACGGCGCGCTCGACCCCGGCGCAGAAGGAGCGCGGTGCGGCGAGCAGGACAGTGCGGGTGGGGCCGGCCGCCGCCCGCCAGGCTGCGAAGGCGGCGCGCGCGGCGTCGGCGGGGTCGGGCCCGCCGGCGGCCAGGGGGCCGGGCACCAGGCCGATGCCGGCGGGCGGGGCGGTGCAGGTGAGCACGGCCGCGGCGGCGCCGTCGGGCGCGGCGGCGGGTGCGGCGCCGGGCGGGCCGAGGGCGCCGGGCGCGGCCACCGGCAGCGGGCCGCGCACCACGGCCGCGCCGCGCCGGCGCAGCTCGCCGGCCACCAGGTCGGCGGCCGGGCACGGGATCTCGGCGGGGGCGGCGCCGTCGGTCCGCACGAGGCGGTCGGCGACGAGCACGGCGCCGGCGGGCACGTGCCCGGGGTCGCCCGCCGCCAGCACATGTACGGTGCCGTTCGGGGATGTGTCGGTCATGGGCGGTATGCCTCCTCGGCTGGGCCGGTGGCCCGGTGGTCAGTGGTCGCGTCGGGTGGCCAGCCGCGCCAGCAGGGCGAGTTCGGCGGCGGCCCGGCGGTCGGGGGCCGCCGAGCGCAGGCGGGCCAGCGCGGTCTCCAGCAGCGCGGCGGTCTCGCGCTCGCTCCAGGCCCGCCCGCCGGCCAGGTCCACGAGTTCGGCGGCGCGGACGAGTTCGGCGCCGTCCAGCGGGCGGTCGGCGGCCAGCAGTTCGGCGAGTTCGGCGGCATGGGGGGTGCCGCCGGACAGCGCGGCGACCACCGGCAGCGACTTCTTGCGGTTGCGCAGGTCGGAGTGGACGGGTTTGCCGGTGACAGCGGGGTCGCCCCAGATGCCGAGGAGGTCGTCGGCGATCTGGAAGGCGAGCCCCAGCAGCTCACCGAAGCGGCGGAGGTCGGCGCGCTGCTCGGCGCCGCCCCCGCCGAAGACGGCGCCCAGTTCGCAGGCGCTGCCCAGCAGGGCGCCGGTCTTGGCCTCGGCCATGGCGCGGCACTCGGTCAGCACGACGTCGCCGCGCCGCTCGAAGGCCATGTCGCGGCTCTGGCCGTCGATGAGGCGCTGCACAGTGGCGGTGAGGCCGCGCACGGTGTCGTCGGCGGCGGGGTGGCCGCTGGCGGCGAGCACGTCGAAGGCCAGCGCCAGCAGGGAGTCGCCGGCCAGGATGGCCCCGCCCACCCCGAACACGCTCCAGGCGGTGGGGCGGTGGCGGCGGGTGGTGTCGCCGTCCATCACGTCGTCGTGCAGCAGGGAGAAGTTGTGCACCAGCTCCACCGCCACGGCCGCCGGGACGGCCGCCTCCCAGGTGCCGCCGACCGCGTCGGCGGCGAGCAGGGCCAGCGCGGGGCGGAACAGCTTGCCGCCCCCACCGCCCGCCGGATTGCCGTCCTGGTCGCGCCAGCCGAAGTGGTACTCGGCGATCGCGCGCGGCGCGGGGGGCAGCGTCTCCACGGCCGCCCGCACAGCCGGCCCCGCGATGTCGCGGGCGCGGGCCAGGACCTCCGCCGCCGGACGTGCTCCCGTGGTGTCCTCGACTGTCGCCATGCGGCGCCCCATCCCTTCGGTTGGAAACGGCACGTCCTAGTGCCCGACCTCGACGTTCTCCAGGACGCCCAGGGCGTCGGGCACCAGCACCGCGGCGGAGTAGTAGGTGGTGACCAGGTAGGAGGTGATGGCCTTCTCGCTGATGCCCATGAAGCGCACGGACAGGCCGGGTTCGTACTCGTCGGGCAGGCCGACGTGGTGCAGCCCCACCACGCCCTGGTCCTCCTGGCCGGTGCGCATGGCCAGCATCGCGGTGCTGCCCGAGGGGCTGACGGCGAGCTTGTCGCAGGGCAGGATGGGCACCCCGCGCCAGCCGGTGACGGTGTGGCCGTCCATCGGGACGGAGTCGGGGTAGACGCCGCGGCGGCTGCACTCGCGGCCGAAGGCGGCGATGGCGCGCGGGTGGGCCAGGATGACCCGGGTCTTGCGCCGGCGCGAGATCAGCTCGTCGAGGTCGTCGGGGGTGGGCGGGCCGGTGCGGGTGGGGATGCGCTGCTTGAGGTCGGCGTTGTGCAGCAGCCCGAAGTCGGGGTTGTTGACGAGTTCGTGCTCCTGGCGCTCGCGCAGCGCCTCCACGGTCAGCCGGACCTGCTCCTCCAACTGGTTCATCGGGTGGTTGTAGAGGTCGGTCACGCGGGTGTGCACCCGCAGCACGGTCTGGGCCACGCTCAGCTCGTACTCGCGCGGGCGGGCCTCGTAGTCCACGAAGGTGCCGGGGAGGTCGGGTTCGCCGCTGTGGCCGGCCGCCACCGCGATGTCGGCCTCGCCGTAGCGGTTGCTGGGGTTGCGGGGCCGGGACCGGGCGTCCTGGACGTGGGTGCGCAGCGGCGCGGAGCGCTCCAGGAGTTCGGTGAAGCGCTCGCGGGGCAGCGCCAGCACGGTGCAGTCGGTGAGGGCGCGCACGGTGGTGTCGGCGGTGCCGGGGTCCTCCTCTAGGGCGGAGTCGCCGAAGTGGTCGCCGTCGACCAGTCGGTCCACCACGGCGTCGTCGCCGTAGGGGCCGGTGCGGTAGACGCCGGCCTTGCCGTGGGCCAGGAGGTACACGTGGTCGGCGGGGGCGCCGGCGGCCACGATGGTGTCGCCCGCGGAGTAGGAGCGCTGCTCGAAGCGGTCGGCCAGGGCCTGGAACGCCTCCTCGTCGTCGAATCCGCGCAGCAGCGGGAGTTCGGCCAGCTCAGGCGGGACCACCTCGACGGTGGAGCCGGTGGTGATGAAGCTGACCCGGCCGTCGCCGAGGGTGTAGGTCAGCCGCCGGTTGACGCGGTAGGCGCCGCCCTCGACCTGGACCCAGGGCAGCGCCCGCAGCAGCCAGCGGGTGGTGATGCCCTGCATCTGGGGGCGGGTCTTGGTGGTCGAGGCGAGGTTGCGCGCCGCGGCGGTGCCGAGGCTCAGTTGCGGCTGGCCGTTCTCGGCGGCGGGCTCGGTCATGGTGTGCACCACCCATCGTGTGAGGTGTCGGTTTGCGGGGGTCGGGCCGGCGCGGCGGGGGCCCCCGGGGGGGCCGGAGGCGCCGGCGGGGGCGCCGCCCCGACCGTGCCCGGCCGCCGCGGGGGGAGGCGGCGGCCGGGCGCCGGCCGGGGGGCCGGGGGCTAGGACTCGCGGCCGATCTCGACGTTCTCCAGGACGCCCAGGGCGTCGGGCACCAGCACCGCGGCCGAGTAGTAGGTGCTGACCAGGTAGGACATGATCGCCTTGTCGTTGATGCCCATGAACCGCACCGACAGGCCGGGCTGGTACTCGTCGGGCAGGCCGGTCTGGTGCAGCCCCACGACGCCCTGCTTCTCCTGGCCGGTGCGCATGAGCATGATCGAGGTGCTGCGGGTGGAGCTGACCGGGATCTTGTTGCAGGGGAACATCGGCACGCCCCGCCAGGCCGGCACGCGGTGGCCCTCGACGTCGACGCTCTGGGGGTAGACCCCGCGCCGGGTGCACTCGCGGCCGAAGGCGGCGATGGCGCGGGGGTGGGCGAGCATGAACGCGGGCTCCTTCCACACCGTGCTGAGGAGTTCGTCGAGGTCGTCGGGGGTGGGCGGGCCGGTGCGGGTGGGGATGCGCTGCTTGAGGTCGGCGTTGTGCAGCAGCCCGAACTCTCGGTTGTTGACCAGTTCGTCCTCCTGGCGCTCGCGCAGCGCCTCCACGGTCAGCCGGATCTGCTCCTCCAACTGGTTCATGGGGTTGTTGTAGAGGTCGGCGACGCGGGTGTGCACCCGCAGCACGGTCTGGGCCACGCTCAGCTCGTACTCGCGCGGGGAGCCCTCGTAGTCGACGAACGTGCCGGGGAGGTCGGGTTCGCCGCTGTGGCCGGCCGCCACCGCGATGCGGGCCTCGCCGTCGGAGTCGGCCTCGTTCTCGGGGCGGTTGCGGACCTCCTCGACGTGTCCGGCCAGCGCCTCGGACTGGTCCACGACCTGCTGGAACTCCGAGCGCGGCAGGCTCAGCACGGTGCAGGGGGTGACGGCCTTGGCGGTGGCGTCCCAGGTGTTGTCCTCCTCCAGCAGGGCGGGCACGCCGAAGTGGTCGCCGTCGACCAGGGTGCTCAGGACGGTGTCGTTGCCGTACTCGCCCTGGCCGATCTGGTTGACCTTGCCGTGGGCGATCAGGTAAACGCGGTCGGCGGGGGCGTCGCGCTCCACGATGACGTCGCCGGGCTGGTACTCCTCCTGCACGAAGCGGTCGGCCAGCGCCGACAGCACCTCCTCGTCCTCGAACCCGCGCAGCAGGGACAGCTCGCCCAGTTCGCGGGGGATGACGCGGACGTCGGCCCCGGTGTTGACGAAGCTGACCCGGCCGTCGCCCACGGTGTAGGTCAGCCGGCGGTTGACGCGGTAGGCGCCGCCCTTGGCCTCGACCCAGGGCAGCAGCCGCAGCAGCCACCGGGACGTGATGCCCTGCATCTGGGGAACGGTCTTGGTCGTCGTCGCGAGGTTGCGCGCGGCAGCGGGACTCAGACTCAGCGGCTGCTGCCCGTTCTCCACACCGGACTCGGTCATGGTGTGTTCCACCCATTCCTTTTTGCTGCGGGTTGGTGCTGTGGCGGTCGTGTTCCGATCGGTGTTCGGCCCCCACCGGAGGGTTCAGGGTGCACGGGCGACCGATTCCACCCGGATTGCGGAACCAGACGCATTCTGACCCAGTCCGCTATCTATTTCCGTTTTCTCCACCCGGCCGAACGGACCCCCGAAAAGGCGGCGCCTTTCCCGGGAGACCCGCGAGAGGCCGCGTGTTCACCTGCGTCACGTGCACGCCTGGTCGGCCCCCACGTACCCGTGGATCACTCCCGCATGCCGCGCGGCCACCGACTTTCCCGGCGCACACGCATCCACTTTCCATAGGACCCCAATTCGGACCGGAAGCAACGGCACGCGGGAAAATCGGGAAAAGAATCGCCAACCTGCGCGGAAGCGGTTTCGGACCCGGTTGCGGACCGTCTTCAATGCCGCACCCGGAAACACGGGGAATCGCGCGGAATGCGGCGCCCGGGCCTCGTTAAGGTCATGCGGAATGCGCCGTAAAAGCACAGCGGAAATCGGCGACCCCGCTATTCGCGGATCCCTTGATAAACGTCTAAAAACGGTAAAACAGACAAGAGAGGCGGCGGGAACACCCGGGGGCACCCGGGGCCGCCGGCGCCGGGAAGCGGCGCGGCGGGACGCACCGGCGCGAAAGCCTCGCGCCGGCACCGGTCCGACCCCGGCCCCGGCCGCGCACGGCGGCGGGCGGCGGCGAGGCGCCCCGCCCCGCCGCCGCCCGCCGCTGCCCGGACCGGCGCCCGGTCAGCCCCCGGCGGCCACCGGCGCGGTCTCCGCCTGGCGCAGGATCCCCCGCACGGCCGCCTCGACGGCGCCGGCGTCGATGCCCGCCTCGCGCCGCTGCTCTTCGGGCGTTGCCGAGGCCGGCATGCCCGACACCGCCAGCTTCATCGTGCGCGGCATGGTGCGGGTGTCGGCGAACACGTCGAGGACGGCGTCGCCGAGCCCGCCTTCGGGCCAGTGGTCCTCCACGGTGACCACGCACCCGGTCTCGCGCGCGGCGGCGCGCAGCGTGGCCGCGTCCACGGGCTTGATCGAGTAGGCGTCGATCACCCGCACCGCGATGCCGTCGGCGGCCAGCGCGTCGGCGGCGGCCAGCGCCTCGTGCACGGTGGCCCCGGCCGCGACCACGGTGGCCCGGTCATCGGCGGAGGACCGCAGCACCTTGCTGCCGCCGATGTGGAACCCCTCGTCGGGGCCGTAGAGCACCGGGGTCTCGCCGCGCAGGGTGCGCAGGTAGCTCACCCCGCGGTGCTCGGCCATGCCCGCGGTCAGCCGGGCGGTGGAGTTGGCGTCGCAGGGGTGCAGCACGACGCTGTTGTGCACCGCGCGCAGCGACGCGATGTCCTCCAGGCCCATCTGCGAGGGGCCGTCCTCGCCGATGGAGACCCCCGCGTGGGAGCCCACCAGGTTGATGTCGGCCCCGCTGACGGCGGCCATGCGCACGAAGTCGTAGGCGCGCGAGAAGAACGCCGCGAACGTGGCCGCATAAGGCGTGTAGCCGCGCACCTGGAGGCCCACGGCGGTGGCCACGAGCTGCTGCTCGGCGATGTACAGCTCCACGAACCGGTCGGGGTGGGCGTCGGCGAACGCCTTGGTGCGGGTGGAGTCGGCCACCTCGCCGTCGAGCACGACCACGTCGGGGCGGCCGTCGCCCAGCGCGGCCACCGCCTTGCCGAAGGCGTCGCGGGTGGCGACCTCCTCGCCCGGCTGGTAGACGGGCAGGTCCACCTGGGTGCCGCCGGGGCGCTGGGAGGCCCCGCCGCTGGTGGGCCGGGCCACCTCGATGCGCAGGTCGCGGCGGCCGCCCAACTCGGCGATCGCCTCCTCTGCGTCGGGCACCGGCTTGCCGTGGGCGCCCTCCTTGTCGGCGACACCGCTGACACCCTGGCCCTTGACGGTGCGGGCGATGACGGCGGTGGGGCGGTCGGTGGTCTCGCGCGCCTCACGGTAGGCGGCGCTGATCGCCTCGGGGTCGTGGCCGTCGACCTCGACCGTGTGCCAGCCGAAGGCGGCGACCCGGCGGCGGTAGGCGTCCAGGTCCCAGCCGTGGCGGGTGGGGCCGCGCTGGCCCAGCCGGTTGATGTCGAGGATGGCGGTGAGATTGGCCAGCCGCTCCTGGCCGGCGTACTCCAGCGCCTCCCACACCGAGCCCTCGGCCAGCTCGCTGTCGCCGCACAGCACCCACACGCGGTAGGGCAGCCGGTCGAACCGGGCGCCGGCCAGGGCGATCCCGGCGCCCACGGGCAGTCCCTGGCCCAGCGAGCCGGTGGCCACGTCGACCCAGGGCAGGCGCGGCGTGGGGTGGCCCTCCAGCGGGCTGCCGAGCTTGCGGTAGCGCAGCAGCTCGTCGTCGGTGATGGCCCCGCACGCCTTGTACAGCGCATACAGCAGCGGCGAGGCGTGGCCCTTGGAGAAGATCAGGTGGTCGTTGCCGGAGTGGTCGGGGGCGTCGAAGTCGTAGCGCAGGTGGTCGGCGGCGAGCACCGCGATCAGGTCCGCCGCCGACATGGACGAGGTCGGGTGTCCCGAGCCCGCGGCGTCGGCGGCGCGCACGGCGTCGACGCGCAGTTGCTGTGCCAGTTCCGTGAGCCGGTGCCGGTCGGTCATCGGCGTCCTCCTCTCGTGTGGCGAATGCGCCGTGGGTCGGCGAACTCGCCGTGCGCCTACCCGCCGGCCGGGCGGGCATGCGCGGGAGGGGGCTGCGGTGCGGCCGACAGGACCAGGCCGTCGAGGGTGGCGGTGGCGAGGTGGTCGACCACGTCGGTGAGGCGGCCGCGCGCGGCGAAGGCGGCGCGCTGGCGGGCGGCGCCGCCGCCGGGGCCGCCGAGGGCGCCCAGCACCTCCTCGGCCAGGGCGAGGTCGCCGGTGTCGGCGAGGTAGGGCCGCAGCCGCTCCAGGGCGCGTTCGGCCACGTCGCGGGCGGGCCGGGCGGCGCCGGCGGCCAGCGGGTCGGCGCAGCGGCCGGCGAAGCCCTCGCGGGCGGCGTGCCACAGGTCGGCGCGCAGGGTGGTGTGCTCGCGGGCGAGCGGGGGGCGGTCGGCGGCGATGTCGTCGAGGGCGGCGCGCACCAGGGCGCGCACCAGCACCGCGATCAGCGCGGTCTCCTCGGCGGTCTGCGGGATGTCGCAGATGCGGACCTCGACGGTGGGGTGGTGGGCCGAGCGGCGGATGTCCCAGTAGAGCATGCCGGGGTCCAGGGCGGCGCCGGTGTGCAGCAGCTCGGTGACGCAGGCGTCGTAGTGGGCGGCCGAGGCCAGGTGCGGCGGCGGGCCGGCCGAGGGCCAGTTCGACCAGCGCTGGTGGCGCCAGCTCGCGTACCCGGTGTCGGTGCCCTCGCAGTAGGGGGAGTTGGCGCTGAGGGCGAGCAGGAACGGCAGCCAGGGGCGGAGGTGGTTGATGACGCGGGTGGCGGTCTCGGGGTCGGGGACGGCGACGTGGACGTGGCAGCCGCAACTGCTGGCGGCCAGGTTGGCCAGGCCGCCGAAGTGCTCGGCGATGCGCGTGTAGCGGGGCGCGGGGTTGAGAGGCGGGGCCTGGCGCTCGGCCAGGACGGGGGCGCCCGCCGCGAGGAGGCGCAGGCCGCGCCGGGACGCCGCGGCGCCGAGGCGGCGGCGCGCGGCGCGCAGTTCGGTGAGGAGTTCGCCGCCGGTGGTGCAGACGGGGCCGGCGGCCTCGACCTGGCAGCGGGCGAACTCGCCGACCAGTTCGGCCGGGCCGTCGCCGGCCTCGGCGATGACCTCCTGGCCCTCGTGGGCGAGGAGGCCGTCGCGGCCGACGAGCAGGAACTCCTCCTCGACACCCATGGTGGGGGCCTCCGTCGCCGGAGGGCCGCCCTGTGGTGCCCGTGCCATGGATCACCGCCGTTTCCGCTGGAGTGGGGTGGTTGCCTGGACCGCCGGCCGGGCGGATGAGCGGGGTGGAACGCCATCGCGGTCCCGGCCGGTCCGCCGCCCGCGGGGGCGGCGGACGTGCCGCCGCACCTGGGCGCGGCGTGCGGCTTGTGAGTGGGTTCGTGGTGATTCGAGCGGCTGTTCCAATGGGCTACCCCGCCCGGTGCGGGGGTTAACCGCCGCCCGGGCCCCGCCCCGCCCGGCGCATGGCGGCGGGCGCGCGGGGGTAGCGGGGCGGGTCGAAGACGCGCCGACGACACGCGAGGGGTGAGGGGCGTGCGGGTCTTTCGCGACCGGGCCGAGGCCGGGGAACTGCTGGCGGAGCGCGTTGCCGAGCTGGACCTGGCCGATCCCGTGGTGCTGGCGCTGCCGCGCGGCGGCGTGCCCGTGGGCTGGGCGGTCGCGGCGCGGCTGGGGGTGGGGCTGGACGTGCTGGTGGTGCGCAAGATCGCCACGCCGCGCAACCCCGAGACGGCGGTGGGCGCGGTCACCGCCGAAGGCGCGCCCGTGATCGACCCGGAGCTGTGCCGGATGGCCGGCGCCGACACGGTGGAGCTGGCGCGCACGGCCGCGGCCGAGCAGGACGAGGCGCGGCGCCGGGTGCGGGCCTACCGGGGCACCCGGCCGGCCCCGGAGGCGGCGGGGCGCGACGCGGTGGTGGTCGACGACGGGCTGGCGACGGGCATGAGCGCGCGGGCGGCCCTGCTGGCGCTGCGGGAGCGCGGGCCGGCGTCGCTGACCCTGGCGGTGCCGGTGTGCTCGCCCGACGCCGCGCGGGCGCTGGGCGACGTCTGCGACCGGGTGGTGTGCGTGCACAGCCCGCCGGACTTCCGCGCGGTGAGTATGTGGTACGCGTCGTTTCCGCAGGTGGAGGACGACGAGGTCCGGGCGTTCCTGGAGCGGGCGCCGGGCTAGGGGTGGCCGCGCCGGGCGGCGACACGCCCGGAACCGGGAATTCCAGGTCGGCGCGACGGGAGCTCGCCCGGGGCGGGCGCAGGGGCCGCCGCCGAGGGTATCGCCGCAGGCCGGGCGGGGTCCGGCAGGGGATGCGCGGATGCGGCCGGCCGGGGGCGCGCGCCGCCGGGCGGCCACCGGTTGTCCACAGATCCGCCGCAACGGGTCGCGCAGCCACCAGGGACTGTGCCAGCATGTGTCCGTCCGATCACCCAAAGTGAAAGGTGTGGCACATGAGCGAGCTTCCCGGCGTCCTCGACCTCCTCCTGAGCGACGAGTCCATGTGGATCGAGGGCTGGCGCCTCGACCTCCTCGAGGGCGACCAGGGCTGAGCCCCCGCCGTCACGCGCGACGGCCCTCCGGACCCTTCCGGAGGGTCGCCCGCCGTCCGTCACCTGACCAGAAAGGCAGAACTCGATGTATGAGCTTCCCGGCGGCCTCCTCGGCGGCCTCCTGATGAGCGACGAGTCCATGTGGGTCGAGGGCTGGCGCCTCGACCTCCTGGAGGGCGACCAGGGCTGAGCCCGCGTCCCCGCTCCGCGACGGCCCTCCGGGACACCCCGGAGGGTCGCCCCCTGCCGGGGGCACCGCAGCGGCGGTCGGGGAAGCCGCCGCTGGGCCGCGCGCGGCGCGGCGGTGCGGGCCGGCCGCTCAGGGCTTGCGGGCCACCGCGCCGAACTGCGCCACCGGGCTCGGCTCGTCCTCGGCGGGGTCCGGCCGCCACAGCGCGCACGACACCACGCCCGGGTCCACCACCTCCAGGCCCGCCAGCAGCCGCTCCAGCCCGGCGGCGTCGCGCAGCCGCAGGGGCGTGGAGCCTCCGGCGTTCCACAGCCGCGCGGCCTCCTCCATCGCGGCGGTGTGCACCTCGTTGGTGGAGTGCGCGATGACGATGTGGCTGCCGCCGGGCACGGCGGCCAGTAGGCGCTGGACGATCGCGGCGGCCTGGCCGTCGTCGGGGACGAACTCCAGGATGCCCAGCAGCAGGACCGCCACCGGGCGGTCGAGGTCGAGGGTGGCGGCGGCCGCCGCCAGCACCCCCTCGGGATCGCGCAGGTCGGCGTCGACGTAGTCGGTGCGGACCGAGCCGTCGCCCACCAGCAGCGCGCGGGCGTGGGCCAGCACCACCGGGTCGTTGTCGACGTAGACCACCCGCGACCCGGGGGCGACCTCCTGGACGATCTCGTGGGTGTTGCCGGCGGCGGGGATCCCGGTGCCGATGTCGAGGAACTGCCGCATCCCGGCCTGGCCCGCCAGGTAGCGCACCGCGCGCCCGAGGAACTCCCGGTCGGCGCGGGCGTTGGCCACCATGTCGGGGAAGGCGGCGAGGATCCGGTCGCCGGTCTCGCGGTCGGCCGCGAAGTTGTCCTGGCCGCCCAGCCAGTAGTCCCAGACACGTGCGGGATGGGCCACGCTGGAGTCGATCTCGGGCGGCGGGGAGCTGGGGGCCCGCACGCGCATCCACTCCGGCGACTGGTTCATCGGGTGCTCCTGCCCATCGGGGGTGGGACGGTGGCCCCGCGCCGCGGCGGAGCCTTCGGCATCGTAGTACCGCCTCCGCGCGCCGGCACGGGCCTTCGGTCCCCGCTCCCGCGCGCCGGAGGGCCGCCGGTCGCCCGGCGGCCCTCCGAGTGTTCGTTGTCCGGTTGTGCGTCAGCGTTGGGGGGCGGCTCCTCGGGTGCCGCAAGCGTCTAGAAGGGCGTCTTGCCCCGGCCCCGCCGTCCGGCGCGGGCGCTCTTGCCGAGCAGCCGCTGCGAACTGGAGAACGGCTTGGCGGCCCAGCGGCCCAGCGGTCCGGGGGCCTTGCTCGCGCCGCGCCGGCCCACGCCCAGCACGTCCTTGCTCCCCCGCTCCGGCCAGCGCGAAAGCATGGGGAACAGGAACGCCAGAACGAGCAGGACCGCTGCGGCGATGATGACCCCGACAACCATTCCGACCTTCTTTCCGGTGTCCTTGCGTCCACCTGATCGGCTCTTTGCCTCGCGTCACCGGGCTACCCGTTCCGTAATGCGCAAACCTTGGAGCCCCCTGCCGTCACCCTCCCCCACCCCACCACGCACCCTCTTGACCTGCGCAAATACCCGATCCGCAGAAGTCTCCGGTCTGCCGGCCGGGGGCGCCGGCGGGCGGACGGGGACGCCCCGGCGCCTCAGCCGGCGCGGAGCCGGTCGAGCAGCCGCCGCAGGACGGGTTCGGCGTGGGTCCACAGCACCGCTCCCCCGATGCCGGGCACCAGGTGCCGGACCGCGCCGGGGATGCGGCCGGTGAGCGTGGCGCCCAGGTCGGGCGAGTGGCTGCGGTCCTCCTCGCCGTACCAGAGGTCGACGGGCACCGCGACGGCGTCGAGGTCGATCGCCCAGTGCCCCATGGCCAGGACGGTGTCGCGCGCGTACCCGGCGGCGGCGCCCTGGGCGAAGCCCTCCTCCAGGGCCGCCCGGTAGGCGGCGGCGAATCCGGGATCGGCGTAGACCGCCAGGTCGGAGTCGGGGCTGCCGGCCATCACCATGTCGCGCATGGCCTCGGCGGTGAACCCGGCGAGGTGCGCCTCGGCCTCCTCGCGGTCGGCGACGGCGGTGTCGACCAGCCGCCCGAAGTCCTCGGGCAGGCGCGCCCGCACGGCCGGATGCGCGACCTCGTCGGCGGCCGAGACCAGCGCAAGGGCGCTCACCGCCCCGGCGGCCGCGCACGCCAGCGCGAACGGCGCGCCCTGGGAGTTGCCCACCATGGCGGGCCGGCCGAGCCCGCGCCGCTCGGCGAGCCGGGCGATGTCGGCGGCGAAGTCGGCGAACCCGCGCCCGGGGGCGGGTGTGGAGGCGCCCAGGCCGGGGCGGTCGACGGCGATGATCCGCACCCCCAGCCGCCCGGCGGCGTCGGCCCCGAAGCCCAGCCGCCGGCTCGTGCCGGCTCCGGGGGAGAACAGCACCGGCACGCCGTCGGGCGCCCCCCACTCGGCCCACCCGAGGACCCGACCGTCGGGCAGCACCTCGCCCCCCGTCCTGTCGGGCTCGCCGACCCACCGCTCCCCCATGGCCACCTCTCCCCTGCACCGATTCGAGCAGCCCGGACCCTAGCGACCCGCACGCCCGCCCGGCCACCGGTTTTCGCCGGGGGCGGGCGGGCGTGGGGTCGTCGGAACCGGCTCAGCGGCCACCCGCCACGGCCGGGCGGACAGGGCGGCCGGTCAGAACGGATGTTGGCCGGCGCGCGATCGCGTCGTCCGTGCACTCAGACCGTGAGCACGACCACCCCGGTCTTGTGCCCGGTGTCCACCCGCCGGTGGGCCTGGGCCGCCTGGGCCAGCGGGTAGCGGCTGTCGATCACGGCCTTCAGAGCGCCGGTCGCGGTCAGTCCGAGGAGGTGGTCGAGGTCGGCGGCGCGGGCCTCGACCGGGCGCAGGCCGGTGAAGGCCACGGCGGCGCGGTGGCGGCCCAAGCGGGCGGTCCAGACGGTCTGGAGCAGGACCGCCGCGCCGGGCACGGGCGTGAGGTAGGCGCCGCCGGGCTTGAGCAGCGGGCGGCAGCGGGTGAAGCTGCTGGTGCCCACCGCGTCGAAGACCAGGTCAAAGCCGCCCCGGGGCGCGATGCGGGTGAAGTCGGCGGCGGTGCGGTCGATGACCTCGTCGGCGCCGAGGCCGGCCACGACCTCGGTGTTGGTGGGGCCGCAGACACCGGTGACGCTCGCGCCGAGGTGCTTGGCGAGTTGCACGGCGGCCGAGCCCACCGAGCCGGAGGCGCCGTTGACGAGCACGCGCTGGCCGGCGCGCAGGCGGGCGTGGTCGCGCAGGAAGGGCAGGGCGGTCAGTCCGCCGTCGGCGATCGCGACGGCGGACTCGGCGCTGACGGCGGGGGGCAGCGCGGTCACGCCCGCGCGCGCCAGGACGACGTACTCGGCGTGGGCACCGAAGGAGGTGCCGGTGACGCCGACGACCCGGTCCCCGACGCGCAGGTCGCCGACCCCTTCTCCGCAGGCCGCGACCACGCCGGCGGCGGCGCTGCCGAGCACGGGGTTGCGGGGCCGGCGCAGCCCGAAGGCCAGGCGGGCGAGGACTGGGGATCCCATGCGGGCCGCGGAGTCGGCGCGGTCGACCGTGGTCGCCTCGACGCGCACGAGGACGTCGGTGTCGCCGGCGCGGGGCACGGGCACGCGCGCCACGTCGAGCACGTCGGGCGGCCCGTACCGCCGGCAGACGACGGCGCGCATCGCGGGGGGCAGGGGTACGGGGGTGGGGGCGGGCTGCGGCGACATGACGCGCCTTTCCGGCCGGCGGCGGCCTAGGTGGATGAGGTGCCGATACCGGTGCCGGAGTCTGCCGGGTCGGGGTAGTGGAACACCTCGTCGACCGGGACGCCGAACACGCGGGCGATCTGGAACGCCGTCTCCAGCGAGGGCGAGTACCGGCCCTGCTCGATGGCGATGATGGTTTGGCGCGTCACGCCGACGCGGTCGGCCAGGGCCGCCTGCGTCATCTCGCCGTGGGCGAAGCGGAGCGCGCGGATGGAGTTGGTGATCCGGGTGGGTTTGGGCACGGTTCACAGGCCCCGGCGGTAGGCGACGATCTTGACGGCCGAGGCGGTCACCGCGTTGAGTACGAACCCCAGGTAGAGGACGTTGGCGATCCAGAAGTGCGGCACCCCGGCCATGGTGAGGCCGAGCGCGGCGGCGGTGACGGCGGCGAGGACGTAGAAGCCGATGTGCTCGCCGTGCCGGTTGACGGCCGCGTCGCGCTCGTCCGACTGAGCGCGCCGCTTGGGCCCCAACAGCATGTTCAACGGCAGGGCGACCCCGATGGCGACCAGCATCGGCACCACGTACCCGATGTCCGCGACATCCGCACCCGGCACCTGCGCCAGCACCACTCCGAAGTACCCGACCGGCACCACCAGCGCCACCAGGCCGTACACCCACACCCGCCGCTCTTCGTAGGACACCGTCACCCCTTCATGTAAAACAAACCTGACATGGCGAAGGTAAAACGTATCCGACACGATGTCAATTATCTTTTACATGCCCCTTTCCTTGCCCGCAGCACACGGACGACCGCCAAACGTCACCGGCGAGCTGTACCGTGGCTCCAACGTCCAGCCCTCCACCTCACCGCGGAAGGAACAGACGCTGTGGGTTCGCGCTGCCTCTACCACGGATCCGCCGACGAGATCGCCGCCCTCCTCCCTGACGACGAACTCTTCAAGAGGATGTGGAAGAACTTCGTGGACCTCTGCGGCCACGCCCCCGAAGGCAGCGAGTACAAGTCCTGGCGCAGCAGCATCCCCACGGTCATCCACCGCCTGGTCGCGGCCGGGCTGGGTGGTGTGCACGTCCTGCTTGAGCTGAAGACCCCGATCACCGACATCCGGATGGACGTCGTGCTCGTCGGATCACGCCCCGACGACGGCGGCATGGCGGTGATGGTCGTCGAGAACAAGCAGTGGTCGGAGGTGTGGCCGGAGCCGGACTCCGAGCTTGTCCGCTGGCGAAGGGGCGCCATGGAGAAAGGCGGCATCCTCCATCCCGTCAACCAGGTCTGGGGCTACCGGCAGGTACTGATCGACTTCATCCCCCTCCTCCGCGAAGCGAAGGTCACCTGCCTCGTCAACATGCACAACGCCGAGAGACACGTACTGAAGGCCATCGCCCCGACCGCCCAAGGTCTTAGCGCGGTCAAGGAGATGAGCGGCTACGCCCGCATGTACGGCCTCGGTGAGGACGTCCTCTTCGAGCGGTTCCTGCGCGCGCACCTGTCGGCCGAGAAAGCGGACGCCTACGCCCGGGACCTGCTGGAGGCCCCGGTTATTCCCACCGAGAGCCTGATGATCACGGTCAGCGAGGGGATCGGCAAGCGCACGGTGTTCACCCTGCTCGACGAGCAGCGGCTGGCCTACGACTACGTCAGGTCCAGGATCACGAAGAGCAAGAAGGGCGACCGCAAGGAGGTCGTCATCATCGTGGGCGGACCGGGGACGGGCAAGAGCGTGATCGCCCTGGAACTGCTCCGGCAGTCCAGCCGACAGGGGCTGCGAGCGGTCCACGCCACCGGAAGCAAGGCCTTCACCACGACCCTGCGCACGAACGTGGGCGCGGCGGACAACCGCGCCGGCGCGGTCTTCCGGTACTTCAACAACTTCTCCGCCACCGCGCCCAACGACCTCGACGTCCTTGTCGCGGACGAGGCCCACCGCCTGCGCGCCGACCTCCGCTCAGACCGGGGGCCCAGGGCCTCGCAGGTCGCGGAACTCATCAGGGCGGCACGTGTCCCCGTCTTCCTACTGGACGACCACCAGAAGGTCCGCCCGAGCGAGGCGGGATCGGTCGAACTCATCACCGAGACCGCGCGCGAACTGGGGGCCGGCGTCCACACGATCGACCTGCGGCACGAGTTCCGCTGCGGAGGTTCGCCGGAGTTCCTCGCCTGGGTCGAACGCCTGCTGGAACTCAAGCCCAAACATCCCCTGGCGCGGTGGCGGCAACCGGACGACTTCTCACTGCACGTCGCCCGGACCCCTGCCGAGATGGAGGACTTTCTGGCGGCACGCATCCGCGAGGGGCACACCGCCCGGATCGCGGCCGGCTTCTGCTGGAGGTGGGGAGCCCCGCGCGCCGACGGCAGCCTGCCCGTCGACGTGAAGATCGGCGACTGGCACCGCCCCTGGAACTCCAGGGCCACGCGTCGGGTCAACGGGGTTCCCACGTCGTCGCTGTGGGCCACCGAGGAAGGCGGGTTCGGCCAGATCGGATGCATCTACTCGGCCCAAGGCTTCGAGTACGACTACGCCGGCGTGATCTTCGGGCCCGATCTCGTGTGGACCGCGCAGGGCTGGCGGGCGAACCCGAGGGCGAACCGGGACGGCCAGGTCAACGACGCACCGGATTTCAATCGCCTCGTCCGCAACATCTACCGCGTCCTGGCCACGCGCGGAATGCGGGGAGCCGTCCTGTACTCAACGGACGCGACCACGAACCGGTTCTTCGCGGAAGAGCTGGGCGTCCCCTACCTGTAGGAAACCACAGCCGCCCCGGCGCCCCACCGTAGCCTCCCGGGCAGCGTCCCGGCCGGCGAGATGGTATCTCTCAGCCATGGTGATCTCCTCTCTGCAGGCGCTGCTGGCCGATTTCGCGCACGAACGGGACTGGGGCCAGTTCCACACTCCCAAGAACCTGGCCATGGCTTTGGTGGGCGAGGCCGGCGAACTCGCCGCCGAGTTCCAGTGGCTGACCCCGGAGGACTCCGCCAGAGTCATGGCGGACCCCCACCGGGCCGAGGCCGTACGCCAGGAGATGGCCGACGTGTTCTCCTACCTCCTCCGCCTCGCCGACGTCCTGGACGTAGACCTGGACCAGGCCCTGCGCGACAAGGTCGAACTCAACAGGAAGCGCTACCCCACCGAACACGCCCGCGGTTCGTCCGCGAAGTACACGGCCTTCGAGCAGCCGTGAAGCGCGCCCCCACTCCGAGGGGGTACGCAGGACCAGTGCGCCGCGACCGTGGGCGACTGACCCCTGTACTTCGGGGCTGCCTCGGTGCAGGCCACTGGGAGCCGCCCCTCCGCTAGGTGGCGAACCACAACTTGCGCATCTGCTCCCGCGACTCACCCGCGGGCTCCATGTGCTCGAACACCCCCGGCGCCACGCGAAAAGTACATCCGATTCCGTACCGATGCAGCAGTTCAATGTGCCGTGCCTCCGGCTGCTCCGGGAAAAGCGCAGTCATCCGATCCAGCGGCCGGGGCGCATGGGGAATGTAATCGAGCAACTGGGCCAGCGCCTCACGGACATAGCGAACACCGATATCGCTCTTGGCCTCGATCAGCTCGGTCCCCTGCGCGCCACTCAGGTAAATGTCGGTGAGACCCGCCGGGGTGCTCAGTCTCTTCCATTGGACATCCTGCCGGGTGGCGAGGTACTCCCGCACGAGCATCGACTCCGCGCGGCGGGCGACAACCTCACCGGCTTCGCGGGTATAAGTCGTGCTCTTGACGTGCATGCCCTCAAGCTCGACCACCACGGTTTCGCGGACGACGGTCTTCGTTATCCCATGATCCAGATCGTCCTTGACTTCCCGTTCGACGTCGGTCTCGATATGGAGGCCCCTCAGGATCTCCTCGGCCTTGTCGCCGCGAAGTACACGCATGCCCATGAAATTGTCGCCGTGATTGAACCCCGGCAACTCCCATATTTCTTCGTACGGAATCATAACGGGAGAGAACGAGGCCAGGCTGTAGACGTTCCGCCAAGCACCGTTGGCCGGATCCGGGTTCCACAGCGTGTCCGCGAAATCCGCGTTCCGGAAGATGGCTCCCATCTCGCCGACGCCGCGCACGTACTTCTGCCCCGTGAAGAGAACGACGTCACCGCTCGACAGAATCTCCATCTTCTTGTCGTGCACCTTGGTCGCCCCCCAGAAGCGGGCTGTACCTCCGGGGTGCGCTTCGAGCAAGCGGTCCCGCTGCGCGGAAGTCAGCAACTCCCACCGGTGGGGCGCCTTGAAATCCACCTCCTGATCGAGCGTGTCATGCCAGTGACGTCGCGCGGCGGGGTTTCCATAGGACGGCTGGATGACCACTCTCAGCATTGCTGCCCTTCTCTCCGAACCAGATCGCGCTAGCGCTTTTCAATCATTGCTCGCGCCGTCCCGATGCTTGGGTGTGCGGCACATGCTGCCGTGCCGACGCCCGACGGGCAACGGCTGCCCGCCACACGCCGCCGTGCATGTGGCGGAAACCGCCGCCGGGGTGGCCGCCGGCGCCGGCGCGTTTGTCAGCGGTAGCGACCGAAGAACTCCCGGATGTCGGCGAGCAGCCGGTCGGGGGCCTCCATGGCGGCGAAGTGGCCGCCTCGGTCGTGGTCGGCCCAGAAGGTGATGTTGTTGGTGCGCTCCTCGTCGCGGCGCAGGGCGATGTCCTGGACGGTGAACAGGCTGACCCCCGTCGGCACCGGCGAGGTCTCCTCCTGGCCCCAGTCCTGTCCGTCCTCGTAGTACAACTCCGCCGAGGTGCCGGCCGTGCCGGTGAACCAGTAGATCGAGACGTTGGTGAGCAGGAGGTCCTGGTCGACCGCCTCGTGCGGAAGGTCCTTGGCCAGGTCCGTCATGTCGCGGATCTTGCCGACGCCCTAGGCCAACTGCCCGGCGGCCGAATGGATGAGGCCGTAGGCCAGGGTGCGCGGCCGGGTGGACTGGATGGCGATGTAGCCGCCGGCCTCGTTCATGAACTCGGGGCAAGCAGGCCCAGGGCGCGGGAGATGCCGCCGCCGAAGTCGCCGCCCTGCGCGCCGTACCGGTCGTAGCCCAGGCGGCGCATCAGCTCGGCCCACGTCCGTGCGATCCGCCGGGTCGTCCAGCCCGCCTCCGCAGTGGGCCCGGAGAAGCCGAACCCGGGTATCGACGGGATGACCAGGTGGAAGTCGCGCGAGGGCGGCTCGATCAGGTCGAGGAACTCCACGACCGAGCCGGGCCAGCCGTGGGTGCTACGGCGTGAGTGGTCGAGCCCACCACCCCACACACGTGCACGCTGACCTGCGGCTCGGACTCGCTCGACGAACTGGCACTGTACGTGGGGACTTTGGGCGCGCCCTTCACCGTGCACGAGCCTCCCGAACTCGTCGCCCACATCCGCGCCCTGTCCGCCCGCCTCGCGGACGCCTGCCCGTAACACCTGACCGGGCCGCAGAACGTGGCCGTTGCTTGGCCGTGGATTCCCACTGACGTCCGGGGCCAGCCATCAGCAGCCGCTGACGCACGGCAACGCCCCCGGCCTGTTTTCGCAGGCCGGGGGCGCTATTAGGACAGGTAGGGATGTGTGGGCGCGAGAGGACTCGAACCTCCGACCACCCGCTTGTAAGGCGGGGGCTCTGACCAACTGAGCTACACGCCCGGATGTCTCGGTGAGACCCGGTGAACGCAGATTGTACCGGGTCTTCGGGGTGGGGCGGGGGCTGCGGGTTAGGGGAGGGCGGTCAGGGCCTTGCGGTAGTCGTCGATGTCCCTTGGTTGGGAGATCGGGTTGACGACCGACCAGCGGACCACGCCCTCCTTGTCGATGAGGAAGGTGCCGCGCACCGCGACGCCGCGTTTCTCGTCGAACACGCCGTAGGCCCGCGCGGTCTCGCCGTGCGGCCAGAAGTCCGACAGGAGGGGGTAGGTGAGGTTCTCGCGGTCGGCCCAGGCGCGGTGGGCGAACATGGAGTCCACCGACACCGTGAGCAGTTGCACGTGCTCGTTCTCCAACTCGGCGATGTTGTCGCGCAGCGCGCACATCTCGCCCTCGCACACGCCCGAGAACGCCAAGGGGTAGAACACCAGCACGACGTTCTTGCGGCCGCGGAAGTCGGCCAGGCGCACCGTCTGGCCGTGCTGGTCGGCCAGCTCGAAGTCGGGCGCGGGCTGGCCGGGTTCGACGGGCCGGCCGGGTTCGATCGGCATGGGTTCCTTACCTACCTCTGCGGCCCGGCCGCGAGTCCGCGGGCACGGGGCGGTCGGCGTTCGGGCATTCCACGGGTGCCGCCCGCCACTGCCAGCGGACGGCACTCCCACCGCGGTTCACCCTAGGGCAAGACCGCTCACGGCAAGGCCGTCCAGGGTTCGGACGGTGCGGGCTAGCGCTGCATCTTCGGTGCGACGAGCCGGGTGCCCGACCAGTCCGGGCCGGCGCTGATGGCGCTGGTCTGCGACAGGCCCGCAGTGGTGGCCGCCTCGGCGACGTCGCTCGGCGCGACATGGCCCTCCCGCCCCGGCTTGGGGGTCAGCACCAGGATGATGCCGCCGCCCTCGACGGCGCCGAGCACGTCGACCAGGACGTCGGTGAGGTCGTCCTCCTCGTCGCTGCGCCACCACAGCAGCGCGGCGTCCACGACGCCGTCGTAGTCCTCATCGACCAACTCTTCGCCGGTGCATTCGGCGATCGACGCACGGAGCTTCTCGTCCACGTCGTCGTCGAACCCGAACTCCTGCACCACCTGACCCGGTTTGAACCCGAGTCGATCGGCCAGGCCACGTTCACTTTGTGCCTGACCCGCGGTCGCGCTCACGAAAGTCCTCCTCCACAAGTTCTTCAATCTCTGGCCGTCCGCGCGTCTGTTCAGCGGCGGACCGGCCGGGCGCGGTCCCGTCCACCGGGGCGACCCGCTGTTGAGGGCTAAGTTCACACGCTGGGGACCTGATCCGTCAACGCGCATGTGCCCTGCTGTGTACCGCTCCTACCATCCTGGCCGCTATGCGGCGCCCGTCAAGAACGAGAGGCGGACTTGGCGGTCCGGATTGTCACCGTTGAGGTCTACCAGGGCGATCGACTGCCAGGTGCCCAGCTCGATCCGGCCGCCCACCACCGGGAGGGTGGCGTAGGGCGGGATGAACGCGGGCATCACGTGGTCGCGGCCGTGCCCGCGCGAGCCGTGCTTGTGGCGCCACCGGTCGTCCGGCGGCAGCAGGTCGCGCAGGGCCGCCAGGAGGTCGTCGTCGGACCCGGCCCCCAGCTCGATGACGGCCACGCCGGCTGTGGCGTGCGGCACGAAGACGTGCAGCAGGCCGTCGCCGCCCGTCTCGGCGACGAAGTCGCGGCACATGCCGGTCAGGTCGGTGATGCTCTCCGACCCGCCCGTGTGCAGGTCGAGAAGTTTTGTCCGCATGCGGCAACGATTACCCACGTTGCCGTGCCCTTCAACCATCCGCAGGTGCCGGAGGTCCGCACCCCCTGTGCTGTCCACAGGCGCGGAACCGAAGGTGCGACCCGTGACTTGCGGCGGCCATACTCAGTGCGAAAGGTCGGACGCGGGCGAGGCCCCGCCCCGGCACCACGGCAACCAGGGGGTGACAGTGGCCACCGGTCTGCGCCTCGGCCCGATGCTGCGGCACGTCACGGACACGACGGCGACCATCTGGGTCGAGACGGACGCGCCCTGCCGCGTCACGGTCACGGCCGGACAGCACACCGCCCACGCCCGCACGTTCACCGTGCACGGCCACCACTACGCGCTGTGCGACCTGCGCGGCCTGCCGCGCGGCACCGCGCTGCCCTACACCGTGCGGCTCGACGATGAGGTGGTGTGGCCGCTGTCGCAGACCGACCGGTCCACCGCGCCCGGAGCCGCCCATCCGCCGAGCCTAATCACCACCCTGGACCCGCAGTCGCCCACCCGCATGCTGTTCGGCTCCTGCCACACCCCCACCGACCACTCCAAGCGGGCGGTGCTGCGCTACGGGGTGGACATGCTGCGCGCCTACGCGCTGCGGCTGGCCGCCGCCCGGCGGGCGGCCGGCGGGACCTCCCCCGCGGCCGCTGCCTCGGGCACCGGTGGGGAAGGTCCGGGCGCGGGCGGGGCGCCCCAGGTGCGGGGCGTGCAGAGCATGGAGCGAAGCGTGCGCGGCATGGAGCGGAGTGTGCGGGGCGCCATGACCGCCACGGCGCCCGGCGACGAGGAGGCCGAGCCCTCTCTGCTGCTGCTCATCGGTGACCAGGTCTACGCCGACGAACTCCAGCCGGAGATGAAGGACTACCTGCGCCGCCGCCGCAACGACGCGCGCGTGCGCGACACCGGCCCCACCCCGCCCGACGGCGAGGTGGTGTCGTTCGAGGAGTACGCGGAGCTGTACCGCCAGGCGTGGTCGGACCCCGACATCCGGTGGCTGCTGTCCACCGTGCCCACCCTGATGCTGTTCGACGACCACGACATCCGCGACGACTGGAACACCTCGGGCGCGTGGCGCCGCAAGATGGCCGACAACCAGTGGTGGCAGCGCCGCATCACCTCGGGCCTGGGCGCCTACTGGATCTACCAGCACCTGGGCAACCTCCACCCGGACCTCCGCGCCGCCGATCCGGTCCTGCGGCAGGTCACCGAGGCCGGCGGCGCGGTGGCGGTGGAGCCCGCGATCAGGGCGGCGACCGCGGCCGCGGCGGAGACGGCGGCCGACGACGACGAGGCCGCCGGCCTGGAAGCCCGCCACGAGACCGAGTCCGCGACACCTTCCGCTTCCGCGAATCCGGGTGTCCCGGCCGGTCGCGACGGCACTGGAACGGCCGAGGCCGAGCAGCCTTCCGAGCAGACCGACGAAGAGCCCACCGCACTCATCCCCCCGCTCTCGGCAGAATCGGCCGCGACCGGCAGCGAGGGCGCCGACCCCGGCGAGGGCGCCGAGAGCCCGAGCGCCCCGACCGGCGGCGACGGCACTGGAACGGCCGAGGCCGAGCAGGCTTCCGAGCAGACCGGCGAAGAGCCCACCGCGCTCATCCCTCCGCTTCCGGCGGAACCTGCCACCGCACGGGAGGGGACCGACCCAGGTGAGGCTCCTGCCGGAAGTGCGGGAATCCCGACCGGCGGCGACGGCGCTGGAACGGCTGCCGCCGAGCAGGCCGACGAAGAGCCGACCGCGCTCATCTCCCCGCTTCCGGCGGAACCGGCCGGCCACGGCGATGACGGTGGCGGCTCCGCCGTCGAGGGCGGCGGGGGCGGCGACGACCAACCCACCGCTCTCATCCCCGCGCTTTCCGAGGAACCGGCGGCTGCGGGGCCGAAGGACGCCGCTGAGCGGGTTGAGGCGGTTGGGGACGAAGGCGGCGAAGGCGCCGACGCCGTGCCGCCTACGGCGGCGCTGCCGCGGATTCCCCACGCCGGAGGTGCCACGGGCACCTCCGGCGACGCGAGTGGGCCTACGCCGCCGACGGCTCCCCTGCCGCAGGTTTCCGGCTCACCGGGCGCTCCGGCCGACTCCGAGGGCGACGACGCTCCTACGGCCCTCATCCCCCAGCTTCCCGAGAAGCCGGCGGCCCCGTCCTCCCCGGCCGCCGACGGGCCTGCCGGACATCCCGTCGAAGGTGCCGCCGAGGGCGCGGTGGCCGCGCCCGACGAACCCACCGCGCCCGTTCCCCAGTTGGCCGACGGCCCAATGACGGCCTCCCCGGGCGCACCCGCGCCCGGGGACACCGCGTCCGGCGCGCCCGCCTCCGGCGGGGTCGAGTCCGCCCGCGAGGAGCGCGCCGCCGGCGACGGCGGCGACGGCGACGGCGGTGTCAGCGAGGCGGTGCCCGTCGACCACCCCGCGCCGGCCGCCCCGGCGCCTCTGGAGGGCCTCCAGGCGGCCGAGGGGCACATCGCGGCGCCCGGGGGCGGCGACGCCGCCTCCGTCGTGGACGACTTCGCCTGGCGGGCGCACCTCGAACCCGACAGCTACCGCTGGAGCTTCCGGTTCGACATCGGCCGCAACCGGCTGCTGATGGTCGACACGCGCTGCGGGCGCATCGTCGAGGACGACTCCCGGCGCAGCATGCTCGACCCCCAGAGCGCCGCCTGGCTGGACGACCAGCTCACCGGCGACGTCGACCACCTGGTCATCGCCAGCACGCTGCCGTTCCTCCTGCCCAAGGGCGTGCACCACCTCGAAGCCTGGAACGAGGCCGTGTGCGCGGGCGCGTGGGGTGCGGGCCTGCGCGGGCCCGGCGAGGCCGTCCGCCAGGGGGTCGACCTGGAGCACTGGGCGGCCTTCCAGCACTCGTTCCACTCCATCACCGACTCCGTGCTGCGGGTGGCCGCCGGTGAGCGCGGCGCGCCGCCGGCCAGCGTGCTGTTCCTGGGCGGCGACGTCCACTTCTCCTACCTGGCGCGCGCCCGCACGCCCGCCGGCGACCGCCCCGGGGGCACCCGCATCGCCCAACTGGTGTGCTCGCCCACGTGCAACTGGATGCCGCCGATGCTGCGCCGCATGACCTGGCTGAGCGTGCGCGGCATCACCGGCGTGATCGGCGGGTGGATGGCGCGGGCCGCCGGGGTGCGCCCGCCCGTGATCGACTGGCGGCTCGACGGCGGCCCCTGGTACGACAACTCCCTGGCGACCCTGTCCCTCGACGGACGCCGGGCGGAGGTGGTGTGGTCCCACTCCCCCATCGTCAAGGCCACGGTGAAGCGGCTGACGCCCAACGAGTCCCCCCGCCCCAAGGTCCGCGAACTGGCGCGCCACCGCCTCACCGACTGACCGGCCGGCGGTGCCCCGGTCCGGCCGCGCGCCCCCACGCCGCGCGGCCGGACCGGGGCCCGCCGCCCCCGGCGGACCGGGGCGCGGGCCGGGCGCCGGGCTAGGGCACCTGGTAGTCGCTGTCGCGCGCGTCGGTGATCGCCATGTGCCCCGGGGCGTGCCCGATCGCGAACTCCGGCTTGGAGGCCATCACCGCCGCCTGGGGGGTGACCCCGCACGCCCAGAACACCGGCACCTCGCCCGGCAGCACCTCGACCGGGTCGCCGAAGTCGGGCCGGTCCAGGTCGGCGATCCCCAGGGTGGCGGGGTCGCCCACGTGCACGGGCGCGCCGTGCACCGAGGGGTAGCGCGAGGTGATCCGCACCGCGTCGGCCACCTGGTCGGCCGGGATGGGCCGCATCGACACCACCATGGGCCCCTCCAGCCGCCCCGCCGGGCGGCAGGGCCGGTTGGTGCGGAACATCGCGACGTTGGTCCCGGCCTCGATGTGGCGCACCGGGATGTCGGCCTGGAGCATCGGCGTCTCGAACGTGAAGCTGCACCCGATGAGGAACGCCACCAGGTCGGGCCGCCACAGCTCCCGCACGTCGGTGAACTCCCCCGCCGGTTCGCCGTGGCGGTAGACCCGGTAGGCGGGCAGGTCGGTGCGCAGGTCGCCGGCGAAGATCGACGCCGAGGTCTCACCCGGCTCGGTGACGTCCAGCACCGGGCACGCCTTGGGGTTGCGCTGGGCGAACAGCAGGAAGTCGAACGCCAGGTCGCGCGGCAGGGCGATGAGGTTGGCCTGGGCGTACCCGGCGGCGTAGCCCGCCGTGGGGACCCGCAGTCCCGCGCGGAACAGCGCCCGCGCCTCCTCGGGGCTCAGCGCGGCGGGGTCGGCGGGGGCGTGGAGGGTGTCGGTGTCTGCCATGGCGGTCGGTCCTTTCGTGCGCGGCCGGTGGCGGCCGGGACGGGTGCCGGGAGCGGCGCGGGCCACGGGGCCGCGCCGCTTACAGGTGGAAGCGCAGCCGGGTGCCGGGGCGCGCCTGCGCCGCCCGCGCCACGTCGGCGGCCACCACCACGGCGATGACCGGGTAGCCCCCGGTCACCGGATGGTCGGTGAGGAACAGCACCGGTTCGCCCTCCGGCGGGATCTGGAGCGACCCGGGCACCATGCCCTCGCTGGGCAGTTCGCCGTGCTCGCGGCGCGCCAGGGCGGGGCCCGCCAGGCGCGCGCCGACGCGGTCGCTGCGCGGGGTCACCTCGTAGGCCGACCCCAGCAGCACCGCCACGGCGTCGTCGGTGAACCAGTCGGCGCGCGGCCCCAGCACCACCCGCAGGTCCATCTCGGCGGCGCCCACGGGCGGGTGGGCGGCCCAGTCGGCCGCCGGGAAGGCGCGCGGGGCCGGGCCCACGGGCAGCACCGTGCCGGGCCGGGGCGCGGGCGGTCCCAGGCCGGCCAGGGTGTCGGTGCTGCGCGAGCCCAGCACGGGCGCGACGTCGATGCCGCCGCGCACCGCCACGTAGCTGCGCAGCCCGGTGGCGGGTGTGCCCAGGTCCAGTTCGGCGCCGTCGGGCAGGTGCAGCACGGTGTCGGTGGCCGCGCCCCGGCCGTCGATGGCGACCGGGCAGGGCGCCCCGGTCACCGCGACGGTGACCGCCCCCCGCGCGCGCAGCCGCAGCCCGCCCAGGACGACCTCCAGCGCGGCGGCGCCGACCGGGTTGGCGACCAGCCGGTTGGCCAGCGCGTAGGAGGCGGCGTCGGCCGCCCCCGAGCGGCCGATGCCAAGGTGGGCGTGCCCGTAGCGGCCCGCGTCCTGCACGGTGGTGCCCATTCCGGTGCGCAGCACCTCGACCGCCGCCATCGGCGCCTTCTCCTCCTGGAGTGTGGTGGGTCCCGCCGGCGCGGCCAGGGTGCTCACGGCGCCTCCCGGAACCGCACCCGCACCCCGGGCCGCAGCAGCGCGGGCGGGTCGCGGTCGGTGTCCCACACGACGAGGTCGGTGCGGCCCAGGAGCTGCCAGCCGCCCGGCGAGCTGCGCGGGTAGACCCCGGTGAACTCCCCCGCCAGCGCCACCGCACCCGTCGGGACGCGGGTGCGGGCCTCCGAGCGGCGCGGCAGGTGGAACCGGGGGTCGTCGCTGACCATGTAGCCGAACCCGGGTGCGAAGCCGCAGAAGGCGACGGTCCAGGTGGCGGCGGTGTGGGCGGCGACCACCTCGCGCTGGGACATGCCCAGGTGGGCGGCGATGTCGGCGAGGTCGGCGCCGTCGTAGTGGACGGGCACCTCCAGTTCGCCGGCGTCGGCGCGGCGGCCGGGCCGGGGCCGCAGGCCGCGCACCGCCCGCGCCACGGCCGCCGGGTCGGTGCGCCCGGGTTCGACCCGCAGCAGCACGGTGCGGGCGGCCGGGACGATGTCGGTGACACCGTCCGGCCGCCGCTCCTCCAGCGCCGCCTGGAGGGCCAGCGCCTCGTCGAGGCCCCCGACCTCGACGAGCACCCCCCAGTCCGCGCAGTTCAGCACGCGCAACGCACCGTCCCCCTTCGCATCCGCGACAACCGCCTTCCACCGCCCCCGCACGTTGGCGCCGCCGCTAGGCGGCGGCGCCGGTGAACGGCGTGATGCGCACCCCCGCCTCGCGCAGCCGGTCGGCGACCGCCTGGGCGATGCGCACCGCGCCGGGGCTGTCGCCGTGCACGCACAGCGAGTCGGCCTCGATGCGGATCGGGGTGCCGTCGACCGCCTCCACGGGCTCCCCGCGCACCATGCGCAGGCACCGCTCGGCGATCTGGTCGGGGTCGTGCAGGACCGCGCCGGGCTCGCGCCGCGACACCAACGTCCCCTCGGGGGTGTAGGCGCGGTCGGCGAACGCCTCGCGCACCGTGCGCAGCCCCGCCTCCTCGGCGCGGCGCAGCCACACCGAGCCCGGCAGGCCCAGCACCGGCAGCGCGGCGTCGTAGCGCGCCACGGCCTCGGCCACGGCCGCCGCCTGGTCCTCGTGGTGCACGATGGCGTTGTAGAGCGCGCCGTGCGGCTTGACGTAGCGCACCCGCTGCCCGGCCACGCGCGCCATGGCCTCCAGCGCGCCCAACTGGTAGAGGACGTCGTTGGTCAGCTCGCGCGGCGGGACGTCGATGAACCGGCGCCCGAACCCCGCGAGGTCGCGGTAGCCCACCTGCGCGCCGATGGCCACGCCGCGCTCGGCGGCGCGCTCGCAGGTCTCGCGCAGCACGGTCGGGTCGCCGGCGTGGAACCCGCAGGCGACGTTGGCGCTGGTGACGATCTCCAGCAGCGCGGCGTCGTCGCCGAGTTCCCAGCGGCCGAAGCTCTCGCCGAGGTCGGAGTTGAGGTCGATGCGCACCTGGCGGTCTCTCCTCTCAGTTGCCCCATACAGGCTCATACCAGGCGGACGGTGCGGGGTAACCCGCACCGTCCGCCGCCTATCGCGCCGGCGGCGCGCCGGTCGGCACCGGGTCGGCGCCCGGCCGGCGGCGGCTCACCGCCGGGTCACCGCCGGCTCACTGCCACAGGGCGGCGATTCCGCCCAGGGAGTTGACGGCGATGTAGACGGTCAGCAGCCACGCCAGCACGCCGACCACCAGCAGCCACTTGGGGTAGCGGTAGCCGTTCAGCAGGTCGCGGCGGCGGGCGGCGACCCAGAGCATGATCCCCATGCCCACCGGCAGGATCAGGCCGTTGAGCGCGCCGGCCATGATGAGCAGGGTCTGCGGCGCCTGGCCCAGGGTCAGGAACAGCACCAGGCAGACGGCGATGAACCCGGCGACCAGCCAGTTGCGGTTGCGGCTCGTCCAGGGCGTGAAGGTCGCCACGAAGGACACCGAGGTGTAGGAGGCGCCGATGACCGAGCTGATGGCGGCCGCCCACATGATCACGCCGAACAGCCGCCGGCCCAGGTCGCCCGCCGCGTGGGCGAACGCCTCGGCGGGGGCGTTGGGCGAGTCCAGGATCGCCGCGCCGCCGGTCACCACGCCCAGCACCGCCAGGAACAGCAGCACCCGCATGAGGCCGGTGACCAGCACCCCGATGATCGAGGAGCGGCTGACGGCGTCGACGTTGTCGACCCCGGTCTGGCCGCTGTCGATGAGGCGGTGCGCGCCGGCGTAGGTGATGTAGCCGCCGACCGTGCCGCCGATGATGGTGACCGTGGCCAGGAACAGGTCGCCGTCGAGCCGGTCGGGCATCACCGACTGGCGCAGCGCCTCGCCCACGGGCGGGTCGGAGACCAGGGCGACGTAGAGGGTCAGCCCGATCATGACCACGCCCAGCACCACGAGGATGCGGTCCAGGGCCGCCCCGGCGCCGCGCATGACGAACACGGCGATGGCGATGAGCGCCGACACCGTGGCGCCCACGCGCAGGTCCACGCCGGCGAGGGCGTCCAGGCCCAGCGCGGTGCCGGCGATGTTGCCGACGTTGAACACGGCGCCGCCGAAGACCACGAGCGCGGCCAGCACGTAGCCGGCGCCCGGCAGGACCTTGTTGGCCAGGTCCTGGGCGCGCATGCCGGCCACGCCGATGACCCGCCAGATGTTCAACTGGACCGCGACGTCCACGAAGATCGACACGAGGATCGCGAAGGCGAAGGTGGCGCCCAGCCGCGCGGTGAAGTCGGTGGTCTGGGTGATGAACCCGGGGCCGATGGCGCTGGTGGCCATCAGGAACATCGCGCCGAGCAGACCGCTGCTGATGACGACGCGGCGGGTCCGGGAGGGCCGCCGCGTGGCCTCGGGGGTTTCGCTCATGCAAAGCCTCCAGGGGATGGATGTGCCAAGCGGTGAGTCGGCCACGGCGAGGTGAGACGGCCACCACTTTGATTGTTGAACAATACTTCAATACTCCAATGGTGGCCATGGGCGCGCCGGTTAACTCCGTGTTACCGCGCTCGGCCCGATCCCCGTGCGTCGCTGCGCCGCGATCCGCGACAATGAAGTGGTAGGACCCCCCGCACGATGAGGAGCGCGCGCGTGACCGCCACCGGCGACTGGATCGACAACCTCCCCGACGTCGGAGGGGAGCTGGAACGGTCCAGTACCGCCGAGCGCGTGGCCGACCTGCTGCGCGGCCACATCATCGACGGCGTCCTCGCCCCGGGCGCGCGGCTGTCCGAGGAGCGCATCGGCAAGAAGTTCCGCGTCTCCCGCAACACCCTGCGCGAGGCGTTCCGGCTGCTGGGCCACGAGCGCCTGCTGGTCCACGAGTTCAACCGGGGCGTGTTCGTCGCCAAGCCCGACGCCGCCGACGTGGTGGACCTCTTCCGGGTGCGCCGCACCGTGGAACTGGGCGCGGTGCGCGCCGGCGGGGACGCCCCGCCCGAGGCGGTCGCCGCCATCGGCGCGGCCGTGGAGCAGGGCGAGCGCGCCCGCGAGCGCGGCGACTGGGAGGGCATCGGCACCGCCAACATGGCGTTCCACCGGGCGGTCGGCGGCCTGGTGGGCAGCCCGCGCATCGACGAGATGATGCGCCAGATCCTGGCCGAGCTGCGGCTGGTCTTCCACGTGATGGCGGCCCCGCGCGAGTTCTACGAGCCCTACCTCGACCGCAACCGCGCCATCTACGAGCTGATGGCGGCCGGGGCGTTCGACACCGCCGCCGAGGAGCTGGCGGGCTACTTCGACATCGCCGAGCGCCAACTCCTCGACGCCTTCACGGGGCTCGCGCGGCGCGACTGAGCCGCTGTGCCGCTGTGCCGCTGAGCCGATGTACTCGCGCACGCGGCGCGACCGTTCGCCCCCCGGCGGCCCCTCCGCGCGGCGCGTCCGCCCGCTCTGGGGCCGCCACCCGCCCGATGGCCGCCTGGGTACGATGACCGCCGGAAAGGGGTGATGCGCGTGGCCGCCTTCGCCGAGCCCGACGCCCAGTACCGGATCCCGCTCAGCAGGACCCGGGTGCTGCGGGCGGCGGTCCGGCTCGCCGACGACCACGGGGTGGCGGCGCTGACCATGCGCCGCCTCGCCGAGGAGCTGGGCGCCGAGGCCATGTCGCTCTACCACCACGTCGCCAACAAGGGCGACGTCCTCGACGGCATCCTGGACGTGGTGGCCACCGAGATCTATGAGACCGTCGAGACCCTGGACACCCCCGCCGCCGGCGCCGCCTGGAAGCAGGCCGTGCGGCGGCGCATCCTGACCGCACGCGAGGTGCTGCTGCGCCACCCCTGGGCGCCCGCCCTGTTCCAGAGCCGCACGGCCACCAGCCCGGCGGTGGTCCGCTACTACGACGGCCTGCTGGGGCTCATGCGCCAGGGCGGGTTCTCCTACGACCTGGGCCACCACGCGCTGCACGCCCTGGGCAGCCGGGCGCTGGGCTTCGCCCAGGAGCTGTTCGACCCGGCCGGCGGCGACGCCTCCGGCGCCGAGGTGCCCCCCGAGATGGCCGAGCAACTGCCCCACCTCACCGCGATGGTCGCCGAGATCGCCCACGACGACCCCGACTCCACGCTGGGCTGGTGCGACGACCAGGCGGAGTTCGAGTTCGGTCTCGACATCATCCTCGACGGCCTGGACCGCCTGCGCGACCGGTGACGGGGCACCGGCGGCGGTGGAGGACCGCCGTCCGCCGCCCTGACGCCTCCCCGGCCACCCGCCCCGGGCACCGCTGACCGCGCGCCCGAACCACCCGCTCCACCCGCCGCCTTCGCCCTGTCGGCACCCCGGCCGGCCGCCCCGCCGACCGGCGGCAGCCCGGCCACGCCCGTGCCTCCTTACTTCTCCCCTTGACCGTCTTACGGCGTACGACTAGCTTACTGCGTAAGACAAGCTTACGTCGTAAGATCGACCTACGGCGTACAACCCAGTCGCGCACCGCGCGGCGGACAGGAACCCCCCATGAAGGCGTTCGTCCTTCGCTCGTTCGGCCCGCCCGAATCCCTCGACTTCACCGACGTCGACGTCCCGGTCCCCGGGGAGGGCGAGGTCCTCGTCCGCGTCCACGCCACGTCCGTCAACCCCTACGACTGGCACCTCATGCGCGGCGAGCCGCGCGTCGCCCGGCTGATGGGCACCGTGGGGCTGCGCCGCCCGGCGGTTCAGGTGCTCGGCGCCGACATCGCCGGGCGCGTCGAGGCGCTCGGGCCCGGCGCCACCGGCGTGGCCGTGGGCGACGAGGTCTACGCGCTCGTCCGGGGCGGCGGCTTCGCCGAGTACGCGTGCGTCCGCACCGACGAACTCGCCCCCAAGCCGGCCAACCTCACCTTCGAGCAGGCCGCGGCGGTGCCCCTGGCGGCCTGCACCGCGCTGGCCGCCCTGGACGACGGCGCGGCGCTGCGGCCCGGCATGCGCGTCTGCGTCAACGGCGCCTCGGGCGGCGTGGGCACGTTCGCCGTCCAGCTCGCCGCCGCCTACGGGGGCCGGGTCACCGGCGTCTGCGGCCCGCACAACGCCGACCTCGTGCGCTCCCTGGGCGCCGAGGAGGTCATCGACTACACTTGCGCCGACTTCACCCGCGGCGCCGCCCGCTTCGACCTGCTGGTGGACATCGCCGGCAGCCGATCGGGCTGGACCTGCCGCCGGGCGCTGACCCCCAAGGGCACGCTGGTGGCCGTGGGCGGGCCGGCCGGGCGGTGGGTGCAGCCCGCCGGGCACGTGCTGGGGGTGGCCGCGCTCAACCCGTTCGTGCCCCAGCGCATGCTCAGCGCCGACGTCTTCACGCCGGCGCGCACGCCCCGGCGGCTGCGCGAACTGGCGGACCTGCTCACCCGGGGCCGGTTGACCCCGGTCATCGACCGCACCTACCCCTTCGCCGAGATCCCCGCCGCGGTCGCCTACCAGGAGGCGGGCCACTCCCCCGGCAAGGTCGTGGTCACCGGCTGAGGACCCGCACCCGCCGCGCCGCACGCACATCCGCGAGCCGCGCGCACCCCGCCGCCCACCCGCACGCACATCACCACGCACAGGAAAAGGGGCCGGCGCGGACGGTTGCCCGTCCGCGCCGGCCCCCCACGTGGGTGCGGGCCGCGCCGGCCCTCAGTTCTTGGTCTGGGGCGCCTTGGGCCGGGGGCTGCCGCGGCCGGGGCCGTTCTTGCGCCGCTGGGGGCGGGTGGACCGCAGGATGCGCCGTGCCTGCGCCGGCATCGCGGAGGCGGCGGCGAAGCCGGGGATGACGTGGGCGGGCTCGGTCTTGGGGTAGGCGCTGGGGACCGCCAGGCGCTCGGGCAGGCCGGTGTCGCCGAGGGGGCCGGCCCCGGAGGAGTCGGGGTCGTGGTCGGCGGAGGGGTCCGCGGCGGCCTCGGAGTCGTCGGACCCGGCGCCCTGGGCCTGGCCGCGCCGCGCGCGCCAGGCGCGGTAGCGCGCGGCCACCGGCGTGACGATGGGCCACTCCACGGGAGCGGGCTGGGCCAGCGCCGCCCACAGGTAGGCCTTGGTGCCCCAGCCCTCCATGGCGCGGCGGGCGCGGGTGATGGTGAAGAAGGTGGGCGAGGCCAGCACGAGCTGCGGCCAGGCCAGCACGAGCGCGGCGAGGAGGGGGAACATGCCGCCGCCGGCGATGGAGGAGCCCGCGCCCACGACCACGGGGGTCAGCGCCAGGGCGATCCGCAGCGCGGTGATCTGGCGGAAGCGGTGCAGCGAGCGGCGCACCGACGCCTCGGCCGAGAGCCCTTCGGGCAGGGGGGTGGGCTGCACCATGACGGCCAGCAGCAGCGAGGCCACGGCCACCGAGCCGGAGAGGAGGATGGTCACGCCCGGCGCCGAGAACTGTCCGCCCACCAGGAGCGCGACCACGGCGAGGATCGGGATGGGCGCCGGAAGGAAGAAGAGGACCTGGCGCCAAAGCTGCCCGGATTCCGTCGGCCGTCTCACAGCCGCCGACAACCTGGAGTACAGCGTTCTGACCCGACCGATGACCACTGCCCAACACCCCCCAATACTCGTGCTCCACCATGCGTGCGAGTGGGAGTCCCCTCGGCGCTCGCGCGGGTGCGCGCCCCCGGCGCGCACGGCCGGGGAGCCGTGCCGCGCGGACACGGAAACCGTGACCTACCACCCGCCGAATAAGGTATCCGCTTTTCGGTGGCCCCGTGCCCGCTTGTGCGGACTTCCCGCAGGTGTGGACGCGGGAGGCGGGCCGCGGGTTCACACTCTTCAACTGCCTTTGGCCCAAGGTTCGGTCACCGGCACACCGGCGGCCGCCGGGCGGCGGCCGCGGCCGGAGGGAGAGGTCCCGCCGCATGGACGATCCTCCCCTTTGTCCCCCCTGAACCCGGCCTCAATCCCCGGCGCGCCCACTGATCGCGGCGGGCCGACCGCGCGCCTCCGCGTCCCTTCGCGCGCCCTGGCGTCCCCCTACGTCGCCCGCTCCGAGAGCCGCCCCAGGGTCACCGCGACGCGCAGCACGAAGGAGCCCCGGCCGTCGGCGGGGGCGTGCCCGGTCAGCTCGGTGATGCGGTTGAGGCGGTAGCGCACCGTGTTGGGGTGCACGAACAGCATCCGCGCCGTGGCCTCCAGCGACGAGGCGTGCTCCAGGTAGACCGACAGGGTGTCCAGCAGCGGCGAGCCAGCGTTGCGCAGCGGCAGGTAGACCTCCTCGACCAGTTGGCGGCGGGCCGCGGTGTCGCCCTCCAGCGCCCGCTCGGGCAGCAGGTCCTCGGCGCGCACCGGGCGGGGCGCGTCGGGCCAGGCGATGGCGGCGCGCAGGCCGTTGACCGCCGCGCGCACCGAGTGCCCGGCCACCCGCAGGTCGCCCACCGCCGGACCCAGCACGATCGGCCCCGGCCCGAACAGCCCGGCCAGCGGCTCGGCCGCCTGCAACGGGGCGGAGTCGCCGCTCAGCTTCTCGCTGATGCCGATGACCGCGATCACCCGCTCGCCCTGCACCCCCGCCAGGACGTCGTGGCCGGCCCGCCGCGCCGCCGCGCGCAGGTCCTCCAGCGTGCTGTCGGGGTCCTCCCCCAGCCCGCCGGCCAGCGCCAGCACGGGCGTGCGCGACCACCCCAGCGCCGAGCCCCAGGTCTCCAGCCCCTCCTCGCGGTCGCCGTGCAGCAGGGCGTCGACCACCAGGGCCTCCAGCCGCTCGTCCCAGGCGCCGCGCGCCTCGGCGGCCCGCGCGTAGATCTTGGCGGAGCTGAAGGCGACCTCGCGGGTGTAGCGCAGCACCGCCTCCCGCAACTGCTGCTCGCCGCCGGGCGCGGCCAGGTCCTCGACCTGGTTCTCCACGACGTCGATGACCACGCGGATCATGTCGACGGTCTGCTGGAGGGTGACCGAGCGGGTCAGCTCGCGCGGCGCGGTGCCGAACACCTCCACGGTGATGGCGGGCCGCCCGCGCGCGGGGTTCTTGAACCAGTCCACGAACGCCGCCACGCCCGACTGCGCCACCAGCCCCACCCAGGAGCGGTCCTCGGCCGACATCCGGCGGAACCAGGACAGCCGCCGCTCCATGCGCGCCACCGCGGCGGTGCCCAGGGTGCCCATGGCGCCCTCCAGGCGGCGCACGGTGGCGGCGCGCACGGCGTCGTCGCCGTGCGGCTCGGGCGGCATCTGCTCTGCGGATTCCGTGGTCACGCTCCTAGGGTGGCACCACCCGGCGCGCGCGGGCGCCGCGCGGACCCCGGGCGGGCGGTC
>NZ_JAJAQC010000003.1 GCF_027604915.1 Streptomonospora mangrovi
GGTTGGGTTTGCGGTGGTTATGGTGGGAGGGTCACACCCGGTCTCTTTCCGAACCCGGTCGTTAAGCCTCTTTGCGCTGATGGTACTGCCCTGTTGTGGGGTGGGAGAGTAGGTTGCTGCCGCAATTCACTTAGTGGGGGGATCCCGTTTCCGGGATCCCCCCTTTTTTTTGTGCCGTTTTCGGCGCTACGGGATCACCGCATTCCACCGGCACCGGGGGAACCGCAGTTCTCTGGTCCGGGTTTTCGGGCGGCCGGAGGTGATGCGGTTGTTCGTCGGGCAGTTCCAGGCCGGCCCCAGGGGTTGGTCCAGGATCCGGCTCCCGGCCACACAGGGTTATCCGGATCGTTGAATCGTCACTTTCTGTGGTGGATTGGCGACCCTTGTGATGCCGGCTGCACCATTCGCCGACTGTCCTCGTGGTAAGGCGGGCAGAGGGGGCGGGTATCGTGTTGAGCGGGCGTCAGCAACCTCCCCCGTAGCGCCGAACTTAACAAGTTCGTGTTGAACGATTCGGCCTGTTCAGGCGTCTTATTCACGAGTGATGCATGTCGGGCGATTCGAGAGTGCCAGGGGGCAGCCAACTGAGTGACAGCACCGACGGCGACGGTAAGAGCACACCGCGCCACCACACCGAAACGCCCGATGACGATGGTCGTACAACGGGGGAAGCCGCGCGCGGGCAAGGCCCCGCCGGGCGCGATTCCGGCAAAGAGATCGACGACCGTGTGAGCAGACACGATGGTGCCTCGATGATGAACGAGAGTGACGACACCTCCCGGAAGAAGGACGACGACCTGCCGCAGCAGCCCTCGGCCGACAAAGGGGAGGCCGCGGAGCGGCAGCGGGTCGACCGGCCGGTGGACGAGGCGGACGCCCAGGGGGCGACCGCCGGTTCGGTGACCCCGGGAGAGCCCTCCGCATCCCCTGCGGCGGGTGAGCCCGCGGCCGGTCCCGCTTCCGGTTCCGCTGCTCGCGGCGACGGCGGCTCGCCTGCCGGGTCCGCCGACCCGGGGGAGCCCGCCGACCCGGCGGACCCCGCGAAGCCCGGGGAGCCCGCCGCCGGCGGCGACGAGGCCGCCGGTGCGGCCGCCGCCTCCGCTGCCGGGGCCAGCGCCTTCAAGGACAGCGGCAGCTTCTTCCGCGACCGGGTGGCCCGTAGTCTCGCCGAGCAGGGATTCGACCTGGGGACGGACCGCGGCGCCTGGAAGGCCCCCTCCGCCGACGACGACGCGGAGCAGCCCGCCGCCGGGCGGCAGGCGTCCCCCAACGCGGACGACGCCGCTGCCGGGACCGCCGCCTCCTCCTACGTCGAGGAGGAGCCCGGCGCGCGCAAGCCGTTCGCCGCCGGATCCGACGACGACGCCGGTTCGGCGAGCGAGCCCCGGCGGTCGGAGACCGGCCCGGCGGAGAAGGCCGGTACCGACAAGGGCGCCGAGACGGTCGAGGCCCCCCTCGCCCCCGAGCTGCCGGGCCCCAGCGCCTCGGCGCCGGGCGAGCCGGACGCGGCCTCCTCTTCCGCTTCCACCCCCACCGCCGACTCCGCCTCGGGCGCCCGGGGCCCCTCGGCCGCCGCCGCTGCGGCAGCCGGTGCCGCCGGGGGCGCCGCCGCCGGAGCCGCCGAGGCCCCCGCCTCCTCCACCTCCCCGGACGACTCGGCCGCCGCCTCGGCAGCGCGCTCCGAAGGCTTCGGCGCCGACACCCAGCCCCAGCGCCGCACCCCCTCCTTCCAGCCCCCGGAGGAGCCGGCGAGCGGGTCGCCGTACCTCACCGGCGGTGCCGGCGGTTCCGGCGGCGCGTCCGGCGAGGGCGCCGAGAAGCCCGCGGACGCCTCCGCCCCCACCGGTCCCTCCACCTCCTCCACTCCCTCCGGCGGAGCCCCGACCGAGCCGCCCAAGCGCTCCAGCGTCGCCGACGCCTTCAAGCCGTGGCCGGGCGCCCGCAACGCGGGCGGTGCGGCCGGTGCGGCGGGCGTCGCCGGTGCCGCGGCGGTCGGCGGTGCCGCCTCCGCAGGCCAGGGCGGCGGCGCGGGCCTGCCTCCCACCGGCGGTTCCGGCGGCGCAGGCACGCCCGGCGGCCCCGGTGACGGCCCCACGGGCGGCCCCGGCGGTGCCGACGGTCCCGGCGACCGCCCGCACTCCGCCCGCGCGGGCGCCCGCGGCGCGCCGCGCGGCCCCGGGCGCGGTCCGGGCCGGCCCAAGGGCGCCAAGAAGCGCGGCAACGAGCTGAAGCCCAAGAAGCCGCTGTGGTGGCGGATCACCCGCGCGGGCCTGGTGTCCGTCGGGCTGATGGCCCTGCTCGTGCTGGGCGGCTTCGGGATCGCCTACGCGACCATCCCGGTGCCTGACGTGGCCAAGCAGGAGGCCGTCGACCAGGGCTCGACGTTCTACTACGCCGACGGCGAGACCCAGTTCGCCGAGCGCGGCGTCGACCGCGACCCGGTGGACTACGACCAGATCCCCATGCACGTCCAGGACGCGGTCATCTCCGCCGAGGACCGCGACTACTGGACCTCGCCCGGCGTCTCCCTCACCGGCACCATCCGCGCCGTGTGGTTCACCGTCACCGGCCAGCAGGTGCAGGGCGGCTCCACCATCACCCAGCAGTTCGTCCGCAACTACTTCGAGGGCGTCAGCCGCGACCAGACGATCTCCCGCAAGCTCCAGGAGATCATCATCGCGCTGAAGGTCGACCAGTCCCCGGACATGGACAAGAAGTGGGTGATGGAGCAGTACCTCAACACCATCTACTACGGCCGCAACGCCTACGGCATCCAGTCCGCCGCCCAGGCGTACTACCACAAGGACGTCGGCGAGCTGACCGCCGCCGAGGCCGCGTTCCTGGCGGCGGCGATCCAGCAGCCCACCCTCTACGGCCAGGCCGACAGCAACACCACGCCCGAGATGGAGGAGCGCTGGCAGTACGTCGTCGACGGGATGATCGAGACGGGCTCCATCAGCGCGGCCGAGGCCGAGGAGATGGAGTTCCCCGAGCCCAAGGCGCAGCGCCCCGCCAACAGCACCGACCTGAGCGGGTACAAGGGCTACATGCTCCAGCAGGCCATCAAGGAGCTGGAGGACCTGGGCTACACCGAGGACAACATCAACCGCGGCGGCTACCGGATCGTCACGACGTTCGACCAGGACCTGATGGAGGCCGCGCAGGAGGCCGTGGAGCAGTCGGTCGACGTCGACTCGATGCCCGAGGGCGTCCAGGCCGGCCTGACCGCCATCGACCCCGCCACGGGTGAGGTCGTGGGGTTCTACGGCGGCAAGGACTACATGGAGAACCAGTACGACAGCGCGTTCAACGGCTCGGCGCAGGCCGGGTCGTCGTTCAAGCCCTACGTGCTGGCCACCGCCCTGGAGAACGGCTACAGCCTGAACAGCGTGGTGGACGGAAGCTCGCCGATCACGGTGGCGGGCAGCTCCATCGCCAACTACGGCGACGCCAGCTACGGCCCGATGACCCTGGTCGACGCCACCCGGGAGTCGCTGAACACCGGATACGTGCAGCTCGCGCAGGAGGTCGGGGTGGACAACGTCCGCCAGACCGCCTACGACCTCGGCATCCCCGAGAGCATGATCAAGGACGACCAGGTCGTGCCGACCATCGCGCTCGGTGTCACCAACGTGCGCCCGATCGACCAGGCCAGCGGGTTCGGCACCTTCGCCAACGGCGGGGAGCACATCGAGGCCCACGTGGTGCGCGAGATCGTCAACAAGGACGGCGAGAACGAGCGGCCCGAGCCCGAGCGCACCCAGGCGGTGAGCGAGGAGACCGCCGCCAACGTCAGCTACGCGCTCCAGCAGGTCGTCACCGGCGGCACCGGCACCTCGGCCGCGCTGCCCGACGGGCGGCCGGTGGCGGGCAAGACCGGCACCACCGACAACTACGTGGCCGCCTGGTTCGCGGGCTACACCCCGCAGTTGTCCACGGCGGTGGGCGTGTACAACGGCAACAACCAGCCGTTCTCGATGCCCGGCTGGGGGTCGCTGACCGGTGGTTCGCTGCCGGCGACGATCTGGCGCAACTTCATGACCCAGGCCATGGAGGGCAAGGACGTCAAGGAGTTCCCGCCGCCCGACTACGGCGGCGAGGTCCACGACCTCGCGCCGGACGTGCCCACCCCGGACCCGGGGCAGTCGGCGCCGCCGTCCCCGGTGGAGCAGGAGGCCCGGCCCGAGGAGACCCAGCCGGTCGAGCCGCCGGCGCCCGAGGTGCCCGACACCTCGGAGCCGCCGCCGGACCCCGGGTTCACGCCGCCGTTCACCCCGCCGGCGGGGCCGAGCACGCAGGAACCGCCGCCGGAGTAGCGCCGGCCCGGCCTGCCCGGCCCGGTGCGGCTCCGGCCGCGCGCGTGCCGGGCCCCGGTCCCGGACCGCCCGACGCCCGGTCCCCGTTCGCGGGGGCCGGGCGTCGGCGTTTCCGGGGAGGGGGCCAGGGATAGGGGATCCGGGCCGATGGCGGCGTGGGGCGGCGGCGGCCGCGAGGGTAACGGGAAGCGCTTTCCGCCCGGCGGGGCGGACAGTGGGGGCGGACGGGGGCGCGCGACGGGGCGCGGTCCCCGCCAACCGGCCTAGCGGACCAGGGCCGTGCAGCCGCAGGTCGCGGGCGCGGAAAACGCGGGCGCGGCAGGCGCGGCGGCCTCCTCCGGCGGCGCGGTGAACACCTGGGCGCCGGGGGTGGAGCCGGACAGGGCGTCGGTGGCGAGGATGACGGCGGCCGAGGTCCAGGTACTGCGCTCCACCGGCCAGCGGACGTCCTCGGCGAACTGGTAGCCGGTCCAGTAGGCGCCGTCGTCCGCGTCGCGCAGGTGCTGCATGTCGGCGAGCAGCGCGGCGGCGCGGTCGGTGTCGCCGACGGCGGCCAGGGCCAGGACGAGTTCGCAGGTCTCGGCGCCGGTCACCCACGGCTGGTCGCTGACGCAGCGGATGCCCAGGCCCGGCACCACGAACGTGTCCCAGCGCTCGGCCAGGCGCCGCCGGGCGGCCTCGCCGCGCACCGCGCCGCCGATGATGGGGTAGTACCAGTCCATCGAGTAGCGGGAGCGGTCGGCGAAGACCGACTCGTGCTCGGCGACGAGGTGGCCCAGCCGGGCGGCGGCCAGCTCCCACTCCGGCTGCGGGTCGCCCAGGCGCTCGCCCAGCGCGGCGCCGCAGCGCAGGCCGTGCTGGATGCTGGCGCAGGCGGTGAGCAGGGCGTGGTCCCCGGCGCGGCCGGAGGCGTCGCGCGCCCAGCGGATCTCGCCGCGCTCGGTGCGCAGCCCCAGCGCGAACTCCATGCCGGCGCGCACGGTGGGCCACACGGCGGCGGCGAAGGCGTCGTCTCCGGTGACGAGCAGGTGGTGCCACAGGCCCACCGCCGGGTAGGCCGCGTGGTTGGCCTCGCGCAGCGGGCTGGCGGGGGCGTTCTGGCGGAGCTTGGCCGGCCAGGAGCCGTCGGGCAGTTGCACCGTGCCCAGCCAGGTGTAGGCGCGGCGGGCGGCGTCGGTGTGCCCGGTGGCGGTGAGCGCCATGGCGCACTCGACGTGGTCCCAGACGTCGGTGTGGCCGCCGGGGAACCACGGGATGGCGCCGTCGGGCCGCTGGGCGCTCAGCAGGTAGCCGGCCGAGGCCAGGACGTCGGCGGCGGTGAGCACCCCGGGCAGCTCGGGTACCGCGTGGGCACCGGAGCGGGCGCCGGAGCGGTCATGGGCGTGGTCGGGGGCACGGTCATGGGCGCGGTCGCGGTGCGCGGGCGGTGCGGGGGAGCCGGTCGGCTGCGGGTGCGGTCCGGTGCGGCTCATCCGCGGCGCCCGGCGCCGGCGAGGGGCTTGCGCACGTAGACCACGACGCTCTTGCCGATGGCGGGGTTGAGGAGGCGCTCGGCGGTGCGGGTGAGCGCGGGCGCGCGCATCATGTCCCAGACGAGCAGGCGGTGGTAGGCGACGGCCAGCGGGTGGTCGTCGTTGGAGGGCCCCACGGCGCACTTGATCCACCAGTAGGGGGCGTGCAGGGCGTGGGCGTGGTGGTGGGGGCCGACGGCGAACCCGGCGGCCTTGAGCTTGGCCTCCAGTTCGGCGCGGGTGTAGATGCGGATGTGGCCGCCCTCGTTGGTGTGGTACTCCTCCGACAGCGCCCAGCACAGCCGCTCGGGCAGCCAACTGGGCACGGTGACGGCGGCGATGCCGCCCGGGCGCAGCACCCGGTACAGCTCGGCCATGGCGGCGGTGTCGTGGGGGATGTGCTCGAAGATCTCGGCGGCGATGACGCGGTCGAAGGCGCCGTCGTCGAAGGGCATGGCCAGGGCGTCGCCCTTGACGGTCTCGGCGGTGGCGTCGGCGGGGGCCTCGCCCTCGGCGCGCATGGCCGCGAACATGTCGGCGACGGCGGCGAGGTCGTTCTCGTTCTGGTCGAAGGCCACGATGTCGGCGCCGCGCCGGTAGACCTCGAAGGCGTGCCGGCCGCCGCCGCAGCCGAGGTCGAGGACCCGGTGGCCGGGGCCGACGGGCAGCAGGGTGAAGTCGACGGTGATCAGTGCTGGCTCCTTGGGTTCGTGCCGGTCACGGTCGGGGTCCGCCGGCGCGGCGCGGCGGCGATGGCGGCGGCGTACTGGCGGGCGGTGGACTCGGCGACCGCGCGCCAGGTGAAGCGCTCCTGGACGCGGCGCCAGGCGGCCTCGCCCATGGCCGCGCGGCGGTCGGGGGAGTCGAGCAGGTCGGCGATGGTGGCGGCCAGCTCCTCGGGGTCGCCGGGGGTGGTGAGGCGGGCGGCCTCGCCGTCGGGGCCCACGACCTCGGGGATGGCGCCGGCGCGGCTGGCGACCAGGGGGGTGCCGCAGGCCATGGCCTCCACGGCGGGCAGGGAGAAGCCCTCGTAGAAGGACGGGACGACGGCGACCTCGGCCTCGGCGAGCAGACGGGCCAGGGCGGTGTCGTCGATGCCGCTGACGAAGGTGACCCGGTCGCGCAGGCTCAGTTCGTCCACCAGGCGCTCGGTGGGGCCGCCGGGGGTGGGGCGGCTGACCACGGTCAGGGTGACGTCGCGCTCGGTGGCGAGCTTGGCGGTGGCGCGCAGCAGGGTGGCCACGCCCTTGAGTGGGCTGTCGGCGCTGGCGACGCAGACGAGCCGGCCGGGCACGCGGGGGGTGTCGGCGTGGGGGCGGAAGTAGCGGGTGTCGACGCCCAGGGGGACGATCTCGACGGCGGAGCGGCGCACGCCGAACTCGCGGACGATGTCGTCGGCCGAGGAGCGCGAGGGCACCAGGATGGGCCGCACGCGGCGGGCGACGCGGCCCTGCATGCCCACGAAGCTGTACCAGCGGCGCTTGGAGATGCGCTGCCAGCCGGTGGCCTGCTCGACCTCGATGCGCCGGTCCACGGTGATGGGGTGGTGGATGGTGGTGACCAGGGGCAGGCCGGCGGCGGGGATGCCGAGTTGGCCGTAGCCCAGGGTCTGGTTGTCGTGGACGACGTCGAACTCGGCGGCGCGGCGGCGGAGTTCGCGCAGCGCCCGCAGCGAGAAGGTGAGGGGTTCGGGGAAGCCGGCGGTCCACATGGTGGCGACCTCCAGCGCGTCGATCCAGTCGCGCCACTGCCGCAGGGGCGGGGTGGTGAAGGGCGCCTCGTCGTTGTAGAGGTCGAGGCTGGGGACCTTGTCCAGGATCACGCCCGGGTCGAGTTCGGGGTAGGGCTGGCCGGAGAACACGGTGACGCGGTGGCCCAGCGCGGCCAGTTCGCGGGAGAGGTGGCGGACGTAGACGCCCTGGCCGCCGCAGTGCGGCTTGCTGCGGTAGGACAGGAGGGCGACGCGCAGGGGGCGGTCGGTGTGCGGCATGTATCTACCCCATCGGCTGCGGTGTGGCGGGTGGCTGCGAGGTGTGCGGCTGCCCGTGGGCGGGGAGGGCGGAGCGGGCGCGGTGAGGCGGGTCCCTCGGGCAGGGTCACGGATTCACCTCGTTCGTCGCTCGCGCGGTGGCCGCCGCTGGTCGCCGGGGGCGTGACCGCGCCGCCGAGCCGGGTGGTGTGCGCGCCCGCATGTTACCGCCCAGTCAGTTTAGTGCGTGACCTTTGCCCCGTGGTGTGTGCTTCCTTCCAGGATGGTCGGTGGCCGCCGCGCGGCGGGCGGCGGGGTGGGTGCGGGGCGCGGGCCGGGGTCGGGGCCGGGTCGGGGGGACGCGTGGGCTCAGGGAGCGGGCGCCGGTCCGGGCGCCGGCGCGGGCGCGGTCCAGCCGGCCGCGCCGCCGGGCGCGGGCGTGCGGCGGGCGCGGCCCCGGCGCTCCAGGGTGCGCAGGTGGGCGGCGGTCTCGGCGGCGGCCATGCGGCGGGCGGTCGCGCCCATGTCGGCCCACGGGCGCGCCCAGGGCAGGCGGGCGCTGAGGTCCCAGAGGGTGGCGGGGCGGGCGTTCAGGAGCGCGGCGAGCCGTTCGAGCTTGTCCTCGTGGTGGGCGGCGATCTCGCCGGCGCGGGCGGCCGGTCCGCTGAAGCGGTGCTCGTGCGCGGGCAGGGCACGGGTGGCGGGCACGGCGGCCAGCCCGGTGAGGGAGCCCAGGTAGGTCGTGAGCGGGTCCTCGTCGGTGTCGAGGGTGTAGAGGCCCAGGTGGGGGGTGATGCGGGGCAGCACGTGGTCGCCGGTGAAGAGCACGTCGGCGTCCTCCAGGTGCAGGCAGATGTGGCCGGGGCTGTGGCCCGGGGTCCACACGGCGCGCAGCTTGCGCCGGGCCAGGTCGAGGAGGTCGCCGTCGGCGAGTTCGCGGTCGGGCGGCTCGGGCGCCGCCATGCGGGGCGGGTCGGCGCGCAGGCGGGCGACCTCCTCGGGCGAGGCGCCGGCCTCGGCCAGTCGGTCGGCCTGGAGGTCGCGGTGCTCCTCGGGGGTGTGGGCGCGCAGGCGGCGCACGAGCGCCGCGTCGGCCTCGTGCAGGGCGACCCAGGCGCCCGAGGCTTCGCGCACCCGACCGGCCAGGCCGGAGTGGTCGGGGTGGAAGTGGGTGAGGACGACGCCGCGGACCTCGGCGACACCGGTGCCGATGGCGGCCAGCCCCTCGGTGAGGGCGCGCCAGGCGTCCTCGTGCGGCCAGCCGGCGTCGACCAGGACCGGGCCGCGGGGGTCCTCCACGACGTAGACGAGCGTGTAGCCCAGCGGGTTGCCCGGGATGGGCACCGGCACGCTCCACAGGCCCTCGCCCAGGTCCTCCACCGGTGGTGTCGCGCGCACGGCAGCCCCTTTCCGTCGAAAACAGAATGGGATTCTAATAGGCGGCGCGGCGGCCGTCCGGGGCGGGGCGGCGCGGCGGGGGCGGCGGGGGAGTCCGGGCGGCCGGGCGGCGCCTCGGGGCGGGTCAAAGTAGAACACATTACAGCGGGGTGTCCGGCAGTCGGAAGGCACACCGCATATCGGCCCCCGCGCCGCCCTAACATCGTGTAATGAGGTCTTCTCCACAGTTGTCTCGGGCTCAACCGGTGAGCGATCCTTGGATAACGTGTTCTCGCACGGCGTTCAGGTCTGGACGCCGCACGCCCGCTCGCGTGCGGGACCGCGCCCACGGCTCCGCCGGAGCCCGCCGGCGGACACCGCGCGCGGGGCGGGCGACGGACGATGGGAGAGGCAGCGTGGCGGTCCAGGCGCCGATCGGAGTGCGGTCCCGAAGCCAGAACCAGCGCCGCAAGCGGATTGTGCAGACAGCGGCGGCCCTGGCGCTGCGCGGCGGCGTGGAGGCCATGCAGATGCGGGCCGTGGCCGAGCGCGCCGGTGTGGCGCTGGGCACCCTCTACCGCTACTTCCCCTCCAAGATGGACCTCGTGGTGGCCGTGGTCACCGAGGAGCTGGATTTGCTGGAGCGCAGCATCAGCCGCCGCCCGCCCGGCGCCGAGACCGCCGCCGGGCGCGCCGTGGACGTGCTGATGCGGGCCACGCGCGGGCTGATGCGCGAACCCGAACTCGCCGACGCCCTGGTGCGCTCGCTGATCATGGCCGAGGTCAAGACCGAGCTGGGGCCGCGCATCACCGACCTGCTCTGGCGGGTGGCCACCGAGACCCCGGTGCCCCTCCATGACGGCGACCCCGCCGAGCCCGCCGCCCACCCCGACCGCGAGGACCCCGCCTACGTGCGGGTGGCCTCCCTGTCCAGCATCTGGATCTTCGAGCTGCTGGAGGTCCTCAAGGGCGACCGCGACATCGAGCGGGTGCGCGAGCGGCTGGAGATCGCGGCCGGGCCGCTTCTGGCCGTCTGCGACGAGGCCCCCGTTCCGGAAGCCCGAAAGCCCGAGGAAACACAGAATTAACGGCGGGCGGTGCGGCCGGATTTCGCGGTATTCGTGCTCCGCGCCGTTCCAGCGAATTCCGTAGAACGGGTTCTTGGGAGCGGACGGCGGCGATGAACCGGCGACCCCGATCGCGTCCTGAGCCGCCGCGCCGGGCGCGCCGTGAGCCCGCGCGAGCGCGCTCCGACCGCGCCGCAAGCGGTGTCCGCGCAGGTGCGCGGGCGTCCCGGGCCGCGCCCGCCGGGCGTTACTCCGCCTCCGCCGCCGCGCCTCCGCCGCCGAGCAGGCCCAGCAGGCCGCCCACGAGTTCGGAGAGCGGCCCGCGCCGGCCCGGCTCCGACCCGCCGTCCGAATCGCCGTCCCCCTCGCCCTCGCCTCCGCCGCCGGGCCCCCCGGTGTCGCCGCCGCCCTCGGACCCGCCGCCGGCGTCCTCCTCGGGATCCTGGCCGTCCTCGGGCGCGTCGGCACCGGAGGACGGCGGGGCCTGCCCGGCCCCTCCGGCCGCGCCGGGTGCCTCGGCCGCGCCGCCGCCGTCCGCCGCCGGCGGAGCACCCTCAGCTGGGGGCGCGGCCGGGGTGGCGGGCGCCACCGTCTCGGCGGGCACGGGGGCGGCGGAGGCCGGCGGGCGCGGACCGGTGTCGGGCTCGGCGGAGGCGTCCGCGGCGCCGCCGGCGCCCTCCTGCCCGGGTGTGGTGGCGCCGGGCGGCGCGGGCAGCCGCGCGCCGGTCACCGCCTCGGTCTGGAACCCGCGCACGGCGGCCACCCCGCCCCACAGGCACAGCACCACGGCCACGGCCGCGGCGGTGGCGGTGAGGGCGCGCGGGCGGCGGCGCCGGGCCGAGGCGCGGGGGCGGGCCGGGTCCGCGCCGGGGGCCGGCGCGGCGACCGCCTCGGCGCCGGCGGTCGCGGGCACGTCGCGGGTCGTCACGCGGTCGCGGGGCAGCGCGGCGGACTCCCGCGCGCCGTCGTCGGCGCCGTCAAGACCGGCCGCCTCTGCGTCGGCTCCGGCGCCTTCGGCGCCGCCCCCCGCCGTGCGATCGCGGTGCAGCGGGAACCCGTCGGTGCCCACGGGGGCGAGCGCGTCGGCCGCCGCCCGGCGCTCCGCGCCCTTCAGCGGGGACGCGCAGTCGTGCAGCACCCGCTCGCGCAGCCCTCGGGGCGGCGCGGGCGGCTCCAGCAGGCCCAGGACCTCGCGCACCGCGCGGTCGGGGCCGCGCCCCCGGGTGTGCGCGGGCGCCAGTTCGTGGCGCGCCAGCAGGTCCGCGGCGTGCAGCACGGCGGTGCGGCACAGGTCGGCCGCGGTGTCGGGGCCCAGCCCGGCGACGCGCGCGATGTGGGCGGTGGGCACGTGGTGGCGCAGGTACAGCTCCAGCAGCTCGCGCCGGCTGGGCGGCAGCAGTTGCGACAGCTCCACCACCGCGCGCTCGCGCGGCATCACCGGCAGCCGGGCGTACGGCGACTCGGCGCAGAACCCCCGGCGGCGGGCGGCGGCCCGGACCAGCGCGAACAGCCACGGCACGAGGTCGTCGTCATCGGCGAGAGCGTGGACGTGGTGGGTGGCGGCCAGGAACGCCTCGTGCACCGCCTCGGCGGCGGGGTCGGGCGCGCCGGGGTCCTCGGCGGGGCCCAGCAGCGACCAGCAGTAGCGGTACAGGCGCGTGGCCAGCAGGTCGTAGCACCGGTCGTGCCCGGTGCCCCGGCGCAGCGCCAAGGCCAGCTCGGCGGCGGGCACCGCGCTGTGGCGGCCCCCCGCGCGGCGGCCCGCGGAACGCTGGGCGGAATCCCCGGCGGGATCCCCGATGGAATGCGCGGTCACGGCCCCTCCCCAAAAGCGCGACACGCACCAACCAATCTGCCCGCAACGGGCGGATAGGTCGGAGTTGTCCGGTAACGCTAGCGAGCGGCGCCTGCCGTTGTCCGGTACACGGGACAGTTGCCGCGTGAAGGTAAGGGTTTTGTTACCCCCGAGCGGGGTTCCGTACCCCGGAACGTACCGGAGGAGGGGAGACGCGCGCGGCCGGATGCGGCCGAAAACCGGTCGGCCGCCGACCGCGCCGCGTCGCGCGGGGCGGGGGAGAGGACCGGCGGGGAGAGGCGTGGGGGGGGGCGGGCGCCGGCCGGGGCCGGCGCGGGGAGGGCGGGGGGGGGCCCGGGCGGGCGGCTACTCGCCGCCGCGCGAGGGCGAGCCGATGGCGACCATCCGCTCCACCGAGCGGCGCGCGCGGGCGGCCGTGGCGGCGTCCACGGTGATCTCGCCGGTGCCCTCGCGCAGGGTCGCCAGCAGCTTGTCGGCGGTGATCATCTTCATGTAGTGGCACTCGGCGCGCGGGTTGACCGGCTCGAAGGCGGTCGCCGGGTTGGCCGCGCGCAACTGGTGCAGCATGCCGGTCTCGGTGGCGATCAGCACCTTGCTCGCCGAGGACTTCTCGGCGGCGCTGAGCATGCCGCCGGTGGAGAGGACCTTCACCCGCTCCTGGGGCACCGCACCCGAGCCCACCAGGTACAGCGCCGAGGTGGCGCACCCGCACTCGGGGTGGACGTACAGCTCCGCCTCGGGCTCGGCCGCCACCCGCTCGCGCAGGGTGTGGCCGTCGATCCCGGCGTGCACGTGGCACTCGCCCATCCACACGTGGATGTTGTCGCGCCCGGTCACCCGCTTGACGTGGGCGCCGAGGAACTGGTCGGGCAGGAAGAGGATCTCCTGGTCCTCGGGCACCGACCGGATGACGTCGGCGGCGTTGGAGGAGGTGCAGCAGATGTCGGACTCCGCCTTCACGGCCGCCGAGGTGTTGACGTAGGCCACGACGACCGCGCCGGGGTGCTCGGCGCGCCAGGCGCGCACGTCCTCGGCGGTGATGGTGTCGGCCAGGGAGCACCCGGCCGCCAGGTCGGGCAGCAGGACCGTCTTCTCCGGGGAGAGGATCTTGGCGGTCTCGGCCATGAAGTGGACGCCGCAGAACACGATCGTGCCCGCGTCGACCTCGGCCGCCAGGCGCGACAGCGCCAGGGAGTCGCCGGTGTGGTGGGCGACGTCCTGGATCTCGGGCCGCTGGTAGTTGTGGGCCAGGATGACGGCGTCGCGCTCGCGGGCGAGGCGGTGCACCTCTTCGGCCCACTCCTGCCTGCTCATGGTGTCGGCGACGGCGGTGGGAGCTGACATGACCGTGTTCTTCCTTCCAGAGAGACGTCCGGTGATCCGGTGTCCGGGGTCCGGACGCCCTGCGCGGGAGGCGGGAATCCGCCCGCATCCGGTTTTGGTCTTGCAGGCTAAAACTGGATCCAGCCTAACATGGGGTGTCATGGAGGGGACAGGGGCAGCCGGCGTCGACCGGGCCCGCCGCACCGACCGCGGCGGCTTCGCCGGCCGTGCCGCGGCGGCCGCCGCGCACGCGGACACGGGCACGGACGCCTACACCACGACCAGGAAGACGGGGACCCCATCGGCACCGGGCGCGAAGGCACGCGGGTGAACGCACACGACACCACCGTCGAGGGGGCCGCCGCGCTGCGCGACCCCCGCCCGGCCCCGGCGGGCGCCGCGCACGAGGTGCTCGCGGTGGTCTTCCAGATCCGCCAGGAGCGGCTGAGCGTGCTGCTGTGGCGGCGGGCGCGGCCCCCGTTCGAGGGCCGCTGGTCGCTGCCGGGCGGGCGGCTGGGCGCCGACGAAGGGCTGGACGACTCCATCCGCCGCCAGCTCGCGCAAAAGGTCGACGTGCGCGACCTCACGCACCTGGAGCAGTTGGAGACCCGGGGCGACCCCTGCCGCCATCCGCAGGGCCGCATCCTGGCCACCGCCTACCTGGGACTGGTGCCCGCCGACATCGACCCGCTGGTGCCCGAGGACACCCGGTGGCACCCGGCCGCCGACCTCCCGCCGATGGGCTTCGACCACGCCGCCATCGTCCACTCGGGCCGCCGGCGCCTGCGCGCCAAGCTGTCCTACACCAACGTGGGCTTCGCGCTGGCCCCGCCGGAGTTCACCATGTCGGAGCTGTCGCGCTACTACCGCGCGGCCCTGGGCCACGACGTCGCGGCCACCAACCTGCGCCGCGTGCTGCTGCGGCGCGGCCAGATCGAGGAGACCGGCCGCTTCGTACCCTCGGGCCGCTCGGGCGGCCGCCCGGCCGCCCTGTTCCGCTTCCGCGCCCGCCGCCTGGAGATCACCGACGCGTTCGCGGTCCTGCGCCCCCCGAGCGGCGGCTGACCCCCGCCTCCTCACTCCTCGGCGGCCCGCTCGGCGGCTCCCGCGCCCGGCTCGGCCTCCGCGAACAGCAGGACGGGCTCGGCGAGGATGTCGCGGGACGCCTCGGTGCGGTAGATCTCGTCGACGCTGCCGAACCGCGCCCGGGTGTAGTCGAGGCCGAGCAGGGCGGCGGCGCGGCGGACGGCCTCCTCGTCGGGGCCCTCCACCTCCAGGAAGGTGGGCAGGCCGGGCCAGGTGTCGATGTCGAAGACGACCTCGCCCAGGCGCCACTCCTCCCGGTCGTTCTCCTGGTAGCGCACCTGGCGCAGCCCGACGCCGGTCAGGATCTCGGCCGCCGCGTCGGGGTCGGCCACCTCGGTCTCGACCTCGGTCGTGCCGTCGATGGCGGTGGGGTCGGTGACCCGCTTGAGCGTGAGGGTGGACCGGCCGCCCTCGTCGCGCAGGCGCAGCCAGGCTCCGGCGGGCAGTGCGCCGCCCTCGAAGATGCGGCGGGTGAACCGGGTACGCGGGAACACCTGGACGGCGCCGAGCCCGGCCAGCCGGGTCCGCAGGTCGGCGACGTCGATGGCCAGGAACGTCGCCTCGTACTCGTGCTGCATGCGTTGCCTCCCGGGGTGGCGATGGTGATGGCGGCGGAACCGCGCGGGCGCGGCGGTGGGAACGATGATGGCGGGTCCGCTGCGCCCTCCGCTCCGCCCGCATCACACGGCGCGGGCCGCCGGTTCGTCGGAGCCCCGTGTTAGCGTCCCATTTGTGACGATTCACAGCGTGGTGTTCGACGTCGGTGAGACGCTGATCAACGAGAACCGCATCTTCGAGCGGTGGGCGGACCGCCTCGGGGTGCCCCGGCTGGCCTTCTTCGGGCTGATGGGCGGTGTCCTCGCCGAGGGCCGCCAGTTGATCGAGGCGTTCCGCCTCGTCAAGCCCGACTTCGAACTGGACCCGGAGTGCGCCGCCTGGGCGGCCGAGGAGCCCGAGTCCCTGCGGGAGAACTTCGACGCCGACGACCTCTACCCCGACGTGCGCCCCGCCCTCGGCGCGCTGCGCGACATGGGCCTCCAGGTCGTCATCGCGGGCAACCAGCCCGCCGCCGCCGCCGACGCGCTGGCGGCCATGGGCCTGCCCGCCGACCAGATCCATGTCTCCGACGACTGGGGGGTGGCAAAGCCCGACCCCGCGTTCTTCGTCCGCGTCGGCGAGGTCGCCGGGTGTCCGCCCGCCGAGATCCTCTACGTCGGCGACCGCCTGGACAACGACGTGTTCCCCGCCAAGGAGGCCGGGATGCGCGCGGCCCTGCTGCGCCGGGGCATGCTCGGCTACCTGCACGCCGGTCGCGCCGAGGCCAAGCGCGCCGACGTCGTGCTGGACGGGCTCGACCAGTTGCCCGGGTGGATCGCCGAGCAGGGCTGACCCGCACGCCCCGCCCGCACGCCGCGGCGCGCGGCGCGGTTTGGCGGCCGGGCTGCGCGGGTACCGCATACCGGCGCGACAGACCTGCACATTCGCCCGCCTACCAGGCGACGACCCGCCATATCAGACCATCACCGGACCAGCGAAGCACCGGACGGCAGACCACCGGACCGACCCGTCGCACCGGACCGGACCACCGGACCCACCGCCGACGCCGCCACGGCACCGCGCCGCCGCCGGCCCGCCCGCCGTCCGCACCGCCGCAGCCGGGAACGCACGCCGACCACCGCGCGGGTCGCCCGAGGAGAGACACCAGCACGACATGATCACCTTCGAGGGTGTAACCAAGCAGTACCCCGATGGCACGGTCGCCGTGGACGACCTCCACCTCACCGTGCCCACCGGCAACACCACCGTCCTGGTGGGGTCCTCGGGCAGCGGCAAGACCACCGCGCTGCGGATGATCAACCGGATGGTCGAGCCCACCGGCGGCCGGATCACCATCGACGGCCAGGACGTGCGCGGCCAGGACCCGCCCGTGCTGCGCCGCTCCATCGGCTACGTCATCCAGCAGGCCGGCCTGTTCCCGCACCGCACGGTCGCCGACAACATCGCCACCGTGCCCCGGCTGCTGGGCTGGTCGAAGTCGCGCGCCCGCACGCGCGCCCACGAGCTGCTGGAGCTGGTCGGCCTGGAGCCCGAGCACGCCCGCCGCTACCCCCACCAGCTCTCCGGCGGCCAGCAGCAGCGCGTGGGCGTGGCCCGCGCGCTGGCGGCCGACCCGCCCGTGCTGCTCATGGACGAGCCCTTCAGCGCCGTGGACCCCGTGGTGCGCGCCGGCCTCCAGGACGAGCTGCTGCGGCTCCAGGCCGAACTCCACAAGACGATCGTGTTCGTCACCCACGACATCGACGAGGCGGTCAAGCTCGGCGACAGCATCGCCGTGCTGCGCCCCGGCGGCCGGCTCGCTCAGGTCGCCACGCCCGAGCGGCTGCTGGCCGAGCCCGCCGACGACTTCGTGGAGTCCTTCGTGGGCTATGACCGGGGCGTGCGGCGGCTGTCGTTCTTCCCGGCCCGCCACCTGCGGCTGCGCACCGACGTCATCGTCACCGCCGACCAGACCGCCGGTGAGGCCGGCGCGCTGGCCCGGCGCCTGGGCGAGCCCTGGCTGCTGGTGGTCGACGCCGGGCGCCGCCCGCTGGGCTGGGTCTCGGCCGACGCGCTGGACGCCGCCGAGGGCCGCCGTCGCCTGGACTCCTTGGAACTGGTCGGCTACGGCCACGTCTTCACCGTCTCCACCGACTCCCTGCGCGCCGCGCTGGACGCCGCCGTGCTCTCCCCGGCCGGGCGCGCGGTGGGGGTGGCCGACGACGGCACCGTGCGCGGGGCCGTGGCCCAGACCGAGCTGGGCGCGGCGATCTGGTCGGTGGGCGGCGACGACGAGCCGCCGGCCCGCGACCGCGCCGCGGCGGCGGGCGGCGCCCATGAGTGAGGCGGCCGCCGGAGCGGCGGACCACCCCCTGTGGGGCTGGGCGGTGGAGAGCTGGACCTGGGGCTGGGCCAACCTGGACGACCCGGTCGGCCCGCTGCTGGGCGAGCACCTGCTGCTGTCGCTGGCCTCGATCGCCATCGGCCTGGCCGCGGCCGTGCCGCTGGGCCTGCTCAGCGTGCGCTACCGGTTCCTCTACCCGCCGGTGCTGACCGGCGTGAACACGCTCTACGCGGTGCCCTCGCTGGCGCTGTTCTTCCTGCTGCTGCCCTACACCGCGTTCTCGCCGTGGACGGCCATTCTGCCGCTGGCGCTCTACACCCTGGCGATCCTGGTGCCCAACGTGGTCGACGGCCTCACCCAGGTGCCCGACCACGTGCGCCAGGCCGCCGTCGCCATGGGGTTCGGCCCGCTGCGCCGGCTGCTGCTGGTGGAGCTGCCGGTGGCGCTGCCGGTGATCATCGCCGGGCTGCGGGTGGCCTCGGTGGCCACCATCAGCATGGTCAGCGTGGCCTCGCTGGTGGGCCTGGGCGGTCTCGGCGGGCTCATCACCGACGGCTTCAACCGCGACTTCGCGGCGCCGGTGGTGGTGGGCATCGTGCTGTCGGTGCTGCTGGCCTTCGCCGCCGACGGCGGGCTGGTGCTGCTCCAGCGCGCGCTCACCCCCTGGGCGCGCCGCGACGCCCGCCCCGGCCGCCGGCGGCGGCGCGCCGCCGACCGGGCGGCCCGCGCCGCCACCGCGCCCCGACCCGCCGGCCCGCAGCCTGAGGAGTCCCCGTGAACGTCGTCGCCGCCGTCGCCGAGTGGTTCGCCCAACCCGAGCACTGGCAGGGCTCGGCCGGGATCCCCGCGCGCCTGGCCGAGCACGTCTACTACTCCGGCCTGGCGCTGGCGCTGTCGGCGCTGCTGGCGGTCCCGCTGGGGCTGCTCACCGGCCACACCGGGCGCGGCGGGTTCCTCGCCATCAGCCTGGCCAACTTCGCCCGCGCGCTGCCCACCATCGGCGTGCTGACCCTGGTGGTGCTGGGCCTGGGACTGGGCGTGGTGCCGGTGCTGGTGGCGCTGGTCGCCCTGGCCGTGCCACCGATCCTGGTCAACACCTACGAGGGGGTGCGCGGCGTGGACCCCCGCCTCAAGGACGCCGCCCAGGGCATGGGCATGCGCGGGGGCGAGGTGCTGTGGCGGGTGGAGGTGCCGCTGGCCATGCCGCTGATCCTGCTGGGCCTGCGCACCGCCGCCATCCAGGTGGTGGCCACCGCCACCATCGCCGCCTACGTGGGGATCGGCGGCCTGGGCCGGTTCATCGTCGACGGCCAGCGCCAGCAGCTCATCGAGCAGATCCTGGGCGGCGCCGTGCTGGTGGTGGCGCTGGCGCTGGCGGTGACCGCGCTGTTCGCGCTGCTGCGCCGGCTGGTGGTGGCCCGGGGCCTGCGCGTCCCGCCGGCCGGGGCCGCCCGCTGAGCCGCGCCGACCCCCGCCCCGCCCCGACCCGCCCCCCGCCCGACCTCCCCGCACCGACCCGTCACCACGCTGACGAACGTACACACAAGAAGGTGGATCATGCGCAACCCGACGCGTCTGGCGATCGCCGGAGTACCCCTAGTCCTGCTCCTGGCCGCCTGCGGCGGCGGCGAGGACCCCTACGCGCCCTCCGGCGGCGGCGAGGGCGGCGGCGGGGGCGGCCCCATCGTGGTGGGCTCGGCCAACTTCCCCGAGAGCACCCTGCTGGCCCAGATCTACGCCCAGGCGCTGGAGGCCGAGGGCATCGAGGTCGAGACCCAGCTCGACATCGGCAGCCGCGAGGTCTACTACGACCAGGTAGCCGAGGGCAACCTGTCGGTGTTCCCCGAGTACAACGGCGCCCTGCTGTTCCACCTGGACCCCGAGGCCACCTCCGGCGACACCGAGGCCACCAACGAGGCCGTGCGCGCGGCCCTGCCCGAGGGGCTGGAGATCCTGGAGTCCTCGCCCGCCGAGAACAAGGACTCCATCACCGTCACCCAGGAGACCGCCGAGCAGGAGGACCTGGAGACCATCGCCGACCTCGCCGACGTCGCCGGGGACATGACCCTGGGCGCGCCCGCCGAGTTCGAGACCCGCACCCAGGGCGTGCCGGGCCTGGCCGACGTCTACGGCGTGGAGTTCGGCGAGTTCCGCCCGCTGGAGGGCAACCTGCTGGTGGAGGGCCTGCGCGGCGGCGACGTCCAGGCCGCCAACATGTTCACCACCGACCCGGCGTTCACCTCCGGCGAGTTCGTCGCCCTGGAGGACCCCGAGAACCTGTTCGGCGCGCAGAACGTCACGCCGCTGATCAACGCCGAGGCGGTCGACCAGGAGGCGCGCGACGTGCTCAACGCGGTCTCGGCCGAGCTGACCACCGAGATCCTGACCGAACTGGACTCCCGGGTGCAGGTGGACCACGAGGAGGCCGACGAGGTGGCCGCCGACTGGCTGGCCGAGGCCGGCCTGGCCTGACCGGCCGCCCGCACCGGCGGGCCGCCGAGGGTGAACGACGCTGACGGCGCCGTACCGGACCCCCGAGGGGGTCGGGTACGGCGCCGTCGTACGTACTACGTGCGGTACTCGGTTCCGGTTCGGTGTCGTGGCGAACGCGGCCGTGGCCGCGATCGAGGGCGGGTCGCCGGCGGCCGGGGAACCTCAGAGGATCATGGCAAGGACGAGCCCGACCACCAGAATCCCCAGCGCCGTGTAGAAGCCATCCATGCCCTCCATTGGACGACGCCCGCCCGCCCGCGCGGAACTAGCCCGCACGCACAGATTGACGTTACGGCCGAACGCGAAGGGTTATCTCTAGAGAAAGTTTGAGCTAGGCCAAAGTGCGGTATCGCCCGCCGAACCGCAGCAGCGGACCGGGTCCCTCGGCCCCCGCCCGGCCGACCTCGGGCAGCCCCGCCACCTGGGCGATGTAGAGCACGTGGTCGCCCGCCGGCACCCGCTGCTCCACCACGCACTCCAGCGCCGCCACCGCGTCGGCCAGCACCAGCGCGCCGGTGCGCTCGCCGCGCCGGTGCGGCTCCTCGGCCAGCAGCAGCCGCGCGCTGGGCCGCCCCTCGGCGGCGAACCGCCCGGCCAGCGCCCGCTGGTCGGCGGCCAGCACGCTCACCGCGAACGCGCCCTGGGCGTCGACCACCTCGGCCAGGTAGCCGTGCGCCGACAGCCCCACCAGCACGCTCGGGGGGTCGGCCGAGACCGACGTGAACGCGCTGACGGTGGCGCCGATGTCGTCGCGGTCGTCGCGCACGGTCAGCACGGTCACCCCGGTGGCGAAGCGCGCCATGGTCTCGGTGTAGGCGGCCGGGGCCACCCCGGGGGCCGCGCCGCTCACCGGACCTCCCAGGTCTCGGGCATCACCAGCGGCGCCCCCTGCGGCCAGCCCGCCAGCACCGCCAGTTCGCCCAGCAGCCCGCCGGCGCCCGGCAGGGCGGCCGCCGAGGCGGCCGCGCGGTCCTCGCTGGACTCGGCGGGCACCAGCCGGTCCAGCGGGCCGCCCGTGGACAGGGCCCGCAGCCGCCCGCCGGGCAGGCCGGCCTTCTCGCGGGCGATGCGCACCGCCGCCGGGAGCCCGCCCAGGTCGTCGACCAGGCCGTGCTCCAGGGCGTCGCGGCCGGTCCACACCCGGCCGCGCGCCACCCGGTCGACCTGCTCGGGGGTCAGCCCGCGCGCGGCGGCGACCTTGCCGGTGAAGTCGGCGTAGACGTCGTCCAGCAGGGCGTTGACCCGCTCCCACTCCGACTCGCTGAACCCCCGGTCGGAGCCGAACATGGCGGCGTGCGGACCGCCGTCCACCCGCTCCACGGCCACCCCCAGCCGCTCCAGCAGGCCGGTGAGCACCGGCTTGCCGCTGTAGACGCCGATGGACCCGGTGATGGTGCCGGGGCGGGCCACGACGGCGTCGGCGCCCAGCGTGACGTAGTAGCCGCCGGAGCCGGCGACGTCGCCCATCGAGGCGACCACGGGGGTGCCCGCCTCGCTGGTGAGCTGGACCTCGCGGCGGATCAGGTCGGAGGCCACCGCCGAGCCGCCCGGGCTGTCGACGCGGAACACCACGGCGCGCACGTGGGGGTCGCGGCGGGCGGCGCGCAGGGCGGCGGCGACGGTGTCGGCGCCCATGGTGCTGCCGCTGAGCGGCGAGCGGCGGCTGCGCCCGGAGGTGATCATGCCGGTGGCGGTGATCAGCGCGATGTAGGGGGCGGGGCGGGCGGCGGGCACCCGCCCGGCGGCGGCGCGCTGCCGGTAGCGCCCGACGTAGAGCAGGCGGGCGCCGCCGTCGCGGTCGGAAGAGCCGGTGGAGCCGGTGCCGCCGGAGTCCTCGCCGCCCTGTGCGCCCGCGCCGTCCTCGGCGGCCGCGCCGCCACCGCCCGCACCGCCGTGGCGGCGGCGCAGGTCGGCGTAGACCTCGTCGCGGTAGGCCAGCCGGTCGACCAGCCCGGCCTCCAGCGCCTCACCCGCCAGGAACGGGCCGCGCCCGATCAGCTCGCGCACCCGCTCGGGCGACATGCCCCGGCCCTGGGCGATCCCCTCGACCACCTGGTCGGTCAGGGAGTGCACGATCCGCTCGACCACCTCGCGGTGGGGCTCGGTGAAGGACCGCTCGGTGAACCGGTTGGGCGCGGTCTTGTACTCGTGGCGGGCGCCGCCCTCGAAGCGCACGCCCAGCCGCTCGGCGGCGCCGCCGTAGAAGGTCTGGCCCAGGCTCACCCCGGTCAGCCCCACCGACCCGGTGGGCACCAGGGCGATCGTTTCGAAGGCGGCGGCCAGGTAGTAGTTCACGGTGCCGGGGCCGAGTTCGCCGATGGACTCGCTCCAGGCCACGGCCTCCTTGCCGGCGGCGCGGAAGTCCTCGACGGCCGCGCGGACCTCCTGCACCTTGGCCACGCCCAGGGGGCGGCCGTCGATCCGGGCGACCAGCGCCGCCACGCGGGGGTCGCGGGCGCCGCGCCGGATGCCCTCGACGACGTCGAGGAGCTGCTGGCGGCGGCGGGCCGCGACCTCGCCGAGCGGGCCGACGGGCGCCTCCTCGAACAGCCCCTCGGTGAGGTCGAGTTCGAGGATGAGCGGGCCGCCGCGCCGGCGGAGCTGGGACACGGGTGGGAGCAGCTTCGCGAGGTCGACCATGCCCACAGGCTAACGGGTGCGGGCGGGACGCGCCGGATGGCGCGAAGGCCGCGTTTGCCCGCTATCGTCGGGGTGGTCATCCCCCCGCAGCGAGAAGGGAAGCCCATGTCCGGCACGTCGGGTTCGGTGCGGTCCTCGGCCGCCGCGGCCGGCGCCGCGGTGGCGGCGCTGGTCCTGCTCACCGCCTGCGGCGGCGGCTCGGACGGCTCCGGCGGCGGCCCCGAGCCGGAGTCCTCCTACAGCGCCGTCGTCGCCGCGGCCGAGCCCCCGCCGGCCGAGGGCTTCACCCCGGTCGAGGTCGAGGGCGTCAAGATCAACGCGCCCAAGAACTGGAGCGTCGACAACACCGGCGGCACCCTGTGCATGCGCCCGCCCGGCCAGGACGGCTGCGGCTACGGCGCGATCCAGGTGCTGCCGCACGTGGCCAAGAACGACCCCAACAAGTGGCCGAGCAAGCAGTACGACGCCGCCAACGGGTGGGCCTCCAAGCCCGACACCTGCCGCAGCCTCACCACGGCCGCGGCCGGCGACGTGGGGATCTCCGGCGCCGAGAAGGTGCCGGTGGACGACCCCCAGGGCCTGGCCCAGCACGCCGACGGCCTGAAGTCCCACCACCGCGTGTGGGAGGTCACCTGCGAGAACGACGACACCTTCGAGGTGCGCCTGTGGTTCCTGCCGCAGAGCGACGTCGCGGTGTACGTGTGGTCGGCCGACGCGCAGTACTCCACGCTGTACGACGAGGTGGCCGCCTCGATGGACGTCACCGCCTACAACGACCGCTGAGGGCGCGCGGCGGCCCGCCCGGGCCGCCGCACCCCCGCCGTACCTTCCCTACCCTCGCCGCGCGCCGACCGAGCCCCTGCCGAGGCTGCGGCCGCGCCCGCGCCGGCCCGAACGGCTACCGCGGCTCCACGGGCGCCAGCCACACCGCCGCCAGCGGCGGGAACACCACCTCGGCCGAGGCGGGCTGGCCGTGGGCGGGCCGGTCCTCGGCCGCCACCACGCCCTCGCCGGCCTCGGCGCCCGGCGCCGCGCTGACCCCGCCGCCGCCGTAGGCGCGCGCGTCGGAGTTGACCACCTCGCGCCAGGCCCCGGCGCGCGGCAGCCCCAGGCGCCGGCCGGTGCGCGGCTCGGGCGAGAAGTTCACCAGGCAGGCCAGCACCGACCCGTCGTCGCCGTGGCGCAGGAACGACAGCGTGTTGCCGGCGGCATCGCCGCCGTCCAGCCAGGTGAACCCGGCCGGGTCGGTGTCCAGCGACCACAGCGCCGGACTGGCCTGGTAGACCCGGTTGAGGTCGGCCACCAGCGCCTTGACGCCCCGGTGGTAGGCGTGGTCCAGCAGCCACCACTGCACGCCGGCCTCGTGCGACCACTCCTCGCCGTGGCCGATCTCGCCGCCCATGAACAGCAGTTGCTTGCCGGGGTGGGACCACATGTAGCCCAGCAGGCCGCGCAGCCCGGCGAAGCGCCGCCACTCGTCGCCCGGCATCTTGTACAGCAGCGAGGACTTGCCGTGCACGACCTCGTCGTGGGACAGCGGCAGCACGTAGTTCTCGCTGTAGGCGTAGACCATCGAGAACGTGATCTCGCCGTGGTGGTACTGGCGGTGCACCGGGTCGCGCTTGAGGTACTCCAGGGTGTCGTGCATCCACCCCATGTTCCACTTGAACCCGAACCCCAGGCCGCCGGTGTCGGTGGACTCGGTGACCCCCGGCCAGGCGGTGGACTCCTCGGCGATCATCATGATCCCCGGGTTGCGCCGGTAGGCGGTGGCGTTCAGCTCCTTGAGGAAGTCCAGCGCCTCCAGGTTCTCGCGCCCCCCGTGGACGTTGGGGGTCCACTCGCCCTCGTTGCGCGAGTAGTCCAGGTAGAGCATGGAGGCCACGGCGTCGACCCGCAGGCCGTCGATGTGGAACTCCTCCAGCCAGAACAGCGCGTTGGCCACCAGGAAGTTGCGGACCTCGCGGCGGCCGTAGTCGAAGATCAGGGTGTCCCAGTCGGGGTGGTGGCCGCGCTGGGGGTCGGGGTGCTCGTAGGTGGGCGAGCCGTCGAAGCGCGCCAGCGCCCACTCGTCGCTGGGGAAGTGCGCCGGCACCCAGTCCACCAGCACGCCGATCCCGGCGCGGTGCAGCTCGTCCACCAGGGCGCGGAAGTCGTCGGGCGAGCCGAACCGGGAGGACGGCGCGTAGTAGGAGGTCACCTGGTAGCCCCACGACCCGCCGAAGGGGTGCTCGGCCACCGGCAGGAACTCCACGTGGGTGAAGCCCATCTCGCGGACGTGGGCCACCAGCTCGGTCGCCAGCTCCAGGTAGGACAGGCCGGGCCGCCACGAGCCCAGGTGGACCTCGTAGACGCTCATGGGCCGGCGGGTCCACTCCTGGGTCTTGCGCTCCGACAGCCAGGCGTCGTCGCGCCACTGGTGGCGGGAGGTGAACACCACCGACGCGGTCTCGGGCGGGCGCTGGGCGGCGAACGCCATCGGGTCGGCCTTGTCGCGCCACACGCCGTCGCGGCCCAGGATCTGGTACTTGTACAGCGCGCCGTCGCCCAGGCCGGGCACGAACAGCTCCCACACCCCGCTGGACCCCAGCGAGCGCATGGGGTGGGCGGTGCCGTCCCAGTGGTTGAAGTCGCCGACCACCCGCACGCCCTGGGCGCCGGGCGCCCACACCGCGAACCCCACCCCGGTGACCTCGCCCATGGGCGAGGGGTGGCGCCGGGTGTGGGCGCCCAGGGCGCGCCACAGCTCCTCGTGGCGGCCTTCGCCGATCAGGTGGAGGTCGAGGTCGCCCAGCGTGGGCAGGTGGCGGTAGGGGTCGTCGCCGACCGCCTCGCCGGCGCCGTCGTAGGCCACGGCCAGGCGGTAGTCGGGCACCGCCGCCCCCGGCAGCACGCCGGAGAACACCCCCCGGTGCTCGTGGCGCAGCTCGACCCGGGTGCCGTCGGCCAGCACCGCGTGCACCGACCGGGCCAGCGGGCGCAGCGCGCGCACCACCGTCCCGTCGGGGCCGGGGTGCGCGCCCAGCAGGCTGTGCGGGTCGTGGTGGCGGCCCTCGACCAGGCGGTCGATCTCGGTCGTGGGAACGGGCGTGGGGACGTTCATGGGAATCGTCGCAATCCTGGGATGGCTGGGCGGGTACGGGCGGGTGGGGGGTGGCGGGCCGGGGCGGACGGGCGGTCGGGACCCGGACAGCGGGGCGGCGGGGCTGGGCGGCGGTTGCGCGGCGCGCCGGGCGCCTCGGGCGGGTCCCGACAGCCGGCCCCCGCGCCGCTAGGCGGCCAGGGCCGCGATGGAGTCCAGCGGGATGCGCAGCCACGATGGCCGGTGGTGGGCCTCGTACAGCACCTCGTAGACCGCCTTGTCGTACTCGAAGGCGCGCAGCACGGTCTGGTGCTTCTCGGGGTCGACCCCGCCGCCGAAGGCGTAGCCCGCGCTGAACGCCTCGCGGTTGCGCTGCGCCCAGGCGCGGGCGGCCGGGGCGAGTTCGGGCGCCCGCGAGGAGCCCACCAGTTGGTAGCGGGCGGCGTAGTCGAAGCTGCGCAGCATCCCGGCGACGTCGCGCAGCGGGCTGGAGGGCCGCCGGCGGTCGGCCACCGGCACGGCGGGCTCGCCCTCGAAGTCCAGCAGCACCCACCCGGCGTCGGTGCGCACGACCTGGCCCAGGTGGTAGTCGCCGTGCACGCGCTGGATGGGCAGCGGCTCGTCGACGCGCGCGAACGCCTCGTAGGCGGTGCGCAGCACCCCCACGTAGGGGTGGAGTTCGGGGACCTCGGAGGTGGCCAGGTGCAGCCGGTCCATCATCGCCCCGGCGAGGTCGCGCAGGTCGGCCGGGGTGAGGACGTCGGTGGGCAGTTCGCGGGCCAGCGCCCGGTGCACGGCGGCGGTAGCCGCGCCCAGCCGCTCGGCCTCGCCGGCGAAGTCGCCGCCGGCGTCGCCGGGCGCGATCTCGGGGGTGGCGTAGAGGTCGCGCACGCTGGTGGCGGCCAGCACCCAGCCGTCGGTGGCGCTGCGCATGTACTCCTGGAGCATGGCCAGGGTGGTGCGCGTGCGCCCGCCGGCGGCACCGGCCGCGCCGTCGTCGGTGATGTCGGTCTCGATCCAGGCGTAGGGCCGCGCCACGTAGGGGGAGCCGGCCAGGGCGGCGGTCAGCTCCAGGTCGGGGTTGAGGCCGGGCCACAGCCGCCGGAACGACTTGAGGACGTAGTCCTCGCCGAATACCAGCGAGGTGTTGGACTGCTCGCCCTTGAGCACCAGGCTGCGCAGGCCGGTGCGCACGGCGGCGCCGGGCAGGCGGGCGAACCGCACGGGGCCGCCGCCGCCGGAGGCGGGCCGCGCGGCGGGCGCCTGGGCCAGGCGCTCCAGCAGGAGTCCGGTGAGTTCGGGGTCGTGCGCGGCGTCGTAGACCGCGCAGGGGTCGCCGGAGCCGAGGTCGCACACCCCTATGGCGGCGTGCGCCAGCTCCTCGCGCAGGGTCCCCGCGGGGCGGAGCCCGAGGAGCACCTGGTAGCGGGACACGGTGCCGCGCTGGCCGATGGCGACGACCAGGACGCGCAGTCCGGGTTCGCCGGTGAGCAGGGGGTGGTCGGAATCGACACGCAGGGTGTCGATCGGCGCCCCCTTGCCGGCGAACCACCGCTGCCGTGGGATCCAGTCAGCCAGGAGCTCCTCAAGCTGCGTCATGTCTCCAAGACCTCTTCCGCTCTTATCTCCGCGTTCCCGGCGCGCCGGGGGAGCCGGTGGGGCCGGCGGCGCGCGGCGCCCGGGCCGCCGTGGTGGCCGGCCCCACCGGACCCGCCGCCACCGCGGGGGTCCGCCGCGCGGTGGTCGTGCCGGGCTGCGGTGTCGTTGGCGTCTGTCGGTTGCGGTCGTCGGTGGTGGGTCCGTCGGCCTCGTCCAGGGGAGGCAGTTGGAACCAGTAGAAGCCGTGTCCGGGAAGCGTCAGTAGGTAGGGGAGTTCCCCGATAGCGGGGAAGCGAACGCCTCCCATGCATTCGACGGGTGTCACGCTCTCGAATCTGCGCAGGTCCAGCTCCACCGGCTGGGGAAAACGCGACAGGTTGTTGACGCACAGCATGCGGTCGTCGCCGTACTCGCGGACGAACGCGAACACGCTCGGGTTGCTCGCGTGGAGTTCGGTGAACTCGCCGGTGCCGAACACCGGGTGGCGCTTGCGGATCTGGATCATCTTGCGGGTCCAGTTGAGCAGCGAGCCGGGGTTGTCGCGCTGGGCCTCGACGTTGAGCGCCTGGTAGCCGTGGATGGGGTCCAGGATCAGCGGGAGGTAGAGCCGCGCGGGGTCGCAGCGGGAGAATCCGGCGTTGCGGTCGGAGGTCCACTGCATGGGCGTGCGCACGGCGTCGCGGTCGCCCAGCCAGATGTTGTCGCCCATGCCGATCTCGTCGCCGTAGTAGAGCACCGGCGAGCCCGGCAGCGACAGCAGCAGGGCGGTGAACAACTGGATCTGGTCGCGGTCGTTGTCGAGCAGGGGCGCCAGGCGGCGGCGGATGCCGACGTTGGCCCGCATGCGGGGGTCCTTGGCGTACTCGGAGTACATGTAGTCGCGCTCTTCGTCGGTGACCATCTCCAGGGTCAGCTCGTCGTGGTTGCGCAGGAAGATGGCCCACTGGCAGTTGCGCGGGATCTGCGGGGTCTGGGCGAGGATCTCCGAGATCGGGTAGCGCTGCTCGCGGCGCACCGCCATGAACATCCGCGGCATCAGCGGGAAGTGGAAGTTCATGTGGCACTCGTCGCCGCCGGACTCGAAGTCGCCGAAGTAGTCGACCACGTCGGCCGGCCACTGGTTGGCCTCGCTCAGCAGGACCCGGTCGGGGTAGAGGCGGTCGACCTCGGCCCGCACGCGCTTGAGGAACTCGTGGGTCTCCTTCAGGTTCTCGCAGTTGGTGCCCTCGCGCTCGTAGAGGTAGGGCACCGCGTCCAGCCGGAAGCCGTCGATGCCGAGGTCCAGCCAGAACCGCAGGACCTCCAGGATGGCCTCCTGCACCGCCGGGTTCTCGAAGTTGAGGTCGGGCTGGTGGGAGAAGAACCGGTGCCAGTAGTACTGGCCGCGCACCTCGTCGTAGGACCAGTTGGACTGCTCGGTGTCGACGAAGATGATGCGGGCGTCGCCGTAGCGCTCGGTGGTGTCGGACCACACGTAGAAGTCGCCGTAGGGGCCCTCGGGGTCCTCGCGCGAGGCGACGAACCAGGGGTGCTGGTCGCTGGTGTGGTTCATGACCAGGTCGGCGATGACCCGGATGCCGCGCCGGTGCGCCTGCTCGACCAGCTCCACGAAGTCGGCGATCTGCCCGAACTCGGGCAGGATCTTCATGTAGTCGGAGATGTCGTAGCCGCCGTCGCGCAGGGGCGACTCATACAGCGGCAGCAGCCAGACGCAGTCGATACCCAGCCATTCGAGGTAGTCGAGCTTGTCGATCAGACCGCGCAGGTCGCCGGTGCCGTCGCCGTTGGAATCGAAGAAACCGCGGACGAGCACCTCGTAGAAGACGGCGTGCTTGTACCAGTAGGGATCGCGTGGTTTCTCGTGGGTGAACGTGTCGGGCACCGCCGCGAGCGGCGAGTGGGACGTGCTCGACCTGGTGCCTGGCACCGGCTCTGAAGTGGTCACGAGGCTACTCCACCAGTTGGGCGTTCCAGCGCCTGCCGCTGCAATGGCTCGCGAAGGGAGCAGGTGGCCTCGATAAGGCGGCGCTCCGTTGCGAATGCCTTATTCAGCGGGGTCTGCTGTGAAGATGTGTGCGGACTGGATATGCGGGTCAAGGCGGACATAATTGGCCGCTCCCCAGTGGTAGGATTCCCCTGAAATCTGGTCGGTAACGGTTATCCCTGAGTCAGGGGGGAATCCGAGAGCGGGCAGATCGAGCCACACCGTCGCTTCATGCGCGTGGTGCGGATCGAGGTTGACGACCACGAGGACGACGTCGTCGCGTCCTTGGTCGCCGGCCCCGGCCAGCCGCTTGGAAAAGCAGATCAGCTCCGGCTGGTCGACATGATGGAACCGCAGGTTACGCAACTCCTGCAATGCAGGATGGTTTCGCCTTAGCCAGTTTAGCCTGCGCAGGAGCGGTGCGATGGACTTTTCCTCGGACTCGGCCGCGGCCCAGTCGCGGGGGCGGTACTGGTATTTCTCGGAGTCCAGGTATTCCTCGCTTCCCGGGCGTACGGGGGTGTTCTCGCACAGTTCGTAGCCCGAGTAGATCCCCCACGACGGCGACAGCAGCGCCGCCAGGACCGCGCGGATCTCAAACGCCGGGCGCCCCCCGTGCTGGAGGTAGCCCGACAGGATGTCGGGGGTGTTGGCGAAGAAGTTGGGCCGCAGGAACGGCGCCGTCTCCTGGGTGAGTTCGCGAAGGTAGTCCTCGATCTCCTCCTTGGTGTTGCGCCAGGTGAAGTAGGTGTAGGACTGGTGGAACCCCACCTTGGCCAGGGTCTGCATCATCGCCGGCCGGGTGAACGCCTCGGACAGGAAGAGGACGTCGGGGTCGGTCGCGGCGATGTCGGCCAGCAGGCGCTCCCAGAACGCCACCGGCTTGGTGTGCGGGTTGTCGACCCGGAAGATCCGCACGCCGTGGGCCATCCAGTGCCGCACCACGCGCAGCACCTCGGCGTAGATGCCCTCGGGGTCGTTGTCGAAGTTGAGCGGGTAGATGTCCTGGTACTTCTTGGGCGGGTTCTCCGCGTAGGCGATGGACCCGTCGGCCCGGCGGGTGAACCACTCCGGGTGCTCGTCTACCCACGGATGGTCGGGTGAACACTGGAGCGCCAGATCCAGGGCGACCTCCAGGCCGTTCTCCCCGGCCGCGGCCACGAAGTCGGCGAAGTCCTCCAGGGTCCCGAGGTCGGGGTGGACGGCGTCGTGGCCACCCTCGGGGGCGCCGATTGCCCACACCGAGCCGGGGTCGCCGGGGCCGGCCTCCAGGGTGTTGTTGGGGCCCTTGCGGAAGGACCGGCCCACCGGATGGATGGGCGGCAGGTAGACGACGTCGAAGCCCATGTCGGCGATGGCCGGCAGGCGCTTGGCGGCCGAGGCGAAGGTGCCCGAGCGCCAGGTGCCCCCGGGGCCGTCCATGGCGGCGCCCTCGGAGCGCGGGAAGAACTCGTACCAGGAGCCGTAGAGCGCGCGGCGGCGGTGCACCACCAGCGGGAACCGCTTGGTGCGGGTGACCAGTTCGCGTAGCGGGTCGGCGGCGAGTTCGGCGGCGACCTCGGGGCCGGTGGCGATCTCCAGGCGGGCGGCGGGGGAGAGGGAGGCGTCGCGCAGCGCGGCGGCGATGCGCGCCATGGCCGGGCGGCGGGGCACGCGCCGGGCCACGCGGTCGAACAGCCGGGCGCCCTCCTCCAGCATGAGGTCGACGTCCTGGCCCAGCGGGATCTTGATGGCGGCGTCGTGGCGCCAGGTGGCCATCGGGTCGCTCCACGCCTCCACGGCGAAGCTCCAGCGGCCCTCGTTCTCCAGGGTGACCTCGGTGCCGTAGCGGTCGGTGCCGGGAGCCAGCAGGCTCATGGTGCGCAGGGGGCGGCGGCGCCCCCGGGGGTCGTAGAGGACCACGCCGGCGCCGAGGGCGTCGTGGCCTTCGCGGATGACGGTCGCGCTGACCGGGACGGTCTCGCCGGCGGCCGCCTTGGCGGTGCCGTGGTCCAGGACCGGCGAGACGTCGAGAATGGGAATGCGTCCAATCACAGGTGCACCATCGATGTCCAGATAGCCGAATATGTCGGATTCGTCAGTATGTGGCGCTCGCGAAAGCGGCGAGTGGGCAGCGCGGCGCAGCCGAATAGCCATACACCGCGGCTTTCGGTCATTCAGGTCAAGCGTGCTCCCCTGTCTATCGTCAGGCCGGAACCGGGGCGGAGCCGACAGTCCGAGGGAGGATATTTTTGTGATTGTCGTCACAGTGCTGCGGGGATCCCCTGTGCTGCGGCGATGTGTGTCGGCGGCACGTTCGCGGCAAAGAGGGTGGATCGGACGGATGCTCTCCTGAACATCCTGTGTCACGCGGGTTTCGGCTCGACATATAACGGAAACACAAGACGGATTAAGTGCGGCCGGCGGTTGACGGGGAGTGAAAACCGGGTGCGGAGAGTGCCCGTTGGCACGCTTTATCCGGAATTTAGGGCCCGGTGTGAAACACCGCTGGAACACGGTATTTCCAACGATCTGGTGGAAATCGGCGCGGAAGGGTCGCGCCGGGGCCGCGCATTGACTAGCCTCACGCTGCGTGAAGGCGATTCGCAGGTTCACCGTCCGTACCGTCCTCCCTGAGGCGCTGGCGCCCCTGGAGCGGCTTGCCGCCAACCTCCGCTGGGCCTGGCACGCGCCCACCCGGGAGGTCTTCGCCGCCGTCGACCCCGCCGTCTGGCGCGACTGCGGCCACGACCCCTTCCGCATGCTCGGCGAGGTCGACCGCGAGCGGTTCGACCGGCTCGGCCGCGACGAGGACTTCCTCGCCCGGCTGCGCGCCGCCGACGACGACCTCGACACCTACCTCGCCGAACCCCGCTGGTACCAGGACTACGCGGCCCGGCGGCCGGCGCCCGCCGCCGTCGCCTACTTCTCGGCCGAGTACGGCCTGACCGCCGCCCTGCCGCAGTACTCCGGCGGCCTGGGGATCCTGGCCGGCGACCACCTCAAGAGCGCCAGCGACCTCGGCGCGCCCGTCATCGGCGTCGGCCTGCTCTACCAGCACGGCTACTTCACCCAGGCGCTCTCGCCCGAGGGCTGGCAGTTGGAGGACTACCCCGAGGTCGACCCCCGCAGCCTGCCGCTCACCCAGTTGCGCGCCGGCGACGGCACGCCCGTCGACATCGTGCTCGACCTGCCCGGCGGGCGCCGGCTCAGCGCCCACGTGTGGGTGGTGCGGGTGGGCCGGGTGCCGCTGCTGCTGCTCGACGCCGGCCACGAGGGCAACCCCGCCGAGATGCGCGGGGTCACCGACCGCCTCTACGGCGGCGGCAATGAGCACCGGCTGCGCCAGGAGCTGCTGCTGGGCGTGGGCGGCGTGCGCGCCGTGCGCGCCTACTGCCGCGTGACCGGCCACCCCGAGCCCGAGGTCTTCCACATGAACGAGGGCCACGCCGGGTTCCTGGGCGTGGAGCGGGTGCGCGAGTACATCAGCGCCGGCCTGTCCTTCGCCGAGGCGGTGGAGGCCGCCCGCGCCGGCACGGTCTTCACCACCCACACCCCCGTGCCCGCCGGCATCGACCGGTTCCCCCGCGACCTGGTCGAGTCCCACTTCGGCGACGGCGACTCCGTGGCGGCGGGCGTGCCCTCCCACGAGGTCATGGCGCTGGGCGCCGAGGACTTCGCCGGGGGCGACCCCGGGGTGTTCAACATGGCGGTCATGGGCATGCGCCTGGCCCAGCGGGTCAACGGGGTCAGCCGGCTCCACGGCGCCGTCAGCCGGGGGATGTTCCAGGGGCTGTGGCCGGGCTTCGACACCGCCGAGGTGCCCATCACCTCCATCACCAACGGCGTGCACGCGCGCACGTGGGTGGCCGAGGAGGCCCAGGAGCTGGCGCACCGCATCGTGCCCGACACCGGCGAGTTCAGCGGCGTGGAGGGCTGGGAGAAGGTCACCGGTGCCGCCGAGGCCGAGCTGTGGGAGATGCGCCGCACGCTGCGCGCCCGCCTGGTCGAGGACGCCCGCCGGCGGCTGCGCGCCTCCTGGCGGCGGCGCGGCGCCAGCGAGGCCGAGCTGGGCTGGGTGGACGACGTCCTCGACCCCGACGTGCTGACCATCGGGTTCGCCCGCCGGGTGCCCTCCTACAAGCGGCTCACGCTGATGCTGCGCGACCGCGAGCGGCTGGCGTCGCTGCTGCTCGACCCCGAGCGCCCGCTCCAGATCGTGATCGCGGGTAAGGCCCACCCGGCCGACGAGGGCGGCAAGCGCCTCATCCAGGAGATCGTCCGCTTCACCGACGACCCGCGCGTGCGCCACCGCATCGTGTTCCTGCCCGACTACGACATGGACCTCGCCCGGTCCCTGGTGCAGGGCTGCGACGTGTGGCTGAACAACCCGCTGCGCCCGCTGGAGGCGTGCGGGACCTCCGGCATGAAGGCCGCGCTCAATGGCGGGCTCAACCTGTCGGTGCGCGACGGCTGGTGGGACGAGTGGTACGACGGCTCCAACGGCTGGGCCATCCCCACCGCCGACGGTGTGGAGGACCCCGACCGCCGCGACGCCCTGGAGGCGGCGGCGCTCTACGACCTGATCGAGCAGCAGGTCGTGCCGCTGTTCTACGACCACGACGACGCCGGGCTGCCCAAGCGGTGGCTGGAGATGGTCAAGCACACGCTGGTGTCGCTGGGCCCCAAGGTGCTGGCCACCCGGATGGTGCAGGACTACGTGGCGCTGCTCTACCAGGGCGCGGCCGACTCCTCGCGGCTGCTGGGCGCCGAGGACATGCGCGGCGCGCGCGAGCTGGCGGCCTGGAAGCAGCGGGTGCGCGGCGCCTGGCCGGGCGTGCGGGTGGAGCAGGTGGAGGTCATGGGCATGGAGGGGCCGCCGCTCGTGGGCCGCGACCTGGTGGTCCGGGCGTCGGTGGCGCTCAACGGGCTCGACCCCGCCGACGTGCGGGTGGAGGTCGCCGTGGGGCGGGTCTCGGAGTCCGAGCAGTTGGTCGACCCGGAGTTCGCGGAGCTGGCGCCCGACCCCGACGCCCCGGCCAACGGCGGACCGGGCGCGGTGCGGTTCACCGGCGCGGTGCCGCTGGAGCGGGCGGGCAACTGCGGGTTCACCGTGCGGGCGCTGCCCCGCCACCCGCTGCTGAGCGACCGCGCCGAGCTGGGCCTGGTGGCGGTGCCGGAGGCGCCGGCGGTGGCGGGCGACGGGATGGTGCTGCGCTAGCCGCGATATCCGCGTTGGCGGTGGTGGCCGCGCGGGCGGCCGGGTCCAAAGGGAGCCGGCCGCCCGCGCGTGCCGCCTGAGGGCGCCCACCGGGCGCCCTCGCGGCCGGCCGGGGGAGTGAGCGGCGGGGCGCGGCCGCCACGGAGCGGGTCCTCAGCGGCCGGCGCACCCTGTCAGTGGCTCTTGACCGGCGGCGGGTGCTCCTCCAGCAGCCGACCGGCGACGTCGTGCAGCAGGGCGCGCTCCTCGGTCGAGAGGCCGCCGAACACCCGGCCCTCGACCTCCTCCACCACGCGCGCGCTCTCGCGCAGCAGCTCCCGGCCGCGCTCGGTGGGCGCCACGATGTAGCGGCGGCGGTCGGCGGGGTTGCGGCGCCGCTCCACGACGCCCTGGCGCTCCAGTTCGTCGATCACGCCGACCATGACGTTGGGGTCGATGCCCAGGCGGCGGCTCAGCTCCTGCTGCGAGGGGGAGTTCAGCGAGGCGGCGGTGGCCAGGACGTTGTACTGGCGCGGGCTCATGCCCAGCGGAGCGAAGGCGGCCTCGGTGAGGGCGAGGACCACCTCGCCGAGCTTGATCAGCCGGAACCCCGTGTTGCCCCACAGCGTGCTGCCCGGAACCGTGCTGCCCGGAGCCGCGGGGGCCTCCTCTGCGCCGCTCATGGACTCATGCTAGTTCCGGCCCGGGGGGAGTGGTCGGCCGACCGGGGGTATCGTATGCTCGCCATACGAAAAGCAGTGCGTGCCACTATCGGTTTCCACTGGATTGGAGTCACCGTGGCCGACACCGACCCCTCCGGCGCCCCCCGGCGGTCCCTCGTCACCGGCGCCACCGGGCTGCTGGGCGGCAACATCGTCGCCCACCTGCTCGACGCGGGCGGCGAGGTGGTCGCGCTGGTGCGCGACCCCGAACGCGCCCGCCGCCTGCTGCCCGCCCACGACCGCCTCACCGTCGCCGCCGGGGACATCACCGACCCCGCCGCCTACAGCCCCCTGCTCCCCGGGTGCGACGCGGTCTTCCACACCGCCGCCTACTTCCGTGAGTTCTACCAGCCCGGAGCCGACCTGGAGCGGATGGAGCGGGTCAACGTCACCGCCGTGGGCGACCTGCTGCGCGCGGCCGAGGCCGCCGGCGTGCCCGTCTTCGTCCACACCAGCTCCATCAACGTCCTGGCCGCCACCGGTGCCCAGCGGGCCGCCGACGAGGACACCGGCGTGCCCGAGCCCTACCGCGACCTCGACCGGTCGGTCGACTACGCCTCCAGCAAGGTCCGCGCCGAGCGGGTGGTCCGCGACTACGCCGCCACCAGCGCCATGCGGGTGCCGATCGTCCTGCCGGGCTGGATGTGGGGACCCGGCGACGCCGGGCCCACCTCGGCGGGCCGGCTGCTCCAGTCCCTGGCCACCGGGCGGATGCGGGCGGTCCCGGCGCTGAGCAACTACGCCGTGGACGCCCGCGACGTCGCCGCCGCCTGCGTGCGCGCCGCCGTGCTGCCGGTCACCGGGCGGTTCGTGGTGGCCGGCGCCAAGCACACCATCCGCGAGATCGCCGAGGCGGTCGCCAAGGAGACCGGCACCCCGGTGCCCCGCGCGGTGCCCGCGTGGGCGGCCATGGCGGTGGTGACGCTGATGGAGCTGTCGGCGCGGCTGCGGGGCACCGAGCCCACGGCCACCCGCACGGGTGTGGCGGTGCTGCGCGACGCGGCGGGCCGCAACATCTCCTCGGCCCGCGCCCAGCGCGAGCTGGGGATCGTCTTCCGCCCGATCGAGCGCACCATCGCCGACGAGGTCGCCTGGTACCGCGCCCAGGGCGTCCTCCCCGAGCGCGATGCGGCCTCGGCGCCGAAGTAGCGCGCACGGCTGCCGGGCGCGTCCGCAGGTCCGTCGCGCCTGCCGGTCGGACGCGGGCGCTGCCGGGGGCGGCTTCCAACCGGCTTCCATCGGGGCTCGACGGCGGTCGCCGAGACTGGTCGCGGCGGAAGGGGGGAGCGGCGGCGCCCACGGCGGCGCGCCGTGGAGGCGATGACCGAGACCGAAAGGCCGCACGGAACGCGGGGCGACGCGGCGCCACCGCCCATCCGGCGGGGCCGGGACCGGCCCGGTCCCGGCGAGCGGACCGGGCCGGGCGACGCGCGGCGGATGCGGGCGGCCTTCGCGGGGCTGCTGCTCGGGGTGATGCTGGGTTCGCTGGACCAGACGATCGTGGCCACCGCCCTGCCGGTGATCGCGGGCGACCTCGGCGAGCTGTCCCGGCTGTCGTGGGTGGTGACCTCCTACATCCTCGCGGCCACCGTCGTGATGCCCCTCTACGGCAAGGCCGGTGACCTGTTCGGGCGCAAGGCCGCGCTGGCCGGGTCGCTGGTGCTGTTCCTCGTCGGCTCCGGGCTGGCCGGGGCCGCGACGGACATGGTGTGGCTCGTGGTCTTCCGCGCCGTGCAGGGCCTGGGCGGCGGCGGGCTGCTGATCGGCGCACAGGCGCTGGTGGGCGAGGCGTTCCCCGCCGCCGAGCGCGGGCGGCGACTGGGGGCCGTCGGCGCCGTCATCGGGCTGTCGGCGTTCGCCGGGCCGCTGGTCGGCGGGCTGCTCACCGACGTCCTGGGCTGGCGGTCGATCTTCTACATCAACCTGCCGGTGGGCGCCGTGGCGCTGTGGCTGGTACTGCTGGCCCCCCGGCTGCGGCGCGCCCGGGAGGCGCCACCGCCGCGCGTGGACTACCTCGGCGCCGTCCTCATCGTGGCCGCCAGCGGCGCGGCCGTCCTCCTGGCGACCCTGGCGGGCGGCGCGCGCGGCCCGCTGGACCCCGCGCTGCTCGCGGCGGCCGCCGCCATGGCCGTGGCCCTCGCGCTGTTCGTGGCGGCCGAGCGGCGCGCCGCCGACCCGCTGCTGCCGCTGCGGCTGTTTCGCGTCCGCGACTTCACCGTGGTGGCGCTGGTGGCGGTGACCGTCGGCGCGGTCATGTTCGGCACCGCCGCCTACCTGCCGGTGTTCATCCAGATGGTCGGGGAGGACTCCGCGACGGCCTCGGGCGTGCGGCTGCTGCCCCTGGTGGGCGGGCTGCTGGTCGGGTCGGTGGGCGCCGGGCGCGCGACCGCGCGGCCCGGGCGCGCCCGCTGGGTGCTGGTGGCCGGAACGGCGTGCTCGCTGGCCGGGGTGGCGGTGATGGCGACCATGAGCAAGGACAGCCCTTACCCGCTGCTCGCGGCGGGCATGCTGGCGGTGGGGCTGGGCGTGGGCTCGGGCATCCAGACGCTGGTGCTGATCGCGCAGAACACCGTGGCCGCCGCCGACCTCGGCGTGGCCACCTCCACCGTGAACTACTTCCGGCAGATGGGCGCCTGCGTGGGCACCGCCGCGATGGGCGCGGTCTTCGCCGGGCACCTGCGCGCCGGGCTCGGCGGCGCCGCCGGTGCGCACGCGGTGTCGGTGGACGAACTGACACCCCAGGGCCTGGCGCGGTTCCCCGAGGACGTGCGCGCCGCCCTGATCGCCGCGTTCGCCGACGCCGTGCCGCTGGCCTTCCTGCTGCTGGTGCCGGCGGCGGTGGCGGGTCTGGTGCTGGCGCTGTTCGTGCGTGATCGGGCGGGGGTCCCGGGTGCCCCTTCCGGTGCGTAGGCCCCGGCGTCCTCCTCCGCGCGGGGGTCCGCGGCCGCCGACTGACGGCCGCGTGCGCTGGTGCCGGTGGGCGTGGTGGTGGCGTTCTCCGGTGCCTCTGCCGCCGCGCCTTCCACCGCGCGGGGGCCGCGGCCGCCGACTGGGCGGCGCGCGGGAAACCGGTGGACCGCCGCGCGGGCGCGCTGGAAGGATCGGGCGCATGGCTGCGAGGAGCGGAGACCCACAGCGGGCGACCGGCACGGGGCAGGGGCGCGGCGCGGCCCCCTCCGGCGCTTCGGACTCCGGGGCCGCCGCCCCCGGCCTCGCCGCTGCTGAGCCCCGAACGGCCGGCTCCGCTGCGGCGGACTTCGCCGCGCTCGTCGCCGAGGCGGCGGCCGCGCCCGTCGAGGGGTGGGACTTCTCCTGGCTCGCGGGCCGCGCCACCGAGGAGCGACCCTCGTGGGGCTACGCCCGCCTGATCGCCGACCGCCTGGCGCGCGCCGACACCGCCCTGGACCTCGACACCGGCGGCGGCGAGGTGCTGGCCGAGGCGCCCGCGCTGCCGCCGCGCATGGCCGCCACCGAGTCCTGGCCGCCCAACCTCGCCCGCGCCGCCGCGCGGCTGGGCCCGCGCGGGGTCGCCGTCGTGGCCACCGGTGAGGGGGCGCCCCTGCCCTTCGCCGACGCGGTGTTCGACCTGGTGGTCAGCCGCCACCCCGTCGCCACGCCCTGGGAGGAGGTCGCGCGCGTGCTGCGGCCCGGCGGCGCCTTCCTCTCCCAGCAGGTCGGTCCGGCCAGCGTGTTCGAGCTGACCGAGTTCTTCCTCGGCCCCCAGCCGCCGGAGACCCGCGCCCGGCGCCACCCCGACCACGCCCGCGCCGCCGCCGAGGCCACCGGGCTGGAGGTGGTGGACCTGCGCATGGAGCGCCTGCGCATGCGCTTTCACGACGTCGGCGCCGTCGTCTACTTCCTGCGCAAGGTGATCTGGATCGTCCCGGGGTTCGACGCCGACCGGTACCGCGACCGGCTGCGGGAGCTGCACGAGCGCATCCGCGCCGAGGGGGCGTTCACCGCGCACTCCACCCGGTTCCTGATCGAGGCCCGCCGCCCCCGCTCAGCGGCGCCGCACCCGCCGACCGGGGGCCGCCTTGACCGCGACCGCCCGCAGGTCCCCATAATGGGAGAAACCGACAGGGGAGCGCTTCGGCGCTGAGAGTGCGGTCCCACGACCGCAGACCCTCACACACCTGACCTGGGTAATGCCAGCGTAGGGAGTCGTGAACCCGTCCGCCGCGGACCCCGCCGCGCGCCCTCCCGCGCGCCGCCGTGCCCGCCCGGCCGACGCTCTTTGCCGTACCGGCACCCCCTCTCGCCCACCCGCGTGAAGGGACCGCCCCGATGAAGGAACCGGCACCGCACAGCCGGCCCGACCAGCCCGTCCAGTCCGGCCGGCCCGCCCCGGACGGCGTCCGCACCCCGCTGCGCTACCGCACGGTCGACATCGTCGTGCCCGCCGTGCTCGGCGTGGCCATCGGCGTCGTCTTCTGGCTGTGGAACATGGTGTGGACCGTCACCACCCCCGTCTTCGCGTTCTTCCCGCCCGCCCAGGCCCTCATCTACGGCGTGTGGCTGCTGCCCGGCGTGCTCGGCGGGCTCATCGTGCGCAAGCCCGGCGTCGCCGTGCTGACCTCCACCGCCGCCGCGGCGGTCTCCATGGTCCTCGGCGGGCCGTGGGGCGTGGAGATCGTGCTGGCCGGGTTCGTCCAGGGACTGCTCTCGGAGCTGGTGTTCGCCGCCGCCCGCTACCGGCGCTGGGGCCTGCCCACCGCCGTGCTCGCCGCGGCCGCCGGCGGCCTGGCCCCCGCCGTCTGGGACAACGTCCGCTACTACGTCACCTGGCCGCTGTCCTACCAGCTCGCCTTCGGGGTCATCGTCGTGCTCAGCGCCGCGCTGATCGGCGGCGTCGGCGCCCGGCTGCTGACCTCCGCGCTGGCGCGCGCCGGGGCGCTGGCACCCTTCCCCTCGGCGCGCGGATGAGCGGCGCGGGCGCGGCCGCCGGCGGCGCCCGGGTGGAGCTGTCGGGCTGGGGATGGCGGCACACCGGCCGCGCCTCCTGGGCGCTGCGCGGCGTGGACCTGGTGGTGGAGCCGGGCGAGCGCGTGCTGCTGCTGGGGCCGTCGGGAGCGGGCAAGAGCACCCTGCTGCACGCCATGGCCGGGCTCACCGGCGACCAGGGCGCCATCGGCGGCGACGAGGAGGGGCGGCTGCGCGTCGACGGCCGCCCCGCCGCCGCGGCGCGCGGCGTCTCGGCCCTGGTCGGGCAGGACCCCGAGAGCCAGTTGGTGATGGCGCGCGCCGGCGACGACGTCGCCTTCGGCCCGGAGAACCTGGGCCTGGCGCGCGCCGAGATCTGGGCGCGCGTGCGCGCCACGCTCGACGCGGTCGGGTTCGCCCACGGCCTCGACCGCCCCACGGCCGCGCTGTCGGGCGGGGAGAAGCAGCGGTTGGTGCTGGCCGGGGCGCTGGCCATGCGCCCGCGCCTGCTGCTGCTGGACGAGCCGACCGCCAACCTCGACCGCGCCGGGGCCGCCCTGGTGCGCGGTGTGCTCGCCGACCTGCTGGAGCGCACCGGCGCCACGATGGTGCTGGTGGAGCACCGGGTGGCCGAGGTCACCGGCGGCACCGCCGGCGCCGCCGACCTGGTGGACCGCGTGGTGGTGGTCGAGCCCGGCGGCGGCGTGGTCGCCGACGGCTCCCCGGCCGCCGTCTTCGCCCGGCACGGCCGCGCGCTGGCCGAGCGGGGCGTGTGGATCCCCGGCCGCGAGCCGCGCCCCCGCCTGCCCGCCGCCGCCCCGGGCGGCGTCCTGGTCGAGGCGGCGGCGTGCACCGCCCGCGCGCCCGCGCCGCTGGGCGTGCTCGGCGGCCGGCCGGCGACCGTGCTGCGCGACGCCGACGCCGTGGTGCGGTCCGGGTGCGCCACGGCCCTCACCGGACCCAACGGCGCGGGAAAGTCCACCCTGCTGGGCCTGCTGGCCGGGCTGGCGCGCCCCGCGTCGGGCACGGTGGCCCCGCGCGGGCGGCTGGCCGAGGTGAGCGCGCGCCCGCTGGCGCGCTGGCCCGCCCGCCGCCTGGCCCGCCACGTCGGCACGGTGTTCCAGCACGCCGAGGACCAGTTCGTCACGGGCACCGTGCGCGACGAGCTCGCCTTCGGCCCGCGCCGCGCCGGCCTGGGCGCGACCGAGACCGCCCGGCGCGTGGCCGACCTGCTGGAGCGACTGCGCCTCACCGGCCTCGCCGACGCCCACCCCTTCACCCTCTCGGGTGGGGAGAAGCGCCGGCTGTCGGTGGCGACCGCGCTCAGCGCGGGCCCCGAGGCGGCGCCCGACGTGCTGCTGCTGGACGAGCCCACGTTCGGCCAGGACACCCGCACCTGGACGGAGCTGGTGGAACTGCTGGCCGACCTGCGCGCCGCCGACCGGGCGGTGGTGATGGCCACCCACGACGACCTGCTGCTGGACCGCCTGGCCGACACCGAGGTCGTGGTCGAGGGCGGCCGCACCCGTGCGGCCCGCGCCCCGGGCGGCGCCGCGCCCGCCGCCGGCCCGGCCGCCGAGGCGACCGCGACCGATTCCGCCACGCGGACCCCGCCCGCTCCCGCCGGCGGTCCGGCCGCCGAGCGGCCCGGACCGCAACCGCCCGCGCCCGACGCGCCCGCGCCTGACGCGACCGCGTCCGACGGGCTCACCCCCGACGCGCCCGCGCACCGCGCCGAGCCGACCGCCGCCGCCCCCGCCCCCGGCGCCGGCCGTGCCGACCGTGGCGCCCGCCGCGCCTCCCGCGAGGAGGACCGGTGACCGCGCCCCCCGGCACCCCGCCGCCCGCAGACCCCGGCACCGGCCCGGACCCCGGCCCCGCCGCCGCGCCGCCCCCGCGCGCCTGGCTCGCCCGCGCCAACCCGGCGGCCAAGCTGCTGGCCGCCGTGCTCGTCGCCGCCGGGCTGGTGCCCGTGGTCGACCCCGTCACCAGCGGGCTGGTGCTCGCCGCGGCCCTGCCCCTGGCGGCGTTCTCCGGGCTGCGCGGCGCGCGCCTGGCCGCCCTCGGCCTGCCGCTGCCGGCCATGGCCGCCGCCGTGGGCCTGGTCAACCTGGTCTTCGGCCAGGACGGCCCGGCGGGCGCGCTGGGCGCCGCCGTGCGGCTGCTGGCCATCGCCGTGCCCAGCGTCCTCGCCGCCGCCACCAGCGACCCCACCGACACCGCCGACGCGCTGGTGCAGCGGCTCAGGGTGCCCGAGCGCCCGGCCGTCGCGGTGCTGGCGGCGCTGCGGCTGGTGCCGCTGCTGGCCGCGCAGTGGCGCACCCTCGGGGCGGCGCGCCGCGCGCGCGGCCTGGAGGCCGGCGCCAACCCGGCGCGCGCCCTGGGCGTCCTGCTGGGCAAGGTGTTCGCGCTCCTGGTGCGGGCGGTGCGCACCGGCACCTCCCTGGCCATGGCCATGGACACCCGCGCCTTCGGCACCGGACCCCGAAGCCACGCCCGCCCCAGCCGCTGGCGCCCCGCCGACACCGCGCTGGTGGCGGGCACGGCCGCCGTGCTGTGCGCGGCGCACCTGGTGTCGCTGGCGGCCGGCACCTGGCAGCCGCTGGGGTTCGGCGGCTGACCGCGGCGCGCCGCCAGTGGTAGGTATGGAGGCGCGCCCGCCGCGTGCGGGGCCGGACTGACGCGATGCGAAGGAGTGCCGGGTGAGTGGTGTGGACGAGACCTCGGGCGAGTTCGTCGGTGTGGAGCGGGACCCGGAGACCCCGGCCGTGGCGGTCGTCCGCCTCAACCGACCCAAGATGAACGCCCTCAACGGCCGGATGCAGCGCGAACTGGCCGAGGCCGCCCGCCGGGTGGCCGACGACGACTCCGTGCGCGCCGTCGTGCTCTACGGCGGCGAGCGCGTCTTCGCGGCCGGCGCCGACGTCAAGGAGATGGCCGAGATGGGCTACGCCGATATGGCCGCCCACTCCCGGGTCCTCCAGGGGGCGTGCACGGCCGTGGCGCGGATCCCCAAGCCCGTGGTCGCCGCCATCACCGGCTACGCCCTGGGCGGCGGCCTGGAGGTCGCGCTGTGCGCCGACTTCCGCGTGGCCGCCGAGGACGCCAAGCTGGGCCAGCCCGAGATCCAGTTGGGCGTGATCCCCGGCGCCGGCGGCACCCAGCGGCTGCCCCGCCTGGTGGGGCCGGCCCGCGCCAAGGATTTGATCTTCACCGGCCGCCACGTCGGCGCGGCCGAGGCGCTGGCCATGGGCCTGATCGACGCCATCGTGCCGGCGGGCGACGTCTACGCCCACGCCGTCGCCATGGCGGCCAGCTACGCCAACGGCCCGGCGCTGGCGCTGCGCGCCGCCAAGCAGGCCATCGACGACGGCCTGGAGACCGACCTGGACACCGGTCTGGAGATCGAGCGGCTGCACTTCGCGGGGCTGTTCGCCACCGAGGACCAGAAGACCGGCATGCGCGGCTTCGTGGAGCACGGCCCAGGCAAGGCGCGCTTCTCGGGCCGCTGACCGCACCACCGGCGCGCCCGCCTCCGGCAGTCCGCGCGACCCGTGCGGCCCGCGCGGGCGCGCTCCCGCCGCCCCTGGGCGGCACAGCCAACCACCGACGAGAGAGACGACAGCCATGTGGGGATTGAAGACCGAGCCTGCGCTGGAGCGCGAGGACCTGGTGGCGGCGCCGGTCGCGGCCGCCCTGCGCGAGTGGGCGCCGGCCGACCGGGTGCTGGTCGCGCCCATCGACCCCGACCTCGCCGACACCGCCAACTGCGCGGCGGCCTACGGCATCCCGATGGGCGCCTCGGCCAACTGCGTCGTCATCGCCGCCAAGCGCGCCGGGCAGGTGCGCATGGCCGCCTGCGTGGTGCTGGCCACCACCCGCGCCGACGTCAACGGGGTGGCCCGCCGCCACCTGGAGGCGCGCAAGGCGTCGTTCGCCCCGCAGGACGACGCGGTGGCCGCCACGGGCATGGAGTACGGCGGCATCACCCCCATCGGCCTGCCCGCCGAGTGGCCGGTTCTGGTCGACGAGGCCGTGCTGGAGGCCGGGCACGTGGTCGTGGGCAGCGGCCTGCGCGGCTCCAAGCTGGTGCTGCCCGGCGCCGACCTGGCCGAACTGCCCGGCGCCCAGCCGCTCGCCGGGCTCGGCGTGCGCACCGACTGAGCCCGCGCGGCGCCGCCGCGCACCTCGGCGCACCCCGGCGAGCCCGGGCGAGCGTTGCCGCACCGTCGCGCCGCCGCCGCGCCCCGGCCGCGCGCCCCGGCGGGTGAGCCCCCGCCGGGGCGCCCGCCCCACCGCCCGCTCCCGCCGGGCGCCCCGTACCGCCGGGCGCCCGGCGCGTGACCGAGTCCGCCGCCGCCAACCCCGGCCGCGGCGCGGATCCGGAACCAGCGCCGGTTTATCTGCGTCATACTCATGTGGTCGCCCGAACGCCGTGCAGAGCGGTCTGGGCCGCGGCCGGCCGTGCGCGGCCGAGCGGTCCGGCCGGTGCGCGCCGGCCAGGGCGCCCGCCCTGGGGCGGGAACCCCGTCCGGCGGCGCCGGACGACGTGGTGCTTGTTGAGCGTGAGCGGTGGCGGAGCCGACCCCCCGGGGCCCGGCCTCCGGCCTCCGGCCCGGCCATCCCGCAGCGGATAGGCTGGAAGTCGTGGTGTGCCAGGTTTGAGGGGATGAATTCGCAATGGCAATGTCGGCAGGTTTCCCCGAGAGCGAGGAGCTGCCGGAACGCGTCGGCCCGTACCTGATCCGCCGCCGTATCGGCCAGGGCGGCATGGGCGTCGTGTACCAAGCCGTCGACCCCCGGCAGGACCGGCTCGTCGCGATCAAGGTGCTGCGCTCCGAGGTCGCCGGCGACCACATCGCCCGCGCGCGCCTGGCCCGCGAGGTCGCCACGATGCGCCGCGTGCACAGCCGCAACGTCGCCGAGGTGATCGACGCCGACACCGACGCCGAGCTGCCGTGGGTCGTCACCGAGTACATCCCCGGCCCCACCCTCGACTCCACCGTGACCGACCACGGGCCGCTGCGGGGCCGCGCGCTCACCCGGTTCGTCAGCGGCCTGGCGCGGGCGATCGACGACATCCACGCCGTCGAGGTCATCCACCGCGACCTCAAACCGGGCAACGTCATCATCTCCAACGGCGAGCCCATCGTCATCGACTTCGGGATCGCCCACGCCGTCGACGGCGCCAAGCTCACCCAGACCGGCACGTTCGTGGGCACGCCCAGCTACCTGTCGCCCGAGGTGATCGAGGGCACCGACCTCGGCCCGGCCACCGACATCCACGCCTGGGGCGCCACCGTGGCCTTCGCCGCCACCGGCCACCCCCCCTACGGCGCGGGGTCCTTCGAGGTGATCTTCTTCCGGATCCTCAACGGCGAGATCAACCTCGACGGCATGCCCTCGGCGCTCCAGCCGCTGGTCGAGGCCGCCGTCTCGCGCGACATGTCGGCCCGGCCCACCGCCGCCCAGCTCGTCGCCCAGACCGGCCGCCTCAACCTCGACCTCCCCTGGACCGAGGACGCCGCCTACACCGGCAGCGGCCTGACCGGCAACCACACCGTGCAGGCGCCCCACCACTCCGCCGGCGGGCGCACCGCCGACCACGGCGGGGGCGGCGCCACCGGTTGGGGCGCGGCCGCCGCCGGCGCGGCCGGGGCCGCCGCGGGCGCCGGCGCCGGAGCGCTCGCCGGGTCGGCCATGGGCGCCGACACCCCCGGCACCGACCTTCCCGGCGGTGCCGACCGCACGATGGCCGCCGGATCGGGTGGCGCCGACCGCACGATGGCGGCCGGGCCGGGCGGTGCGGACCGCACGATGGCGGCCGGGCCGGGCGGTGCGGACCGCACGATGGCGGCCGGATCGGGTGGCGCCGACCGCACGATGGCCGCCGGATCGGGCGGCGCCGAGCACACCATGCGCGCCGACCCCGACGACCTGGTGCAGCGCGAAACCGGCCAGGCCGGCCCCTACACCGCCGACGACGCCGACGACGACCAGATGGCGCCGCGCACCCAGTTCTTCAACTCCACGCTGCGCCCCGAGGAGTTCCGCGACATCCTCACCCCCGTCGAGGAGCGCCGCGCCGGCCAGGTCGGCCGCTACGGCGACGAGGACGACGACGAAGAGGACCGCGGCGGGTTCCTCACCCGCTTCCGCCGGGGCGGCGGCGACCGCCTCAGCGACTACATCGACACCGACGACGACGCCGAGGACGACGACTACGAGGATGAGCCGCGCCACCTGCCGTGGCTGCTGATCATCCCCGTGCTCGCCTTCCTCACCGGGTTCACCCTGGCCATCCCCGACATCGGCGTGCTGGTCGGCGTGCTCGCCGCCTCGGTGCTGGGCGCGCTCGACACCGTCAAGGTCGAGCACGCCCGCCGGCTCCAGACCCGGGGCCCGCGCAGCTCCGACCACATGGTGATCGCGCTGAGCATGCCGTGGGCGGTGCTGCGCACCCTGGGCCGCACCCTGCTCTACGGGCTGGGCTACCTGCTCGCCGGGATCGTGGTGGGGATCGTCATCGGCCTGATGACCGGCACCAACAACCCCAACAACGTCACCGCCTACGCCCTGGGCCTGGTGGTGCTGCTCAGCTTCGTGGGGCCCAACGGCCGGGGCGCCATGCGCCAGGCCCGCTCCACCATCGAGGGCATCGCGGTGCGCAACACCTACGTCTACTGGGGCGCGATCGTGGTGCCGGTGCTGCTGGCCCTGCTGGTGCTGTCCTACGGCCTGGGCGCGCACTCCTACTGGCTGATCCCCGGCGGCCCCTCCAACTGGGCGCTGTTCGGCGGCTGAGCCCCGCCCGCGCGGCGCCGACCGGGCTCGGCGGCGCCGCCTGCGCCGCTGGGGCGGGGGCGGGTTCGCCCCGGGGGCTACCAGCCAGTAACATCGGGGTGGAAGGCAGAGTACGCAGGCGGGAGGCGTGACGTGAACGCCGCCCCGCCACCCGATGGCATCGATTGCATTTGGCACCCTTAGGGGCCACGGACGCGCCAGGCGTCCGCGCCGTCCGAGTGGGCGACGCATGGAGTGCAGGGGAGGTCGGCCACCGGCCATGAATATTGTCGTTTTGGTCAAGCAGGTCCCGGACACGGCGACCGAGCGCAAGCTCTCGTCCGATGACAACACGCTGGACCGCGCGGCGTCCGACGGCGTCATCAACGAGCTGGACGAGTACGCCATCGAGGAGGCGCTGCTCCTCAAGGAGAAGCACGGCGGCGAGGTCACCATCCTGACGATGGGACCCGACCAGGCCACCGACTCCATCCGCAAGGCCCTGTCCATGGGCGCCGACAAGGCCGTCCACCTCGTGGACGACGCCCTGCACGGCTCCGACGCCCTCCAGACCGCCTACGCCCTGTCCAAGGCGCTGGGCACCCTGGAGTTCGACCTCGTCGTGCTGGGCTCGGAGTCCACCGACGCGCGCACCGGCATCGTCGGCGCGGCGCTGGCCGAGTACCTCGGCCTGCCGCAGCTCACCCTCGCCGGCAAGGTCGACGTCGACGGCCAGGCCATCCGCATCCAGCGCGCCACCGACTACGGCCACGACGTGGTCGAGGCGCAGCTCCCGGCGGTGGTGTCGGTCGTCGAGAAGATCAACGAGCCGCGCTACCCGTCGTTCAAGCTCATCATGCAGGCCAAGAAGAAGCCGGTCGCCAAGCTGAGCGCCGCCGACGCCGGCATCGACACCGCCCTGGTCGGCCTGGGCAACGCGGCCACCGAGACCGTCGACTTCGCGCCGGCCCCGCCCCGCGCCGCCGGCACCGTCATCAAGGACGAGGGCGACGGCGGCGTGAAGGCCGCCGACTTCCTCGCCGAGAAGAAGTTCGTGTAGGTCCGGCGAGACAGGAAGGATTGACTGACATGGCTGAAGTCCTCGTCCTCGTCGACCACGTCGACGGTGAGGTCAAGAAGGTCACCACCGAGCTGCTGACGGCCGCCCGCCGTGTCGGCGAGCCCTCGGCGGTGTGGATCGGCGACGGCGCCGAGGCGGCCCAGGCCCGCCTCGCCGAGTTCGGCGCGGTGAAGGTCTACGCCGCCTCCGCCGAGCTGAACGACTACGTGGTGGCCCCCAAGGCCGAACTGCTGGCCCACCTCGCCCGCGAGAAGTCCGCCGCCGCCGTCCTGGTCTCGGCCACCCCCGAGAACAAGGAGGTCGCCGGGCGCGCCGCCGTGAAGCTCGGCTCGGGCGTGCTGACCGACGTGGTCGACCTCACGGCCGACCTCGTGGCCGAGCACAGCGTCTTCGGCGGTGCCGTGGTCACCCACGCCCGGGTGCGCACCGGCGTGCCCGTCGTGGCGGTGCGGCCCAACTCCGTGCCCGCCGAGCCCGCCCCGGCCCAGGCCGAGGTGGAGCAGGTGTCGGTGGAGCTGTCCGCCGCCGCCACCGCCGCCCGCGTGGTCGAGCGCGTGGTGCAGGAGAAGGGCGCGCGCCCGGAGCTGACCGAGGCCGCGATCGTGGTCTCGGGCGGGCGCGGTGTGGGCTCCGACGACTTCACCGTCGTGGAGAACCTGGCCGACGCCCTCGGCGCGGCCGTGGGCGCCTCGCGCGCGGCGGTCGACTCCGGCTGGTACCCCAACCAGTTCCAGGTCGGCCAGACCGGCAAGACCGTCAGCCCCAACCTGTACGTCGCCCTGGGGATCTCCGGCGCGATCCAGCACCGGGCCGGCATGCAGACCTCGAAGAACATCGTCGCGGTCAACAAGGACCCCGAGGCCCCCATCTTCGAGCTGGCCGACTTCGGCGTGGTCGGCGACCTCCACACGGTGGCGCCGCAGCTCACCGAGGAGATCAACAAGCGCAGGTGAGCGCCGCACGGCGCCGGCGCGGTGCGTCCGCGCGGCGCCGGCAGGGCGCCCGCGGGCGTCCGCACGGCCCCGGGAGGCAGCCGCCGCCCGGGGCCGCGGCGTGTCCGGGGGAGGGGCGCGTGCGGGGGAGGGCGGGCGGGCCGGGGCGGTCGGGGCGCGGGCTCCCCGGGGTGAGGCGCGAAGGCCGGGGCGCGGCCGAGGCCACCCGGTGCGCCGCCGTATGCTGGACACCGCCATGGTGTACCTGGATCACGCCGCCACCACCGCCGTCCGTCCCGAGGCAGTCGCGGACATGACGGAGGAGTTCGGCCACCTCGGAAACCCCTCCTCGCTGCACGGCGCCGGCCGCCGCGCCCGCCGCGCCGTCGAGGAGGCGCGCGAGAGCGTCGCCGACTCCCTCGACTGCACCCCCAACGAGGTGGTGTTCACCTCCGGCGGCACCGAGGCCGACAACCTCGCCGTCAAGGGCCTCTACTGGTGGCGCCACCAGTCCTCGCCGCGCCGCCGGCGCATCCTCGTCAGCGCGGTGGAGCACCACGCGGCGCTGGACCCCGCCCGGTGGATGGCCGACCACCAGGGGGCCGTCTACGAGGAGATCCCGGTCGACCGCCACGGCCGCGTGGCGCCCGAGGCGCTGCGCGCCGCCGTGGAGCGCGATCCCGACGACGTCGCGCTGGTGTCGGTGATGTGGGCCAACAACGAGGTCGGCACCGTCCAGCCGGTGGCCGAGCTGGCGGCGGTGGCCCGCGAGTACCAGATCCCCTTCCACACCGACGCCGTGCAGGCGGTGGGCTCCCAGCCGGTGTCCTTCGCCGAGTCCGGGGTCTCCGCGCTGACCGTCAGCGCGCACAAGATCGGCGGCCCGGTGGGCGCGGGCGCCCTGCTGCTGGCGCGCGGCGTGGAGCCGGCCCCGGTGCTGCACGGCGGCGGCCAGGAGCGCGAGATCCGCTCGGGCACCCTCATGACCCCGCTGCTGCGCGGGTTCGCCACCGCGCTGCGGCTGGCGGTCGCCGAACGCGCCGCCCACGCCCGCCACCTGGCCGAGTTGCGCGACTCCCTGGTGGCGGCGGTGCGGGAGCGGGTGCCCGACGCCGTCCTCAACGGCCACCCGACCGAGCGCCTCCCCGGGATCGCGCACCTGTCCTTCCCCGGCTGCGAGGGCGACGCCCTGCTGATGCTGCTGGACGCGCGCGGCATCGCGTGCTCCACCGGGTCGGCGTGCTCGGCGGGGGTGGCCCAGGCCAGCCACGTGCTGCTGGCCATGGGCGCCGACCCCGAGACCGCGCGCAGCTCGCTGCGGTTCTCGCTGGGGCGCGACTCCGGCGCGGCCGACGTGGCGGCGCTGGGCGAGGCCATCGGCCCGGTGGTCGAGCGCGCGCGGGCCGCCCGCCGCAAGCGCCGCGCCGCCTGAGGCGGGCGGCTGAGGCCAACCGGGGGCTGAGGCCCGCAGCGAGGGCTGAGGGGCCGCCCCGGGGACCGGGTACCGGGGACGGGGTACGGGGGCGCCGGGCGGGTGCCCGCCCGGCTCAGCCGCCCGCTCAGCGCTCCAACTGCCCCCGGATGGGCCGCAGCAGTTGCTCGATGGTCTGCCACTCGGGGTCGAGCCGGCTCTGCACCACCGCCCGGCCCTCGCCCCAGTCGCGCACGGCCGCCTCGAAGTCGGCCATCACCCCGGAGTCGGGGTCGATGTAGAAGTAGAACTGCCGCTGGCCGCCCGCCGTCTGCTGGGCCAGCAGCGCGCCGTTGTCGCCCAGCAGCGTGCGCAGCCCGGTGGCGAACTCCTCCAGCGCGGTGGTGGAGGGCTCGGTGGGCAGCCGGTCGCCGTCGCTGGCGGCGTAGGGCAGCACCACGTGGGCGTAGAGGGTGAGCGCCGGGAAGTCGCGGCGGTGCAGGGGGTGGCGCACCGCGATCTCGATGACGCCGCGCAGCGGCACCCGGCCCTGGAGGGTCACCCAGCCGCCCAGCGCCCCGGAGAGCTGGCGCACCACGGAGGGGATGGAGGAGGGCGGCAGCGGGTCCAGCGGCTTCTCCACCAGCGGCTCGACCTTGCCCACCCAGCGCACGTAGTCGTCCTCGCCCAGCGCCAGCATCACGACGTGGTCGGCCAGGCCGGAGCGGGTGTCCTCGGACACGAACATGAAGTCGGGGTGGTAGACCCCCACCTCGACCTTGCTGCGCCGCTGGTCCACGCGCATGGAAACGCTGCTGTGCGCGAGGTCGAACTCGTGGTCGTCCCAGGTCAGGGGTCGCGCCAGGCGCCCGGGGTCGGCCGGGAGCGCGGGGAAGAACCGCCAGCCGGGCTCCTCGGGGGCCGCCCGCGCCCAGCGCTCGGTCAGCACCCGCGCCTGGTCGTCGGGGCCGGCGGTGAGCACCAGCGCGTGCGCCGACCCGCTCTCCAGCGAGGCCAGGGGGTCGTCCAGCGCCGCCATGCGCGCCATCAGCCGCCCGGGGTCGGTGTCGTCGTCGAGGCCGAGGTCGCCGAGGTCGGAGTCGGCGTCGCGCGGGGCCGCCGAGACCTCCCAGTTGAGGTCGGGGTGGATCCGGGCCACCGCCTGGGACACCCGCTCGGCGACGTCCTCGGGCGGCGGGGTGCCGTTGTCGAGGGAGGCCGCCAGGGCGGTCCGGAACTCCGGCCACTGGCGCCAGAACTCGTCCACGGCGACGGCGGATTCGGACTGCTGCGAGCGGCGGCGACGGAACAGAGCCATGGCCCTGATTTTCGCAGAACGCCACGGCGGGCGCGCCAGAAGGTCCCCGCGCGGCGCGGGGGCGGGCCGGATGGGACGGGCGCCGGTCCGGGCGGGCGGCGGTTTTGGGTGCGTGGGGGTTCGGGCGCACGCGGTTCGGGGGCGCGCCCGTCCGCGCGCGCCGGTCCGGCGGGCACCCCGTCGAGGCGGTCCCCGCCAGGACATAGGCTGGAGGCGCTATGACTCTGCGCGTACTGGCCGCCATGTCCGGCGGCGTCGACTCCGCCGTGGCCGCCGCCCGGGCCGCCGAGGCCGGCCACGACGTCACAGGCGTCCACCTGGCCCTTTCCAAGAACCCGCAGTCCTACCGCAGCGGCGCGCGCGGGTGCTGCACGGTCGAGGACTCCCGCGACGCCCGCCGCGCCGCCGACGTCATCGGCATCCCCTTCTACGTGTGGGACATGGCCGAGGAGTTCGACCGCGACGTGGTGAGCGACTTCGTCGCCGAGTACGCGGCGGGCCGCACCCCCAACCCGTGCCTGCGCTGCAACGAGAAGATCAAGTTCGCGGCGGTGCTGGACCGCGCGATCGCGCTGGGCTTTGACGCGGTGTGCACCGGCCACCACGTCCGCAAGGTCGACGGCCGCCTGCGGCGCAGCGTCGACCTCGACAAGGACCAGTCCTACGTGCTGGGCGTGCTCACCCGCGAGCAGGTGGCCCACGCCATGTTCCCGCTGGGCGACTGCACCAAGGCCGAGGTCCGGGCCGAGGCGGAGCGGCGCGGGCTGGCGGTGGCCGACAAGCCCGACAGCCACGACATCTGCTTCATCGCCGACGGCGACACCGCCGGGTTCCTCAACGACCGGCTGGGCGGCGAGCCCGGCCCGATCAAGGACGAGTCCGGCGCGGTGCTGGGCACCCACCAGGGCGCGCACACGTTCACGGTGGGCCAGCGCAAGGGCCTCAACCTGGGGGGCGCCGTGGAGCGCCGCTACGTGCTGTCCATCGAGCCGGTGAACAACACGGTCACGGTGGGGCCGCGCGACTCCCTGAAGGTGGACGAGATCACCGCCGAGCGCCCGGTGTGGAGCGGCTGCGCGCCGCTGACCGAGCCCACCGCCTGCCAGGTGCAGTTGCGCGCCCACGGCGAGGTGTACGGCTGCCGCGCGGTGGAGCGCGACGGCCGCCTGGTGATCGAACTGGACGAGCCCGCGACGGGCGTCGCGGCAGGCCAGGCCGCCGTGCTCTACGACGGCGACACGGTGTTGGGATCGGGCACCATCGCCGCCACCGCCCGCCGCGAACACGGCACCCGGGTCTAGCCGCCGGGTGAAGCGATCACCGGCCCGCGCCTCAGTGGTTGGTGAAGGGGACGGGGCGCCGAGGGCGGCGGATGGCTCGGGTGCGCGGTGATCGGTTCCCGGGGCGGATGGCTTAGGTCGCAGCGGGGCAGCGAAGGCGGCAGTGCCTTGGGCGCGCGGTCAACGGGTCTCGGAGCGGGTGGCCGGTGGTGGTGACGGGGCGGCGACGGCGGCGGGTGGTCCGGGGCCTGCGGTGATCGGTTCGCGCGGCCGGTGGCTGATGTCGGCGACGGTGCGCCGAGGGTGCCGGGCGCCCGGGGGCGGGCGGCGTTGCCGCCATTCCAACCGCGAGCGCACGATGATCCGCAGCGGCCCGCTTCTCCAACCGGACAAAGGGGCCTTGGTGTCAATGGGTTGTTGCGACTAGCAGTTCGTCCAGCTTCTCGGCCGGGGTGCGATACCCCAGCGTCTTGCGCGGGCGGGTGTTGAGCAGCCCCTCCACCCGGTCCAACTCAGCCCTCTCCACCCGGGTGAAGTCGGTGACCCCCTTGGGGAACGGTGGCCTGGCCACCCGCTCTGAGTACCGACCGTCGCGGACCCGGGTCTGCGCCTTCCCCTGGTGCCCCGTCGCCACCCTCGCCCCACAGCGGGGCTGAGCGGTGTCGTCGCGCCCCGGCCTGCCGGTCTCTCCTTCTCTCTCCTTCTCCCTCCCTCGGCCGCCTCGCCTGCCTCGGCGTCGGGTCGGCCACAATCGGACGACGTCGACCTCCGTACAGGTTAGGTAAGGCATAGCATGGTTTCCTGATCCGGGTACGGAGGGGTGCGATGGAGTACGAGTTCCTGAACGGCCAGCCCTTCTGGATCGTCTACGCCGCGCTCTTCGTCATCGTCTTCGCCCGCACCCAGGCCACGTACTGGATCGGCCGGGGGCTGGGCGCGGGGCTGCACCGCTCGCGCGCCGGGCGGCGGCTCGGCGACCGCCTCGCGCGCGCCGAGGCGCTGATCAACCGGTTCGGCCCGCCCGTGGTCACCGTCTCCTATGCCACCGTGGGTTTCCAGACCGCCATCCACCTGGCGGCCGGTGCCATGCGCATGTCGTTCGTGCGCTACCTGGTGGCCATGCTGCCCGGCTGCGCGGGCTGGGCGGCCATCTACAGCCTCGGCGGCCTGGCCGTCCTCGCGGTGTGGTGGGACCTCTTCCTGCGCTCGCCCGAACTGGCGGTGGCCGCCGGTGCGGTGCTGGTCGTCGCGGTGGTCGCGGGGGTACTGGTGGCGCGGCGCCGCCGCGCCCGGGCCGGGGCCGCGTCCGCCGAGGACTCGACGGACCAGGCCGACACGCCTTCGGCGTCCTCCGCCGCCTGACCCACGGCTCGCCCGTATCCGGCTGCCCGGTCGCCCCTCTGCGGCACGGGCCTGACCTGCGGCCTCCCGCGCCGCCACCCGAGCCCCCGCTCCGTGCCCCGTTCCCGCACGGCCCCACCGCCACCCCCTTTGCCGCCGATTCCGCTTTCCCGGGGCGGTCCCTGTCCACAGATAATGGGTAATACATACGATATTGACTCACTATCATCCGCTGTATATACAGTAGCTGCGCCCGGGACACCCCGGCCGCGCCCCTCTCGTGCCCTCGGGTCTCGCGCCCTCGGGTCGTCCCACTCCGGAAGGCAGCGCAGCAGACGTGTCCACCACCCGACCCCCCGTCACCACCGACCGCCCCCCGCCCGGCCCTCCGCCCAGCCCCCCGTCCGGCCTGCGGCCCTCCGCGCTGCGGCGGCTGGGCCGGTTCACCGCACGCCGATCCGGGACCGTGCTGCTGGCCTCGGCGGTGCTCACGCTCGTCGCCCTGGTCGCGGCCGCCGGGATCCTCGACCGGCTCGTGCTCAGCCGGTTCGTCAGCCCCGGCTCGGAGTCGCTGCGCGCCGCCGAGGTCCTGGAGGAGGAGTTCGGCACCGGCACCCAGGGCGTGCTGCTGCTGGTCACCGCCGCCGAGGGCACCGTCGACTCCCCGGATGTACGCGAGGCCGGGCTCGCCGTGGAGCGCGCGTTCGCCGCCGAGGAGGGCGTGGCCGAGACCGCCTCCTACTGGTCGCGCGGGGAGTCGCCGTCGATGCGCGGCGCCGACGGCACCCAGGCGCTGATCGTCGCCCGGCTTTCGGGCGACGTCACCGAGGCGCGCGCCCGGCTGGCCGGGCTGTCCGCCGAGTACACCCTGGAGCGGGCCGACATCCGGGTGGCCGTGGGCGGCGGAGACGAGGTCTTCCGCCAGGCCGCCGAGCAGGCGCGGGCCGACTTCCTCACCGCCGAGGCGATCGTGCTGCCGATGGTCCTGGTCCTTCTGTGGGTGATCTACCGCCGCCTGCCCGCCGCCGCGCTCACCCTGGGCATGGGCCTGTTCTCCGTGGTGGCCACCCTGGCGCTGCTGCGGGGGGTCGCCGCCGCCACCGAGGTCTCCACCTTCGCCGCCAACCTCGCGCTGGTGATGGGCCTGGGCCTGGGCGTGGACTACTGCCTGTTCGTCATCAACCGCTTCCGCGAGGAACTCGACGCGGGCCGCACCGTGCCCGAGGCGGTGGAGCAGGCGGTGGCCACCGCCGGGCGCACCGTCGCCTTCAGCGGCGTGACCGTGGCGGTGTCGCTGCTGTGCATGCTGCTGTTCCCCTTCCCGTTCCTGCGCTCCTTCGGCTACGCCGGCGCGGCGGTCGTGGCCACCTCCGTCTTCGCCGCGCTGGTGATCATGCCCGCCGCCCTGGCACGGCTGGGCGCCCGCGTGCGGGCACGCAGCCTGGACGGCCGGGGGAGCGGGGCGCGGTGGTGGCACTCCACCGCCGTGCGGATGATGCGCCGCCCCCTCCTCTACGGGATCCCCGCGCTGGCGGTGCTGCTGGTGCTGGCCGCGCCCGTCCTCAACCTGTCCTTCGGCCTGCCCGACGACCGCGTGCTGCCGCCGGGCACCTCCAGCCGCGAGGTGCAGGACCAGATCCGCGCCAACTTCCCCCAGGAGGAGATGGACGCCGTCCAGATCGTCGCCGAGGACCTGCCCGGCACCGCCGCCAACGCCGAGGCCATCGCCGGCTACGCCGCCGAGCTGTCGCGGATCGAGGGGATCGCCCAGGTCGACGCGCTCACCGGCGTCTACGTCGAGGGCGAGCGGGTGGGCGAGCCCGGCGCCGCCGCGCGGCGGTTCGCCTCTCCTGAGGCCACCTGGTTCTCGGCGGTCCCGGCCACCGCCGCGCTGGAGGGCGTGGGCTCGGTCGACGCGCTGCTGGCCGAGGTGCGCGCGGTCGACCCGCCCGGCCCCGGCCCCGTCCTGGTGGGCGGCTACCCCGCCGAGCTGAACGACTTCCGCACCGGGCTGGTCGAGGCCGTCCCGCTGGTGTTCGGCCTGATCCTCGCCGTCACCTTCGCCGTCCTGTTCCTGATGACCGGCAGCCTGCTGCTGCCGCTCAAGGCCATCGCGCTCAACGTGCTGAGCATGGCGGTCATGTTCGGCGCCCTGGTGTGGGTGTTCCAGGAGGGCAACCTCGCCGGCGCGCTGGGGATCACCGCCATCGGCACCCTGGAGCCCACCTTCCCGCTGCTGATGTTCTGCGTCGCCTTCGGGCTGTCCATGGACTACGAGGTGTTCATGCTGGCCCGCATCAAGGAGGAGTACGACCGCACCGGCGACAACACCGCCGCCGTGGCCGCCGGGCTGGAGCGCAGCGGCCCGCTGATCACCGCCGCCGCCGTCATCCTGGCCGCGTCCTTCGCCGCCTACGCCACCTCGGGGGTGATGTACCTGGTCATGCTGGGCCTGGGCATGGCGCTGGTCATCGTGGTCGACGCCACCCTGATCCGGGCCGTACTGGTGCCGGTGCTGATGCGCCTGGCCGGGCGCGCCAACTGGTGGGCGCCGCGCCCGCTGCGGCGCCTGCACGCACGGTTCGGCATCGCCGAGTGAGCGCGCGCGGCCCCGCCGGCGTGCGGCGGGGCCGCGCGCCCGCCCGCCTCGGCGGTGCGCGGCCGGGCGCCGCGCCCTCTAACCTGGTGACCCGTGAAGGACCTGGACTACCCCTGGCCGCCGACCAGCGCAACCGGCGTGGGCTCCTACCCCGGCACCGACCCCGACGAGGCCGTGCGCACGGTGGTCGGCGAGCTGCCCGAGCTGCCGCACCTGCCGGAGTTGCCCGAGCGCGGCGTGGGCGCCGACATGATCGGGCGCACCGGCGGGCTGCTGGTGGACCTGCCGGTGGAGGTCCGGCCCTCGGGCTGGGCCGTGGCGCGGCGCCCCGGCCGCGACCTCCAGCGGGCGCGCGGCCACCTCTCCCGCGACCTCGACGCTTTGGAGGAGCACACCCAGGACTACTCCGGCGCGCTCAAGATCCAGCTCGCCGGGCCCTGGACCATGGCCGCCTCCGTCGAGCTGCGCTCGGGCGAGAAGGCGCTGGACGACCCCGGCGCCGTCGCCGACCTCGCCGCCTCGCTCACCGAGGGCGCCATCGCCCACATCGCCGAGGTCCGGCGGCGGGTGCCCGGTGCGCGGCTGCTCGTCCAGGTCGACGAGCCCGCGCTGCCCGCCGTGCTCACCGGCGCCGTGCCCAGCGCCAGCGGGTACCGGCGGCTGCCCGCGCCCGACCGCGTCACCGTGGAGGCGCGGCTGCGCGCGCTGTTCGACGCGGTGGCCGACGCCGGCGCGGTCCCCGTGGCCCACTGCTGCGCCCGCGCGGTGCCGGTGGACCTGCTGCGCCGCTCGGGCGCCCGGGCGATCAGTCTCGACGCCACCCTGCTCGACCCCGCCCAGGACGACCACATCGGCACCGCCCTGGAGGCGGGCGTGGGTCTTTTTACGGGTGTCGTGGCGAGTGCCGGCGGCATTCTGTCGGACCCGGCCGATAACGTCGATCCTGTACGTGAGCTGTGGAATCGGATCGGCCTGGCCCCCGAACTCCTCACCCGCGCGGTGGTCGTCACACCCACCTGCGGACTGGGCCGGGCCGCACCCGACCACGCGCGCGCCGCACTCGACGCCTGCCGCCAGGGGGCGCGGGTGCTGCGCGAGGAACCACGGCGTTAGCGACGTTGGAAAGGACACCCAGGGTGAGCGCTGAACAGCCCGCAGCCGCCGACGAGGTCCCCGCCGAGGTGCGCGAGCGCCACACGTTCCTGTGCCAGGAGCTGGACGACCACAGCTACCGGTACTACATGGGCAACCCGGTCATCTCCGACGCCGAGTACGACACTCTGATGCGCGAGCTGGTCGGCATCGAGGAGCGCCACCCCGTCCTGGTCACCCAGGACTCCCCGACCCAGAAGGTCGGCGCGCCCATCAGCGTCGACTTCGCCGCCGTCGAGCACCTGGAGCGCCTCCAGAGCCTCGACAACGCCTTCGCCCCCGACGAACTGGACGCCTGGGTGCACCGGGTGGAGTCCGAGGCCCCCGTCGACGCCTACCTGTGCGAGCTGAAGATCGACGGCCTGGCCGTCGACCTCGTGTACGAGAAGGGCCGCCTGGTCCGCGCCGCCACCCGCGGCGACGGCCGCGTCGGCGAGGACATCACCCTCAACATCCGCACCATCGAGGCCGTCCCCGTGCACCTGGACGACTCCGTGCGCCCGGCCCCCGAACTGCTGGAGGTCCGCGGCGAGGTCTTCCTGCCCGGCGAGGCGTTCGAAGCCCTCAACGCCCGCCTGGCCGACGACGGCAAGCCCCCCTTCGCCAACCCCCGCAACGCCGCCGCCGGCTCGCTGCGGCAGAAGGACCCCCGGGTCACCGCCACCCGCCCGCTGAGCATGCTCGTGCACGGCGTCGGCGCGCACCGGGGCGTGGAGTTCACCCACCAGTCCCACGTCTACGACCTCCTGCGCGACTGGGGCCTGCCGGTCAGCGACCGCTACCGCGTGGTCCCCGACATCGCCAAGGTCCGCGAGTACATCGAGTACTACGCCGAGCACCGCCACGACCCCGCCTACGAGATCGACGGCGTGGTCGTCAAGGTCGACGACGTCGCCGTGCAGCGCCGGCTGGGCTCCACCAGCCGCGCCCCGCGCTGGGCCATCGCCTACAAGTACCCGCCCGAGGAGGTCACCACCAAGCTGGTCGACATCCGCGTCAACGTCGGGCGCACCGGCCGGGTCACCCCCTACGGCGTCATGGAGCCGGTGCGCGTGGCCGGCTCCGAGGTCGAGTTCGCCACCCTGCACAACGCCCAGGAGGTCGCCCGCAAGGGCGTCCTCATCGGCGACACCGTCGTGCTGCGCAAGGCCGGCGACGTCATCCCCGAGATCGTCGGCCCGGTGGTCGAGCGCCGCGACGGCACCGAGCGCGCGTTCGTCATGCCCGAGACCTGCCCCGAGTGCGGCACCGCGCTGGGCCGGCAGAAGGAGGCCGACGTCGACCTCCGCTGCCCCAACCACCGCGACTGCCCCGGCCAGCGCCGCGAGCGCCTGTTCTACATCGCCAGCCGCAAGGCCCTCGACATCGAGGAGCTGGGCTATGTCGCGGCCACCGCGCTGACCCAGCCGCTGCACCCGCCCACCCCGCCGCTGCGCGACGAGGGCGACCTCTTCGACCTCACCATGGACCAGCTCCTGCCGATCAAGTCCCTGGTGCTGGACCCCGACACCACCGAGCCCAAGCGCGACCCCAAGACCGGCGAACCCAAGGTCGTCACCTTCTTCGCCAACCAGAACGGCGAACCCAAGAAGACCGCCGAGAACCTCCTGGTGGAGCTGGAGCAGGCCAAGCAGCGCCCGCTGTGGCGGGTGCTGGTGGCGCTGTCCATCCGCCACGTCGGCCCGCGCGCGGCCGAGGACCTCGCCCGCCACTTCCGCTCCATCGAGGCCATCGGCGCCGCCTCCGAGGAGGAGCTGGCGTCGGTCAGCGGGGTGGGCCCCACCATCGCCGCCTCCATCAAGGAGTGGTTCGCCGTCGACTGGCACCGCGAGATCGTCCGCAAGTGGCGGGCGGCCGGGGTGCGCATGGAGGAGGAGGGCGCCGGCGGCCCCCGCCCGCTCGACGGCGTCACCGTGGTCGTCACCGGATCGCTGGCCGGCTTCAGCCGCGACGAGGCCACCGAGGCCGTGGCCGAGCGCGGTGGACGCGTCACCGGCTCGGTCTCCAAGAAGACCGGTTTCGTGGTCGTCGGCGACAACCCGGGGTCCAAGTACGACAAGGCCGTGCAGGCCGGGGTGCCCATCCTGGACGAGGACGGCTTCCGCGTGCTCCTGGAGCAGGGGCCGGAAGCGGCCACCGAGCGGCGGCTCGCCGCGGAATAGGTGTGCTCAGAGGGGATGCGGCCGGGCGCGGCCGACCGTGCCACCGAATGTTGTTCGCGCAGGCAGTAGCGTCTACGATGCGCGATCACTAGGCTACCTGTCGCAGTATTTCAGGTCGAATGGGGCGATCGGCCCAGGTGATGTCCGCTTCACCGAAAGTCCCCGTTCGGCGACACCTGGTGATGAAGCGTCGTAAGCTGAAACGGTAGTCGGTCGGTCGTCCGCCCCTTCGCGGAGCCATCCACACCGGTCTTGGGGGTGACCGCAGCAGTGAACGTCAACGACCGCCCCGCCGCAGGCGCCCACCCTCACGGCGGCACCGGGACCGGTCGGGGCACCATGAAACCCCCAGAGGACGTCTATGTTGGATCCCACTAGCACCCGGGACCTCGGTCCCCGGGTCGGGACGCCGCTGTGGCTCTACCTCGCCGGCATCACCGTGGCCGGGGGCGCGCTCCTCGGCGTCGCGCTCTTCGTCTACGGCGTGGACCGGTTGCAGGTCCTCGGCGCCTCGCCGCTGATCTGGCTCATGCTGTGCATGGTCGTCATCGGCGAACTCCGGCCGATCGCCTCGCCCAGCACCCCCGCCGACAACGGCGCGCCCACCTCGCTGCCGTTCTCCTTCGCGCTGCTGCTGTCCTTCGGCCTGCCGGTGGCCGGCCTGGTGCAGGCCACCGCCACCGCCATCGCGGGCGTGGCCCGCGGCCACGCCCCCCACCGCGTCCTGTTCAACATCGCCCAGTACGCCCTCAGCTTCGGCGCGGCCGACGCCGTGCTGCGCCTCATCGTCCCCGGCAGCGCGGTCCACCCCTGGGTGGCCAAGGGCCCCGACCTCGCCGCGGTCGCCGCCGCCGGCGCCGTCTACTACGTCTGCAACCTCGTGCTGGTGGAGTCGGCGGTGGCCATGCACGAGCGCTCCCCGCTGGGCGCCGTGTTGCGCAAGGACCTCGGCCAGCGGCTGTTCGTCCACGGGGTGCTGCTCAGCCTGGCCCCGCTGGTGTCGGTGGCCATGGTCCACGAGGTCTGGCTGGTGCCGCTGTTCTTCTTCCCGCTGGCCGCGCTCTACACCAGCGCCACCCTGTCGATGAAGCGCGAGCACCAGGCCAACCACGACGAGCTGACCGGCCTGGCCAACCGCAAGCTGCTCATCCTGCGCACCCAGGAGGCCCTCAGCGAGGCCCAGTTGCGCAAGCACCGCGTGGGGCTGCTGCTGCTCGACCTCGACCGGTTCAAGGAGGTCAACGACACCCTGGGCCACCCCACCGGCGACCGCCTCCTCCAGACCGTGGCCCGCCGCCTCACCCACAGCGTGCGCCCCGGCGACCTCGTGGCCCGCCTGGGCGGCGACGAGTTCGCCGTGCTGCTGCCCCAGGTCCGCGACCCCGCCTCGGCCCGCGAGGTCGCCACCCGCCTGCGGGTCTCCCTGGCCGAGCCCATGCGCCTGGACGGCATGGACTTCGACCTTGAGGCCAGCGTGGGCATCGCCCTCTACCCCAACCACGCCCCCGACTTCGAGCTGCTGATGCAGCGCGCCGACGTCGCCATGTACGTCGCCAAGGAGCACCGCACCGGGGTGGAGCTGTACGAGCAGCACAAGGACCGCAACTCCACCGCCCGGCTCAGCCTGTTCGGCGAGCTGCGCCGCGCCCTGGTCGAGGACGAGCTGGAGATGTTCTACCAGCCCAAGGTCCGCCTGGCCGACCACCGCACCGTAGGCCTGGAGGCGCTGGTGCGCTGGCGCCACCCCCAGCGCGGCGTGCTGCCGCCCGAGGACTTCGTGCCGCTGGTCGAGCAGTCCTACCTGATGCGCAGCTTCACCCACGAGGTCCTGGAGCGCACCCTGCCCCAGGTCGCCCGCTGGTGGGCCGAGGGCATCGAACTCCCCGTGGCCGTGAACCTCTCCGCCCGCGAACTCCTCGACCCCACCCTGCCCGACATCGTCGCCGCCGCGCTGCGCCGCCACGGGGTGGCGCCCCAGGCGCTGCGGCTGGACATCAGCGAGCGCGTCATGGTCGCCGAGGCCGACGGTGTCACCCCCACCATCCTCGCGCTGGCCGACCTCGGGATCGCCCTGGCCCTGGACGACTTCGGCACCGGCTACTTCACCCTGGCCCGGCTGGGCGGGCTGCCCGTCGAGGAGATCAAGATCGACGAGTCGTTCGTGCGGCGCAGCCTCGCCGACCCCGACGGCCACCTGATCGTCCGCTCGGCCGTCGACCTCGTGGGCACCCTGGGCATGCGCGCCGTCGCCGAGGGCGTGGAGTCCGAGCGCGTGGCCGAGGACATGCGCGCCATGGGCTGCTACGCCGCCCAGGGCCGCCACTTCGCCTCGCCCCTGGAGGCCCACCAGGTCGCCCCCTGGCTCGCCGAGCACGGCGGCCCCTACACCACCCTGGGCGGGGCCTCCGGCGAACCCACCGAGCACAGCCGCACCCGGTAAGCCCGCCCGCCGCCGCCGACCGCCCCAGCCGCCGCCCGCGCGGCAATAGGATTGAGCTGTCCCGATCCGCCGAGCCGCCGCCCGCGCGGCGCCGCCGCCCCAGGCGGGTGCCTTGGCGGGGCGGGCACGTCCGATTCCGCCGAAGAAACGGTTGCCATTCATGTCCGCCATCACCCGCGATGAGGTCGCGCACCTCGCCCGGTTGTCGCGGCTGGCGCTGCACGAGGACGAGCTGGACCAGCTCGCCGCCCAGCTTGACGAGATCATCTCGGCTGTGGCCAAGGTGCAGGAGGTCGCCCAGGGCGACATCCCGCCCACCTCGCACGCCCTTCCGCTGACCAACGTCTACCGCCCCGACGAGACGCACCAGGGGCTCACCCCCGACCAGGCGCTGGCGGGCGCGCCCGCGGTGGAGGACCAGCGCTTCCGCGTGCCGCAGATCCTGGGGGAGGAAGAGTGACCGCGAGCGAGATCGTGCGGATGACCGCGGCCGAGCTGGGCGCGGCCGTGCGCTCCGGCCAGACCTCCGCCGAAGAGGCCACCGGCGCCTACCTCGACCGGGTGGCCGAGGTCGACGGCCAGGTCAACGCGTTCCTGCACGTGGACCGCGACACCGCCCTGGCGCAGGCCCGCGCGGTCGACGCCCGGCTGGCCGCCGGCGAGGACCCCGGCCCGCTGGCGGGCGTGCCGGTGGCGCACAAGGACGTCTTCACCACCGCCGACATGCCCACCACCGCCGCCTCCAGGATCCTGGAGGGCTGGCGCCCGCCCTACGACGCCACCGTCACCGCGCGGCTGCGCCAGGCCGGCATGGTGGTGCTGGGCAAGACCAACATGGACGAGTTCGCCATGGGCTCCTCCACCGAGAACTCCGCCTACGGCGTCACCCGCAACCCCTGGGACCTCGACCGCATCCCCGGCGGGTCCTCCGGCGGGTCCTCGGCGGCCGTCGCCGCGTTCGAGGCGCCGCTGGCCACCGGCACCGACACCGGCGGGTCCATCCGCCAGCCGGCGGCCGTGTGCGGTCTGGTGGGCGCCAAGCCCACCTACGGCGGGTCCTCCCGCTACGGGCTGATCGCCTTCGCGTCGTCGCTGGACACCCCCGGCCCGCTGGCCCGCAACGTGCTCGACGCCGCGCTGCTGCACGAGGCGTTCTCCGGCCACGACCCCCGCGACTCCACCTCCGTCGACGCGCCCGTGCCGCCGGTGGTCGAGGCCGCCCGGCGCGCCGACGTCGAGGGCCTGCGCGTGGGCGTGGTCAAGGAGCTGGGCGGCGAGGGCTACCAGCCCGGCGTGCTGCGCCGGTTCACCGAGGCGGTGGAGCTGCTGGAGTCGCTGGGCGCCAAGGTGGTCGAGGTCTCCTGCCCCAGCTTCGACGCCGCGCTGGCCGCCTACTACCTGATCGCGCCCAGCGAGTGCTCCTCCAACCTCGCCCGGTTCGACGCCATGCGCTACGGCCTGCGGGTGGGCGACGACGGCACCCGCAGCGCCGAGGAGGTCATGTCGCTGACCCGCGCCGAGGGCTTCGGCCCCGAGGTCAAGCGGCGGATCATCCTGGGCACCTACGCGCTGTCCAGCGGCTACTACGACGCCTACTACGGTTCGGCCCAGCAGGTGCGCACGCTGATCAAGCGCGACTTCGACGCCGCGTTCGAGAACGTCGACGTGCTGGTCTCGCCCACCACGCCCACCACGGCGTTCCCGCTGGGCGAGCGCACCGGCGACCCGATGGCGATGTACCTGGCCGACCTGTGCACCATCCCGGCCAACCTGGCCGGCAACGCCGCGCTGTCGGTGCCCTGCGGCCTGGCCGACGAGGACAACCTGCCGGTGGGCCTCCAGATCATGGCGCCGGCGCTGGCCGACGACCGCACCTACCGCGTGGCGGCGGCCGTGGAGGCGGCGCTGGCCGACCGCCGCGGCGGCCCGCTGCTGGCGGGCAGCGCGTTCGCGGTCTAGCGGCCGGCCTCCGCACGCACCACTGCTGGAGGAAGGACAACGGGCGCCCGGCCCCTTCGACCGAAGGGGCCGGGCGCCCGTTTCGCTGTCCCCCGCAGGGCGGGGCCGGAAAAGCAGAGTGCCCGCCGCCGCGTGGTGCGGCGGCGGGCACTCACCCGCTGTCCGGTCCCGACAGGTCGGGACTACTCAGCCGAGGAGACTTACTCGGCGGAGTCGGCGGAGGAGCTGCGGCGCTTGCGGCTCAGGTACATGGCCGCACCACCCGTGCCCAGAGCGGCGACGGCCGCGGCGACCAGACCGCCGATGGCGGCACCGGTCACGGGCAGACCGCCCTCGTCCTCGTCCTCCGGCGGGGCCTGGTCGTCAGGGGTCTCGCTGGGCGAAGGGCTGGGGGTCTCGCTGGGCGACGGGCTCGGGGTGTCGCTCGGGGTCGGGCTGGGGGTCTCGCTCGGGCTGGGCGACGGGCTCGGGCTCGGCTGGCTGCCGGCGGTCCAGTTGACGCTGACGCCCGCGTCGACGCTGACCTCGCCCTTCTCGGCGGTGATCAGGGTCTGGGTGGGCTTGTTGCCGGTACCGCGGAACAGGCGGCCGGCGTGGACCTCGGTGGAGACCGACGCGGAGACCGTGGCGGAGCCGGGCTCGGTGCCCTCGGGAACCGCGATGCCGAACGTGCCGCCGTTGCCGACGCTCTCGACCGGCTCGCCGGTCTCCAGGTCGACCAGCTCGACGCCCTCGGGGCCCTCAAGGGTCAGCGGGACGGACTCGGCGGTGGTCTCGACCGTGAACTCGCCGATGGTCTCGCCGGCGGTGCCCTCGGCCGAGGCCGGGGAGATGCTCAGCGAGATGTTGGGCTCGGCGGTCTGCGGCTCGTCGACCGCGTTCTCGACCAGGTAGTCGTAGAGCGCCTGGACGTTGGCGTTGTTGCCGTCCTTCAGCTCGATGCCGTTGCTGAAGTGCCAGATGGCGGCCTGGGTGCCGGCCAGCGCCTGCTTCTGGTTCAGGCCGGCGACACCGCTCTGCTGGGCCAGCGTCGCGACGTCGACCTGGGGGTAGGAGTTCTGGAGGATCCAGTGGACCTTGGCCGGCTGGCTGAACTCGCCCTTGCCGGGGTAGGTCTCCCAGTCGTCCTCCTGGTACTCCGCCTTGCGGATGTTGGTCTCGAAGTCGATGCAGTAGGTCTTGAGGACCGTGCCGTCTTCGAGCACCAGGTCGAACAGGGTGGTGCCGACCTCGCCCTTGGTGGTCTGGACCTTGAGGCCGTTCTCGCCGTTGCCCTCGTAGTTCCCGATCGCGCCGTCCGCGTAGGCGGGCATGGTCGAGACGCCGAAAGCCAGGGCCGCGGCCGCGGCGGTGGCCGCGAACTTGGTGACCACGCGGGTGCGGCGCGTGGCAGAGTGGGGGTGAATCGTCATGGTCAAATCGAGTCCCGGTGCAATTAGGGGAAACCGGACATTGCTGTTTTCCCAGTTCACGGGATGAAACAGCTATCGGCCGACCCAGGGGCGGTGCGTCCAGGGACGCGGTTTCTGGTGCGGTGTTCGGCCGAGAGTGAATCTGACGCCTTGGGGCGTGGGTGCACGGATCGCCGATGACGGTAGCGGGGGGCCGCGTCGGCGAGTGCTCAACGACCGCACCGCCAGATACTAGCGACCCAATTCCGGGCTTCCAACCTGCTTCGCCAAATTCACACGGATCTGTTCTGTGCTGTCCGTTATTCGGAACGGAGTGAACGCTGTCCGTCACCGCGCGCAGTGTGCCGACGCCAGGGGCGCCGAGAACGGCGGTACGGCCGATGACAGGCCCAAATTCGCGCCGCACCGGTTTCAGGGGAACGCCGAAGGGGAATTCGGGACCTTCCGCGCAACCCCGGCCGGGCGAACACCGGGTGGCGCGCCGCCCCCGCCCGGCGGCGCAGATCACAGGTCGCGGCGGCGCCGGCCCAGGTACAGCGCCGCCGCCCCGACGGCCACCAGGGCCAGCCCGACGATGACGATCGTCCCCAGCCAGGTCCCGGTGGAGGCCAGCCGCTCCGGCGGGCGGCGGTCCTCGGCCACCACCATCGGGTCGGTGGACCCTGAGGGAGAGGGCTCGGTCCGCTCCGGCGCCGTCGAGGGCGGCGCCGAGGAGGGGGCCGGTGCCGCCGGCTCCGCCTCGGGCGCGGGGGAGGCCGGCGCCGAGGGCGCTCCGGGCTCCGCCGGCGCCCAGTCGACCTTCACCGAGGCCGTCGCGCCCGCCATGGCGCTGCCCGCCGCCACCAGCGGCTGCGTGCTCACCCCGTCGCGCCCCACGAACAGCCGCCCGGGGGCCACCACGGAGTCGGCCACCCCGGCGTAGACCGTGGCCACGCCCGCGCCCGCGTCCGTTGGCAGCCGCAGGTAGAACCGGTCGCCGTCGCCCAGCCGCGCCACCGCGTCGCCGTCGGCGTCGGTCAGCCGCCCCTCGGGGGCGCCGCGCACCCACACCGACACCGGCCCCAGCGCCGAGGTGTGTACGGTCAGCGGACCGATGGGCTCGGCGGGGTCGGCGCGCTTCACCCGCTCGGGGGTGACCCGCAGCCCGGGCTCGGGCGCGGGACGCTCGGTCTCGGCGGCGCCGGCCACCAGGTGCTCGTACAGCCGCACGGTCGGCACGGCGTTACCGGCGCCGCCGCCGCGCCCGCCCCGGCCCGACTCCAGGGCCAGCCCGTTGGTGAAGTGCCAGATCGCGGCCTGCGTGCCGGCGATGGCCTGGGCCTCGGTCAGCGCCCGCGCGCCGCTCTCGGCCCGCAGGTCCGCCAGGTCCACGTTGGGGTAGGAGTGCGCGGCGATCCAGCCCACCGCGCCGGCGGAGTCCGCCGCGCCGGCCGGCGCCAGGGGGTCCGACCACGCCGCCTCGACGTAGGCCGCCTCGGGCCGCACGCTCGTGCTGACGTCGGCGCAGTAGGCGGCCACCTCGGCGCCCTCGCCCACGGCCAGCCGGTACAGCGTGGTCTCGGCGGCCTCGCCGCCTGCCAGCAGCACGGTGGCGCCGGGGGTGGAGTCGGGGGCGACCCGGGACAGGTCCTCGGCCGCGGCCGGGGCGGGCGCCCCGGTGGCGACGGCGAGGGCGAGGGCCGCCGCGGCGGCCCGCCGCACGTGGCGGAACATGGCTGGAGGCACTCCCCCCGGAGAACACGGCGCGGGAACGGGTCGGGGGTCGAGGGCGGACCGGGAACCGGCCTGCTCGGACGGCCTTCAGCGTAACCTCGCGGCACCCCGGCGGCGCCCCGCGCCGCCCGAGCCGACGTCGAATCGTGCGCATGCTGTGACATGGCGCGTATCGCCCGTGACGACCCGGCCCCCGACCGGCGCGCGGGCACCGCCCCGCCGCCGGACGTCCCCGGCGCGCGCCCGACATCGGTAGGCTGCGAAGGGTAGGCCGCGACCTGCCGATCGGCGGTCGGGGCCGTGCGCCCGGCCCCCGCCTCGCGTGAACCGCGGGCGCGGTCTTTTCGGACGATCCCGCCGGGGCGCACCGGCGGTCCTCCTCGGATACGGAAACGGGTTGTGCGGCGATGGTTGGCGCGGTAACGAATGGCCCTGCCACGAGCGGTGTTGGTCCGGCCCCCGTGGCCTTCGACGACGCCATGCGCTCCTATGAACCGGTGCTCGGGCTGGAGACGCACGTCGAGCTGGGCACCGCCTCCAAGATGTTCTGCTCCTGCGCCACGGCGTTCGGCGCCGCGCCCAACACCCAGGTCTGCCCCGTGTGCCTGGCGCTGCCCGGCTCGCTGCCGGTGGTCAACGGCGCGGCGGTGGAGAGCGCGATCCGGCTGGGGCTGGCGCTGAACTGCTCGGTGGCGTCGTGGTGCCGCTTCGCGCGGAAGAACTACTTCTACCCCGACATGCCGAAGAACTACCAGATCTCCCAGTACGACGAACCGCTGTGCAGCGACGGCTACCTCGACGTCACCGTCGACACCCCTGAGGGCCCCCGCGAGTTCCGGGTCGAGATCGAGCGCGTGCACATGGAGGAGGACACCGGCAAGACCGCCCACATGGGCGGCGCCACCGGCCGCATCCACGGCGCCGAGTACTCCATCGTCGACTACAACCGGGCCGGCATCCCGCTGCTGGAGATCGTCACCAAGCCGATCGAGCACACCGGCGAACTCGCCCCGCAGGTCGCCCGCGCCTACGTCGCCGAGCTGCGCGACCTGGTGCGCTCCCTGGGCATCTCCGACGTCCGCATGGAGCAGGGCTCGCTGCGCTGCGACGTCAACGTCTCGCTGATGCCGCGCGGCGGAACGGAGTGGGGCACTCGCAGCGAGACCAAGAACGTCAACTCCCTGCGGTCGGTGGAGCGCGCGGTGCGCTCGGAGATCGAGCGGCAGGCCGGGGTCTTGAACTCCGGCGGGCGCGTGGTCCAGGAGACCCGCCACTTCCAGGAGAACACCGGCACCTCGGTGCCCGGCCGCAGCAAGGAGGAGGCGCAGGACTACCGCTACTTCCCCGACCCCGACCTGGTGCCGGTCGCCCCCAGCGCCGAGTGGGTCGAGGAGCTGCGCGCCACCCTGCCCGAGCTGCCCGCCGCCAAGCGCGCCCGCATCAAGGCCGAGTGGTCGCTGTCCGACGAGGAGCTGCGCGACCTGGTCAACGCCGACGCCATCGAGCTGGTCGCCGCCACCGTCGAGGCCGGCGCGCCACCGGCCGACGCCCGCAAGTGGTGGCTCAACGAGCTGTCGCGCCGCGCCACCGAGACCGAGGTCGAACTGGCCGACCTGCCCATCACGCCTGAGCAGGTGGCCCGCGTGGTCGCACTGGTCGCCGAGGGCGCGCTCACCAACAAGCTGGCCCGCCAGGTGGTCGACGGCGTGCTCAACGGCGAGGGCGACCCCGACACCGTGGTCGAGGCCCGGGGGCTGAAGGTCGTCAGCGACGACTCCGCGCTGGGCGCCGCCGTGGACGAGGCGATCGCCGGCGACCCCGACGCCGCCGAGAAGGTCCGCAACGGCAAGGTCGCCGCGGCGGGCGCCCTGGTGGGCGCCGTCATGCGCGCCACCCGGGGCCAGGCCGACGCCGGCCGCGCCCGCGCGCTGATCCTGGAGCGCCTCGGCGTCCAGTGACCCCGCGCGGGTCCGGCCCGCCGCCGGGGCCGCCCCCGAAATGTCGGTGGGTCCGGGCACCATGGGTGCACCACACCGCGCGACCGCGCCGCCCCGCCGCCCAGGCGGGGCCGGCAGCCGACCGAAACCCGCCGACCGGGCCGAACACCCCCGGCCGAAACCCTCCGGGGCGCTGGCCGGCGGCCGCGTCCCGGGCGGTGCCGGCCTGCCCGGCGCACCGTCGGCGGCCGCGCGCGTGTCCGAGAACAGCGGCGGGGCGGCGACCGGCACCGCCCGGCCGCCGCCCCCGTCGCCGACCCGCCGCACCCGGCCGTGCCCGGCGCGCCCGCCGACCTCCCACGCCCGCGCGCGGGCGTGGCCCACACTTGCCGTGGCGCACCCGCGCCCGCCGCACGGGGGCGGCGGGGGTGCCGCGCCGGCACGGGGGCCGGCCGGCGGGCCGCGCGCGGCGGGGGAGGGGCGGCGCGGCAGGGGAGCGGCGCGGCGGCGCGGCAGCGTGATCAAGTCGAGCGGCGATCCGCCCGGTGGAGTGAGGGGGCAGCATGGCAGCGGCGAACCACCTGGTCAGGTGGGCGGACCCGGCGCGGGGCACGGAGGGTGACCACTTCGTCGCCGTGTCTCTGCTGCATCTCTATCTCCGCGTGACATTGGCTGACTAGCCTTGATCACGCGGAACCGGTGACATGCGTATAAGAATCGGCGGCCACGCCGCGGTTCGGACGCCGCCGCCCCTGCGGCGCCGAACCCGGGGACCGGCCGGCGGCCCCGAGCCCCGGCAGCCGACCACCAGCACGCGCCTCCCGGTGCCCCGGACGCTGGACCCCGCCGAAGCGGTCCGCGCCGGAGCCGGATCAGACCGTCGCGCCCGCCGCGCGGGAGGAGGAGCCGCCCGATGACCGCCACGCCCGCACCCACCACGGCCGGCCCCCGGACGGCCGCCGAAAGCCCGCCGCCCGGACCGGCGCCGCGCACCCGCCGCACCAGCGGCACCCGCGCCGGCGGCCCGTGCCGCCGACCCGCCCGCGCCGCGGCGCCCGGCCGACCGGCACCGGCCGGCCCACCCAGCACCGCCCTCGGTGCGGACCCGGCGCGCTGAGAACCGCACCGGGCCCCGCCGGGCACACACCCGGAAGGAGGCGGGTGCCGCAACTCCGGCCGACACCGGAGCGGTCGCGCCCAACCATCGATGATCACGGTCGCCGCGGCGGTACGCGCCGCCCGCCCGGCCCACCCGCGTCCCGGAGGATGGCGATGAAGGTCGATTCCCGCATCTGGCTCGGGGGCGTCGTCGCCTTCGCGGTGGTCTACGCGCTGGGGACGCTGGTCGACTTCCGCGCCGGCTCGCTCACCGCGTGGCTGGGATCCTGGCCGCCGGCCGTCGCCGCCGCCGTGGCGGCCGCCTCCCTGCTCTACGCCGCGCGCCGCCGTGCCGCCACCACCGCCGACAGCGAGGCCAACGCCGAGGGCGCCGACGGCGCCGCCGCGCTGCGCTTCCTGGGGCTGGCGGCGGCGGCCTGGAGCGCGGGCGCGTTCGTCTACGCCGTCACCGGCCTGCTCAGCACCAACGCCGCGGTGTCCCTCACCTTCGGCGACCTGTTCTCGCTGGTGGCCCTGCCGCTGTTCGTGCTCGGGTTCACCCGCTTCGCGCCCCTGCCCAGCGGGGTGCGCCCGGGGATCCGCCACGTCACCGACAGCTACGTGGGCGCCGCCGCGCTGTTCTCGGTGGTGTGGCTGCTGCTGTTCGCGCCGCTCTACAGCGAACTCGGCGAGGGCGCGGAGTTCCTGGCGTTCGCCCTGGTCTACCCGGTGGCCGACATCGCGGTGCTGTGCCTGCTGGCGCCCCTGGTGTTCACCTCGCCGCACAGCACCCGCCGCGCGGTGCTGCTGGCCATCGGCGCGTTCGTCATCATCTGCGGCGCCGACCTCATCGGCGCGGTCACCCGCCTCACCGGCGTGCTCCCGGCCGGCGGCATCGAGTACCCGGTGCGGCTGCTGGGCTTCGCGCTGCTGGCCAGCCTGCCGTGGCTGATCCGCGACCGCGCCGGCGCGCGCCCGCGCCGCATCACCGGGCGCGGCCTGTACCGCTTCGCTCCCGAGATCGCCGCCTGCGGCGCGCTGTTCGTGGCGGCGGTGGTGCTGACCATCGGCGGGCTGCGGGTGGAGGGCGTGGCCCCGGTGCTGCCGCTGGCGGCAGGGTCGGCGGTGATCGTGCTGCTGGTGCGCGTCAGCGGCCTGCTGGAGGAGAACGCCACGCTCTCGCGCATGGTGCACACCCGTGAGCAGCACTTCCACGAACTCGCCCGCAACAGCGGCGACGTCATCCTCATCCTCGACTTCGACGGCCGCGTCTTCTATGTGAGCCCCGGCGCGGCCGAGGCGTTCGGCTACCGGCTGGACGACCTGATCAGCGAACCCGTCACCGCGATCGTGCACCCCGAGGACCTCCCCCGGGTGAGCGCGGCGGTGTCGGCGTTCACCCGCGGCGGCAGCGAGGGCATCCACCTGCGGGTGCGGGTGCGCGCCGGCGACGGCACCTGGCGCCACACCGAGTCCACCGCCTCGCTGTACGAGCAGCCCGGCGAGCCCGACCGCCTGCTGGTCACCACCCGCGACATCAGCGCCCAGGTGGCGCTGGAGGACCAGGTCAACCACCTGACCTTCCACGACGGCATCACCGGCCTGCCCAACCGCGCCTACCTGGAGGAGCGCGCCCGCGAGGTGCTGGCGCGCCGCCAGCGGCTGGTCGACTCCGGTGCCACCGCCGAGGTCGCCGCGATCTTCCTCGACCTCGACGGCTTCACCGCCGTCAACGACTCCGCCGGGCACACCTTCGGCGACTACCTGCTGGCCCAGGCGGGGCGGCGGCTGCGCGCCACCACCGACTCCGGGGTCACCCTGGCCCGCTGGGGCAGCGACGAGTTCGCCGTGCTCATCGAGGACAGCGCGCAGGCCCAGCGGATCGTGGACCTCGCCGAGCGGCTGGCCCGCGTCATCAGCGCCGAGCCCTTCCAGGTGGCCGACCGCGAGGTCGTGCTGTCGGCCAGCGTGGGCGTGGCCTTCGCCGAGCAGGGCATGGACGCCGGCGAACTGCTGCGCAACGCCGACATGGCCATGGCCCGGGCCAAGGAGTCCGGCGGCGGCGGGCGGATGGAAATCTACGCCGCCCACATGCACGCCATGGTGGTGGGCCGCCTGGAGTTGCAGACCCAACTGCGCCAGGCCCTGGCCAACGGCGAGTTCCTGCTGGAGTACCAGCCGGTGGTCGACCTCCAGAGTTCGCAGGTCACCGCCGTCGAGGCGCTGGTGCGCTGGCAGCACGGCGACACCCGGGTGATGCCCGAGGGGTTCATCGGCGCCGCCGAGGAGTCCGGGCTGATCATCCCGCTGGGGGAGTGGATCCTGCGCGAGGCGTGCGAGAAGGTCGCGCTGTGGCGGGCCTCGGACTGGGACATCGCGCTGTCGGTGAACCTGTCGGTCAAGCAGATCCTGGCGCCCCGGTTCGTGGAGACCGTGGCGGGCGTGCTCGCCGACAGCGGGCTGCCCGCCGAGGTGCTGACCATGGAGGTCGACGAGGAGGTCCTGCTGGAGGACCAGGGCGAGGCCGTGGAGCGGCTGGCCCAGCTTCGGCGGCTGGGCGTGCGGCTGGCCATCGACGACTTCGGCATGGGCTACGCCTCGCTGGCGCACCTGCGGGAGCTGCGGGTGGACACCATCAAGGTGGACCCGTCGTTCATCCGCGACCTGGGCACCGACGGCACCGTGACCCTGCTGACCCACACCATCATCCGGCTCGGCCAGGACCTGGGGGTGCAGGTGGTGGCCGAGGGCATCGAGCACAGCGCGCAGTTGGAGCAGTTGCGCTCCATGGGCTGCGGCTACGGCCAGGGCTTCCTGGTGGCCAGGCCGATGGTCGCCGCGGGCGTCGAGGCGCTGGTGGGGGGCGAACTCGGGATCCCGCTGTAGCGGGCGCCGCGGCACGCCGGGGGCGCCCGCCCGCCGGCGCGGCTCGACGTGCCCGCGCGCGGCGGCGCGCCCCCAAACCCGTTCCGGCCCGGCCGAATCCCCGCCCCCGCCGCCCCGCGGCGCCCGCGCACGGCCCCGCACGCGCTGTCACCTGCGGGTTTCCCGCTGTGGCCGCCGTGTTTCGGCCGTGCCAACCGTGCCGCTGTGACCTGGGTCGCCATCGCATTCTGAACTTTTCGTCTCAGAATATGAGACAAACCGCCGTTTCGGTTGACGGGCCGCACGCGGCTCGGCCATGGTGGTTTCCGTGCAGAGCAACTTCCTCATTCTCGTACTTGGTCGGCGCGCAGCCAGCTGACCAAGCCACCGTGCTGCGCGCTCCCTCCAACCGCACCCGCGGTGGGGGGTTTTTTGTTGCCAAGCAGCGTTGCCAGGCACACCCGACGACGAGCCCTCCGAAGGATCTTGTGATGACCGAGCAGATGACCGGAGCCCAATCGCTCATCAGGTCACTGGAGCATGCCGGTGTCGACGTGGTGTTCGGGATCCCCGGCGGGGCGATCCTGCCCGCCTACGACCCCCTCTACGACTCGGTGAACGTGCGCCACATCCTCATGCGGCACGAGCAGGGCGCGGGCCACGCGGCCGAAGGCTACGCCTACGCCACCGGGCGCCCCGGCGTCTGCATGGCCACCAGCGGCCCCGGCGCCACCAACCTCGTGACCCCCATCGCCGACGCCCACATGGACTCGGTGCCCCTGGTCGCCATCACCGGCCAGGTCGCCACCCCCCTCATCGGCACCGACGGCTTCCAGGAAGCCGACATCTGCGGCATCACGATGCCCATCACCAAGCACAACTACCTCGTCAAGCGCGCCGAGGACATCCCGCGGACCATCGCCGAGGCGTTCCACATCGCCTCCTCCGGCCGCCCCGGACCCGTCCTCGTCGACATCGCCAAGGACGCCCTCCAGACCTCCGTCGACTTCGCGTGGCCCCAGCGCCTGGACCTGCCCGGCTACCGCCCGGTCACCAAGCCCCACGGCAAGCAGGTCCGCGAGGCCGCCCGGATGATCGCGGAGTCCCGCCGCCCCGTCCTCTACGTCGGCGGCGGCGTGCTGCGCGCCGGCGCCGCCCAGGAGCTGCGGGTCCTGGCCGAGCTGACCGGCCTGCCCGTGGTCACCACCCTGATGGCCCGCGGCGTCTTCCCCGACAGCCACCCCCAGCACCTGGGCATGCCCGGCATGCACGGCAGCGTCGCCGCCGTGGGCGCGCTGCAAAAGGCCGACCTGATCGTGGCCCTGGGCGCGCGCTTCGACGACCGGGTCACCGGCAAGCTCGACAGCTTCGCCCCCGGCGCCAGCATCGTCCACGCCGACATCGACCCCGCCGAGATCTCCAAGAACCGGCACGCCGACGTCCCCATCGTCGGCGACTGCCGCGAGGTCATCGCCGACCTCGTCGTGGCCGTCCGCAACGACCAGGCCGCCGGGCGCCAGGGCGACTACGCCGCCTGGTGGGCCCAGCTCGACCGGCTGCGCGAGGTCTACCCGCTGGGCTACGAGGACCCCGACGACGGCTCCCTCTCGCCCCAGCACGTCATCCGGCGCCTGGGCGAGATCGTCGGCCCCGACGCCCACTACGTCGCCGGCGTCGGCCAGCACCAGATGTGGGCCGCCCAGTTCATCGGCCACCAGAAGCCGGGCTCCTTCATCAACTCCGGCGGCCTGGGCACCATGGGCTTCTCGGTGCCCGCCGCCCTGGGCGCCAAGGTCGGCGCCCCCGAGCGCACCGTGTGGTCCATCGACGGCGACGGCTGCTTCCAGATGACCAACCAGGAACTCGCCACCTGCGCCATCGAGGGCATCCCCATCAAGGTCGCCGTCATCAACAACGGCAACCTCGGCATGGTCCGCCAGTGGCAGACCCTGTTCTACGAGGGCCGCTACTCCAACACCGACCTCCAGACCGCACCGCGCGACGCCAGGGTGCGCATCCCCGACTTCGTCCGCCTGGCCGAGGCGTACGGTTGTGTCGGGCTGCGCTGCGAGCGCCCCGAGGACATCGACGCCACCGTCGAGAAGGCCATGGCGGTCGACGACGCGCCGGTCGTGGTCGACTTCACCGTCCACCCCGACGCGATGGTCTGGCCCATGGTCGGCCCCGGGATCAGCAACGACAACATCCAGTACGCGCGCGACATGGCGCCCGACTGGGACGACGAGGACTGAGCGGAAGAGCGAGAATCCCCATGACCCAGCACACCCTGTCGGTCCTCGTGGAAGACACCCCCGGTATCCTCGCCCGCACATCGGCGCTGTTCTCGCGGCGCGGGTTCAACATCAACTCGCTCAGCGTCAGCACCACCGAGTACGAGGGCCTGTCCCGCATGACGATCGTGGTCAACTGCGACCGCCACCCCTTGGAGCAGGTGACCAAGCAGCTCAACAAGCTCGTGAACGTCATCAAGATCGTCGAGATGGACAACGACGCCGCGGTCCGCAGGGAACTCCTGCTGGCCAAGGTCAAGGCCGACTCCGGCAACCGGGCCGCCGTCATCCAGACGGCCGAGCTGTTCCGCGCCAACATCGTCGACGTCGGGCCCGACGTGGTGGTCGTCGAGGCCACCGGCCGGCCCGAGAAGCTCGACGCGCTGGTGCGCAACCTCGAACCGTTCGGCATCAAGGAACTGGTGAAGTCCGGCCTCGTCGCCCTGGGCCGCGGCCCCAGGTCGATCACCGACCGCTCACTGCGCGCGGTAGAGCGCAGCGCGTGAGCCCCGCCCGGCACGGCCGGCGCCCATGAGGCCCGGCCGCCGGGCGCGACCCGCACACCCCGGTGCCGCCTCCCGGCCGCGCGCCGCCCCCCGGCGCGGCGGCACCGACCGCACACGCCAACCACACACAAGGAGCAAGCCGAAGTGGCAGCAGAGATGTACTACGACGACGCCGCCGACCTGAGCGTCATCCAGAGGCGCAAGGTCGCCGTGATCGGTTACGGCAGCCAGGGGCACGCGCACGCGCTGTCGCTGCGGGACTCCGGCGTGGACGTGCGCGTCGGCCTCGCCGAGGGCTCGGCCAGCCGCGCCAAGGCCGAGGAGGAGGGCCTGCGGGTGGTCACCCCCGCCGAGGCCGCTCAGGAGGCCGACCTGATCATGGTGCTGGTGCCCGACCACATCCACCGCGACCTCTACGCCAACGAGATCGCCCCCCACCTCAAGGACGGCGACGCGCTGTTCTTCGGCCACGGGTTCAGCATCCGCTACGACCTGGTGAGCCCGCCGGCCAACGTCGACGTCGCCATGGTCGCCCCCAAGGGCCCGGGCCACCTGGTGCGCCGCCAGTTCGAGGAGGGCCGCGGCGTGCCGGTCCTGGTCGCCGTGGAGCAGGACGCCTCCGGGTCGGCCTGGGAGCTGGCGCTGTCCTACGCCAAGGGCATCGGCGGCACCCGCGCGGGCGCGCTGAAGACCACCTTCAAGGAGGAGACCGAGACCGACCTGTTCGGCGAGCAGACCGTGCTGTGCGGCGGCCTGGCCGAGCTGATCAAGGCCGGGTTCTCCACCCTCACCGAGGCCGGCTACCAGCCCGAGGTCGCCTACTTCGAGTGCCTGCACGAGGTCAAGCTGATCGTCGACCTCATGTACGAGGGCGGCATCTCCAAGATGAACTGGTCGGTCTCCGACAACGCCGAGTACGGCGGCTACACCCGCGGCCCGCGCATCGTCACCGAGCAGACCCGCGAGGAGATGCGCCGCGTGCTCGCCGAGATCCAGGACGGCTCCTACGCGCGCGAGCTGGTGGCCGAGTTCGACGCCGGCCGGCCCAACTTCCTCAAGCGCCGCGAGGCCGAGCAGAACGAGCCCATCGAGAAGGTGGGCGCCGAGCTGCGCCCGCTGATGAGCTGGTTGCAGGGCTGAGTGCCCCGCGCGGCGGGCGGGGCGGGGGGGGCCCCCCCCCCCCCCCGGGGCGGGGGGGGGCCCCCCCCCCCCCCCCCGGCCCCACGGGCGGCGCCGCGGGGGCCCCGGGGGGGGGGGGGGGCGGGGGCGCCCCGCCCCGCCCGCCGGGCTCGTGGTGGTCCCGCCCCGGACCGCCCGGACCCCTGGGGCGGCGCCGCGGTGCGCGGGGCGGTCCGCGCGCGGGTCAGGTGCACCCTTTCCGCGTGTGATCCCCACCGGCGCACTAGACTTTTCGTGGCCGTCACAACCCCTACTCAGCCGAACGCGCCCACGCGTGTGGACAAGGACCAGCCGCGAACGCGCGGCCACGCCGCAACCCGTCAAAGGAACAAGCTGTGCCTAAGCCCTCCGTTCTCGTCGCGGAAGAACTCTCCCCCGCCGGTCTCGCCCTGCTGGAGGGCGACTTCGAGGTCCGCCACTGCAACGGCGCCGACCGCGCCGAGCTGCTGCCGGCCCTGGCCGACGTCGACGCGCTGATCGTGCGCAGCGCCACGCGGGTCGACGCCGAGGCGCTGGCCGCCGCGCCGCGGCTGAAGGTGGTGGCCCGGGCCGGCGTGGGCCTGGACAACGTCGACGTCGAGGCGGCCACCAAGGCCGGCGTCCTGGTGGTCAACGCCCCGACCTCCAACATCGTCAGCGCCGCCGAGCAGGCCATCAACCTGCTGCTGGCCTCGGCGCGCAACACCGCGCCCGCGCACAACGCCCTCATCAACGGCGAGTGGAAGCGGTCCAAGTACACCGGCGTCGAGATCTACGACAAGACCGTCGGGATCGTCGGCCTGGGCCGCATCGGCGCCCTGGTGGCCCAGCGGCTCTCGGCCTTCGGCACCCACATCATCGCCTACGACCCGTTCGTGCAGCCGGCCCGCGCCGCGCAGATCGGGGTCGAGATGGTGCCGCTGGACGAACTGCTGGAGCGCAGCGACTTCATCACTATCCACCTGCCCAAGAACAAGGACACCGTCGGGCTCATCGGCGACGAGGCGCTGGCCAAGGTCCGCCCGCACGTGCGCATCATCAACGCCGCGCGCGGCGGCATCCTCGACGAGGCCGCGCTCTACCGCGCGCTCAAGGAGGGCCGGGTCGGCGGCGCGGGCATCGACGTCTGGGCCAAGGAGCCCTGCACCGACAGCCCGCTGTTCGAGTTCGAGAACGTGGTCGTGGCCCCGCACCTGGGCGCCAGCACCGCCGAGGCCCAGGAGAAGGCCGGCACCCAGGTGGCGCGCTCGGTCAAGCTCGCGCTGTCGGGGGAGTTCGTCCCCGACGCGGTCAACGTCCAGGGCGGCGCGGTCGCCGAGGACGTCAAGCCCGGCCTGCCCCTCACCGAGAAGCTGGGCCGCATCTTCACCGCGCTGGCGCGCGGGGTGGCCGACCGCATCGACATCGAGGTCCGCGGCGAGATCGCCGCCCACGACGTCAAGGTCATCGAGCTGGCCGCGCTCAAGGGCGTGTTCGGCGACGTGGTCGAGGAGGCCGTGACCTTCGTCAACGCCCCGCTGCTGGCCAAGGAGCGCGGCGTCGAGGTCAACCTGGTCACCAGCGACGACCACTCCGACTGGCGCAACCTGATCACCGTGCGCGGCCTGATGCCCGACGGCCAGCGGGTGTCGGTCTCGGGCACGCTGACCGGCCCCCGCCAGGCCGAGAAGCTGGTCGAGATCAACGGCTACAGCATGGAGATCCCGATCAGCGCCCACATGGCGTTCCTGTCCTACGACGACCGCCCCGGGATCGTCGGCACGGTCGGCGCGCTGCTGGGCGAGGCCGGGATCAACATCGCGGGCATGCAGGTCAGCCGCGACGCCGCCGGCGGCACCGCGCTGATCACGCTGACCGTCGACTCCGCCATCCCCGAGGCCACGCTGGAGTCCATCGCCACCGAGATCCGCGCGGAGCGCTCCCGCCAGGTCGACCTCGACTAGCCGATCGGCCGGTCGGTCCTCCGCCCGGGCCGCCGGCCCGGCGCGGTGCGGCCGCCCGGCACCCGCGGCACCCCGGGGCCGCCCGCACCGCGCGGGCGGCCCCGGCGCGTTTCCCCCCGGCCCGCGCCGGGCGCGAGTCCGCCCCGCCGGACACTGGCCGGATACTCGGACGTCCGATAGTCTGGAGTCCTAGGAGTTGGGCGCGCGGTGACCGCACCGGTCCACACCGGTCACGGATCGCCACCGCCGCCCGCACGGCCCGGCCCGCCCCATACCTCGCGGCCGGACCTCCCGGCACCACCACTCGCCGGGACCGGCGCGTGCTCTGTCCGCCCGCGTGCCGGCGCCGCCGCGCCCACCGCGCGGCCCGCCGACGCCCCACCGGGCCCCACGCCGCCGTTCCATCCAGCGCAACCACCGGACCGCCCCCGCTCCGGACGCCCGCGCGGCGCGACCCGCCGCACCCGCGTCCGCCGCCGCGGCGGGGCCGCTGCTGCGCGCATGCCCGCGAGGCGAGGAGGACACCGTGTACGACACCACCACCGCTCCCGACACCGCCGACGAGGCCACCGAGGCCGTCCAGGTCGCGCTCGACCGCCGCGACAACGGCGGCCCGGCGGGACGCTAGTCTTGTCTCACTGACCGTTTCCCCAGGTCTCACCATCTGAGACGACCCAGGCCGCGCGGATCCCCGCGCGGCCTGATCCGATGCCGAGACCGCACCGGGAACCCCGACGAGACGAGCAGATTAGAGGCTGGGCTGGTAATGGCTGCGCGCACCGTGAAGTTGGCCGTCATCCCCGGTGACGGGATCGGCCCCGAGGTGGTGGCCGAGGGCCTCAAGGTCCTCTCCGCCGCCGCCCCGGAGCACGACCTCGCCTTCGACACCACCTCCTATGAGCTGGGCGCCCGCCGGTGGCACGCCACCGGCGAGACCCTGCCCGACTCCGTCGAGGCGGAGCTGCGCGGGCACGAGGCGATCTTCCTCGGCGCGGTGGGCGACCCCAGCGTGCCCAGCGGGGTGCTGGAGCGCGGCCTGCTGCTGCGGCTGCGCTTCGCGTTCTCCCACTACGTCAACCTGCGCCCGGTCCGCCTCTACCCCGGCGTCACCACCCCCCTCGCCGACGTCGCGCCCGAGGACATCGACATGCTCGTGGTGCGCGAGGGCACCGAGGGGCCCTACGCCGGCATGGGCGGGGTGGTCCGCAAGGGCACCCCGCACGAGATCGCCACCCAGGACAGCGTCAACACCCGCTTCGGCGTGGAGCGCGTGGTGCGCTACGCCTTCGCCGCGGCCCAGCGCCGCCCGCGCCGCCGCCTCACCCTGGTGCACAAGGACAACGTGCTCAGCTTCGCGGGCGAGCTGTGGCAGCGCGTCGTGCGCGAGGTCGGCGCGGAGTACCCCGACGTCTCCGTCGACTACCTGCACGTCGACGCCGCCACCATGTTCTTCGTGTCCCAGCCGCAGCGCTTCGACGTCGTGGTCACCGACAACCTGTTCGGCGACATCATCACCGACCTCGGCGCGGCGGTCGCCGGCGGCATCGGGCTGGCCGCCAGCGGCAACATCAACCCCGAGAACGACTTCCCCAGCATGTTCGAGCCGGTCCACGGATCGGCCCCCGACATCGCCGGGCAGGGCAAGGCCGATCCCACGGCCACCATCCTGTCCGCGGCGATCATGCTCGACCACCTCGGACTGGAGGGCGCCGCGCGCGCCGTCGAGCGCGCCGTGGCCGAGGACCTGCTGGCCCGCGCAAAGGACGGCGCCGCCGAGCGCTCCACCGCGCAGATCGGCGACGCCATCGCCGAGCGAGTAGCCGGGCAGGGCTGACCCGCCTTCCCGGCGCCTCAGCCCTGCTGGTCGCAATCGGCGCGGCTGAGGCGGACACACGGATTCACCGATGCGGCGGGCGTGCCGATTCACGGCGCGCCCGCCGCGCTGCGCGCACCCCGCCGGGCGGCCCCGCGCCGCCCCGAGCGGGGTGTGTGCGGCGGTATGGCCGCGGGTGCGTTGTTTCCGTCACACTGGAAGCCGGGTCGGCGCTGCCGGCCCGATGTACGGAGAGGACCTGACCCATGAACAACGGCACCACCACAAGCGGGTTGACGTTCGACGTCCAGCTCTCGGCCCAGCGGAGGACCCCGCAGGAGCGCGCGCAGTTGCTGGACAACCCCGGGTTCGGCAACGTGTTTACCGACCACATGGTCACCATCGCCTATGAGGAGGGCAAGGGCTGGTACGACGCCCGCCTGGAGCCCTACGGCCCCCTCACCCTCGACCCCGCCACGGCTGCCCTGCACTACGCCCAGGAGATCTTCGAGGGGCTGAAGGCCTACCGCCACCCCGGTGGCGAGGTCGCCTGCTTCCGGCCCGAGGCCAACGCCGCGCGGTTCAACCGCAGCGCGCGCCGCATGGCGATGCCCGAACTCCCCGAGGAGCTGTTCCTGGGGGCGATCGAGACCCTGCTGGCCGCCGACGCCCAGTGGATCCCCACCCAGCCCAACAGCAGCCTCTACCTGCGGCCGTTCATGTTCGCCACCGACGTCGGCCTGGGCGTCAACAACCCCTCGCGCAGCTACCGGTTCGTCCTCATCGCCTCTCCGTCGGGCCCCTACTTCTCCGGCGGCATCACGCCCGTCACCGTGTGGCTGAGCGAGGACTACACCCGGGCCGCGCCCGGGGGCACCGGCGAGGCCAAGTTCGCCGGCAACTACGCCGCCAGCTTCCTCGCCCAGGCGCAGGCCGTCGACCAGGGCTGCGACCAGGTGGTGTGGCTCGACGCCGTCGAGCACCGCTGGGTCGAGGAGATGGGCGGCATGAACCTGTTCTTCGTCTTCGGCTCCGGCGACGACGCCCGCCTGCTCACCCCCGCCCTCACCGGCACCCTGCTGCCCGGCATCACCCGCGACTCCCTGCTCACCCTCGCGCCCGAGCTGGGGTTCGCCATCGAGGAGGGCCGGCTGTCCACCGACGAGTGGCGCCGCGCCGCCGAGGCCGGCGAGCTGACCGAGGTCTTCGCGTGCGGCACCGCCGCCGTCATCACCCCCGTGGGCCGCGTCAAGAGCCGCACCGGGGAGTTCACCATGGGCGACGGCGGCCCCGGCCCCGTCACCATGGGACTGCGCGAGGAGCTGGTGGCGCTCCAGTACGGCACCCGCCCCGACACCCACGGCTGGGTGCGCACCTTCGGCTGACACCCGGCCGAAACCGGCGGCGGGCGCGCCCGGGGCACCCCGGCGCGCCCGCTCCTGTCTCAGTGGGTGAGACTTCCGCCCGCGCGGCCCCGCCCGCGGCGCCCTCGTGTGGCAGACTGGGCAGCGTGCCGTCTCAGGTGATCATTATCGTGAGGCGCGCCGGCTGAACCGGACCCCGCCGGCGCGCTGACCTCTCGTGTCCACGAGGGGTCTTTTTTGTTGGCCGGGGCCGGCACCACGAGAGCACAATCATCCGCGGGAGTTCCCACCCATGCCTGACGACAGTTTCCACGTCTTCGACACCACACTGCGCGACGGCGCCCAGCGCGAGGGCGTCAACCTCACCGTCGCCGACAAGCTGGCCATCGCCCGACTGCTGGACGACTTCGGGGTGGCGTTCATCGAGGGCGGCTGGCCGGGGGCGAACCCCAAGGACACCGAGTTCTTCCAGCGCGCCGCCGCCGAACTGGAGTTGCGCCACGCGCAACTGTCGGCCTTCGGTTCCACCCGCCGCGCGGGCGTGCGCGCCGAGGACGACCCCCAGGTGCTGGCGCTGCGCGACTCCGGCGCCCCGGTGGTCACCCTGGTGGCCAAGAGCGACATCCGGCACGTGGAGCGGGCGCTGCGCACCACCGGCGAGGAGAACCTCGCGATGGTCGCCGACACCGTCGCCTTCCTGCGCGCGAGCGGCCGGCGGGTGTTCCTCGACTGCGAGCACTTCTTCGACGGCTACCACCACGACCCCGCCTACGCGCTGAGCGTGGTGCGCGCCGCCGCCGGGGCCGGCGCCGACGTGGTCGTGCTGTGCGACACCAACGGCGGCATGCTGCCCGCCGACGTCTCCCGCGTGGTGGCCGAGGTCCGCGCGGCCACCGGCGCGCGGCTGGGCGTCCACGCCCAGGACGACTCCGGCTGCGCGGTGGCCAACACCCTGGCGGCCGTGGACGCCGGCGCCACGCACGTGCAGTGCACCGCCAACGGCTACGGCGAGCGGGTGGGCAACGCCAACCTCTTCTCTGTGGTGGGGGCGCTGGCGATCAAGCAGGGCCGCGACGTGCTGCCCGAGGGCTGCCTGAGCCAGATGACGCGGGTGTCGCAGGCCATCGCCGAGATCGTCAACATCGCGCCCAACACCCACCAGCCCTACGTGGGGGTGTCGGCGTTCGCGCACAAGGCCGGCCTGCACGCCTCGGCGATCAAGGTCGACCCCGACCTCTACCAGCACCTGGACCCGGTGCTGGTCGGCAACGACATGCGCATGCTGGTGTCGGACATGGCCGGGCGCGCCTCGATCGAGCTGAAGGCCAAGGAGCTGGGCCTGGACCTGTCCGGCGACCGCGAGCTGGCCGGCCGCGCGGTCGAGCGGGTCAAGAGCATGGAGCTGGCCGGCTACAGCTTCGAGGCCGCCGACGCGTCGCTGGAGCTGCTGCTGCGCGAGGAGCTGGGCCGGCCGGTGCGCTACTTCGACACCGAGTCCTGGCGGGTGATCGCCGAGCGCCGCGCGGTGGGCAGCTCCGCGGAGTCGGCCGTCAGCGAGGCCACGGTGAAGCTGCACGTCAAGGGCGAGCGGGTGATCGCCACCGCCGAGGGCAACGGCCCGGTCAACGCGCTGGACCGGGCGCTGCGCTCGGCCATGGAGGGCGTCTACACCGCGCTGGGCGGGCTGGAGTTGACCGACTACAAGGTCCGCATCCTGGAGGGCGCCTCGGGCACCGCCGCGGTCACCCGCATCCTGGTGACCTTCAGCGACGGCAAGGGGGAGTGGACCACGGTGGGCGTGGGCGAGAACGTCATCGAGGCGTCCTGGACCGCGCTGGAGCAGGCCATCACCTACGGCCTGCTGCGGCAGGGCTACCCCCGGGACTGATCCGGCGGGGCGCCTCGGGCGCCGGCGCGCACCGCGCCGGCGCCCCGGCCCGCCGACCGGTCAGGGGTGCACCCACCCGTTGGGCTCGCAGCCCTGGAGGCCGAAGGTCTGCTGCTGCATCACCGGCGCGGGCTCGCCGGGGGCGGGGCAGTTCACGTGGCCGTGGCCCAGCGCATGGCCGACCTCGTGGTTGATGACGTAGACCCGGTAGGTCTCCAGGTCGCCGTCGAAGTGCTCGACCCCCGACACCCACCGGTTCTGGTTGATGATCGCCCGCCCGCCGGTGGTGCAGGACACCCGGCCCAGCGTCTGGAGCGGCGCGCACATGGCGTCCACGGTCTCGGGCGCGGCCAGGGCGACCCGGAAGTCCACCGGCCCGGAGTCCACGCGCCGCACCGACATCGCGTCCCGCCCGCGCCAGCTTCGCTCGTCGGCCAGGATCTGCTCCACGGCGGCGGCGAAGTCCGCCGGGTCGCCGGGCAGGCCCTGCTCGACCTCCACGATGTAGCGCTTGAGCGGGCCCTCGCCGGCGGTCTCGCTCTCGCCGGGGACCACCTCCAGCTCCCCGCTGCCGGAGGTCACCTCATCCTCCACCGAGCGCAGCAGCGCCGGGAGGTCGGCGTCGCCGTCCCCGTCCCCGCCGCCGTCCCGGCCGCCCTCGGAGCCGGGCCGGTCCTCCTCGGCAGCCTCGGCGCCGCCGCCGCGCCCGGCGGCGTCGGGCCGATCGGGGTCGCCGCCCGAGCGGCCGTTGGCGCCGTCGCCGGAGGCGCCGGACCCCGGCGCGGCGGTGCCGGCCGAATCCGCGTCCTGCCCGCCGCCGGCCGCGCCGTCCTCGGGAGCGGCGCTCGCGGTGGCGCCGCCGGCGCCCGCGGTGAGGTCGGGCGCCTGCCGGTCCAGGACCAGCAGCCCGGTGCCCGCCGCGATCACGGCGAGCCCCAGTACCAGCTCCAGGACATAGGTGCGCCGCCGCCGGGCGCGGCGGGCGCGGGCGGCGGCGGGGGACGGGTGCGACAAGCCGGCGGCCTCTCTGCGGTGCGCGCCGCCCCCGCCGGCGGTGCGGGCGGCGGGTCGGCGATGATCCGGAACGCCCACAGCATCGCAGAAACGGAAAGCATCCGGTGCACCTTCCAGTGTGTCCGAAACATGCGTGCCGTCACGGGCTGTCCCGATCCGGGCCGCCGGGTCGGCCGGGTCGCGCGGCCGGGAGGCCCCGGGAGCAGGGGCGGAGCCACCGGCCCCGCCCCCGGCTCGGTACGCTGGTCGGCGGAGCACCACCGGCGAGGAACAGGCAGGCTGTAGACGTGCGCATCGCGAGATTCTCCGTCAACGACGAGGTCGGCTACGGTCTGGTCGACACCGACCAGGACAGCGGCCAGGACTACGTCTCCCGGATCAGCGGGCACCCCCTGATGGGCGACTTCCAGTTGACCGGCGAACGCGCCAAGGTCGAGGACGTCCGGCTGCTCTCGCCCGTGCTGCCCAGCAAGGTGGTGTGCATCGGCAAGAACTACGCCGACCACGTCGCCGAGATGAGCGGCATCACCGGCGCGAGCACCGACGAACCCGTGGTGTTCCTCAAGCCCTCCACCTCGGTGGCCGGACCCGGCGACCCCGTCTTCTACCCGCCGGTCTCCCAGCGCGTGGACTTCGAGGGCGAACTGGCGATCGTGATCTCCCGGCCCTGCCGCGAGGTCCCGCGCGAGCGCGCCAAGGACGTCATCTTCGGCTACACGGTGGCCAACGACGTCACCGCCCGCGACCTCCAGCAGACCGACAAGCAGTGGACCCGCGCCAAGGGCTTCGACTCCTTCTGCCCGATCGGCCCCTGGATCGAGACCGGGCTGTCGCTGGAGGAGGCCGGCGACCTCCGCCTCACCACCACGGTCGACGGCGAGGTCCGCCAGGACGGCCGCACCTCGCAGTTCATCCACGACATCCCCGCCGTGATCTCCTACGTCACCTCGTTCATGACCCTGCTGCCCGGCGACGTCCTGCTCACCGGCACCCCCGCCGGGGTCGGCCCGGTCACCACGGGTCAGGAGATCACCGTGACCGTCGAGAAGGTCGGCTCCCTGACCAACCGCGTCGTGCCCCGCGACTGAGCCCGCCGCCCGCCGCCGGCCGGCCCCGTCGACCGCCCCCGCGCGGGCCGGGACCGGCCCCCGGCGTGCGCCGATAGGCTTGGGCGTGTGACTGAGACTCCGATCCGCGTGCGCTTCGCGCCGTCTCCCACTGGCATGTTCCACGTCGGCGGCGCGCGGTCCGCGCTCTTCAACTGGGCACTGGCCCTCCAGCAGGCCGACGGCAGGTTCGTGCTGCGCATCGAGGACACCGACGCCGCGCGCAACCGGCCGGAGTGGACCGAGGGAATCATCCGCGCGCTGGCGTGGCTGGGGATCAGCGCCGACGACCCGCACTTCGAGGGGCCGTACTTCCAGTCGGCCTACGCCGGCAAGCACCGCGAGACCGCCGAGCGGCTCTACAAGGACGGCCGGGCCTACTACTGCGACTGCACGCGCGAGCAGGTGCAGGAGCGGCGCGGCAACCCCCACCTGGGCTACGACGGCTTCTGCCGCGACCGCGGGCTGGAGCCCGGCCCGGGGCGGGCGCTGCGGTTCCGCGTGCCCGAGGGCGGGCCCACCGTGGTCGACGACCGGATCCGGGGCCGGGTGGAGTTCGAGCACAGCGCCATCGAGGACTTCGTGATCGCCCGCGCCGACGGCTCGCCGCTGTTCGTGCTGGCCAACGTGGTCGACGACGTCGAGATGGGCGTCAACACGGTCGTGCGCGGCGAGGAGCACCTGTCCAACGCGCCCAAGCAGCAGTTGCTGTGGGAGGCGCTGGGCCGCCCCGCGCCGGTGTGGGCGCACCTCCCGGTGATCGTCAACGAGAAGCGGCAGAAGCTGTCCAAGCGCCGCGACAAGGTCGCCCTGGAGTCCTACCAGGACGAGGGCTTTCTGGCCGAGGCCATGGTGAACTACCTCATGCTGCTGGGGTGGGGGCCGGGCGAGGACCGCGAGATCATGCCGTTCGCGGACATGGTCCCGCTGTTCCGGCTGGAGGACGTCAACAGCTCCAGCGCCTTCTTCGACGAGAAGAAGCTGCGCGCCTTCAACGGCGAGTACATCCGGGCGCTGGACACCGACGCGTTCGTGGAGCGCTGCCGCCCCTGGCTGACCGGGGAGTCCGCGCCCTGGCCGGCCGCGAACTACGACGAGTCCGCGCTGCGCGCCGTGGCGCCGCTGGCGCAGAGCCGGGTGGCCGTGCTCGGCGAGATCGTGCCCAACGTCGACTTCCTGTTCCTGGACGAGCCCGCCGAGGACGACAGGAGCTGGGCCAAGGCCATGAAGCCCGACACCGCCGTGCCGATGCTGGAGGCCGCCCTGGAGCGGCTGGCCGACCCGTCACTGGCGTGGGCGGCCGAGCCCGTCAAGGCCGAGGTCGAGGCCGCCGGCGCGGCGCTGGGGCTCAAGCTGGGCAAGGCGCAGGCGCCGGTGCGGGTGGCCGTCACCGGTCGCACGGTGGGGCTGCCGCTGTTTGAGTCGCTGGAGGTGCTGGGGCGCGAGCGCACCCTGCGCCGCCTGGAGGCCGCCCTCGCGCGGCTGCGCGCCGAGGCCACCGGCGCACCGGACTCCGCCGAGGGCTGAGCGGCCGGGACGCGGGCGGTGCGCGGCACCGCCCGCCCGGCCCCCGGGCCGCCGGCGGGTGGCCGCCGGGTTATCGGTTCGCGAGCACTCCGGATGTCCGCTAAAGTAATGCCTGCGCCGAGGGGGAGCGGGACCGGCGAACGGAACTCCCCGACTCCCTCCGAAAGCACTGGGGTATGGTGTAATCGGCAGCACGACTGATTCTGGTTCAGTTAGTCTAGGTTCGAGTCCTGGTACCCCAGCCATGGCCTTCCGTCGCGAAGGCCAGTTACGAGTCGGCCATCGGCTCGATCGCCCAGGCGATCACAACCGGCCCCCGTCGTCTAGTGGCCTAGGACGCCGCCCTCTCAAGGCGGTAACGGCGGTTCGAATCCGCTCGGGGGTACGCAGCAGGACCGCACCAGGTGAAGAGGCTTCCGCTTCGCGCGGGGGCTTTTTTGCTGGGCGGGTGCGGCGCTCGGCCGCCGCCGCGCACGCGGCCCGACCACCCGGTTCGGTCCGATAAAGTAGGACCCGCTGCACACGCCCCCGTCGTCTAGTGGCCTAGGACGCCGCCCTCTCAAGGCGGTAACGGCGGTTCGAATCCGCTCGGGGGTACCACACTGACACGCGCATCAGGCCCTCATCCGCACCGGTGAGGGCCGTTGCCGTTACCGGGGCTCCGTGCCCGGTTCCCGGCCCTGCGCGCCCGGCGCCGCCGCGCCGAACCTCGCGGCCGACACGTCCTCCTGCGCCAGTCGGCGCAGCGCCCCCAGCGACTGCTCCATCAGCGCCGACAGGCTCACGGCGTAGAGCAGCGCCTCCTCGCGCGGCGCCTCGGGGTCGATGCACGCCACGTCCAGGCGCGCCGCCTGGTGCGCGGCCGCCGCGTAGCCCCGCAGCATCTCGGGAGTGGCCGGGCGGCCCAGCGCCTGCATGGCCGCCAGCGCCTGCGTCAACTGGGCGCGCGCGGGCGAGCCCGGGGTGATGCGCCAGGCCAGCTCGGCCAGCAGTTCTGCGGTCTGGTCGGCGGCGCGGTCCCAGTCGGGGTCGCCGGGGCGGTCCTCAGGGGCGGGGCTCATGGCGAAGATCGCGGTGCCCAGCACCGTGTGCAGGTCCAGGCCGGGGTCGTCCAGCGCGGCCAGCACGGCGCGGATGCGGGCCAGCGGCACCTCGGCGACCTCCACCAGGGCGCGCACCAGCCGGAGGCGGTGCAGGTGGGCCTCGGAGTAGTCGGCCTGCGTGGTGGAGACCGCCTCGCCCTTGGGCAGCAGGTCCTCCCGCAGGTAGTACTTGATGGTCGCCACCGGCACCCCGCTGCGCCGGCTCAGTTCCGAAATCCGCACCGGATGAGAACCCCCTTGCCTTCCTCTGTTGGAGAGTACTACTCTCCAAGCTGGAGAGTGAAACTATCCAACGGGGTCCGCCCGCGCCGCCGGCCGGACCGGTGACGCTAAGGACGGACCGCATGCCCCAAACCCAGGTGGTGCGCACCACCACCGAGCCCCGCGAGAGCCTGACCGTCTTCCTCCTCGGCGTGCGGGTCAACGCGCTGCTGCGCCCGCGCCGCTGGATGTGGGTCAACGCCGCCTTCGTCAGGATGGACGCCGAACTCCGGTCCGACCCCGCCCTGGGCCTGCTCCACTCGCGCGTCCTGCCCTCGGCGCGCGGCGTCACCGTCGTGCAGTACTGGGAGAGCACGCGGGCGCTGCTGGACTACGCCCGCCGGCCCCTGCACAGCGCCGCCTGGCAGCGCTACCTGCGCGAGGGCGGCGCGGGGGCCGGCGTGTGGCACGAGACCTACGAGGTCGGCGCGCCCCAGTCGGAGGGCGCGGCGCACGCCGGCTACGAAGCCGTCTACCTCAACATGCCCGCCCACGGCCTGGGCCGGGCGCTGGGCACGGTCCCGATCGACCGCGGCACCCGCCGCGCCCTCGACCGGCTGGCCCGCCGCCGCGCGCGGGGCGCGGCCGCCCCCGCTGCGCCCGCCTCGGCGGCGGACGGCACCCGGTGAGGACCGCGCTGCTCACCGCGGCCCAGGCACTGGTCTGGGCCGCCGCCCCGGTGCTGCTGGTGCAGGGCCGCCGGGTGCGCCGCACCGCGCTCACCCTGCCCCCGGCGCGGGGCACCCGCGGCACCGCGCCCGCCGCCCCCGCCGGGTCCGCCGGCCCCGCCCCGGCCTCCCCGCCCCTGCGGCTGCTGGTGCTGGGCGACTCCTCGGCCGCCGGCGTGGGCGTGGCGTCCCTGGCCGAGGGCGTGCCCGGGCGGACGGCCGCCGAACTGGCCGCCGCCACCGGCCGGGCCGTGGAGTGGCGCGCCACCGCCCGCTCGGGGGCCGACGCCGCGCGGGTGGCCGGCCCGCTGCTGGCGGCCGCCGCCGAGGAGGCCGGCACCTCCTGGCGGCCCGACCTCGTGCTGGTGGTCGTGGGCGTCAACGACGTCACCCGGATGACCTCCGGGCGGGCCTTCGCCCGCACCGCCGCCGCCATCGCCGCCGGGGCGCGCGCCCACTGGCCGGGCGCGGCCGTGCTGTTCAGCGCGGTGCCGCCGCTGGACCTCTTCCCGGCGCTGCCGTGGCCGCTGCGCCCGCTGCTGGGCCTGCGCTCGCGCCACCTCGACGCCCGGCTGCGGGCGGTGGCGGCCCGGGTCCCGGGCGCCGGCCACGCGGCGTTCCCGCGCGCGGCCCTGAGCGGGGCGGGCGTGTTCGCCGCCGACGGGTTCCACCCCGGCGCCGAGGGCTACCGGCGCTGGGCCGTCCACCTGGCGGCCAGGTTGCGGAATTCGCTCGACACCTCCGGCCGCGCGACCGATTCTGTCACCAGGCCGCTCTAGTGTTCCGGTGTGTGCGGACGGGACGCCACCGGAGCGGGTGGCGGACCGCCCCACCGGGGTCCGCCCGCCAGGACGGGGCGGGCGGCCCCCCTCTCCGCCCGCCGCCTTCGCGCACGTTCGGCCGCGCCCCGCAGCGGGCATGCCCCCACCCATGGACCCTTCCCAGCCCGGGCGCCGCCCCGCACACCGTGCCACCGGCGCATTCGCGCTGACGACCCTCCTGGCGGCCGTGCTGGCGGCGGGCTGCGGCGGCGCGCCCGGCGGCTCCGAGCAGGGCTCGGGCACCACCGCGTCCGACACCCCCGGCGGCGGGTCCACCGGCCCCACCGGCCGCCTGGTGCCCCCGGGCGAGCCTGAGACCGTGGCCACCGGCCTGGAGGTCCCCTGGGGGATCGCCGCGCTGCCCTCGGGCGGGGCGCTGGCCACCGAGCGCGACTCCGGCCGCGTCATCCGCGTCGCCGACGACGGCCGCGTCAGCGAGGTCGGCACCGTGGCGGGGGTGCGCCCCCGGGGCGAGGGCGGGCTGCTGGGCATCGCGCTGGACCCCTACGGCGAGCGGCCCGAGAAGGTCTACGTCTACTACACCGCCCGCTCCGACAACCGCATCGCCCGCATCGACCTGGAGTGGGGGCGGGACGGCGACCTCGCGCTGGGGGAGTCGCGGGTGCTGGTCAAGGGCATCCCCGCCGCCGACCACCACAACGGCGGGCAGTTGGCGTTCGGGCCCGACGGGCTGCTCTACGCCGCCACGGGCGACGCCGGCCGGGAGTCCCGCGCCCAGGACACCGGCGACCTCGGCGGCAAGATCCTGCGCATGACGCCCGACGGCCGCCCCGCCGACGGCAACCCGTTCGACAACCTCGTCTACAGCTACGGCCACCGCAACGTGCAGGGCCTGGCCTGGGGGCCCGAGGACGTGCTGTTCGCGACCGAGTTCGGCCAGGACACCTACGATGAGGTCAACGTGATCGAGGCCGGCGGCAACTACGGCTGGCCCGAGGTCGAGGGCGTGGGCGGCCCCGACGCCCCTGACGACCTCGTGGACCCGGTCGTCACCTGGACCACCGAGGAGTCCTCGCCCAGCGGCGCGGCCGTGGCCGGCGGCTCGCTGTGGGTGGCGGCGCTGCGCGGCGAGCGGCTGTGGCGCATGCCCCTCACCGGCCAGGCCGACACCCCGCTGGGCGAGCCCGAGGCGCTGTTCACCGGGGAGTACGGCCGGCTGCGGGCCGTGGTGCCGGCTCCCGGCGGGGCAGGCCTGTGGGCGGCCACCAGCAACCGCGACGGCCGGGGCGACCCGGCCGCCGACGACGACCGCGTGCTGCGGGTGCCGCTGGAGGAGGACGGCGGCTGAGCGGCCCGCCGGCCCGCGCGGCGCCCGGCGGGGCCGCCCCCGGGGCGCCGGGGCCTCCACGGGGGCCTACACGAGGGCCTACATGAGGGGCTACACCGCGGCCGGCTCCTGGGTGTGCAGCGCCTCGTTGATCTTCTCGGCCGCCGAGGTGACCGCCTGGGCGTGCAGCCGCCCCGGCGTGCGGGTGAGCCGCTCGATGGGCCCCGACACCGAGATGGCCGCGATCACCCGGCCGCCCGGCCCCACGATCGGCGCCGACACCGAGGCCACGCCCTGCTCGCGCTCGCCGACGCTCTGCGCCCAGCGGCGGCGCCGCACCGACTGGATCGCGTTCTCGTTGAAGCGGGCGGCGGCCAGCAGCCGCCGCACCCGCGCGGGGTCCTCCCAGGCCAGCAGCACCTGGGCGGCCGAGCCGGCGGTCATGGGGAGTTCGCTGCCCACCGGCACGGTGTCGCGCAGCCCGCTGGTGCGCTCGGCGGCGGCCACGCACACCCGGGAGTCGCCCTGGCGGCGGTAGAGCTGGGCGCTCTCGCCGGTGAGGTCGCGGAGCTGGGCCAGCACCGGGGTGGCGACGGCCAGCAGCCGGTCCTCGCCCGTGGCGATGGACAGTTCGCCCAGCCGGGGACCGAGCACGAACCGGCCCTGGGGGTCGCGCGTGACCATGCGGTGGCGCTCCAGGGCCACGGCGAGGCGGTGGGCGGTGGGACGGGCCAGACCGGTGATGCGCACGAGCTGGGCGAGGGTGGCGGGCCCCGATTCCAGGGCGTCGAGCACCGACATGGTCTTGTCGAGCACACCGACGCCGCTGGATGAGCTAGAGTTGTCCATGGCTTGATATTGCCGTCTCGCTATTTGGAATGCAAGTCGCCCGGCCCGCGCGCTCCGCGGCGCTCACCAGGCCGGGCGCGCGTGGTCGCCGCGGCGGGGCCGATCACATGCACGGCGGCGACCAGCCTTCCCCAGCAGTTTCACAACACGCGAGGAGACGTGGCACATGGCTCGCACGATGGCCGAGAAGGTCTGGGAGGAGCACGTCGTCCGACGTGCCGAGGGCGAACCCGACCTGCTCTACATCGACCTGCACCTCGTCCACGAGGTCACCAGCCCGCAGGCGTTCGAGGGGCTCCGACTGGCCGGGCGCCCCGTGCGCCGCCCGGACCTGACCATCGCCACCGAGGACCACAACGTCCCCACCGAGAACATCCTCGGCCCCATCGCCGACAAGGTCTCGCGCACCCAGATCGAGACCCTGCGCAAGAACGCCTCCGACTTCGGCGTGCGGCTGTTCCCCATGGGCGACATCGACCAGGGCATCGTCCACGTGGTGGGCCCGCAGCTCGGCCTGACCCAGCCGGGCATGACCGTGGTCTGCGGCGACAGCCACACCAGCACCCACGGCGCGTTCGGCGCGCTGGCGTTCGGGATCGGCACCAGCCAGGTCGAGCACGTGCTGGCCACCCAGACCCTGCCGATGGCGCCGTTCAAGACCATGGCGGTCACCGTCAACGGCTCGCTGCCCGAGGGCGTCACGGCCAAGGACATCATCCTCGCCGTCATCGCGCGCATCGGCACCGGCGGCGGCCAGGGCTACGTCATCGAGTACCGCGGCCAGGCCATCCGGGAGCTGTCCATGGAGGCCCGGATGACCATTTGCAACATGTCGATCGAGGCCGGCGCCCGCGCGGGCATGATCGCGCCCGACGACACCACCTTCGACTACATCAAGGGCCGCCCCCACGCCCCCCAGGGCGCCGACTGGGACGCCGCGGTGGCCCACTGGCGCGGGCTGCGCACCGACGACGACGCGGTCTTCGACACCGAGGTCGTGCTCGACGCCGACCGGTTGAGCCCGTTCGTCACCTGGGGCACCAACCCCGGCCAGGGCGCGCCGCTGGACTCCGCGGTGCCCGACCCCGCGTCCTTCGCCGACCCCACCGAGCGCGCCGCCGCCGAGAAGGCGCTGGCCTACATGGACCTCGCGCCGGGCACCCCGCTGCGCGAGGTCCGGGTCGACACCGTGTTCCTGGGCTCGTGCACCAACGGCCGCATCGAGGACCTGCGCGCCGCCGCCGAGGTCATCAAGGGCCGCAAGGTCGCCGACAACGTCCGGATGCTGGTGGTGCCGGGCTCCATGCGGGTCAAGGAGCAGGCCAACGCCGAGGGCCTGGGCGAGGTGTTCACCGCCGCCGGTGCCGAGTGGCGCGAGGCCGGCTGCTCCATGTGCCTGGGCATGAACCCCGACCAGCTCAAGCCGGGCGAGCGCAGCGCCTCCACCTCCAACCGCAACTTCGAGGGCCGCCAGGGCAAGGGCGGGCGCACCCACCTGGTGTCGCCGCTGGTCGCCGCCGCCACGGCCGTGCGCGGCACCCTGTCCTCGCCCGCCGACCTGTAGCCCGCGCCGCACGCAGACACAAGGGACTGATAGCCGACATGGAGAAGTTCACCGTCCACACCGGCAGCGCCGTGCCGCTGCGCTACAGCAACGTGGACACCGACCAGATCATCCCCGCCGTCTACCTCAAGCGGGTGGCCCGCACCGGGTTCGAGGACGGCCTGTTCGCGGCCTGGCGCGCCAACGACCCGGAGTTCGTGCTGAACAAGCCGGAGTACGCCGGCGCGAGCGTGCTGGTGGCCGGCCCCGACTTCGGCACCGGGTCCTCGCGCGAGCACGCGGTCTGGGCGCTCCAGGACTACGGGTTCAAGGCCGTGATCGCGCCGCGCTTCGGCGACATCTTCCGCGGCAACTCGCTCAAGGGCGGGCTGCTGACCGTGGTGGTGCCCCAGGAGGTGGTGGAGCGGCTGTGGGCGGCGGTCGAGGCCGACCCCGCCACCCAGGTGACCGTGGACCTGGTCGAGCGCGAGGTGCGGGCGCCCGGGATCGCGCAGCCGTTCGAACTGGACGACTACACCCGGTGGCGGCTGATGGAGGGGCTGGACGACATCGCCCTCACGCTGCGCCACACCGACGACATCGACGCCTACGAGAAGCGGCGCCACGCATGGCTTCCGGTCACCCAGTAGAACCGGATTCCGCAGAATTTTACCTTGACTTGGCGCGGCGGCTGCGGGAAGCGCACCGCCGCGCCAACGCACTGCCCGACGGTGTCCGGATTCCGGTTATACGTAGGCTTTTGACGGTCACGGAGGCGGTCAAAAGGGATCCGGTGCGCGCCTCCGCGCGGCTCGACGCGATGCTCCAGGAGCTTGCTCAGCAGGCCGAAGACCCCCCGACACGCTGAATTCACGGGCGTTTGTGTTTGTGTCGGAGGCCGGGTGTCCCCTAATTTCGTGCGAGCAAGGGGGAACCGGAGGAACCAATGAACAAGCGTGACCTGATCGACGCCATCTCTGAACGTATGGGCGACCGAAAGACCGCCACCGAAGCCGTGAACGCGGTGCTGGAGACGATCCAGAAGACCGTGGCCTCGGGCGACAAGGTCGCCATCACGGGGTTCGGCGTCTTCGAGAAGTCCGAGCGCGCCGCTCGCGAGGCCCGCAACCCCGCCACCGGGGCGACCATCAACGTCCCGGCGAGCTTCGTTCCGAAGTTCCGCCCCGGGGCCGACTTCAAGGCCCTGGTGAACGGCGAGAAGAAGTAGTCCCGCGACGGCCGCGCGCCGTCGGCGCCCGGGTCCCCCGAGAGGACCCGGGCGCCGCGGTGTTCGCGGAGCCCTCCGCCGATCACCGGGGCGCCGCCCGCCGGGTCCGCCCGCCGGTCCGCGCGCGGACCGGCAGGGGGCCGCCCTCACCAGGCGGTGCGCGCCAGCAGCTTGGCCGTGTGCGGCCCCACGCCCAGCGCGGCGGCCTCCCGCAGGTCCTCAGGGGTGTCCACGTCGCGGCGCACGCTGGGCGCCCGCGAGCCGTCGAGTTCGACCGCCCCGGCCGCGCGGTGGCGCGCGCGCGAGGCGCCCTCGAACGCCGGGGCGAACACCGCGCCGGGCCGCGCCGCATACAGCGTGGTGCCCACCCCCGGGGCGTCGGGCAGGAACGCCACCGGGTGCCCGGCGGCGGCGTCGAGCACCCGCTCCAGTTCGCCGGCGCGCAGCGCGGGCAGGTCCGCCGACAGCGCGGCCACGCCCCAGTTGGGGAACTCCCGCCGCGCGGCGGCGGCGCCGTGCACCAGCGCGGGGTTCAGCCCGGTGCCGGGCTCGCCGCGCACCACGCGCGCGCCCAGGCCGGCCAGCGCGGCGGCGGCGCGGTCGTCGTCGGTGACCGCGAACACCGCGCCCACGCGCGGGCAGGACACCGCCGCCATCACCGTGTCGCAGGCGACGGCCAGCGCGAGGTCGGCGCGGGCCGGCCCCGCCGCCTTCGCCAGGCGCGACTTGGCCGCGGCCAGCCGCTTCACCGGGACCACCAGCGACCAGCGGCGGTCATCATCCAACGGCGGCATCGCGCCCCTCCTCGACTCGCCGGACCGCCTGGTCACCGGCCCGCCCCCGCTCCGCCAGGCTATGCCGTCCGGGCCGCGCGCGGCGGGGCGCGGACCCGGGTGCGGGCGGGGCGCGCGGGCATGCGGCGGCCCCGCTGGGGGACACTGGTGCCAGGGCGTCCCCGCGCCGCCGCCCGCGCCCCCGCGAGCGCGGCGCCGCGAACGCTCAAATCGGGTCGGACATGGGCAATCGCCCCGTCCGCCTAGACTGGACCGGCCGCATGCGGCCACCCGAGGGACACGGCACGGCGCCGCGGCGCGCGCCGGCGGGTCCGGTGCGCCACATCGGCGACGCAGGGTCGAAACGGAGGAGCCCGTGGCTAAGCAGCGCGAAGTGCAGTGGGTCAAGACGGTCGTGGCCGCCATCGTCCGCCCCGTCCTCGGCCTGGTCACCCGGCCCGAGTGGCAGGGCACCGAGAACGTCCCCCGCGAGGGCGGGGTCATCATCGCCGCCAACCACCTGTCGATGGCCGACCCGCTGACCATCGCCCACTACCTCTACATCGGCGCCCGCCGCTGGCCCACCTTCACCGCCAAGGAGGGGGTGTTCCGCATCCCCCTGGTGGGCGCGGTGGCCCGCAGCACCGGCCAGATCCCGGTCAAGCGCGGCAGCACCGACGCCGTGAAGGCGCTGCACGAGGCCGAACTCGCGCTGACCCGCGACAACGCCTCGGTGATCTTCTACCCCGAGGGCACCTGCACCCGCGACCCCGACCTGTGGCCGATGACCGCCCGCACCGGCGTGGCCCGGCTGGCGCTGAGCACCGGCGTGCCGGTCGTGCCGCTGGCGCACTGGGGCGAGCAGCACCTGCTGCGCTACGGCACCGCCAAGCTGCGGCCGTTCCCGCGCAAGCGGGTGCAGATGGTCGCCGGCCCGCCGGTGGACCTGTCGGCCTACATGGGCAGGCCCATGACCGCGACGGTCCTCAAGGAGGCCACCGCCGAGATCATGCGCGCCATCACCGACCTCCAGGCCGGCCTGCGCGGCGAGGTCCCGCCCGCCGAGCCCTACGACATGCGCCGGGAGCGCCAGGGCGCCCACGGCGACCGGGACGCGGCGGGCGAGGCCGCCCCGGCGGCCCCCGAGGCGCCCGAGGTCCAGGCCGCCGACCCCGCCGGCGCGGCGCCCCCCGTCCCGGCCGACCCCCTCCCCGCCGACCCCGCCGCCGACCGGCCGGCCGCCGACGGCGCCCTCGACGGCACCGCCAACGGCGAGGGGACGACCCGCCGGTGAGCGCTGACACCCAGCCGGTCCGCGCGCCCAAGGTCGCGGTCATGGGCAGCGGCTCCTGGGGGACCGCCTTCGCCAACGTGGTCGCCGACGCCGGGGCCGCCGAGGTCGTGCTGTGCGGCCGGCGCGCCGCCGTGGCCGACGCCGTCAACGAGCGCCACGAAAACCCCGACTACTTCCCGGGCATCCCGCTCAACCCCGCGCTGACCGCCACGACCGACCCCGCCGCGGCGCTGCGCGGCGCCGACTTCGTGGTGCTCGCCGTGCCCTCCCAGACCCTGCGCGGCAACCTGGTGGCCTGGCGCGCCCACATCGCCCCCTCGGCGGTGGTCGTCAGCCTGATGAAGGGCATCGAACTGGGCACCTCGCTGCGCATGAGCGAGGTCGTCACCGACGTCCTGGCGGTCCCCGCCGAGCAGGTCGCGGTGGTCTCGGGCCCCAACCTCGCCCGCGAGATCGCCCAGCGCCAGCCCGCCACCGCCGTCATGGCCTGCCCGCACGAGCCCACGGCGGTGCGCCTCCAGCACATCTGCAAGTCCGCCTACTTCCGCCCCTACACCGCCACCGACCTGGTCGGGGTGGAGCTGGGCGGCGCGGTCAAGAACGTCATCGCGCTGGCGGTGGGCGTGGCCGTGGGCATGGGCTTCGGCGACAACGCCAAGGCGTCGCTGATCACCCGGGGGCTGGCCGAGACCGTGCGGCTGGCCGTGACCCTGGGCGCCGACGAGCACACCCTGGCGGGGCTGGCCGGCCTGGGCGACCTGGTGGCCACGTGCAGTTCGCCGCTGTCGCGCAACCGCACCTTCGGCGAGAAGCTCGGCCAGGGCATGACCCTGGAGGAGGTCGTGGCCGAGACCCGGCAGACCGCCGAGGGGGTCAAGTCCTCGGAGTCGGTGCTGGCCCTGGCCCGCGAGGCCGGGGTCGAGATGCCCATCACCGAGGCCGTGGTGGCGATGATGCACCACGACCTCTCCCCGGCCGAGGCGCTCGCCGCCTTCATGTCGCGCAGCGCCAAGCCCGAGCGCTACGGGGTCTAGGCCCCCGGGGGGCACGCCGCGCCGCACCGGCGCGGCCAGCGGAACGGAAAGACGCGCCACCATGCACGAGCAGGACCAGCAGAACCAGCGGGACCGGCAGCACCGGCAGGACGGGCGGCCCGGCGAGAACACCCGCGCCGTGCGGCTGCCCACCGGGCCGCCGCCCGCCGAGCGGCCGCTGCGCACGCCGGTGTACCGCACCACCACCTTCGAGTTCGCGACCTCGCGGGACTACGCCGACGTGCTGGCCGGGACCGTGCCGGGCTACTCCTACTCGCGCATCGACAACCCCACCTCCGACGCCTTCGCGCGGGCGGCGGCCGCCATGGAGGCCGGCGGGCGCGAGGTGCGCGGCGAGGCGTTCTCCTCGGGCATGGGCGCCATCAGCAGCGTGCTGCTGGGGCTGACCATGGCCGGCTCCCACGTGGTGGCCTCGCACTCCATCTACGGCAACACCTACTCGCTGCTGGACGGCCTGCTGCGGCGCTTCGGGGTGGCCGTGGACTTCGTGGACATCACCGACCTCGCCGCCGTGGCCGCCGCCGTGCGGCCCGAGACCGCCGTGGTGTTCACCGAGACCCTGTCCAACCCCACCATGACGGTGTCCGACCTGCCCGCGCTGGCCCGCATCGCCCACGACGCGGGCGCCGCGCTGGTGGTCGACTCCACCTTCGCCTCGCCGGCGGTGTGCCGGCCGCTGGAGCACGGCGCCGACATCGTCGTGCACTCGGCCACCAAGTACATCGGCGGGCACAGCGACGCCACGGGCGGCGTGGCCGTGGGCACACCCGAGGTGATGGCGCGGGTGCGCTCGGCGCGCGTGGACCTGGGGCCGTGCCTGGCCCCCGACGAGGCGTTCCTGCTGCACCGGGGCCTGGAGACCCTGCCGCTGCGCATGGCCCGCCAGTGCGCCACGGCCGCGGAGTTCGCCGCCGCCGTCGCCGCCCACCCCGCCGTGGAGAGCGTGGCCCACCCCAGCCTGCCCGGCCACCCCGGGCACGCGCTCGCCGCGCGGCTGTTCGACGCCGGGCGGTTCGGCGCGGTGGTGACCGTGACCCCGCGCGGCGGCCGCGAGGCGGGTATGGCGCTGGCCGACGGCGTGCGCACCGCCATGGTCGCGGCCTCGCTGGGCGGCACGCACACGCTCGTGGGCCACGTCGGCTCCACCACCCACCGCCAGATGAGCGACGAGGCGCTGGAGAAGGCCGGGATCGGACCGGGCGCGGTGCGGTTCTCCATCGGCCTGGAGGACGCGCGCGACCTGATCGGCGACGCGCTGGCGGCGTTGGACCGCTGCGGCGCCGGTCAGGCCGCAAGATGAGACGGGGCCGTCGGGCCACGGGACGACCGGGCGGCCCGCCAACCGGGCACCGGGACACGACCGGGGAACGAACGGCCGCAACCGGGACCAACCGGTTCCTGTTGGCAGATAGGGCGAGATAGGGTCGGGCAGCATGGCCGAGCAGCGTAAAATCCGGGTGGCCGTCGTCTTCGGCGGGCGCAGCACCGAGCACGAGATCTCCTGCGTCACCGCGGGCGGCGTCATCTCGGCGATCGACACCGACCGCTACGAGATCGTGCCCATCGGGATCACCCGCGCGGGCGAGTGGACCCTGTCCTCGGCCGAGCTGGAGCGGCTGGCGATCGTCGACGGCCGGCTCCCCGAGGTCGACGGCTCCGGCCCCCGCCTGGCCGTGCCCTTCAGCGGCGCCGCCGACCTCATGGTCCTCGCCGACGGCGAGGCGCCCCGGCCGCTGGGCGGCATCGACGTCGTCCTGCCGCTGCTGCACGGCCCCCTCGGCGAGGACGGCACCGTCCAGGGCCTCTTCGAGATGATGGACGTCCGCTACGCCGGCGCCGGGGTCTTCGCCAGCGCGGCGTCCATGGACAAGATCTTCATGAAGACCCTGTTCACCGGGCACGGCATCCCCACCGGCCGCTACGTGGCCGTGCCCGACCGCGCCTGGCGCGGCGAGCGCAAGCGGGTGCTGGACGACATCGCCGAACTCGGCGACACCCTGTTCGTCAAGCCCGCGCGCGGCGGCAGCAGCATGGGCATCACCCGGGTGGCCGACGCCGCCGACACCGACGCCGTGGTCGCCGCGATCGAGTCGGCGCGCGCGCACGACCCCAAGGTGATCGTCGAGGCGGCGGTGCCCGGCCGCGAGATCGAGTGCGGCGTACTGGAGTCACTCGACGGCGGCGCGCCCGAGACCTCGCTGCCCGCCGAGATCCACGTCGCCGAGGGCTTCGACTTCTACGACTTCCAGGCCAAGTACCTGTCCACCAGCACCCTGACGATCCCGGCCGACCTGCCCGCCGAGGTGGTCGCCGAGATCCGCCGCGAGGCAGCGCGCACGTTCGAGGCGCTGGGCTGCGAAGGGCTGGCGCGGGTGGACTTCTTCTACGGCGACGACGGCCGCGTCTACGTCAACGAGATCAACACGCTGCCCGGGTTCACCCCGTCCTCGGCGTTCCCGCAGATGTGGGCGGCCAGCGGGGTCGACTACCCCGCCCTGGTCGACCGCATCATCCAGACAGGCCTGCGCCGCGCGCCGGGCCTGCGCTGACCCCGGCGGGCCGGGCGCGGCCCCTCAGGCACGCGAAGAGGGCGGGAAGGCGGTTGCCCCGACGCACGTCCGCCTTCCCGCCCCGGTCGATCCCGCCGGCCGGACCCTGCCGCCCCCGGCCGGGGGATCATGGGGAGTGGTCCTGTGTGCTACCCGGTCACGCCGTGGCGCACGACGACCCGTCCAAGCGGAAGGTCTCGGGCACCTCGGCCGGTCCCGTCGCGCTGGCGTTGAACCCGAAGGTCACCGACCCGCCGGCGGGGACGTTGCCGTTCCAGGCGGCGTTGGAGGCCATGACGTGGTCGCCGTGCTGCTCGAACCGCGCCGACCAGCCGCTGGAGACCGTGGCGCCGTCGGTGAACTCCCAGTCGACCGTCCAGCCGCTGATGGCGGAGTCGGCGTCGTTGGTCAGCTTGACGCTGGCGGTGTAGCCGCCCGACCACTGGTTGGCCACGGTGAAGTCGACCGTGCACTCGCCGCTGGTCTCCGAGGCCGGGCCCGTGGTCAGGCGCACGGTGGAGGACGCGGGTGAGGCGTTGCCGGCGGCGTCGAGGGCCACCACGTAGAACTCGTAGTCGGTCTCGGGGGTGAGCCCGGTGACCGTCGCCTCGGCGCGCGTGCTGGTGGCCACGACCTCGTCGGTGGCGGCGTCGTAGACCTCGTAGCGGGTCACGCCCCGGTTGTCGGTGGCCGCGCCCCACATCAGGTCGGCGCTGTCGCCGGTGACGTCGTGGACCATGGGCGCGCCGGGCGCGGTGGGCGCCTGGGTGTCGGGCTGGGTGGTGCCGCCGCCGGTGAAGTTGACGTCGGCGCAGTTGTAGAACGCCTCGGGGCTGTCGGAGCGCTGCCAGATCGAGTAGATGATGTGGCGCCCGCTCTTGTCGGGCAGCGTGGCGTCCCAGGTGTACTCGGCGCCGTCGGGGCCCGACCCGTTGATCGGCGGGTTGGTGACCTCGTCGAACGGCACGGGTTCGAGGTCGTCCCAGCCCAGCGGCTCCTCGGGGTTCCAGCCGTCCTTGGTGATGTACTGGTACCAGGTGCCGGGGTGGGGCGCCCAGGCGTTGTAGCGGAAGGTGATCTGCTGGCCCGAGCGCACGTCGGTGGCCGGCCACTCGGTGCCCGGGGCGTTGAACGCGTCGAACTGGCTGGTGGGGCCGCACAGCTTGCCGTCGGGGATGATCTCGCGGTGCCGGCCGCCGGCGTTGCTGATGAGGTTGCCGAACCAGTTCCAGAACGGGTAGGTGTTGGCCGCCAGCGCGTCCTGGCACATCGGGTTCTGCGGGTCCAGCGAGCCGCCGTTGCCGTTGTCGATGCCGTCGCGGTAGCAGGCGTAGGTGCGCGTGGCGGGGTAGGTGAGGCCGCCGTGGGCCTCGGCGGGCTCGGGCGGCAGGGCCACCACGAACCCGGCGGCCAGGACGGCGGCGCCGCCGACCAGGGCCGTCATTCGGGCGAGGTTCACCTGTGCACTCCTCATTGTCACGTTCCTGGCCGCGCGGGGGCGCGGCCATGGGGATGGGATGGGGGATGGTGCATGAGGAAGGAGGTCGAGGGGGATCGGGGGAAGCAGGGGGCCAGGGGGTGGGGAGGGTGCGGACGGGGCCGTTCACAGAGGGGCGCCCATGGAAGCCTTGGGAGCGCTCCCAAATGTGGGAGCGCTCCCAATGGCGTTCCGTGGAAGCCCCTTTAGCGTGGCGTGGACCACACGATAGTGCAACGGCCGGTAAGTAAGTCGTGGCGCAAGGGTTAGGTCGCGGCGGGGCGGCCGACGCGGACGTGCCGCGCCGGCCGACGGGTTCAGCGGCCCGGGTGGCCGGGGCCCGGGGGAGGACCGTAGTGGCCCTGCGGCGGCGCGGGCGGGACGGGCGGCATGCCCGGGTGGCCCGGCTGTCCCGGGTGGGCCCGGGGCGCGTAGCCGTGGGGCGCCTGCGGCGGCGCGGGCGGGGCGGGCGGCAGCAGCCGCCGCGCCAGGACCGTGCCGCCGGCCGTGACGGCCGGGAACGCCAGCACCGCCACGAACGGCACCGCCAGCAGCAGGTAACTGGGGATCCCGAAGCCCCACACCAGGAACCGGCGGCGGCGCATGGCCTCGCGGCGGTCGCTCACCCGCAGCAGCCGCCGCCGCTCGAAGGGCGTGCTCAGCAGTTCGATGGTGAGCAGCCAGCCGCCGATCATGCCCGAGACCACCGGCACGACCGTCTGGCCCACCACCGGGATGAACCCGGCGAGGAACATCGGGATGGAGATCAGCAGCGAGACCAGGATCAGCCCCAGCGACTGGCGCACGGCGCGCACCACGGTGCGGGCGATGGAGTCGTCGAAGGGCGGCGGGGCGTCGCCCAGGTGGTCGTCGACGCTCTCGGCGATCTTGTCGTAGAGCGGGAAGCCCAGGGCCAGGGTCAGGCCGGTGAAGGCGACCACCATGAGCATCACCGCGGCGGCGATCAGGACGATGCCGGCCGCCACGCGCAGCGTGGTGGCCCAGCCCTCCGACCAGCCGTCGGCGAACGGGGTCAGCCACGCGGTGAGGTCGGTGACGTTGGTGACCAGCGCGACGAACGCGACCACGAACAGCACCGAGGTGATCAGGGGCGGGATGGCGCCGAGCACGAACAGGCGGGGATGGCGCACGATGATGCCCAGGCCCTGGAACAGGACGCCGACGCCGGCGAGGAGATCGCGGAGGGGACTCACGACGGTCGAGAATAGTGCGTCGGCGGTCGGCCCCGCACCTTCGGGCCGCTCACCCGGCGCGCTGGCGGACCAGCGCGGCGCGGGCGCTGCGGGCGGCGGCGCGGATGCGGCGGTCGGGGTGGTGCTGGGCGAACCAGGCCAGCACGAACGGGCTTTCGGGGTGGCCGCAGCCGGCGGCGGTGTCGAAGACGCCGGGCAGTTCGGGCTCGCTGACGCTCAGGTAGGAGCCTTCGTCGTCGTTGCCGTAGGTGCCCTGGCGCAGGCTGGCGGCCAGGCCGTCCAGCAGCGGGGCCAGGTGGTCGTCGGGGTCCAGCGCGTCCTGCTTGGCGAACCCGGCGTCGAACAGCCACGCGCGGGCGCGGGCGCCGAACCCGGGGTCGTCCCGCAGCGCCTCGTAGCAGGGGCGCGCCGCCAGGGGGTGGGCGGCGGTCGCGGCGCGCGCCACGGAGCGGTGCACGCAGTCGTCGCTGCGGCGGTAGAGCGCCACGAGCGCGCGCATGGCGTCGGGGGCGCCGCGCGCGGCGATCCAGCGGCGCAGCTCCTCCGCGCCGCAGGGGTCGCCGGCGGCGGCGCGGTCCACGACCACCTCGGCGTCCTCGGCCATCAGCTCGGCGTGGGAGCGCGGCCGCACCCCGCCGGCGCACAGCAGCGCGTACCACAGCCACCGCCCCACGTCGGTGAGGACGGCGTGCCGGCCGCCCGCCCCGGCGGACTCGGCGACGGCGCCCAGGGCGGTCAGCTCGGTAAGCACGTCGGCGGCGCGGGCGGCGAGGTCGGCGGCCGGGCGCGGCTCGGCGGCCCGCACCTCGGGCGCGGCGGCGGCCATGTGCGCCACGACCGGCATCGGGGTGCCGAGGTCGCGGCCCAGGCACAGGGCGGTGAGCACGGCGCCGACCAGGGGCTCGGCGGCGCGGGGGCCGACGCAGGCGGCGACGCGGCGGCGCAGGTCGGTGAAGCGCGCCCACCACAGGTCCAGTGCGGCGGCCACCCCCCGGGTGCCGGAGGCGGCGGCGACCGCGGGGGCGGCGAGGACGCCGGCGGTGAACGCCTCGGGGCCGGGCAGCGGCACGGCGGGCAGGGTGGCGCCCAGGCGGCCCCATCCGGCGGCGGGGGCGGCGGGCGCGGGGCGGGCGCCGGAGCGCGCGGCGGCGAACGCCGCGAAGGTGAGCCCCGGGGCGCCGCGCCGGGTGGCGCCGCGCGGCGGGGCGGCGGGTGCGCGCTCGCCGATACCGGGCCGGGCTGAGGCGGGGGCGGGCGCCGAACCGCAGCGGTAGTCGGGCCGGCGCGGCGGGGGAGCGGCGGCGTGGGCGGCGGCGTAGGCGGCCAGGAACCGGTCCAGGGGCAGGGAGCGGGGGTCGGTCCAGCCCCGGTCGGCGAGGAAGGACCACCAGGTGGTCAGCGCGCGGGGCACGGCGGCGGTGTCGGCGGGGGAGAGGTCCTCGCGGGTGGCCAGCCAGTGCCGCAGCGCGGGGGCGTCGGCGGCCGACCACCGGGCCACGAGGCCGTCGCCGCCGGCGCGGGGTTCGCCGAGCTTGTAGCCGACGACGGCGGCGAGGACGCGCGTGGCCACCGGCGCACCGGCGGCGCGCGCCCACGCGGCGGCCGAGCGGGGTAGCAGCTCGCGGTACCGGTCGAGCGTGTCCTCGTCGGCATTGCTGAACACCAGGCGCATGACCACTCCACGTTGTTCCCAGACCGGCCGGGGCGGACCGGACGAACAGCGCCGTCCGGACATGTCGGGATGGCCGAGGCCGCCCGGACCCACCCGTCCGCCGCCGCCTCACCCCTAGTGTGGCAGCCGCCGCCCCGCGTACACAGGGCCGCACGGGCCGGCGGCCCGGTGCGGCGGCCGCCCAGTCCACCCCTTCTGACCTGGGTCTATGAAAGACGGTTGGTGCGACGGTACAGGCAGCGGCCCCTTTCCCGCCGCAGGACCGCCCCACGTCCCCGGCCGGCGGGATCCCCGGAGGCGGCCCGCCCGCCGTCCAGCCGAAACCCCTCCGCACCCCCCCACCCGGTATGACGCTCCCCACACCGGATCGGGTGTCCGGAAGCACCCGCGCCCGTGCCGCCGGGTCAAGGGCCGTGCGCGGCCGGGGACGCGGGCGGCCGGTGCGGAGGGCGAAGGGCGGGCGCGCGGTCGGGGGCCGCGCGCGGCGGGGCGGGGGCGGGTTATCCACAGCGGCTCAATTGGCGTTGTGGCCGGTGGGCGGGGCGGGGTTGGGTGGAGCCATGCCGGACACCATGGACACCACGGACGCCTCGGTCGTCTACTCCCTCGCGGCGGCCCAGCACAGGGTCGTCTCGCGCGCCCAGGTGCGCGACCTCGGGCTGCCCGAATCCGCCGTCGACCGCCTGGTCGCGCGGCGGCGCTGGCGGCGGCTGCGGCGCGGGGTCCTGCACGTCGGCCCCGGCGAACCCCGCCTGGCGGCGCGGGTCATGGCGGTGCAGCTCGCCTACGGCCCCCGGGCCGTGGCCGTGGGCCCGACCGCCGCGCGGCTGTGGGGCTTCAGCGGACTGCCGCCCGCATCCGAGCGCGACCGCGTCCACGTCGTCCTGCTCGGCGGCGCCACGCCCCAGGGCCCCGACCTCCGGTCCCACGCCTGGCGGCTGCCGCCAAGCGAGGTCACCCTGCGCCGGGGCATCCGGCTCACCACCCCGGGGCGCACCCTGCGCGACACCGTCGTGCTGGTCGACCGCCACACCGCCGTCAGCGTCCTCGACTCCGCGCTGCACCAGGGCGCCGTCACCGCCGAGGAGTTGGCCGACCTCCGCGCCGCCAACACCCGCCGCCCCGGCGCCGTGCGCACCCGCGCGTGGTGGGACCTCGCCGACCCCCGCGCCCAGAGCAGCCTGGAGACCCGCCTGCGGCTGGTCTGCCACGACGCCGGGATCCCGCCCGAAACCCTCCAGTACCCCGTCTACCGCGCCGACGGCACCCTCGCGGGCCGGGCCGACCTCGCCTGGCCCAGTTGGGGCGTGGCGGTCGAGGCCGACGGGCGCGCCCCGCACACCCTCCCGGCGGCGCTGTTCGTCGACCGCGACCGGCAGAACCGCATCCTCACCGCGCCTGAGCGCCTCACCCTGCTCAGGTTCACCTGGAGCGACCTCCAGCGGCCCAAGGACATCGTGGCGATGATCCGCCAGGCCCGCCGTGCGCCTCCCGCCCCTGCGGGGTCCCCCGAGTCCACGCCGTCTGAGTCGGCGCCGGGCGCCCGGCCGCCGCCCCGGTGCCCGGCGCACCGCCTACACCTCGGTCGCCGCGGCCACCACCACGCAGATCCGCACCGAGTCGCCCGACACCCGCAGCACGTAGCGGAACGTCTCGGCGTCCAGTTCCGCGCCGCCCTCGTCGGTGTAGGACCACGCCACATCGGCCCACAGCAGCGACCGCGTCAGCCACTCCGCCGCCCGCACCCGGGGCAGCGCGTGGGCCACGCCGCGCCGGCGGTACGTCTCGGCCGCGCCCGCGAACGCGTCCTTGACCTCGGCGGGGGCGGCGATCGCGATGCTCTGGGCGTCGCCGGCCACATACGACGGATAGGAGTACGCCGCCGCCACCCCGTTGAGGTCGCCGCCGGCCAGCGCCCGGCCGTAGGCGGCGAAGAACTTCTGCACAGCGTCGTGGTCCGGCATGGCGCCCCCGTGGATCGGCGGTCGGCCGGGCCGCGCGCGGGTTCGGCCCGGTGTCCCGCGCGGCGCGGGACACCGCGCCGATGTGGTCGCGGCCCGGTGGGTGGTCCCCCGCCGACCAGTAGAAACCGGCCGGACCCGGATCCGCCCTGCGACGCGCCGCGACCGCGCGGCCGGCCCGCCCCCGCCGCGCCCCGCCGGTGCGGGCGCGGGCGGCGGCCGGCCGGGCTACAGCGGCAGGAACGGGCTGGGGGCGCCGTGCCAGCTCACGTAGAGGCGTTCGCGGGCGCGGGTGCAGGCCACGTACAGCAGCGACCGCTGGGCGTCGAGTTCGGCACGGCGCTGGTTCTCGTCCAGAGCGGGGTCGGTGAGGTGGTCGACCTGCGGAAGCGCGTCGGCGGTGGCGGCGAACACCGCGATCGCCCGGAACTCCAGCCCCTTCACCCCGTGCATGGTGGTCACGCGCACCGCGTGGGCGGTGTCGGTGACGGAGTCCTCGCGCGGGTTGAAGATGGCCGCCGGCAGCGCGCGCGCCCGCAGGTGCGCGGCGACGGAGTCGCGCAGCTTGTTGGTGCGGGCCGTCACGCAGATGTCGGCGGGCTCGATCCCCTCGGCCAGCCAGCCGCGCACCCGCTCGGCCAGCGCGTCCAGCTCCGCGGGTTCGTCGGGCGCGCCGTACAGCTCGGGCGGCGGGCCGCTGAGCACGCACCGGGTGGAGCCGCCGGGCTCGACCACCGCGGACTCGCCCAGCTCCATGACCGGCTGGCCGCGCAGGATGCCGTCGGCCCAGGTGAGGATCTGCCCGGTGGTGCGGTAGTTGACCCGCAGGGGGTAGGACCGGCCGACGATCTCGATGCCGAGCTGCTTGAACGAGACCGTGTTGTCGTAGATCCGCTGGCGGTTGTCGCCGGCGATGAACAGGTCGTTGGGGCCGGGCGGCACGGCGGCGCGCAGGGTGCGCCACTGCGCGGGGTGGAGGTCCTGGGCCTCGTCCACCACCACGTTGGTGTAGGGGAGTTCGGCGCGCTCGCCGAGGATCCGGGCGGCCTCGGCGTGGAGGTCCTCGGCGGGCAGCCGCCGGCTGTTGCGCATCATGGCGCGGACGCTGCTGACCGCGTGCCAGACCTGGCGGCGCTGGTCGGCGTTGAGCGGGGTGGTGCGGCCCGCGCGGGCGTCGGGGTCGAGGTAGCCCTCCAGGGTGGTGATCCCGCGCGCGGTGATGACGTGCCGGTACTCCGAGAACAGGAAGTCGACCGGCCAGGGCAGCCGGTGCTGCTTGGCGTAGTTGGCGAACACGCCCCGGGTGTCGGTGCGCAGCCGGATGTCGGGGTGGACCTCCTTGACCACGTCGAGCGCGAGCTTGTCGGTGGTGACCACGTCGACGTCCTCGACGAGTTCGGGCGGGATCAGCAGGGCGAGGTTGCGCTTGAGGGACTCCACCAGGGCGTTGGTGAAGCTGGTGAGCAGCACCCGGCCGCCCAGCGGCAGGTGCTCGGCCAGGTACTTGACCCGGTGCAGCGCCACCACGGTCTTGCCGGTGCCCGGCCCGCCCGAGACCTTGGCCGGGCCGTTGAAGCGCGGGCGGTAGGCGAGGTCGCGCTGCTTGGGGTGGAGGAACACCCGCCAGGCGTTGAACTCCCCGGCCAGGACGTCCTCGATCTCCTGGTGGTCGTTGACGACGATGACGCGTTCGCGGGTGTGGCGGATGGCGGTGTCGTAGTCGTCGGCCGCGACCGCGCCCACGACGGGGCGGCGCGGCACCACCACCTCGTCGCGCACGCGCTGCACCGAGTGGCCGTCGGCCAGGGCGCGCAGCACCTCGAACTGGTCCTGGGGGAGGGCGGGCGCCCAGTCGTGGAGTTCGCGGGCGGTGGTGAGGGTGCGGCAGAAGTCGCGGATCTCGGGGTCGATGCCCAGGCGTTCGAGGTCGCGGTCGCTGACGTGGTCGAACAGCGGGGGAGCGGGCGGGGCGGCGGGCGCGGGCGGCGCCGCGGCGGGGGCCGCCGGGGCCGTGGAGGCGGCGGGTGCGGAAGGCGGGTGGCCGGCGCCGGGGCGGTCGCGGGTGCGCGCGGGAGCGCCGGAGGAGGCGGGGGAGACAGGCGGGGCCGGGGCCGCGGCGCGCGCCGGAGCGGCGAGGGCGGGACCGCGTTCGGCGGCCTGCTCCAGCGCGGTGGCGTCGCGGCGTTCGAGGGTGCCCATGACGGGGTTGACGTCGTGGCGCTGGTCGGTGGCCCAGTCCTCGGCGGTGTCGCGCGGCAGCAGGTGCACCAGGAGGAAGGTCTCACCGGACTCGGGCGCCAGCATGACGCCGGTCCAGGAGTCGCTGATGCGGAAGGTGCGGATGCGGGGGTCCTGGCCCTTGGGCAGGGAGCGGATGCGGAGGTCGGGGTGCGCGAGGAGGGCGTCGAGCGGGAGTTCGCGGAATTTGCGCGTGGCGGCGAGCAGCCGCTCACGCGTGGGCTTGTCGAGCTTGTCGTACTGCGGAAGACATGTCGCGTCGATCGCCAACTGCGGCATGGGCCTCCTTCGCGGCGTAATTAGAGCGGTGACTCCCGCACTTAACTGCCTTTCCCTGGAGTTGTATCCGACGCTTGTGACATTCCCGTCGCAAATGGTCGGCTTTTCCGCCTCCGGCGCCTGTTTTCTCGCTGTGCTCCCCGCTGCTCCCCGCCTGCCGCCGCTCCGCGACGACAAGGGGATACCCCCGCACCGCCCACCGGAATCAGCGCCCGCGCCGGGGGAATGCCGCGCGGGAAAGGCGCGGCCCTTCCGCGCCGCCCGCCACCGGTTCCCCGGGCGTGCCGGAAGCCCGTGCGGTCGAACGTAGAGCGCCCGTTCCTCGGGGATCGTGTCGGGCGATCGGCGGCGCCGGGTACGGCCGCGGGCGTGGCGGGGGACGCCGGACGCGGTGCGGATATGACGTTCCGTGTCCGCTGTGGAGCAGCCGGTAGTAGGGTGGTGGCGCGTCGTCCGGTGATCCGGGAAAGGCGCGCGGGACCTCGCGGGGGTCGTGAGCCGTCGCGATGAGGGGGAGCCTGATGATGGCCGTGGTGACGATCGTTCTCACCCTCGCCTTCGCCTCGCTGGCGCTGTTCGCCCGCACCGCCGTGCGCTACGCGCGCACCGGGCGGCTGTCGGTCCGCTTCGCGCGCACCCCCGACGCGCCCGGGTGGGTGCAGGTCGGCGCGTGGTCGACCGTCATCGGCGGCGGCTTCGCGGCCGGCATCGCCGCGCCCGCGATCGAACTCCTGGGGGCAGCCCCCACGTCGCCGCTCGCCCCCGTCGGCCCGCCCGCCGTGCGGGTGGCCGGCGCGGTGCTCGCCGCGCTGGCGCTGGCGGCCACGCTGGCCGCCCAGGGGGCCATGGGCGCCTCCTGGCGCATCGACGTCGACCCCGACGACCGCACCGCCCTGGTCACCGGCGGTCCGTTCGCGCTGGTCCGCAACCCCGTCTACACCGCCGGGCTGTGCTGGACCGCCGGGATCGCGCTGTCCTGTCCGAGCGTCCTGTCGGCCCTGGGCGCCCTCGCCGTCGTGGCGGGGGTGCAGGTGCAGGTCCGCTTGGTCGAGGAGCCCCACCTCGCCCGCGCGCACGGCGCCGCCTACCGCGCCTATGCCGCCCGCGTGGGCCGCTTCCTGCCCGGCGTGGGCCGCATGCGCCCCGCCTCCCCCGACGGCGCGCCTTCCACCCTCAGGAGGCGCTGACCCCGGCGGACGGGGCGGAACGCCACGGCCCGGGCCACGGCGCCGGGGCCGGGGCTCAGCCGCAGGACCCGGACTCCATGGGCCGCACCTCCACGGGCAGGGTGGTGGCGCGGGCCAGTCGGTGCCCCCACTCCAGTGCCGCGTCGTGGTCGGGCGCCTGGATGACGGTGAACCCGCCGACGTGCTCCGCGCCCTGGACGTAGGGGCCGTCGGTCATCAGCGCCTCGCCGCCCTGGTCCCGCACGACCGTGGCGGTCCCGGGCGGGTTGAGCCCTCCGGCGAACACCCAGGCCCCCTCCTCGCGCATGGCGGTGTTCACGGCCTCGACCTCGCGCATGATCGGCTCCAGGACCTCGGGTCCGGGCGCGGGGCCGTCGGGCTGGTAGATGCTGAGCAGGTACTTCTTCACGGTGGTCCTCCTTCATGTGCGGCCGGCTCCGCCCGGCCCTCCACCGCTACCCAGCCCCCGGCGTCGCGGACCGGCACCGCCGCGCGGAGAGCCCCCGCCGGCGGGCGGCGGCGGCCTGTGGACGGCCGGGCGGAGGGCGGCCGGCGAGCCGCTAGGGTCGGGGGCGAAGCGGGCCACGGCGGCCGGTTCGATCCGAAAGGCGGTCAAGGGCGGACATGGGACCCAAGGCGTGGGCGGGTGCGGGCGCGGCGGTGGTCGCGGCGGCGCTGGCACCGACCCTGTGGAGCTACGCGGCCAGCGCGGGGCGGCGCACCGTCGACCGGGCGCCCGACTGCCCGGTGGCGGTCGTGCTCGGCGCGGGCGCCACCCCCAACGGCCCCTCGGCCCTGCTGGCGGCCCGCCTGGCGCTCGCGGCGCGGCTCTACCACGACGGCCGCGTCCGCCTGCTGCTGGTCTCGGGCGACAACCGCGCCTGTTCCCACCACGAGACCGACACCATGACCGCCCGCCTGGTCCACCTCGGCGTCCCGCGCGCGGCGATCCTGGCCGACCCGCACGGCTACCGCACCTACGACACCGCTGTGCGCGCCCGCCGGGTGTTCGGCATCGACCGCGCCCTCGTCGTCACCCAGTCCTTCCACGTGCCGCGCACGGTGGCGCTGTGCCGCGCGGCCGGGGTCGACGCCTACGGCGTGGGCGACCCCAGCCTGCTGCGCCGCCCGCGCGCCACGGCGCTGGGCTACTGGCGCGAGATCGGCGCCAACGCCAAGGGCCTGCTGGACACCCTGCGCGGCGCGCCGGCCACCGTCGAGGAGCCCCCGCGCGACGACGTCCGCGCCGCGCTGTCCTGACCCGCCCGGAGCGGTCGCGGCCCGGCGCCGCCGACCCCCGTGGCCGACCTCAGGCGAACCGGGCGGCGTAGCGGCGCTGCCAGGGGGTCTCCACCGCGCGGCGGGCGTAGAGCGCGCGCACGTAGGCCACCGCCTGGTCACCGGGCACCCCGTCGAGCACCGCCAGGCAGGCCAGCGCGGTGCCGGTGCGGCCCACCCCGCCGCCGCAGGCGATCTCCACGCGTTCGCCCGCCGCCCGCTCCCACGCCTCGCGCAGCGCCTCGCGGGCGTCGTCGCGGTCGGCGGGCAGCCCGAAGTCGGGCCAGCGCACCCAGCGCGTCGGCCAGTCCACCTGCGGCGGGCGGCGGCCCAGCAGGTGGACCGCGAAGTCCGGCGGCGGGCCGGGCGGCAGGGGCCGGCGCAGGCCGCGCCCCCGGACGAGCCGCCCCGAGGGCAGCCGCAGGACACCGGGGGTGGTGGGATCCCAGGCGACGGTCATGGCGGGAAAGCCTAGCGGGGCCGCTCCGGCCGGTTCCGCCGGGGGTCGGGCGCGGCCCGGGCGGTTGTCCACAGGCCGCGCGGTCGAGTTGGCCGCGGTGGGCGCGGCACCGAAATAATGCGGCTATGGACGAGACCACGGGCTCCGGCCCACTGCACGGAGTAGACGACACCGACTGGAGCGCGCTCGCGCCCGGCGGGGACGCGATCCCCGGCCTGCTGCGCGACATCGCGGGCGGTGAGGGCGCTCAGCGCGGGGTCGACGACGCTGTCCCGGAGCTGTTCGACCTCATCCGCTTCCCCGGGCCGGGCTACCTCGCGGCGCCGCGCGTCGCCGACCACCTGATCTCCATCGCCTGCCACCCCGCCACCCCGGCGGCGTGGCGGTCCCGGCCGCTGAGCCTGCTGCTCGAACTGCTGGCGCCCACCGCCGCCGCGCTGCTGCCCGAGCCGCGCGACCTCGCCCAGTGGCGCGACGAGGTCGCCTGGGCCGCCGGCACCGACCTCGACAAGGTCCGCGACCAGTACCGTGCCTGGTTCGTCGAGGCCGCCGACGAACAGCGGCTGCGGCACATGGCCGCGCGCATCGACACCGTCGCCCGCGACCAGGGCGTCGCCCTGCTCCAGGCCGAACTGGAGGTCCACGACACCGTGCGGGCGCGCGTGCCCGACCTCCTGCGCCTGCTCGAAGGCGCCGACAACCGCCGGGGCATCGACTCCCCGGCCGAGTGGGCCTCCTACGTCCTGGCGTTCGTGCCCGACGCCGCCGCCGACGTCTACCCCGCGCTCCTGCGCGGGGTCGGCGTGCCCGCCGACCTCTCGGGCGGCTCCTCCCGTGACCTGCTGTCGGCGGAGCTGTTCGCGCTGGGCATGCTGGCCCCGCCCGACGATCCTGAGGTCACCGTCGCGCTGACCCACGTCATGGCCTCGGGCCACCTGTACAACGCCTACGCGGCGGCCGTCGCCCTCGTCCAGATCCACGGCGAGAAGGCGCCGCGGGAGGCGCTGACCCGCATCGGCCGGGGCGGGCGCACCAACGTGGGCCACCGCGGGCTCTTCGGCGACTCCTGGCCGCACTGCGGCGAACTCGCGCCCGAGGTCCTGGGCTTCCTGGCGCTGGGCCGGGGCGGGCGGCGCGCCACGGCCGCGCGCATCGCCATGCTCCCCGACATCCTGGCCGGCGCCGAGGGCGCGGGCCGCACCGCCGTGGTCGGTGCCGCGCTGGAGATGGTGCTGGGGCCGCGCACGGCGGCGCCCGAGCAGCCGCTGGAGCCCGACACCGATTTCGACCAGGACACCCTGAAGGTGCTGTGGTCCATCGCCGACATCCCGGCGGCGGCCTGGACCGAATCCGCCGTGGGCGACACCGTGCAGGCGTGGGGGCTGCCCGAGGACCGCGCCGACTTCCGGGTGTTCGCCGGGGTGGACGACGCCGCCGGCAGCGCGGCCGACGACACCCCGGACCCTGCCGCCGGCGCCCCCGCCCCGGCCGCCTCGGCCGCGCCGCCCGCCCAGCAGCAGGGCGGCGGGCTGCTGAGCCGCCTGTTCGGGGGCGGAGGCCGCTGAACCACGTCGACCACTGACCGTGCGGCGGCGCCGGGGGCGGCCGCGCCCGCGCCCGGCCCCTCGGGGTTCGTGGGGCCGGCCGCTCGGGCGCGCCCCGGCGGCCGGCCGCCTACCTCGGCGCGGCCAGCGCCTCGCGCACGCCGGTCTCGCGGGGGCCGAGGAACTCCGGATCGGGGCGGGTCAGCGCCTCGGTCAGCCCCACGAACGCCGCCGGGACCTCCCGCACGTAGCCGTAGACCGTGGCCACCCCGCGCACCTGGTAACTGGAGTCGCCCACGCCCTGGGAGTCGATCCCGGCGCTCGTGCACAGCGCCACGGCGCGCGGCAGGTGGAAGTTCTGCGTGACGACCGTGGCCGCCTCCACGCCGAACACCCGCCGCGCGCGGGCGCAGGTCTCCCAGGTGCTGAACCCCGCGTAGTCGGCGACGATCTTGGTGCGGGGCACCCCCAGGTCGGCCAGGTACTCCCGCATGGAGTCGGGCTCGTTGTAGGAGCGCACCCCGTTGTCGCCGCTGACCAGCACGGCGTCGACCCGTCGGCTGTGGTACAGCTCGGCGGCGATGTCCAGCCGCCGCTGGAGCAGGGTGGTGGGCGTGCCGTCGTCGCGCAGGCCCGCGCCGAGCACGATCGCCACCGGCCGCGTCCGCGCGGAGTCCAGGTCGGTGCGGTGCTCGGCCGTCGACAGGTTCAGCCAGGTGTAGGGCGCCAGCGCGACCAGGGGCGCCAGCACGCACGCCACCAGCCACGCCCACGGGTTCGACCACAGCGACCGGAGTGTCTTCACACCTGAGTGACGCTCGCGCGGCGGCGAGGGTTCCGCCCCTGCCGCACCCCCGCGCCCCAAAGTGCTTGCCCCCGGGGCGGCCCCCGCGAGTAGGGTCCAGGCCATGGACGACTATCCGGCGCGGTTGCGCGCCATCGCCGACCTCAACGTGGCCTCCGCGCGGGAGGAGGGCGGCCGCCACGAGTACGACGGCGTCGTGGGCGACCTGTCGCCGGCGGGCGTGACCGCCGGGCTCGCGCGGCTGGGGGAGGGCGAGCCCTTCCCCGACCCCCACGACGAGGCCCACGCGCGCGCCGCCGAGGAGGCGCTGCGCGTGGAGCTGGGCGAGCTGGAGTTGCACCGCTCCAACCCGCTGCGCCACGTCTTCGAGCTGGACGTCTCCTGCTACGACCGCGACTACGCCCCCGAGGCCGAGCGCCGGGCGGCCCGCGACCGCCATCTGGCGGCCTGGCCCGACGCCGTGGACGCCGCCATCGCCGCCCTCGACCGGGTCAGCGCCCCCACCGCCGCCGCGCTGCTGGACGCCGTGCGCGGCCTGGCCGCCGGCGTGCCCGAGGCCGAGGAGGCCGCGGGCGGCGCGCCCGCCGACGTCCGCGACGCCGCCCTGTCGGCGCACCGCCGCCTGGTCACCCACCTGGAGCGCGCCGAACGAGAAGGCCCCCGCGACGCCGCGCTGGGCGGCGCGGCGCTGGCCCGCTACATGGGCGCCGGCGAGGCGCTGGAGGTCGACCTGGACCGCCTCCGGGAGCAGGCCGGCGCCGAACGCGACCGCCTCATGGCCGGCCTGGCCGAGGCCACCGGGCGCATCGCCCCGGGCCGCCCGCCGCTGGAGGTCGCCCGCGAGCTGCTGGGCGACCACCCCGCGCCCGACGCGGTGCTGGACGCGGCGCGCACCTGGACCCGGCTGTGCCTGGACTTCACCCGCGAACGCGACCTCGTGCCCTACCACGACGGCCGCTGCGAGGTGCGGCTGTCGCCGCCCTCGGGGCGGTGGGCGACGGCCGCGCTGGGCTGGTCGGGGCCGGCCGAGGCCGACGCGCCCTCCAGCTTCTTCGTCACCCCGCCCGACCCCGCGTGGTCGGAGGCCGAGACCGCCGAGTGGATGGAGCTGTTCAGCGCCACCACGCTGCCGGCGATCGGCGTGCACGAGGTCGCCCCTGGCCACTTCTCCCACGGGCGCGCCCTGCGCCGGGCGCCGGGGCAGGTGCGGCGCTCGCTGTTCTCGCTGTCGTTCGTGGAGGGCTGGGCGCACTACACCGAGGAGCTGTGCCTGGAGGAGGGGTTCGGCGCCTACGCCGAGGAGGCGCTGGGCGCCGAGGCCGGCTCGTTCACCGCCGACCACTTCGCGGTGGGCGTGTGGATCGAGGCGCTCATCCGCGTCACCCGGCTGTCCTCGGCGATCGGGGTGCACACCGGCGAGATGACCGTCGAGGACGCCGCCCGCCGCTTCGCCGCCGACACCCCGCACACGGGTCCGGCCGCCCTGTCGGAGGCCCGGCGCGCCCTGTTCGACCCCACCTACGGCCGCTACACCTGGGGCAAGCTGGCGATCCTGGACCTGCGGGAGCAGGCCCGGCGCCGGTGGGGGAGCGGGTTCAGCCTGCGGCGCTTCCACGCCGCGCTGATGGACCTGGGCGCGCCGCCGCTGGGGCTGCTCGGCACCGCCCTGGACCGGGGCTGAACGGGACCGGCCGGCCGGTCAGCGGCCGGCTGTCCGCACGTCACCGCGCGCCGTCGCCGTCGCCGTCGCTCTCGGGCGCCGGTGCGGCGTGGGGGTCGGCGGCGCCCCGGCGGCGCGGCGCCGGCCGGCGCCGGTCCTCGCCCACCCGCAGCCCCCGCACGGCGTCGTAGGTGGTGGCCAGGGCGCTGCGGCTGTCGGCGTAGCGCGACTGGGCCAGCCCCACGAACAGGCAGTCGATCACGGTGAGCTGGGCGAGCCGGCTGGCGGTGGCGCCGGAGCGGAAGGTGGTCTCGCGCGCGGCCGTGGTGAGCACGTGGTCGGCGGCCTCGCTGATGGCGGCGCGCGGGAAGTTGGTGATGGCCACGGTGGTGGCGCCCCGGCGGCGCGCCTCGGCGAGGGCGTCGATGGTGTCGATGGTGGTGCCGGTGTGGGAGACCGCGAGCGCGACGTCGTCCTCGCACAGCAGCGCGGCGCTGGTCAGCATCACGTGGGTGTCGGACCAGGCGAAGGACGTGATGCCGATGCGGTGCAGCTTCTGCTGGAGGTCGGCGGCGACGAACCCGCTGGCGCCCACACCGTAGATGTCGATGCGCCGGGCCACCGCCATGCGCTCCACGACCGCCTGGAGCACCTGGATGTCGAGCTGCACGGCGGTGTCCTCGACCGCGCGGGCGTCGGTGTAGGCGATCTTCTGGACGACGGTCACCAGGGTGTCGTCGGGGTTGATGTCGCCGGCGAACTCCCGGGTGCTGATCCCCGCGCCGCGCGCCTGCCCGGCCTCGGTGGCAAGGGCCAGCCGGAGTTCGCGGTACCCGGTGAAGTCGATGGTGCGGCAGAACCGGATGACCGTGGCCTCGGAGGTGGCGCAGTCCTTGGCGAGCTGGGTGATGGAGGACGCGGCGACCCCTTCGGGGTCGGCGATGATGCGCTGGGCCACGCGCTGCTCGGCCGGCGCCAGGGACGGCAGCAGCGAGCGGATGCGCAGGACAGTGGTCGGCGAGGCGGAGTCGTCCCGTCCGAACGGCCCCGAGGTGCCCTCGCCGACCGCTGCCCCGCTGTCGTGGGAGTTCGGCGGTTTCGCCGTTTTCGCCATGGTGGAAAGTTTCTTTCGAATCGCTCGGCCGAGTCAATGCGCGGCCGGAGTTTGTCCGCCCGTTCCGCCGCGGCGGCGGTCGATGCCGCACACGTTCGGGACCGGCAGCCGGCGCCCTTGGCCGCGTCCGAATCCACGGCAGCCGCAGGGCGCGTGGTGTCACTGGCGGCAACGCTACTCGCCCCTCGGCGGATCGTCCGCCCCCAGGGGCGGCCTACGGCGCTGCGGGTGGCGGCGCAGCCCGGGGCGGGGGGCGCGGCCGGTCCGGAGAGCAGAGCCGCGCGTGCGTTGGGGCGGCCGCGACCGGTAGGGCCGGCCCGAAACCCAAGGACCGGAAAGGCACCGACCCCACGTCGCGATTCACTGCGGCGTGCGCGGGTTGCGGGCGGCGGCGTCCGAGGCGGCCGGCCGGGTCGGGCGCGACTCGGGGCGGCCGCTACCGGCTGGGCCGGGCCGAAGTCCACCGTGCCGGAATGTGCCGAATCCGTGGGGCGAATCTCGGCGGTGGGCGCGGGGAGGGGCGGCGAAGGCAGCGAGCCCGGGTTACGGCCGGAATGTGCTTAACCCGTGTCGCGGACTCCGGCGGCGTGCGCGTGTGGGGGACGGCGCGAAGTACGCGGCCGTGCCAGGGGTGCGCCGCGGGGCCGCACTGGCTGGGGCGGGCCGAAAGCCGCTGTGCCCAAGGGACCGGAAACGGTGCCGCGTGCGCGGGTGGTGGCGGTGAAGGCGGCGCGCGCGTGCCACGACCGGGCCGGGTGCCGGGCGGACATGGCCGGAGGCGGCTCCAACCGGGGGGCGGGGGCGAAGCCCGTCGTGAAGGCGCCGAGCCCGTGGCTCGGACCTCGGTGGCGGGTGGCGAAGCCGGCGCGCCCGCGCCACGCTCGGGCGGTCGGGGCGGGCGTGCCTGGCGAGCGTGGACCTGTGCGGTCGTCTCGCCAGGCACGGGCGGCTCTGCCGAGCCGCCATCCCACGAGCCGGCCGTCCTCCGACTCTTGGGAGCCGAGAGGATCGCCCAACGTTGTCCCGGCCCGCTTCGCGAAGGGGCTTCGGCCGCGGGGAAGTACCGGCCGCAGCCACCTTCTGGCATCAGGCTCGTGCACTGGGCTTTCAGCGCGCTGGCGATTCACTTTCACCTGCGTGCGGGGGCGCCCGGTGTTCCGCGCCACCGGTGCCCCCGACGCGGTGTGACAACGGCCGCCGCCCCCGGCCGCGTTCCCGAAACCGGTGCGCGTCGGGCGCACCTGGCCGCACCTGGCCAACCGGGCGGCCCGGCCCCACCCGGCCACCCGGTCGGGCCGGTTCCCTCCCCCTGCCGGCCTCGCGGCTCCCGCCGCGCCCGCGCGCGCCGCACTAAGGGCTGTCCCGTAAATGATCTATGAAGTGCTGGTTGACCAGTCCGTTCTTCGTTACCCGGCCAGGGCGAGATTGTGCAGGCGGGCGATGCCGAGCATGGCGTGGTGAACACCGTCACCTTTCAGGCGGCAGTCGCGGAGGATCTTCCTGCCCTTCATCCGGGCGAAGACGTGCTCGACGCGGGCGCGGACCTTGCGGTGAGAGGCGTTGTGCTCCTCTTTCCAGGCCGGGAGTTCGGCCTGGCCGCGCTCGCGGCGGTGCGGGATGACCAAGCCGGTGCCCCGGTAGCCGCCGTCCGCGATGACCGTGGTCCTGCCGACAGCCTCCTTCGCGCCGCACAGTTGCCACGCCTTGCAGTCGTTGCGGTTGCCGGGCACCGGCCGGCCGACGGCGACCACGAGCCGGGTGTCGGCATTGATGACGACCTGGTGGTTGGTTGAGTACCGGTGATTCTTCGACTGCTCGGCGACGGTGTGGTCACGGGTGGGCACCAGGGTTCCGTCCACGATCAGCACGGTGTCCTTGGGGAACCGCCTGCGCGGCTGGAGCGCGAGCAAGGGCCCGAGGTGGGCGATGATGCGGTCGGCGGCCGACTTCGAGATGCCGAACAGCGGCGCAAGCTGCCGCAGCGTCAGGTTCGTGCGCCAGTACGCGGCGACCAGCACAACCCGATCCTCCAACGGCAAGCTCCACGGCCGTCCTCTGCGGACCGCATCCGCGCCTTCGCGGCGCAGCGCGGTCATCAGGTTGCTGAACTGACGTGGGCTCAGCCGAGTGAACGGGACCATCCGGGAAGGCTTCGACGCCGTGATCACACCAGCCACCCCAAGATCATCTCTTGTGGTGGGGCTCTGCGCGATGTCCCGCAGAATCCGATGGCGCAACGCAGCTCAGGCGTCAAGAATCGCCGGATGCATGAAGTGAAGCTGTCCGACGGGATCATCAGCCTGTCCCCGCTACGCCTGGACGATACGGAGGCGCACCTCGCGGGGGAGGATGAGCAGCTGGTGCGCTGGCTCAGCGGCGGTCCCGGCACACGCGAGGGCGTCGAAGCCTACATCCGGCACTGCCGGGAACAGTGGGACACAGCCGGCCCACTCCGCGCTTTCGGCATACGGGTAGGCATCGACGGGGCGCTCGCGGGGACGATCGACCTGCGCTTCACAGCAGAGGGCTTGTCTCCCGGCCAGGTGAATGTCGCCTACGGCCTCTACCCGTCCTGGAGAGGGCGCGGCCTGGCCACCCGCGCGGTCGTCTTGGTCTCCCGATATGCGACGAGTGAGGGAGCGAAGCAGGCTGTGATCCGGGTAGAGCCGGAGAACGCCGCGTCTTCCGCAGTCGCCCGCCGGGCGGGCTTTACCCCCGACAAGCACACACGCGGCGCGGACGGGACACGGCTCGACTGGTACATGCGGGATCTGTGCATCGATACCCAGTGACGACCCTGGCGCTCGCAAGCCGGCGCGGGGCTTGGCGACGCATGACCAGCGGTTACGGGAGAGCCCTTAAACTGCCGGGCATGGTGCGGCATGTGGTCATCGGGGTCGACGCGGGCGGCACCACGACGCGGTGCGTGGCGGTCGCCCGGGACGGCCGGGTGCTGGGCTCGGGGCGCGGCGGCGGGGCCAATCCGTTCTCCAGCGCCGATCCCGCCGCCGCCCTGGAAGCCGCCCTGCGCGCGGCCTTGGCCGAGGCCGGGGACGTCGCCGTGGACCACGCCGTGTTCGGCATCGCGGGCTCGGCTGAGGCCGGGCGGCCCGCCGCCGAGGTGGCCATGCTGCGGGCGTGGGCCGCCGTGGGCCTGGGCGGACGGCCGCGCCTCACCGACGACATCGCGGTCGCGTTCGCCGCGGGCTCGGCGGCCGACGCCGGGGCGGTCCTGATCGCCGGCACCGGCGCGGTCGCGGCCTTCGTCCACTCCGGCGCCGTGGCCCACCGCTGCGACGGCTACGGGTGGCTGCTGGGCGACGAGGGGTCGGCGGTCTGGTTGGCCGTGGCGGGGCTGCGGGCCGCGCTGGCGGCCATGGACGGGCGCGGCCCCGGTGGCCCGCTCGGCGCGCGGCTGGCCGCCGCTCTGGACATCCCCGCCGGCGATCCGCAGGCGATCGTCCGCGCCGCCCACGGCCGCCCGCCGGCGGAGCTGGGCGCGCTGGCGCCCGTGGTCGCCGCGACGGCTGACGACGGCGACCCCGTGGCCGCCGGCATCGTCGCCGAGGCCGCCGAACGGCTGCTGGCCACGCTGGGCGCGGTGATGGCCGCCGCCGACCCGGTGGCCGCCCCGCAGGACCCGCCGGGCGGCGCGGTCCCCGGCCCTCCGCCGCGTGCGGGCGCCGGTGTGCCGATCGTGCTGGCCGGCACGCTGCTGGCGCGCGGCCGCCTCGCCGAGGCGGTGCGCGCCGGGGTCACCGCCCGCTACGGCGCCGCGCCCACCCCGGCGGTCGAGGGCGCGCGCGGCGCGGCCGGGCTGGCACTGCGCGACCTCGGCGCCCCCGCCGACGCGCACGCGGCCCTGCTGCGCGCCGGCGCGGATTGACCCGGCCTGCCTCCCGGCCGCGGCCGGCGGCCACCGCCGCCCGCCGGGCGGCGGCGTGGGTATGCGGCGGGTGTGAGGTCGGCCGCGCCGCCCCTGTCCGGCCGGCGGGCGCACCGCACCGCCGGTGCGGCGGTGCCACCGCGACTACCTGGAGCATCGCGCCCGGGCGTCCCGCTTCGCCGCCGCACGCGTGAGACCGGCGAATCGCCCGATACCAACTGATTTCTGCGCGGTGCGGGCTTCACCCGGGGGCGTGAGTCGCTATGGTCGTCTCCATGTCTGACAACAAGGATCAAGAGCAGGTCGACCCCGCGGGTTCGACCATGATGTTCCGCCGCTTCGTGGCGGAGAACCGCGAGCCCGAGACCGCGCCGAAGCCCCCGATCACCCCCTACATCCTCGCCGGTGTGGGCGCGATCGTGGCCATCGGCATCATCGTGGCCGTGGTCATGACGTGGTCCTGACCATGACCGCCGAAGCCCGGCCCTAAGCCCCCACTCCTCGTCCCCCCGCGGAGTGGGGGCGGCGGGCCGTACGCGGGCAATTCGGTTCGCCAGTGCCCTGGGCGGCTGCTATCGTTTACCACGTCGCGAGCCCGGCAGGCCGGAGTTTCCGCCGGTGGGGCCGCACGGAGCGCCATTAGCTCAATTGGCAGAGCAGCTGACTCTTAATCAGCGGGTTCGGGGTTCGAGTCCCTGATGGCGCACTCACCATCACGGTGCCGGCGTGGACGACTCTCGTCCACGCCTTCTTCTTTCCCGCTTCCGCCCCCCTAAGCTCGGGCCATGACGATTCAGCGCATGGACCACGTCAGCGTCGTCGTCGGCGACCTCCCCGCCGCCGTCGCGTTCTTCACCGCCCTCGGCATGGAACTGGAGGGCCAGGCGCCGGCCGAGGGCCCCGAGGTGGACCGCCTCGTCGGGATCGACGGCGTCCGCGCCGACATCGCGATGATGCGCACCCCCGACGGCCACGGCGGGGTCGAGCTGACCCGCTACCACGCGCCGCCGGCCACCGCCCCCGAGCAGGCCGCCGCCCCGGTGACCGCGCCGGGCCTGCGCACGGTCATGTTCGCCGTCGACGACCTCGACGACACCCTGGCCCGGCTGCTCGACCACGGGGTCAGGCCCGTCGGCGATGTGGTGCGCTACGGCGACGCCTACCGGCTGGTCTACGTTCGCGGCCCCGAGAACGTCCTCGTCGCCCTGGCCGAGCCGATCTCCTGAGCCCTCTCTGCCGATGTCCCCGGCGCGGGCGTCCCTCCTCCGGGAAGGGCGCCCGGCGACGCTCCGGACCCCCACTGGTGATAATTTCAAAAACTATTGAAAGTTCATGCCGATCATTTTAGTATCACCCCTGACATAACCGACACAGGGGGGACGCACCATGGCGGACACCGGGATGGAGCGTGAGCGCCAGGTCTTTGCCGAGGAACTCGGCCGGTTCTTCGAGGCACGAGGGCTGCCCCGCATGGAGGGGCGCGTCCTGGGACGACTGATCGTGTGCAGCCCCCCGCACCAGTCGGCCGACGAACTGGCCGAGGCCCTCGACGTGAGTCGGGGGGCGATCAGCATGGCGATCCGGCTGCTGCAGCGCTCCGAGGCGGTGGAGCGGTTCACCGTCCCCGGCTCGCGGCGGCACTACTACCGGCTCCGCCCTGGCTTCTGGCGCGGGGAGATTGACACGCGCGTGCAGGAGGCGGCGGCCGTCCGGACCCTGGCCGAGAATGGGCTCAAGCGCCTGGCGGGCGCACCCGCCGAGGACCTGGACCGGCTCCGCGACCTGCACACCATGTACACGTTCCTGGAACGTGGCTACGCCGCCCTGCGCGACTCCTGGCACGAAGCGGGCGGGCGCCGGATGACGCATCCGGCACATCCACCTGACACACCGTAGGGAAACCACCATGGCCCGAACCCGGGCCGGGGCCGACCGCGCCCCGGCCACCTCCGGCAAGACGCCCCCGGTCATCGAGGTCGCAGACCTCACCTACACCTACCCCAAGGCCTCTGAGCCCGCCGTGCGCGGCATGGCCTTCTCCCTCGCCCCCGGGGAGGTCTTCGGCTTCCTCGGCCCGAGCGGGGCGGGCAAGTCCACCACCCAGAAAATCCTCACCGGACTGCTCACCGGCGCCCAGGGGACCGCCACCGTGTGGGGGCGCCCGCCGGCGGAGTGGGGCAACGAGTACTACCGGCGGATCGGCGTCTCCTTCGAACTGCCCAACCACTACCAAAAGCTCACCGCACTGGAGAACTTGGAGTTCTTCTCCTCGCTGTACGGCGGCGCGGTCGAGGACCCCCTCGCGCTGCTGCGCCGGGTCGGCCTGGCCGACGCCGCGCACACCCGGGTGGGCCGCTTCTCCAAGGGCATGCAGACCCGGCTGACGTTCGTCCGCGCCCTGCTCCACCGGCCCGAACTCGTCTTCCTGGACGAGCCCACCAGCGGGCTGGACCCCGCCAACGCGCGCATCGTCAAGGCGATGATCACCGAACTGCGGGAGCAGGGTCGTACCGTCTTCCTCACCACCCACAGCATGGAGACCGCCGAGGAGCTGTGCGACCGCGTGGCGTTCGTGGTCGACGGGCGCATCGCCGCCCTCGACTCCCCCGAGGAACTGCGGCTCGCGCGCAGCCGGCGGACCGTGCGGGTGGCCTATCGGTCGGCGAACGGCTGCCTGGAGACCGCGGAGTTCCCGCTGGACGGCATGGCCGACGACCCCGCGCTGCTTACCCTGCTGCGCGAGCACCGGATCGAGTCGGTGCACAGCCAGGAGGCAGGACTGGACGACGTGTTCGTCGAGGTCACCGGACGGTCGATCCGATGAGCGCCCTCACCGCCCCGCCGGCCGCCCGGCGCTCCGCCCGGCTGCGCAGCGCCGTCTGGCTGGAGCTGCGGCTACAGAAGCGCTACGGGTTCCTCTACGCCGCCGCCTTCTCCGTCGCGCTGTGGCTGGCGATCCTGCTGCCGCTACCTGTGGACTACCGCGAGGTCGCCGCTCCCCTGGTGCTCTTCGGTGACCTGGTGATCGTCCCGTTCTTCTTCATCGCCGCCTCGCTGTTCTTCGAGAAGGGCGAGCGCACCCTCCTGGCGCTGAACGTTTCGCCGCTGCGGTTCGCTGACTACCTGGTCTCCAAGGTGGCCACCCTGGCGCTGCTGAGCACGGTGCTCGCGGTGGCGATCGTGCTGGCCGCGCACGGCCTGGCGTTCTCACCCCTGCCGCTGCTGGTCGGCGTGGCGACCACGTCCGTGTTCATGCTGATGCTCAGCTTCACCACCGCGCTCCCGTTCTCCTCGGTCACCGACTGGGTGGTGCCCTCGACCTTCTGGCTGACGCTGGTGAACACGCCGCTGCTGCACTACGCGGGCCTGTGGGAGCACCCGGTGCTCTACCTGGTCCCCACCCAGGGCTCGCTCATCCTGCTCGGCGCGGCCTTCGGCCGCACCGATCCCGCCCCCTGGGAGTACGCCTACGCGATCGGCTACCAGTTGCTGTGGGTGCTCCTGCTGGCGCTGCTCGCCCGCCGGCTCTTCCTCCGGTTCGTCGTCGCCGAAGGAGCATGACATGGCACACGCGGTGCGCGCCTTCGGGCGCAACGACCTGATCGGGCTGCGGCGCGACTCCATGCTGCGCTTTCTGGTCGTCGCGCCCTTCTTCTACCTCGCGGTGCTGCGGTTCACCCTGCCGCCGCTGACCGCGATGCTGGACGAGCGCTACGGCTTCGCCCTAACCCCCTACCACCCCCTTATCGTGTCGATGTTCCTGGTGCTGGGGCCGGTGGGGGTCTTGGGCGCGCTGGCCGGGTTGATGCTGCTGGAGGAGAAGGACTCCCGGACCCTCCAGGCGCTGCGGGTCACGCCGGTGGCCATGCCGGTGTTCGCGCTGTACCGGGTGGCCACCCTGGTCGCGGTGACCACGGTGTTCGTCACGGTCGCCGTGGTGCTCAGCGGCTTCATGCCTGCGGCGGGGCTGCCCGGCACCGCGGCGGCGGCGCTGTGCGCGGCGCTCACCGCGGCGGTGGTGGCGGTCCTGATGGCGCTGGCGGGGCGAAACAAGGTGGAGGGGCTCGCGGTGATCCGGGCCGTGGGAACGCTGCTCTTCGCTCTGCCAATCCTGCCGTGGTTCCTCCCGGACGCCTGGGGCCTGGCCTTCGGAGTCCTGCCGTCCTACTGGGCCGCCAAGGTCTTCTGGGTCACCGCGCAGGGCGGTGCCGTCTGGCCCTGGCTGCTCGGCGGGATCGTGGTCAACGGCGCCTACCTGGGTCTGCTGGTCTGGGGCTTCACCCGCCGCAACCGCTGATCGGCCCACGACCCCGCCCTACGGGCGCCCTCCCTCGGGAGGGCGCCCGCCGGTGTTTGGCGCCCGTCCACCACTCCACCGCGATGGGCGATGCAGCGTACTCGAAAGTTTCGAGTCGGTGGCACTGTGGTCGAGATGCGGTCGGGAGAAAGGATTTTCGGTGAGGGCCCATGTGTCCGGCTTCCGTGGTGGACGCCGGTGCGCCGGGAGGCGCGGAGTGATCCGGAAGTTCTTTGGGGCTTGACCATGTGATGTCGCTTACGTAGATTCAGGCGCCAAGCCTTGCGGTCGAAGTTCCGATAATTTCGAGCCCCTTTCTCCGGTCGCACCCCGTGCGCGGGTCCGTGCACCCGACCTGCGAACCCCGTCCCCTCCGCCCGCCGCGGCGGACCCGGGTCCCGCCCGCCGGGATCCCCCAAGGAGGAGAGCCATGCACCCCCCCGACCCGGCGCCCGCACCCGCGGATCCGCTGCGCGTGGCCGTCGTGGGCACGGGCAACATCGCCCGCTACCACGTGGAGGCGTTGCAATCCCTGCCCGACGACGCCGTGGTCGTGGCCGCCGCCGACGTCAACCCCGACGCCCTCGCCGTCTTCACCGACCGCTACGGCATCCCCGAGCGCTTCACCTCCCTCGACCGCCTGCTCGGCGAGGTCCGCCCCGACCTGGTCCACCTGTGCACCCCACCCGGCCTGCACCACGGCCAGGCGCTGGCCTGCCTGCGCGCCGGGGTCAGTGCCCTGGTCGAGAAGCCGCCCGCCCTCAGCCTGGCCGAACTGGAGGACATGGCCGCCGCCGAGGGCGCCCAGGGCCCCTACCTCGCGACCCTGTTCCAGCACCGGTTCGGCTCGGGCGCCCGCCGCGTGCGGGCGCTCGTGGAGTCCGGCGCCCTGGGCCGCCCGCTCGTCGCCGTCTGCCACACCCTCTGGTTCCGCGACCAGTCCTACTTCGACGTCCCCTGGCGCGGGCGCTGGGACACCGAGGGCGGCGGCCCGACCATGGGCCACGGCATCCACCAGATGGACCTGCTCCTGGCGCTGCTGGGCGACTGGACCGAGGTCAGCGCCACCGCCCGCCGCCAGGCGCGGGTGATGGAGACCGAGGACGTGTCGCTGGCGCACGTGTCCTTCGCCAACGGCGCGGTGGCCACCGTCGTCAACAGCGTGCTCTCCCCGCGCGAGGAGAGCTACGTGCGCGTCGACTTCGAGCGCGCCACCGTCGAACTCCGCCACCTCTACGGCTACGGCGACGACGACTGGACGCTCACCCCGGCGCCGGGGTTCGAGGACGCCGCCGCGGCGGCCTGGGCGGCGGGGGAGAGCGGGGTCGCCAGCGGGCACCGCGCCCAGATCGCGCAGGTGCTGGCCGCGCTGCGGGCCACGGAGCCGCCGCCGGTGACCACCGCCGACGCCCTGCGCACCCTGCGGCTCATCGCCGGCCTCTACGCCTCGGCCGCCCAGCGGCGGGTGGTCACCCCCTCGGAACTGCGGCGGGGGTCGCCCTACTACGACCGCATGCACGGAGGCGGGACGCCATGGTAAGCGTTATCCAGCGCTCAGCGGCGCCGCCGCCCCCCGGTATTGCGCCGCCGCCTCCTCCGTATCGGCGCGCCCGTCCGGTAAGCGCTATCCACACCGCTGGGACCGTCCTCTGGTCCCGAGGCAGCCGGGGGGCGCCATGCGCGCACTGGTGATCCGCCGCCTCCTCTACATGGTGCCCACGCTCTTCGCCATCTCCCTGGTGGCGTTCCTGGTCATCCAGCTCCCGCCCGGCAACTACCTGGCCACCTACATCGCCGAGCTGTCGGCGCGCGGCGCCTCGGTCGAGCGCGCCCAGATCCTGGCCCTGGAGGAGCGCTACGGCCTCAACGAGCCCCTGCACGTGCAGTACCTGCGCTGGATCGGCGGCATCCTGCTCAACGGCGACTTCGGGATGTCCTTCGCCTACCAGCGGCCCGTGGCCGACCTCATCTGGGACCGCATCGGCCTGACCGTGGCCCTCGCGCTGGCGACCATGCTGGTCAGCTGGGTGATCGCGTTCCCCATCGGCGTCTACTCGGCGGTGCGCCAGCACTCCGTGGGCGACTACGCCGCCACCTTCGTGGGGTTCCTCGGCCTGGCCACCCCCAACTTCATGCTGGCGCTGGTCTTCGTGTGGGTCTCCTACCGCTTCTTCGGCGAAAGCGCCGGCGGGATCGTCTCACCGGAGTTCGCCGACTCCGCCTGGAACCTGGGCCGGGTGCTGGACGTGGTGTCCAACCTGTGGGCGCCGGTGCTGATCATCGGCGCCGCCGGCACCGCCGTGCTCATCCGGGTGCTGCGCGCCAACCTGCTGGACGAGCTGCGCAAGCCCTACGTCACCGCCGCGCGCGCCAAGGGGCTGCCCGAGTGGCGCGTCATCCTCAAGTACCCGGTGCGCATGGCCATCAGCCCCTTCATCAGCACCATCGGCTGGATCCTGCCCACCCTGGTCGGCGGCGAGGTGATGGTCTCCATCGTCCTCAGCCTCGACACCACCGGCCCGCTGCTGCTGGAGGCCCTGCAAAGCCAGGACATGTACCTGGCCGGGTCCTTCATCCTCGTGCTGGGCGCGCTCACCCTCGTCGGCACGCTGCTGTCCGACCTGCTCCTGGCCTGGTGGGACCCCCGCATCCGGCACGCCCAGACCGAGGAGGCGAGCGCGTGAACCCCCTGGCGCGCATCCGCCGCGACCGCCCCGCCCCCGCCCCCGACCCCGACACGGCCGGCGCCGACACCGCCGGCACCGCCGGGACCGGGCGCACCGCCGCGGCGGCGTCGCAGTGGCGGCTCATCTGGTGGCGGTTCAAGCGGCACCGGCTGGCCATGGCCAGCTCCGCGGTCATCGGCCTGCTCGTGTTCGTGGCGGTGTTCTGCGAGTTCGTGGCCCCCACCACCCCCGGCCACTACAGCGCCGAGCACACCCACGCGCCCCCGCAGGCGCTGCACGTGGTCGACACCCGCGACGGCTTCGACCTGGGCCTCTACGTGCACGGCTACCGCTCCACGCGCGACGAGGAGACGCTGGCGCGGGAGTACACCGTGGACGAGTCGGTGAAGATCCCCGTGGGGTTCTTCGTGGAGGGCCGCCCCTACGAGCTGTGGGGGGTCATCCCCGCCGACACCCACCTCATCGGCCCCACCGACCCCGACCAGCGCGTCTACCTGCTCGGCGCCGACCGCAACGGCCGCGACATGCTCTCCCGCATCGTCTACGGCACCCGGGTGTCGCTGTCCATCGGCCTGGCCGGGGTGGCGGTGTCCTTCGTGCTGGGCGTGGTGCTCGGCGGGATCTCCGGCTACTTCGGCGGCCGGATCGACACCGCCATCCAGCGCGTCATCGAGTTCACGATGTCCATCCCCACCATCCCGCTGTGGATGGGGCTCTCGGCGGCGGTGCCGCGCGAGTGGAGCGCGTTGCAGACCTACTTCGCCATCACCGTCATCCTCTCGCTCATCGGCTGGACCGACCTGGCCCGCGTGGTGCGCGGCCGGTTCCTGTCCCTGCGCGAGGAGGACTTCGTGCTGGCCGCCCGGCTGGACGGCTGCGGGCGCGCCCGCATCATCCGCCGCCACATGCTGCCGTCCTTCACCAGCCACATCGTCGCCTCGCTCACCCTGGCGATCCCGCTGATGATCCTCGCCGAGACGGCGCTGTCGTTCCTGGGCCTGGGCCTCCAGCCGCCCGTCGTGAGCTGGGGCGTGCTGATGCAGGAGGCGCAGAACATCCACTCCATCGCCAACGCGCCCTGGACCCTGCTGCCGGGCGTGGCGGTGACCGTGGCGGTGCTGGCGCTCAACTTCGCCGGCGACGGAATCCGCGACTCCGCCGACCCCTACCAGTAGGAGCCCGCACATGAGCACCCAGCCCGACGACGTGCTCCTGGAGGTGAAGGGGCTGCGCACCCACTTCACCACCGACACCGGTGAGGTCCGCGCCGTCAACGGCGCCGACCTCACCCTGCGCCGGGGCCGCACCCTGTGCGTGGTCGGCGAGAGCGGCTGCGGCAAGAGCGTCACCGCCCGCTCCATCCTGCAACTCGTGGAGCGGCCCGGCCGCGTGGTGGGCGGGCAGGTCCTGCTGCACCGGCGCGGCCCCGGCGGCGCCGCCGAGACCGTCGACCTGGCCGCGCTGGGCCCCCGCGACCGCCGCATCCGCCAGGTGCGGGGCCGCGACATCGCCATGGTCTTCCAGGAGCCGATGGCCTCGCTGTCGCTGGTGCACCGGGTGGGCAACCAGATCGGCGAGGCGATCCGCGTGCACAACCGGGTCAGCCGCGCCGAGGCGCGGCGCAGGAGCGTGGAGCTGCTGGGCCGGGTGGGGATCCCCGCGCCCGAGCGGATCGTGGACGCCTACCCCTTCCAGCTCTCGGGCGGCATGCGCCAGCGCGTCATGATCGCCATGGCGCTGTCGTGCGAGCCCGAGCTGCTGATCGCCGACGAGCCCACCACCGCGCTCGACGTCACCACCCAGGCCCAGATCCTGGACCTTCTGGCCGACCTCCAGGACAGCCGCGGCATGGCCATGCTGTTCATCACCCACGACATGGGAGTGGTCGCCGAGATCGCCGACGACGTCGCGGTGATGTACCTGGGCAGCGTGGTCGAGCAGGGCGCGGTGGACGGCGTGTTCCACGCGCCCCGCCACCCCTACACCCGCGCCCTGCTGGAGTCGGTGCCGCGCATGGGCGCGCCGCGCCGGGAGCGGCTGCCGGCCATCCGCGGCTCGGTGCCCGACCCCGCCCACCAGCCCAGCGGGTGCGTGTTCCGCGACCGCTGCGACCACGCCATGCCCGGCCGCTGCGACACCACCGTCCCCCCGCCGGTGTCCCTGGCCGACGGCCGGCGGGTGCGGTGCCTGCTCTACGGCGGCGACGCCCCCGCCGGCCACGCCGATCCCGCCGACCCAGCCCACCAGTTCCGCCCCGACCCCGCCGGCGCGTCCGCCCGCCGGGCCGATGAGGAGGCCGCCGATGCCGACTGACGCCGCGGACACCGCCGCCGCCCCCGCAAATCCGCTGCTGGAGGTCAGCGACCTGCGCGTGCACTTCCGGCTGCCCCGCGCCGCGCGCCGCCGCGCCCGCCGGGCGCCCGACCTGCCCGAGGAGGCCGCCGGGATCCCCCGCGGCGACACCGTGAAGGCGGTGGACGGGGTGGACCTGCGCATCGCCCACGGCGAGACGCTGGGCCTGGTGGGGGAGTCCGGCTGCGGCAAGACCACCCTGGGCTCGGCCGTGATGGGCGTGCGGCCCGAGGCGCGGGGGCACGTGCGCTACCGCACCGCCCAGGGCCGCGTCATCGACGCCGCCGCGCCGGCGCCCGAGGACGTCGCCGTCTACCGCCGCGAGGTGCGGATGGTCTTCCAGGACCCCTACGCCTCGCTCAACCCGCGCATGACCCTGCTCCAGATCGTCGGCGAGCCGCTGCGGGTGCTGCTCGGGGTCACCGGCTCCGAACTGGAGGACCGCGTCGCCGCGATCCTGGCCCGGGTGGGCCTGCGCCCCGACCACCTGCGCCGCTACCCGCACGCCTTCTCCGGCGGCGAGCGCCAGCGGGTCGGCATCGCCCGCGCGCTGGTGCCCGGCCCGCGCCTGGTCGTGGCCGACGAGGCGGTGAGCGCGCTGGACGTCTCGGTGCGCTCCCAGATCCTCAACCTGCTCCAGGACCTCCAGGCCGAGATGGGGCTGACCTACCTGTTCGTCTCCCACGACCTGTCGGTGGTCGAGCACGTGTGCGACCGGGTCGCCGTGATGTACCTGGGCCGCGTGGTGGAGCTGAGCCCCACCGCCGCCCTCTTCGCCCGCCCCCTGCACCCCTACACCGAGGCGCTGATCTCGGCCGTGCCGGTGCCCGACCCGCGGCTGCGGCGGCGCCGGCCCGTGGGCCCGCCCGAGGCGGCCGGCGCGCGGCGCGACCGGCGCGAGCGCATCCGGCTGCGCGGCGACCTGCCCGACCCCTCGGCGCCGCCGCCCGGCTGCCCCTTCCACACCCGCTGCCGCCACGCCACCGACCGGTGCGCCGCCGAGGTGCCGCCGCTGCGCGAGATCGCGCCCGGCCGCCTGGCCGCCTGCCACTACGCCGAGGAGCTGTCGCTGGCGGGCGCCCCCTGAGCGGGCGGCCCGCACCGCGCGCCCGGCGTCGGCCATCCCCCACACAGAAACGGAGAACAGCACATGCACGCACCCACACCCGGGCGGCGTCCGCCCGGCCGCGCGTGGCGGGCGCCGTGCGCGGCGGCCCTGGTCCTCGCGCTCACCCTGACCGGCTGCGACTTCTTCTCCCTGGACCCCGAGGAGGAGGCCGGCTCGGGTGGCGAGGCCAACGGGCAGGCACCGGCGCTGGCCGAGCGGGTGGAGGCCGGCGACCTGCCGCCGCTGGAGGAGCGCCTGCCGGACAACCCGCTGGTGGTCGAGCCCGTCGAGGAGGTCGGGGTCTACGGCGGCACCTGGCGCAGCGCCGTCCTGGGCATCGGCGACTGGCCGTGGCTGGGCCGCACCGTGGGCTATGAGAACCTCACCCGCTGGAACACCGAGTGGACCGAGGTGGTGCCCAACCTCGCCGAGGAGTTCGAGTACAACGAGGACGCCACCGAGCTGACCTTCCGCCTGCGCGAGGGGCTGCGGTGGTCCGACGGCGAGCCGTTCACCGCCGACGACATCGTGTTCGCCGTCAACGACGTCTTCAACAACGAGGACCTCACCCCGGTGGCCGCGCAGAACCCGCCCACGGCCGAGAAGGTCGACGACACCACGGTCGTGCTCACCTTCCCCGAGCCCGACGCGCTGTGGGCCGGCCACGACCTCCTCCAGTACCAACTGGTCAACAAGCCGCGGCACTACCTGGAGGAGTTCCACATCGACCACAACCCCGACGCCGACCAACTGGCCGAGGAGCAGGGCTACGCCGACTGGGTGGAGCTGTTCGAGGTCAAGGCCGGGGTCACCGACTCCGCGCTGACCTGGCAGAACCCCGACATCCCCACCATGAACGCCTGGCAGGTCACCGAGCCGCTGGCCGACTCCGGCCGGGTGGTGCTGGAGCGCAACCCCTACTACTGGAAGGTCGACACCGAGGGCAACCAGTTGCCCTACATCGACCGCGTGGTGTTCGACATCATGCAGGACGACGAGGTGATGCTGACCCGCGCGCTCAACGGCGACATCAACTTCCACACCCGCCACTTCAACACGCTGGAGAACCGGCCGGTGCTCGCCGAGAACCGCGAGTCCGGCGGCTACCGGTTCGTGGACCTCCAGCCCGGCGAGATGAACACCGGCGTCATCTCCTTCAACCTCACCCACCAGGACGCGGAGCTGCGCGAGGTGTTCCGCGACCGCGACTTCCGGGTGGCGATGTCGCTGGGGATCGACCGGCAGTCGATCATCGACGTCGTCTACCAGGGCCAAGGCGAGCCCTGGCAGGCCGCGCCGCGCCGCGACACCCCGTTCTTCAACGAGGAGCTGGCCAAGCAGTACACCGAGTACGACGTCGAGCGCGCCAACGCGCTGCTGGACGAGGCCGGCTACGACGAGCGCAACGGCGACGGCGTGCGCGTGGCCCCCGGCGGGCGCGCGCTCAGCTTCACGCTGTCGGTGCCCGGCGACTTCCGGCCCGACATCGTGGACTCCATGGAGATGGTCGTCGGCTTCTGGGAGGAGCTGGACGTCGACGTGGAGATGGAGATCGAGGAGCGGTCGCTGTGGCAGGACCGCCGCGAGAACAACGAGCACGACGCCAACGTGTGGTCGGGCGACAGCGGCCTGCTCGACGCCATGTACGACCCGCGCTGGTACGCACCCGTCCACAGCGGCGAGTCCAACTTCGCCATCCCGTGGGCGCAGTGGTACGTCTCCGACGGCAACGACCCGCGCGCCCAGGAGCCGCCGCGGGAGGTGCGCGAGCACCTGGAGATCTACGACGAACTGCTGGCCGAGCCCGACCCCCAGGCGCGCGAGGAGAAGATGCGCGAACTGCTGGAGGTCTCCCAGGAGCGGTTCTACGCCATCGGCATCAACCTGACCCCGCCCGGCTACGGGATCGTCGCCGAGGACTTCCGCAACGTGCCCGAGACCATGCCCGAGGCCGCCGTCTACAACACCCCCGGCCCCACCAACCCCGAGCAGTACTTCATCCGGCAGTGATCCCCCGGTGAGCCGGCCCTGGCCCGGCAGGCCGGGCCGGTCCGGCAGTACCAGGACCGCCGCGTCCCGCCGCCCCTCCCTCCCCTGGGCGGCGGGACGCGGCCCGCGCGCGCCGCACCGCGCGGCGCGGCCCGAGCGCACAGGAGGCCGCCCATGAGACCCGACGACCACGACCGCCCGGCCCCCGACGGGGCCGAACCGCCCGCCCGCGGACTGGGCCTGGTGCACGAGCACGACCGCGCCCTGCGGATCACCCACGACGGCGCGGAGTTGACCCGCTACGTCTACCGGCCCTGGGACGCCCAACTGGAGTCGCCGCGCCCCTACTTCCACCCCGTCCGCACCCTGGGCGGCGACACCGTCAGCCTGTACCGGCCGCACGACCACGTCTGGCACAAGGGCATCGCGTGGTCGCTGCCCAACGTCGGCCCGGCCAACCTGTGGGGCGGCCCGACCTACCTGCGCGGCCGCGGGTACGTGCAACTGCCCAACGACGGCGCGATGGCGCACCGAGCGTTCGACCGCCTGGCCGCCGCGCCCGACGCGGTGTCGGTCGCCGAGCGGCTGGACTGGGTCACCGAGCAGGGGGAGACCTGGTTCGAGGAGCGGCGCGGCTTCCGCGTCACCGCCGACCCCGCGCGCGGCGCCTGGACGCTGGTGTTCGAGACCGCGTTCACCAACCGCACCGGCGCCGCCGTGCGGATCGGCAGCCCCACCACCGAGGGGCGCGAGAACGCCGGGTACGGCGGCCTGTTCTGGCGGGGGCCGCGCTCCTTCAGCGGCGGCCGGGTCTACAGCCCCGAGGCCGAGGGCGGCGACGAGATGATGGGCGTGCGCGCGCCGTGGCTGGCCTTCGCCGGGCGGCACGACGGCCACGACCGCGCCGCCACCCTGGTGTTCGTGGACGCGCCCGCCAACCCCGGGCACCCGGTCCAGTGGTTCGTGCGCACCGGGATCTTCGCGTGCGTGTGCCCCGCGCCGTTCTTCAGCGCCGAGGTGCCGGCCGAGCCGGGGGAGGCGCTGCGCTACCGCTACGCGGTGGTCATCGCCGACGGCGACCGGCGGCGGGCCGGCAGCGCCGAACTCGCCGAGGCGGGCCTGGCCGAACTGGAGCGGGCGGCGGCCGACGCGGCGCCGGGCGGCGGGTCCGGCACCCAGGGGCGGGTGGCGGTGCCGTGAGCGGCCAAGGAGCCACGGGAGGAGCGGCGGGAGCGGAGGGGGCGGCGGAGGCGGGCCGCGCGGGCGGCGTGCCCGGGTTCCCCGGCGGCACGGCAGTCTCCCACCTGCTGGTCTACGCCTGGCCGGCCGCCGACGGGCGGGCGGGCGGCTCGCCGCACCTGCACACCGCCTCGGCCGAGGGCTACGTGGTGGTGCGCGGCGAGGGCGAACTGGAGACGCTGAGCGGCGCCGGGTACGCCCGCACGCCGCTGGCGCCGGGGAGGCTGCTGTGGTTCACGCCGGGCACGGTGCACCGGCTGGTCAACGGCAGCGGCGACCTGGAACTGCTGGTGGTGATGCAGAACGCCGGCCTGCCCGAGTCCGGCGACGCGGTGCTGACCTACCCGCCCGAGGTGCTGGCCGACCCCGACGCCTACGCCCGCGCCACGGAGATCCCGGCGTGGTCGGACTTCGCCGACGCCGACGCGGCGCAGGCGGCGATGTCCCGCGCCGCGCGCGAGCGGCGCGACCTCGCCGTCGAGGGCTACCTGCGGCTGCGCGAGCGCGTGCGGGCCGAGGGTCCCGGCGCGCTCACCGGGCTGCATGAGGCGGCGGTGCGGCTGGTGCGCGACAAGGCGGCCGGCTGGCACCACCACTGGGAGCGCGGCCCGCACGCCCAGGCCGAGGCCACCCGGGGCCACGTCGCCGACCTGGCGGCCGGCACCGGGGGCCACCTGCGCGACGCGGCGGTGTACACGGCCGACTCCCCGCCCGGCCCGCGCCGCAACGGCATGTGCGGCACCCTGCGGGTGTGGGACCTCGACGGCGCCCGCCCGGTGGAGGGGGAGCGGTAGCGGCCGGTGGCCGACCGGAGACGGCTGGACGGCCCGGGAGCGGCCCCGGACCCCCGCGCGGCGGCGGTCCGGGGCCGCGCCGTGTCCGGCGGGGCGCCGCTCCAGGGAGGCGCGGCACCCAGGGACAAAAGAGCAGAAGAGGAGAGGGGGGAGGAGGGGGAAAGGGGAGATCGGAGGAACCGGCGGGCAGTCAGCGGACAGCCGGCGCCACGCATAAAGGCGCGTCCCATTCCGTCCGGGGTGCGGCCGAAGGCGGCCGCCGCGCCACCGCCATTGAGCGGGCGGAATGGCGGTCTGTGGACAACGAATTACCAATCGGGTGCCAAGACGCTAGGGTGGCAACCGATCGAGGAATTGTGGATCAGCGGGCACGGACCGGCCGTGGCCGCCGTCCTCCGCCCGCACGGGCGGCGGTTCGGCGCGCGGACCCGGTCCCCGACCCCCGCTCGCGGCCGTCCTCGCCCGTGGCCCTGCCCTCGGATCTAGGAGGTCAGCACAATGCGACCCTGATCCCGCCGATTTTCTTTACCGCGCGCCGTTTTCCGGACGGGCCGCCCCTGTCCACCCGTTCCGGAGAAATAAGGCGGACCGCCTCATGATCGTGTCTGTCACGCCCCGGTGATCATGAGACGGCCGCCCGTTCCGACACCTGGGTCCTCCCAGCCGGGCCGCAACCCGGCTGCCGTCCTGGAGGACCGACGGTCTCTTCCTCCCGCGAAGCCCGCTTGTGGTGCCTGCGGATGTCTCCGTAGCGACGTCTGCGTAGGCGCTGTCGAGCGGGAGACCACCGTGCGGTTCCCGTGGGTTCCGCTCCGGCTCTTCCGATCCTCGCCGAGGCCGGCTGAAATCCGGTTGGAAGCCGGTTGGGATACCAACGGTGGGGCCGGGAGTGGCCGAACCAGGGCGGAACGCGGGCGCGCGGGGGATGGTCTCACCCCAAGACCGTCCGGCCACGGACCGGCTGACTCCAGCCGGGCCGACCGCGGTTCCGGACGGGCGCGGCGGCACCGCCGTCCGCCCGGAGCGGGCGGCGGGGCGTGCGACGACCGCTGGGCGCCGGGCCGGCGCCGGGCGGCCGGGGTCCCTCCCCGCACCGGCCCATGAGGAGTTGACATGGAGTTCGAGGTTCTCGGACCACTGCAAGTGAGCAGCCGCGGCGCGTCCGTACGCCTCTCGCCCAAGCTCGCCGCCCTACTCGCGGCGCTCCTGTGCAAACCCGATGTCGTCATCCCCGAAGAGCAGTTGATCGACGTCCTGTGGGGCGAGGAACCCCCGCGCTCGGCCACCAAGAGCCTCCAGGTCTACGTCCACCACCTCCGCCAGGCCCTGGGCGAGGACGGCCGGATCGACCGCGCGGCGTTCGGCTACCGGCTCGCGGTGCCGCGCGCCGCCGTCGACGCCCGCCGCTTCGAGGACCTCGCCGAACGCGGCGAGCAGGCGCTGGAGTCCGGCGCCGTCGCCGAGGGCAGCGCCCTGCTCAGCGCGGGCCTGAACCTGTGGCGGGGCACCGCATTCGCCGGGCAGGACACCCTGCCCCTCGTGCGCGAGGAGGCCGCCCGGCTGAACGAGAAGCGCCAGCGCGTGGCCGAGTCCTGGGTCGACGCCGAGCTGAGCCTGGGCCGGCACAGCGCGGTGGTGGCCGAACTCCGGGCGCTCGTCGCCGAACACCCCTTCCGCGAGCGCCTGCGGGGCCAGCTCATGATCGCCTACCACCGCATGGGCCGCTCCACCGAGGCGCTGGAGGTCTTCCGCGAGGGCCGCGACCTGCTCATCGACGAACTCGGCATGGAGCCCGGCCGCGAACTCGCCGCGCTGGAGCAGGCGGTGCTGCGCAACGACCCCTCCCTGCACGCCCCCGCTCCCGCCGCGGACCCCGCGCCGGAGCCGGACCCGGCCGATCCCGGCGGCGGCCCGGCCGACACCGCCGACCCCTCGGCCGACGCCCCCCTCCCACCGCCCTCGGCGCCGCCGCGCCCCGCGCCGGCCCAGTTGCCGCCCGACATCGCCGACTTCACCGGCCGCGAGGAGCAGGTCGCCCTGCTCCACACCCGCCTGGGCGTCCGCCCGCCGGACCCGGCCCCCGCCCCGGTGCCCGGCCCCCGCCGGGGTTCGTCATCCGACACCCCCACCGGGGGAGCGGGCGGGGGCTCCGCCTCCGGCGGCCCCGGACCCTCGGCATCCCCGGGCGGGGCGCGCCCGGTCGTGGTGTCGGCCGTCGCCGGCATGGGCGGGGTCGGCAAGACCGCCCTCGCCCTGCACGCCGCCCACACCAGCGCCGCCGCCTTCCCCGACGGCCAGCTCTACGCCAACCTGCGTGGCGCCCAGGAGACCCCGGCCGACCCCGCGCAGGTGCTCTCGCAGTTCCTGCACGCCCTGGGCATCGAGGGCGCGGCCGTGCCCGAACCCCTCGAATCCAGAGCGGCGCTGTTCCGGTCGCTGCTGGCCGACCGCCGCATGCTGGTCGTGCTCGACGACGCCGGCTCCGAGCAGCAGGTCCGCCCGCTGATCCCCGGCGCGCCGGGCTGCGCGGTGCTGATCACCAGCCGCGCCCGGCTGACCGGCCTGGAGGGCGCCCACCTCATCGACCTCGACGTCTTCGAGCCCGAGCGCGCGGTCGAGCTGCTGGCGCGCATCATCGGCCACGACCGCGTCGCCGCCGAACCCGACCAGGCCGCCGAGATCGTCCGGCTGTGCGGGTACGCGCCGCTGGCGGTGCGCATCGCCGGCGCGCGGCTGAACGCGCGGCGGCAGTGGCCGCTGTCCCGGCTGGCGCGGCTGCTGGGCGACGAACAGCGCCGCCTGGACGAACTCCGCACCGGCGACCTCGGGGTGCGGGCCACCTTCGCGCTGAGCTACGCCGCCCTGAGCGAGCGCGGCCGCTCGGCGTTCCGGCTGCTGGGGATGCTGGAGGCCGGCGACTTCACCGAGTGGGTGGCCGCCGCGCTGCTGGACGTCCCCCTGGCCGAGGCCGAGACCGTGGTCGAGGACCTGGTCGACGCCCAACTGCTGTCCATCTCGGGCACCGACGGCACCGGCCGGCTGCGCTACCGCATGCACGACCTCATGCGGCTCTACGCCCGCGAGCGCTGCGCCGAGGAGGTCCCCCAGGCCGAGCGCGAGGCCGCGCTGCGGCGCGCGTTCGGCGCGTGGCTGTGGCTGGCCGAGCAGGCCACCGAGTACATCCCCGGCCCCTGCTACGCCACCATGCACGGGTCGGCGCTGCGCTGGCCGCTGCCCTCGCCCGAGGCCGCCGACCTCCTCAACGAGCCCATGTCGTGGTACGACGCCGAGGCCGGCGCCATGGCGGCGGCCGTGGCGCAGGCGTGCGCGCTGGGCTGGGACGAGGTCGCCTGGGACCTCGCCGGATGCCTGGAGAAGTACTTCGACGTGCGCGGCCGCTTCGACGACTGGCGGCGCACCCACGAGGCCGCCATCGCGGCCTGCCAGGCGGCGGGCAACGTCCGCGGCGAGGCGGTGCTGCGGCGCGGCCTGGCCGACCTCGTCACCTGGACCACCCAGAACACCACGGGCGGCGCCGACGGCGCCATGGGCACCCTGCTGGACCAGTCCCGGCTGGTGTGGGAGATGTTCCAGGAGATCGGCGACCGGCGCGGCATGTCCGACGCCCTGGTCATGCGCACCTGGGCGCTGGTGTCGCGGGGGGAGTCCGCCAAGGCGCGGGAGTCCGCCGAGGCCGCCCTCGACCTCGCCGAGGGCGCCGACTACCTCGGCGGCCGGGCGCGCGCCTACCACGTGCTGGCGGTGGCGGCCCACGGCGAGGGCCGCGACGACATCGCGGTCAGCCACCTCACCCGCTCGCTGGAGCTGGCGCGGCTGCTGGGCAACTCCCGGTTCGAGGCCACCGCCATGCAGTTCCTGGGCGCCGCGCAGTGCCAGATCGGCCGCATCGACGAGGGCCGCGCCAACCTCACCCGCTCACTGGCCATGTCGCGCGCGCTGGGCGACCACTACGCCGAGGTGTTCTCGCTGCTCTACCTGGCCCGCCTCCACCGCGCCACCGGCGATCCCGGCGCCCTGCCCACGGCCCGCACCGCCGCCGAACTCAGCCGCCGCCACAGCATGAACCACCACCTGGCCGACGCCCTGACCCTGATGGGCGACACCCTCCTCGACCAGGGCCGCACCGTCGAGGCCGTCTCCGCTCTGGAGGAGTCGGTGGCCCTGTGGCGAACCCGAGGCTGGCCCGCCTTCCTGGCCGACGCCCTGACGTCTTTGGCCCGCGCCTACACCGCCCTGGGCGACCATTCAGCCGCCGCCACCGCCACCCAAGAGGCCGCCACCCTCCGCACCGGCTCCCCCGACACCACCCCCGCCGAGTAGCCCCCGCCGCATGTGGCGCACACAGCACCGCTCCCGCCCAACGCCACCCCCAACATCCGGTAAACTCAAGGAGGTCACGCGCCATTAGCTCAATTGGCAGAGCAGCTGACTCTTAATCAGCGGGTTCGGGGTTCGAGTCCCTGATGGCGCACCAGCAAAACCGCAGGTCAGTGCCCTATGGGCTGCTCTTTCTCCATTCCGCCGGGATTCCGGGCGCGTTCGGCGTGCCTTTGTGGGCATCGGCTGCTGCATTCGTGGCTCCGGGTGGTCGACATTCGGGGGCCGGTGTTCTCTTGCTCGGTCGGCTGTGGCCGGGGCGGCGCTGGCTTCTGGTGGGCGTGGCCCGATGCGGCCCGGTGTGTACATCGAACCGCTGCGGTGGGTAACCGCCACCCGTCATAATGCCCCGCGCTGCTGTGCGCTTCCGTGCCGGTGGTCGTCATCGGCCGGGCGACCGCAGCGGCTCCTCTCCCGGTCGGCCGGCAGGTGCGCCTGTTCTCGACGGGTCGCCCCTGCTCAGCGGTGGCGACGGCCGGCCCGGGGGAGGGCGGGCGGTTCCGGCCCCGCCGCCGGGGGTGGCGCGTGGCCGCCCACGCCGACCGCGGGCTGTCCGCCGGTGTCCTGGTCACCCGCGCCGCGTCAGCGCAGACGGGGGCCGCCGGCGCGATCCTTGCCGACTCCGGGGCGCGGTGTTTCGATGCCCCCGCGCGCACTCAGCGCTGTCGCGCGATCCTCTCTCGGTAACCCGGTAGCACGAGGAGTCCATATGGCGGAGACCTGGGTCAAGTTCATCACACTGCACTGCGACACCACCGAGGACAACACCGGTCCCGACAACGCCTATTCGAAGTGGGACGGCACTACCTTCTGGGGTTGTCGTGGAGATCAACGACGGTGAGGAGAGGAGCGCCGACCGCATGGTGAAGCTCGACGGAGGCTCGGGCAAGGCCGAACTCCGGGACGAGGACAGGCCCGACCCCGACGACTTCCTCGGCAGCGAGAACATCCAGGCCGAAGAGGTCGGCAAGGGCGAGAAGAAGATCACCTTCGGCGGCGACAACGCCAGCCACTGGCTGACCTACAAGGTCGTGGAGATCTAGCCGGTTCACCCGCAGCCGCCGCCGACGCAGCGAACACGGGCGCTCCCTGCCCCCGTCCCCCGGTGTTTCGGGGCACGGGGCGCCCACCCGCTCACCGGCCTCGTGCGCATCAGGCCCGCTGCCGATAACGGCGCGGCGTCGACGGCGGAGGGATGGGTGCGGCAGCAGAGCCGCCTTCTCCGGCAGCCGGGGGCGGGAAGGACACGCGGACGTCCAGGCCCCCTTCGGCGCGGGGCGTGGCGGACAGGGCGGCGCCGTGGGCCTCGGCGATGGCGGAGACGATGGACAGGCCCAGGCCTAGGCCGCCGTCTCCCGCCGTGCGCGGCGGTCCCGGGCGGCGGAAGGGCTCGAAGAGCAGGCCGGCCTCCTCGGGGACGATCACCCGGCCCGTGTTGGTGACGCGGAGGACCGCCCGGCCCTCGCACACGCCTGTGCGGACGGTGGCCTCGCCACCGGGGACGTTGTGCCGCAGGGCGTTGTCGACCAGATTGGTGACCAGCCGCTCGACCAGGCGGGGATCGCCCGCCGCCGGCGCCGTGGCGAGGTCGGCCGCGACGCGCACGTCATGGGTGCCGTCGGCGGTGTCGAGACACGCGTCGGCGAGCACCGCGAGATCCAGCGGGCGGCGGTGCGCCACCCCCTGCTGGCCGCGCGCCAGGTCGAGCAGGGCGTCGATGAGCCGTTCCTGCCGCCGGTTCGCCACCAGGACCTGCTCGCAGGCGGCGCGCAGGTCACCGGTGCCGGCCCCGGGATCGGCCAGGGCGACCTCCAGCACGCTGCGCTCGAAGGTGATCGGGGTGCGCAGTTCGTGCGACGCGTTGGCGACGAACCGCCGCTGCGCCTTGAAGGACGCCTCCAGCCTGGCGAGTAGTCCGTCGAACGTGTCGGCGAGGTCCTTGACCTCGTCGCCGGGTCCGCGGACGTCGAGTCGCTGGTGCAGGTCGCGCGCCGACATGTCGCGCGTGGTGGCCGCCATCTCGCGCAGCGGGTGCAGCATACGACCCGCCATCACCCAGCCCAGCCCCAGGGCGACCACCGCCATGACAGCCAGCGCGATCCCCGACGCGATCGGCAGCAGCCGCAGGCCGTCGGCCGACTGCTGTTCCGGGGACGGGGGGGCGTTCGGCGCGTCGAGCGGCGGCGCGGCGCCTTGCAGCGGAGCCGGCGCGGGCGATGCCGGGGAGCCGGGGGGTTCCACGCCCGCGAGCGGCAGCACATGGGCCGTCAGTAGGTAGGTGAGGGCGAGCAGGAGCGCGCCCGTGGCGACGAACAGCGCTCCGTAGAGCACGGTGAGGCGCATCCGGATGGTCCACCGGCGACCCCCTGTGGGGCGCGGAGGCTCCGGTGCGGCGGCAGGGCGGGGGTCCACGGCTTCCACGGCGTCAGATCCGGTACCCGGCCTGCGGGACGGTCTCGATCACGGCGGGGGCGCCCAGGCGCCGCCGCAGTCTGCTGACCGTGACCTTGACGGTTCCGCTGAACGGGTCGGCGGCCTCGTCCCAGGCCCGCTCCAGCAACTCCTCGGCGGAGACGGCCCGCCCCTGGGCGGCGAGCAGCAGTTCCAGCACCGCGAACTCCTTGGGGCTGAGGTCCAGGCGCCGCCCGCCCCGGGTGGCGACCCGCCGCGCGGAGTCCAGCCGCAGGTCCCCGCGGACCAGGACGGGCGGCACGGCCGGCTGCGAGCGCCGCATCAGCGCCCGCACGCGGGCCACCAACTCGGCGAAGGCGAACGGCTTGGGCAGGTAGTCATCGGCGCCGCGGCCCAGGCCGTCGACGCGGTCCTCCACCGTCGCCGATGCGGTCAGCATCAGCACCCGCGCCGGGTCGCCGCGTGCGACCAGGGCCGCGCACACGTCGTCGCCGTGGACACCCGGCAGGTCGCGGTCGAGCACCACCACGTCGTAGCGGTTCACCGCCGTCTGTTCCAGGGCGTGCCCGCCGTCCCAGACGACGTCCACCGCCATGCCCTCGCGGCGCAGCCCCGTGGCCACCGTCTGGGCGAGTTCGCGATGGTCCTCCACCACGAGAACCCGCATAAGCCGCCCCCTCGTCGTCGTCGCACGGTCGCATCAGCATCCCGCATCGGCGGTTACAGCGGCGTAACGCGAGCTGTCCCCTCTGTGTAACCGCCCCGGCGGTTGACTTCCGGCGACCCCGGCACTGCTGAGAACGGAGATTTCGACATGATCCCGGCCATCATCCAATGGGTTGAGCGGCCCGCGCAGCGGGCCCGCAGGCACCCGCTGCTCGGTTACTTCGTGTTGGCCTTCGGCGTCACCTGGGCCTGGCACACCGTCTTCCTGGGGGTGCTGGAGTTGCCCTTCGAGAGCCCGGTGATGGGGATCGGCGCGTTCGCTGGACCGACCCTGGCCGCATTCGTCATGGCGGGGCTCGCCGACGGCCGGCCCGGGGTGCGGGGCCTGCTGCGGGCCTATGTCGCGTGGCGGGCCTCCCCGTGGTGGTACCTGGTGGCCATCGCCGGGCTGCCCGTCCTGTTCCTGCTGGTCATGCTCGCCTTGCAGCCCGCGGCGATCGGCTCGTTCCGGCCGCCGACGACCGCGTTTTTGATCAGCGCCCTGGGGCTCTACCCGCACATCCTCCTGCTCGGCGGCCCGCTCGCGGAGGAGCCCGGATGGCGCGGGTTCGCGCTGCCGCGCCTGGAGCGGCGGTTCGGTCCGCTGCCGGGGACGCTGCTCCTCGGCGCGCTGCACGCCGCCTGGCACCTGCCCCTGTACCTGTACGTCCCCGGTTACAACATGGCGCCGCCGGAACCGGTGGGGACGGCGGTGTCCTTCGCCGTGTTCTCGGTGGGCATCGCCGGGCTGACGGTGATCTTCACCTGGATGTACAACAGCACGGGCGGAGGGCTGCCGCTGATGATCCTGCTGCACGCGTCGGTTAACACCGCAGGGCTGCTGCCGACGTTGTTCCCGGACCTGGCGCCCGAGGGGAGCGACGTGGTGCGCACTGTCGCCCTCGTGGGCGTGGCCGTGCTCCTCGCCGTCGTGACCCGGGGGCGGCTCGCCTGGCCGCGGGCGGAGCGGCACCGGCCTGGAGTGCCCGACCGGGCACAGCCCAGGCGGACCGCACGGTCCGACAGGTAACGGCGCCCGACCGCACGCGAAGAGGCCGATGCCTTGCGCGTCACCGGTCCGGCCACCACGTCAAGGGTCCCGCAGGATGTATCTGCGGGGCCCTTGCGTCGTTCCTGTTCAGCGGCCTGCCAGAGCCCGTCGACCTCGGCCAGCGGGGCCACCCACTCGGCACCGGGGAACGCCAGGTGGCCAAGGGTGGAGCTGGAAGACCTGCCAGGACGGCACTTCGTGTCGTCACCGACCGGGTTTCGGGCAGCCGAGGGCGCATAGCGAGGGCGCGCCCGCGTCGTGGTAAGAACCTCTATGCGACCGATGCACCGGTAGTTCCCGCGATCGTTCCCGCCTGACCCCGGTCGAACACCCCCACCGGGAACTGCTCGACGCGGCCCGCGCCCACCACGGTTTGCCCGCCACCTGCGTGGGGGTGAGCGCCGCTGGATCCCCCTGCCGCGTGCGGCGGGGCCGGCGGAGGCCGGGGTGGAGTTCGGGGTGAAGCTGTCGGCCCAGGGCCAGGGTGGTCGTCAGCACGGGCGGGGCCACGGCGCGTCGGGAGATGCGGGTGCTGTGGGCGGCCGTGGCGGGCGCGGACGACAAGGACTGAGGAGCGGCCGATGGCAGCCGGCGACACCCACCCCGCGCGGACCCCCGCGCCTACCAGCGCGTCGAAGCGATGACCGGGCGCCTGGCGGCCTGGCGCGACAGCGCCGCCCCGAACCCGCCGCCCGCGCGCCGGCCGGTGGCCCGGCGCCTCAACACCGTCCTGGCCGGCCTGCTGTCCCTGGCACTGGTGGCCGCCGGCCTGGCCGCGTGGCAGTGGCGGAGCGCGCTTGAGGCACAGCGTGCGGCGCAGTCCCGGCAGTTGGCGGCCCAGTCCGAGGCGCTGGCGGAATCCGACCCCGACCTGGCGTCCCTGCTGGCGGTGCGGGCCTACCGCCTGTCCCCGACCCCGGAGGCCCGCGCGAGCCTGCTCAGCGCGGCCGACCGTCGCCTCACCCGACCTCTCACTGGCCACGAGGGTGGGGACAGGGTGTTGGGGGTGTTCACCGGAGACGGCGGCCCGGAGCACGGCGTGGCGTTTAGCTGGGATGGCGAGCGGCTGGCCGGTGCGGGTGACGATGGGGCGGTGCGGGTGTGGGATGCCGGCACCGGCCGGGAGCTTGAGACCTTCGCCGGCCACGAGGGCGCGGTGTACGGGGTGGCGTTCAGCCGGGACGGGGAGCGGCTGGCCAGTTCGAGTGTGGATGGGGTGGTGCGCTTGTGGGATACCGGCACCGGCCAGGAGGTTCACACGCTCAACGGTCACAAGCACTGGGTAACCGGGGTGGCGTTCAGCCGGGACGGTGGGCGGCTGGCGAGTGTGAGTGTGGACGGGGCGGTGCGGGTGTGGGATGCCGGCACCGGACGGGAGCTTGAGTCCTTCACCGGCCACGAGGGCCCGGCGTTCGGGGTGGCGTTCAGTCCGGACGGGCAGACCCTGGCCAGCGCGGGCGACGATGGACGGGTGCGGTTGTGGGATACCGACACCTACCAGCGGCGTCTCACCGTCACCGGCCCCGGGGGCGCGGTGGGCGGGGTGGCGTTCAGTCCGGACGGGCAGACCCTCGCCGGCGGGCGCGAGAATGGCACGGTGCAACTGTGGGACGCCGGCACCGGTCAGAAGCTCCACACCCTCAAGGGCCACGAGGACTGGGTGTACGGGGTGGCGTTCAGTCCGGACGGGCAGACCCTGGCCAGCGCGAGCGGCGATGGGGCCGTGCGGTTGTGGGATGTCGGCACCGGCCTGCCACGCCTCACCCTCACCGGCCACGCGGGGGACCCGGTGTTCGGAGTGGCGTTCAGTCCGGACGGGCAGACCCTGGCCAGCGCGGGCGAGGACGGGACGATACGGCTGTGGAACGCGGAGCTTCCCGATGCGAACGAAGCCGTGGAGCAGATCTGCCAAGCACTCGACCGCGACTTCACCCCGGGTGAACGCGCACGGTATCTGAGCGGAATTCCGCGCGACCCGGTGTGCCCGGCATAGCTGTGGCGCTCGGGCCGTTGGGGCTTCGGGGGATGCCGTGGACGACCGCGCCGCGTGCGGTGGTCGCGGTCGTGGCATGGTTCGGTCGTGTTCGGCGGAGAGGGCGTGGAACGGGTGAGTCTTCGGCAGTTCGAGTACGCGCTGGCCGTGGCTGAGGCGGGGTCGGTGACGGCGGCGGCCGAGGTGTTGCGTGTGGCGCAGCCGTCGGTGTCCCAGCAGATCCGCGGGCTGGAGCGGGAACTCGGCGTGGCGCTGTTCTCCCGCACGCCGACCGGGCTGGTGCCCACGGCGGCAGGGCGGGCGTTTCTGCGGGAGGCGGAGGTCGCGGTGAGCGCGGCGCGGCGGGCGAAGGCGACCGCTCGGGCCGGGGCCGAGGAGCTGGAGGGCGAGCTGGTGGTGGCGGCGCAGATGGGGCTGGGCACGCGGCAGCTACCGGGCGCGCTGAGCGCGTTGCGCCGCCGGTTCCCGCGACTGGAGATCACCGTCTTCGAAGAGGCGAACCTCGCCGAACTGGAGCGGCTCTCCCGCCGGGGAGTGGTGGACCTGGCGCTGATGGCCGGGCCGTGCGAGGACGGCCTGTACGCGGGGCACCACCTGGGCGACGAGGAGTTCGTGGTGGTGACGACCCCCGAGCGCGCGCAGGTCGCCGCCGACCGGGTCGAGCTGCGCGCGCTCGAGCGGGAGCCGTGGATCAGGTTCGATCAGGACAGCGCGCTCGACGGCGTGCTGCGTGAGGTGCTGCGCGACAACGGCCTGGCTCCGACCACGGTGGCCCGCGTGTCGCAGACGGCGACGGCGGTGCGCTGGGCCGCGCACGGGCTGGGCGTCACCCTCGTCCCGACCTCCGCGGTGCCGCCCGGCTACGAGGGCCTCACCCGTCCCGTTTCCCCCGCCGTCTCCATCCCCACCGTCGTCGCGGTCCGCCCCGGCGCGGGACCGGCGGAGGCGGCCCTGCTGGAGTTCCTGCGGCAGGAGGTGTGGCACCGCGCCGGCGACGTCGGCGCCGGGCCGGGGGCAGGGTCAGAGCCCGCTCACAACTGGGTGGCGCCTCCGTCGACCGCCAACTCGGCACCCGTGGTGTAAGTGGCGTCGAAGGCGAGGAACACCACCGCCCTGGCGACTTCCTCCGTTTCGCCCAGGCGCCGCATGGGGTTTTCCGCGGCACGCGCCGCCTTGAATTCCGCGGCGGCCTCCGCGGTCATCGTGCTCTCCAAAATTCCGGTGTCGATGGGCCCGGGGCTGATCGCGTTGACGCGGATCCCGCGCGGCAGCAGTTCGCGGGAAAGACTGCGGGCCATCGAGCGCAGGGCCGCCTTGCCGGCCGCGTAGACGCCGGTCCCCGCCATTCCCTTGACGTTCACGGCCGAGGTGGTGATGACCACGCCGGCGCCCGTGCTCAGCAGCGGGGCGAGTTTCTGCACGGTGAAGAAGGCGCCCTTGACGTTGACCGCGAACGACTCGTCGTACATCTCCTCGGTGGTCGCCGCGAAGGGCATGGTGCGGGTGATGCCCGCGTTGACGAAGAGGGCGTCCACCGTGCCGAGACCGTCGTGCACCCGGGCGGCCAGCGCGTCGAGGTCGGGCAGCGCGGACACGTCGCCGCGCACCGCCGTGGCGTTCGGGCCGAGGCTGCGGCGGGCCGTGTCGAGGGTGGCCTGGGAGCGGCCGGTGATCACTACGCGTGCTCCGCAGTCCACCAGCAGCTTCGCCGTGGCGAAGCCGATCCCGCTGCCGCCGCCCGTGATAACCGCGTTCTTGCCGCTGTAGTCGTTCATATCGGGAATCCACTTTCCGAATGTCCTTGGCCGTCGGAACTACCGGCGGGTCTGGCGTTTCCGTGCCCGAATGAGGATGCGCACCTGATCCTGGCTGCGCGTTTTCCTTGGGCGGTATCACCGTAGATTGCGGAAAGAATGCGAGGCAAAGACGGAAAGTGGGGAGGGGGGTATAAGGGTTTCCTATACCCCCTGGGTGCGATGGTTTCTTTTCCGTTGGCTCTGTGGGTGTGATCCCCGGCATGGCGGCCGTGAGGCGCGACGGCGACGGCGGACCGAGGCGGAGCGGGGCGTCAGCCGAACCGCTTGGCGCCGGTCATGGGGGCCGCGCCGAACTCGCGTTTGTAGTCGCGGCTTTCGTGGGACGGGCTGGCGTAGCCGGCGGACGCGGCGATCCGGGAGAGGGTGTCCGCAGCCCACCGCCACCCGTCGGCGGGCCTCGTCAGGCGGAGGCGCTTGTGGTAGACGCCCGAGGTGGTGCCGGTCGCCGCCTTGAAACCCCGGTGGAAGGACGTGGCGCTCATCCCCGCCCGGCCCGCGAGGTGCGCGACGCTTAGGGGGTGTCGAGGTGGCGGTGCATCCACGCGGTGGCCTGCGCGTCCGGCGGCTCCGGCGCCTGGCCGGTGCCGCCGCCGGTCGGCGCCTCAGGCGGTGACCGGCAGCAGGACCCCGCCCGTCAGGCGGAGGAGTTCGTCGGCGGTGGTGGGAAAGACCGTGTGCGGGGTGCCGGCGGCCGCCCACACCTGGGGGTAGTCGGCCAGGGCGGAGTCGACCACGGCGGGCAGCCGGCTGGGGTGGCCCACCGGGGCCACGCCGCCGATGGCCTGGCCGGTGGCCGCGCGGACCTGGTCGGGGGTGGCGCGGCGCAGCTTGCCGCGCCCCCAGCGGGCGGCGAGGGCGGCGGTGTCGACCTTGTGCCGGCCGCTGGTCATGACCAGCACGGGTTCGTCGTCGGACACGAACACCAGGCTGTTGGCGATGGCGCCGACCTCGCAGCCCAGCGCGGCGGCGGCCTCGGCGGCGGTGCGGGTGGAGTCGGAGAGCTGGCGCACCGTGCCGGTGGCGCCTTCGGCGGCGAGGATGCGGGCGACCTGCGCGCTGCGTTCGGGCAGCGGCCGACTCGTCGTCGATTCCATGGGACCCCCTGTGCCGCTGCGCCGCCGGAGGGACACCGGCGGGCACAGCCGCCCGTTCTGTAAACGGAACGATGTGACCCATGGAACGATAGACCCGACGGTAGCTGTGATCAACCCGCCGCGGACAGTCCGGGCGACGAGGGGGCGGCATGGGCATGGCGGCGCGGGTCGGGCTGCGGCTGCGCGAGCTGCGGATCTCCCGCGGACTGTCCCTCTCGGAGCTGGCCCGCCGCTCGGGCGTGGGTAAGGCCACCCTGTCGGAGTTGGAAGGCGGCCGCCGCAACCCCACTCTGGAGACCGTCTACGCGCTCACCACGGAGCTGGGGGTGCCGCTGAGCAGCGCGCTGACGGTCCCGGCGGCCCCGGTCGGCATCTCCGGCGAGGCGGTGGACGCCGTGCTCGCCGACCGGTTCGAGGACTCCGCCGCGGTCACCGAGACCTACCGGGTGCGGGTCCGGGCGGCGGCGGTGCAGCACTCGGCCGGGCACACCCGGGGCACCACCGAGCACATCGTGGTCCTGTCCGGCGCGGTGCTGGTGGGCGAGGCCGCCGCGCCGGTGCGGGTGGCCGCGGGCGGGCACACCGCGTGGGCCGCCGACGTGCCCCACGTGTACCAGGCGCCCGACGGCGACGCCGAGGCGGTCCTGGTGGTGCGCTACCCGCGCTGAGCGCGGCGCCGCGCGGGCGCCCCCGGCGTTTCGGACCCGGGAACTGGTCTTTTCGGCCGCGTCCTTAGGGCCGCCACCGGCCCCGGAGCGGCGGTTCGGTAAATGATCAATGCCCCTACCGGGGACTTCTCCCGGGACTGTTGACGCGGCTGAAGACTAGTGATGAAATCCGTTCACCGGGTGAGCCGAATGACCCGTGGATAACTGTGGCCGCCGTTCAGGACGTCCCTTCGTCACGATCCGACATCTTCCACTCCGAACGTTTCTGTTGTGTTTCCGCGCCTGCCCTTCGGCGCGCCTACAGAAAGTTGAGTAATGGGACACCCCACCGACGAGAAAACGTTCTACCTCAGCCCCGAGGAAATCGACCAGTTTCACCGTGACGGCTACATCGGCCCGTTCGACCTCTACGAGAAGGAGGAGATGGAGGCCAACCTCCAGGCCCTCCGCCCCAAGCTGCTGAACACCAAGAAGGCCATCTACGGCGGCGGCAAGACGGTCTCGGGCACCACCAACCTGGCCAACTACGACCGCCACCTGGACATCGACTTCCTGGCCGACCACATCACCCGGCCCGAGATCGTCGACCGCGTGTCCAGTCTGCTGGGTCCCAACACCCTGTGCTGGCGCACCGAATTCTTCCCCAAGTACCCCGGGGACGAAGGCACCGACTGGCACCAGGCCGACAACTTCTCCAACGTCGCCGGGTCCAAGCACCCGCAGATCGTGTGGCCCGAGGACGCGGAGTTCGGCGGCACCATCACGGTGTGGACGGCTTTCACCGAGGCGACCGTCGAAAACGGCTGCCTCCAGTTCATCCCGGGCTCGCACAAGTCGATGAACTACGACGAGTCCAAGGTCATGGAATACAATTCCGAGGCCATTAACAAAACCGAGAAGAACGGCGTCCGCCGCGGATTCTTCGGCTACGACTACCGGCAGCTCCAGAAGGACCCCAACTGGAGCCCCGACGAGTCCAAGGCGGTCTCCCAGGTGATGCGCCAGGGCCAGTTCATCGTGTTCTGGTCGACGCTGATGCACGCCTCCCACCCGCACAGCGGCCTGACCGACCAGATGCGGCTGGGGTTCGCCGCCCGCTACCTGCCGACCCAGGTGCGCGTCTACCCCTACTCCACCGAGCTGGAGGAGTTCGGCGGCGAGGCGAGCCTGACCAAGTTCGGCAACGTGCTGACCTCCGGCGAGGACACCTTCGGCCACAACCGGTTCGTCGACCGCACCGTGACCGGGCACCCCTTCCGCACGCGCTGACCTGGAAAGGACCGCAACCGTGTCGAACCGCACGCCGGCCGCTCCGCTCACCCAGGAGGGCCTGGAGGAGTGGGTGGTCTCCGCCTGCACCGGCCTCGGGCTGACCACCACGGACGCCGACTCCGACTTCTTCGAGGCCGGGGGCAACTCGCTGACCGCGATCCGGCTCATCTCCCAGGCCGAGGAGGCGTTCGGCGAGGACGTCCTCCCGCCGGAGGACCTGTTCGCCGAGAGCACCGTGCGCCAGATCGCCGCGACGATCCTGCGCAACGCACGCGGCTGAGAGCGCGGCCGTGCGGCTCGACAGCGACACCTGGCTGCCCCTGATCCGGCCCGCCTCGGAGCCCCGCCGCCTGCGTCTGGTGTGCTTCCCCTACGCCGGCGGCAGCCCCGACCTGTTCCGCACCTGGGCCGCGCCCCTCGACCCCGGTACGGAACTGCTCGCTGTCCGGCTGCCCGGCCGCGGCCCGCGGCTGCGGGAGCCGCTCTACGACGACTGGGGGCCCCTGGTCGCTGACACCTGCGGGGCGCTCGCGGCCGCGGGCGTGCTCGCCGAACCCCACGCCTTCTTCGGGCACAGCTTCGGCGCCCGGCTGGCCTACGAGGTCGCCCGGCGGGCGGCCGCGGACCACCCCGGCATGACCCGCCGGGTGTTCGTGTCGGGCTGCCGCAGCCCCGACCACCCCCAGCACCTGCCCTACCTGCACACCCTTCCCCACGACACCTACCTGGACTCGGTCCGCGCCATGGGCGGCCTGCCCGCCGAGCTGCTGGCGAACCGGGCCATGCTGCGCCTGTTCGTGCCCACCATGCGCGGCGACATGCGGCTCGCCGAGCTGTGGGGCGACATGCACGGCGGATCGCCCTCGACCGTGCCGATCACCGCCATGTACGGCCGGGACGACCCGGTCGACGGGCGCGCGGCCACCCTCGGCTGGCCGCGCTACGGAGGGCCGGGCTCGGAGCTGCTGGAGATGCCCGGCGGCCACTTCTTTCTGGACACCCACCGGGAGCTTGTCGTGAAGACCGTGAACGCGAGGCTGGTGAACGACGGATGACCGGCGCGGGGGACCACCCGGGCGCTATCGGCGCCACCGAGGCCGCCCTCGCGGCGCACCGCGCGCTCAACGGCGCGGCCGAGGACCCCTATCCCGAGCGCGGCGTGGCCGACCTGTTCGAGGAGCGGGCCGCCCGCAGGCCGGACGCCACCGCGCTCGTCCACCGCGGGCGGCCGATGACGTACGCGCAGTTGAACGAGCGCGCCGACGCGCTGGCCGCGGCGCTGGGGGCTGCCGGCGTCGCGCCGGGCGACGTCGTCACCGTCGTGCTGCCCCGCTGCCCCGACCTGGTCGTGGCGCTGCTGGCCGTCCTCAAGTGCGGCGCGGTCTACCTGCCGGTGGACACCGCCTGGCCCGACGAGCGCCTGCGCACCCTGCTGGACACCGCCGCCTCGCGGCTGGCCGTGGCCCGGGAGGCCGATGCGCCCGCGCTGGCCGCGCGGCTGCCCGGGCGGCGGGTGCTGCCGGTGGAGTCGGCGCCGCCCCCCGGCGCGCCGGCGCCGGCCTACCGCGCCGGCCCCGACGACCTCGCCTACATCAACTTCACCTCCGGCTCCACGGGCCGGCCCAAGGGCGTGCCCGTGCGCCACCGCGGCATCGTGCGGCTGGTGCACCGCGCCCGCTACGCCCGCCTGGACACCGACACCGTGCTGGTGCAGATGGCGCCGGTGACCTTCGACGCCGCGACCTTCGAGATCTGGGGCGCGCTGCTCAACGGCGGCACGGTGGTGCTCTACCCCTCGCCGTTCGTCCGCCTGCGCGAGCTGCGCCAGGTGCTGGCCGACCACGGGGTGACCGTGCTGTTCCTGACCACCGCGCTGTTCAACACCGTGGTCGACGAGGCCCCCGACACCCTGGCCGGGCTGCGCACCGTGCTCACCGGCGGCGAGGCGCACTCGCTGCCGCACATGGCGCAGGCGCTGCGGCACTACGGCACCGACCGGATCGTCAGCGTGTACGGCCCCACGGAGTGCACCACCTTCGCCACCTACCACCCGGTGCGCGAACTGCACCCCGAGGAGCCCAGCCTGCCGATCGGCCGGCCCATCCAGCACACCCGCGCCTACCTGGTGGAGGACGGGCGGCTGTGCGAGCCCGGGGAGTCCGGCGAGGTGCTGCTGGCCGGGCCCGGGCTGTCGCCCGGCTACCTCGGACTGCCCGACGTCAACGCCCGCCAGTTCGCCGACCTGGAGATCGGCGGGGTCCGCGAGCGGGTGTACCGCACCGGCGACCGGGCGCTGCTGTCGCCGCGCGGGCACCTGGTGTTCCAGGGCCGCACCGACGACCAGGTGAAGGTCAACGGCTTCCGCATCGAACTCGGCGAGATCGCCCACCACCTCCAGACCCAGCCCGAGGTGCGGCGCTGCTACGTCACCACCCGGCCCACCGGCCAGGGCGGCCTGGAACTGGTGGGGTTCGTGGTCCCCGCCGCCGCCGGCTGCGACCCGGCGGCGGTGCGGGAGCGGCTGCGCGCGGTGCTGCCGGCCTACATGGTCCCGGCGGTGATCGGGGTCCGCGCCGAGCTGCCGCTGACCACCACCGGCAAGGTCGACCGGGCTGCGCTGCTGGCCTCGCTGGAGGAGCGGGCCGCGCCGGACGCGCGGGCACCGCGCGCGGCGGCCTCGCAGGGGCCGGCCTCGGGGGCGGCCACGTGAGGGCGGCCGTTGCGGGCGCGACCCTGCCCGACCACCAGCCCTCCTGGGAGTTCCCCTTCTACGACAGCGGCCACGACGAGTTCCGCGCCCGGGTGCGGGCGCGGCTGGCCGACGCGGTGCTGCCCGGCGCCGACGACTGGGAGCGGCAGGGCTTCATCGGCGCGGCGGGCTGGCGCGCGCTGGGCGCGGCCGGGCTGCTGGGCGAGCCCCACGACGGCCCGGGGTTCCTGCGCAGCGCGGTGCTGCTGGAGGAACTGGGGGCCACCGGCTACGCCGGGGTCCGCTCCGCGGTGGGCGTGCACGCCTACATGGCGGCGTCCTACCTGCTGCTGTTCGGGTCCGAGGCCCAGCGGGCCGCCTGGCTGCCCGCCGCCCGGCGCGGCGAGCGCGTGACCGCGCTGGCCATCACCGAGCACCAGGCCGGCTCCGACCTGAGCGACCTGCGCACCGTGGCCGTGCCGCGCCCGGAGGGCGGCTTCCGGCTGGACGGGCACAAGTGCTACATCGCCAACGGCACCCGGGCCGGCCTGCTGGTCGTGCTGGCCCGCACGGGCGCCCCGCGCGAGGCGCCCGACCCCCCGCGCCGGGCGCCGGGCGGCGGCAACGGGCTGGCGGGGGCGAGCCTGCTGCTGGTCGACGCCGACGCCCCGGGGGTGGTGCGCCGTCCCCAGCCCATGTCGGGGTACCGCTCCGCCGACGTCGCCGAGATCGTCTTCGATGGGGTGGACCTGCCGGCCGACGCGCTGCTGGGCCGCCCCGGGCGGGCGCTGCTGCAACTCATGCGCGCGCTGGACTTCGAGCGGCTGGTGGCCGGGCTGCTGGCCGTCGGCGGCGTCCGCCACACGCTGGAGCTGCTGGGCGCCCACCTGGCCGCCCGCCGGATGCGCGGCGGCCCGCTGGGCGCGCGGCAGGCCGTCCGCCACCAGGTCGCCGACCTGCTGGCGGAGTACGACACCGTGCGCCGCTACGCCCACCACGCGGCGTGGCTGCACTCCCAGGGGCGGCTGGACACCCGGACCGCCTCGGTGGTCAAGCTGCGCGCCACCGAACTGGCGGTGGGCGCGGCCCAGACCTGCGCGCGGCTCCACGGCGCCCAGGGCTACCTGGAGGACTCGGCGGTGGCGCGGGTGCACCGCGACGCGCTCGCCGGGACGATCGCCGCCGGCGCCAGCGAGCTGCTGCGCGACCTCATCGCCGAGGCGCCCGCCACATGACCGCCACGAGTCCACCCGAACAGCCCGAGTCGACGTCGGGACCGCACCGGCAGCCGGTGCCGGCGGCGCCCGTACCCCCGCCCGGCCGGCCGGACGACCCGTCGGCCGGGCGGCGGCCGGTCCGCCGCTGGGTACTGGCCGCCGGCCTGACCGGGACCGTGCCGCTGGTCGCGATCGTCGCGGCCGCGGTGGTGGCCGCCAGCCTGCCCTCGGGGGCGGCCCAGGGGCCCACCGAGGGCGGCGGGTTCCTGGAACTGGGCGCCACCGGGCACTTCTTCCTGGCCGCGGCGGCGGTGCTGGCGGCCGCCCGGCTCGGGGGAGCGGTGGCCCAGCGGATCGGCCAGCCGCGCGTGGTCGGCGAGATCTGCGCGGGCCTGGCGCTGGGGCCCTCGTTGCTGGGCCGGGTGGCGCCGGACGCCATGGCTTGGCTCTTCCCGCCCGCCGTGCTGGCGCCCATCGACGGGCTGGCGCAGTTCGGCCTGGTGCTGTTCATGTTCGGGGTGGGCCGCGAACTCGCGGGGATGCGGCTGCGCGGTGCGACGGGCCGGGCGCTGCTGGTCAGCCAGGCGTCGATGGCGGTGCCCTTCGCGCTGGGCGCGCTGGCGGCCGTCCCCATGGCCGCCGGGTTCGCCGGCCCCAACGGCGGCGGTACGGCGTTCGTGCTGTTCATGGGCTGCGCGCTGAGCATCACCGCGTTCCCGGTGCTGGCGCGGATGCTGTCGGACCTGCGGCTGACCCGCACCGAGGTCGGCGGTCTGAGCCTGTTCGCGGCCGCCGTGGGCGACGGCGCGAGCTGGCTGGTGCTGGCGGCGGTGCTGGCCGCGGCCGCCGGGTCGGCGCCCACCGTGGTCATGGTCAACGCCCTGGCCACGGTGCTGGTGGTGGCGCTGTTCCTGGGTCCGGTCAAGCGGCTGCTGAGCCGCTGGGCGGCGCGTGCCGGGGGCGGCGGCGCGGGCGAGCCGCTGGTGCTGGTGGTGGGGGTGGCCGCGGCGGCGGCGCTGACCGCCGCGCTGGGCGTGCACCAGTTGATCGGCGCGATGCTGGTGGGCCTGGCCTGGCCCGGCGGCACCGCCCAGAGCGGGTCGGGCGCGGTGGGCCGGTTCATCCGGGTCGCCGACCAGTTGACCGGCACCGCGCGCAACGTGCTGCTGCCGTTCTTCTTCTTCGGGTTCGGGCTCACCGCCGACCTGGGCGCGCTGGACTGGTCGGGGCCGGCGCTGCCGGCGTTCCTGGCGCTGCTGGCCCTGGCCGTGGCCGGCAAGGTCGTCGGCCCGGGTGTCTGCGCCTGGCTGCTGGGCATGGCGCCGCGCTCGGCGCTGATCCTGGGCGCGCTGCTCAACGCGCGCGGCCTGACCGAGCTGATCGTGATCCAGATCGGCTACGACGCCGGGATCATCGACGCCGGGATGGCCGCCGTGCTCACCCTGGTCGCCCTGTGCACCACGATGATGACCGGTCCGCTGCTGCGGCTGCTGCGCGCCGAGCCCGAGAAGCCGGCCGCCCCCGACCGGGAGCCCGCCGAAGCCGGCCGCTGACACCGGCGGGCCGGGCCGGCGGGCACCGCCGGTCCGGCCCGCCGCGCCCGCTTCGCGGCTGTTGCGAGCCTGCCCCGGGGTCGCCCCGTGGCCGCCGCGAGCCGTTCCGGGGCCGCTTTCGCGCGTGCGGTGCGGCCACCTGCGCGTTCCGAAATCCCTTGCCACAGGCGGCTTCCGGACATAATATCTGCCTGCGCAGACAAATTTATTATCCCGTGGAGGGATCCGCATGCAGACCGACGAGACCGTGGACAGCCCGTTCGGCGTGCCCATCGTGGTACGGCCCGACGAGGTGGAGCGCCACGACTACTACGCCACCGGGTTCGACGTCATCCTCCGGGCCGAGGCCACCGGCGGGCGGTACTTCATGATCCGCGAGCGCGACATGAAGCCCGAGGACGCGCCGCCCTTCCACCTGCACACCCGCGAGGACGAGGTCTGGATCGTCAACAGCGGGCGGTTCCGCTTCTGGATCGGCGGGGACTCCCTGGCGACGGCGGCCGTCCACGACGTCGGCCCGGGGGCCGTGGTCTACGGCCCGCGCGACGTCGCCCACTCCTTCCAGCCCCTCGACGGAACCGGCGACGTCACCATCCTGCTGAGCCCGGCCGACAGCCAGGGCTACTTCCTGGGGGTCGGCGCGGCCGAGGAGCGCGAGGACTTCGCGAACCTGGACCGCCTGGCGGCCGTCGGCGTGCGGGTGCTCGACCGCGCGCCGGTCAACGGCGCGTGAGGCCCGCGCGGCCCGCCCCCGCCACCGGGGCGGGCCGCGCGCGCCCTCGGCCCCGGCGGGGCGGTGCCGCTAGGAGGCGGAGGCCGCCCCGCTGCCGTGCGCGGGAGCGGGGGCGGAGTCGTCCTCGGGGGCCAGCAGCGCCCACACCTCGGCGAGGCCGCGCAGGTGGCGGTCCTCCAGTCGGCTGAAGAAGAGTTCGCGCAGGTCGGCGTGGTGCTGCCGGCGGGCGCGGCGGATCAGCGCCCGCCCCTCGCGGGTCAGCGTGACCTCGAACCCGCGCCCGTCGGCGGCCGAGCGCCGCCGCTCGATCAGCCCCCGGTTCTGGAGGCGGTCGGCCAGCCGGGTGAACCCGCCGCTGGACATCAGGTGCCGCTCGGCCAGGACGGACATGCGCATGCCGCCGGGGCCGGCCTCGTGCAGCAGGGTCAGCACGCTGTACTCGGCCATGCTCACGTTCAGCGGGGCCAGCCCCTCGGCCAGCGCGCGCCAGAGCCGGTCGTGGGTCACCAGGAACCCCGCCCACGCCGCCTGCTCCAGGTCTGTCAGGCCCTCGCTCGCCATGGCGGCACGGTATCCCCCCGGCCGCCCGGCGGCCAACTCGCGCCCGCCGCCCGCGCGGACCGGCCGGGGGCCGGGAGTCGGGGGCTGCGTCAGCCGTCCTCGCGGCCGGAGCCGCCGTGCGCCGCCAGCGCGAGGCCGCTCCCCTCCTCCCAGGTCTTCAGCCGGTCGGCGTAGACACGCTGGATCAGGGGATGGAAGCCCTGGCCGAAGAGCACCCGCAGCGGCGGGTTGGGGGAGTCCACGATGGTGAGGAGGGTCTGGGCGGCGGCGGCCGGGTCGCCGGCGGGCTTGCCGCCCGTGGCCTGGGCCAGGCGCTCGCGCAGGCCGTCGTAGGCGGGGGCGGTCCGGGCGAGGTGGCCGTTGGCGAGCGGATCGGGGTTGGCGCCGTCGCGGGTGGCGAACCCGGCGGGCTCGACGATGGTCACCTTGACGCCGAAGCCGGCGACCTCGCCGGCGAGGGCCTCGTTCAGGCCCTCCAGCGCCCACTTGGAGGCGTGGTAGGCGCCGCCGAGCGGCATCGCGACCAGCCCGGCGACCGAGGACAGTTGGACGATGTGGCCGGAGCCCTGCGCCCGCAGGCGGGGCAGCGCGGCCTGGACGACCCACAGCGCGCCGAACACGTTGGTCTCGAACTGGTCGCGCACTTCGCGCTCGGACAACTCCTCCACCGCGCCGATCTGGGCGTAGCCGGCGTTGTTCACGACCACGTCGATGCGGCCGAAGTGCTCGGCCGCCCGCTCCACGGCCGCGAAGGCGGCGGAGCGGTCGGTGACGTCCAGCGCGAGGGGCAGCACCGCGTCGCCGTGGACCTCGGCCAGGCCGGCGAGGGCCGCCGTGTCGCGGGCGGTCGCCGCCACCCGGTCGCCGCGCTCCAGCGCGGCCGCCGCGAAGGCGCGGCCCAGGCCGCGCGACGAACCGGTGACGAACCAGACCTTGCTCATGTGCTCTTCCGTTCTCCCGTTGACGGCTTCGGCCACAAGACCCCGCGCCATGCCCGCCTGTGACAGGCGGCGGGTGTGACCCGCGCCATGGCGGGCAGCACGGTCAACGGCCCCGGCCCCGCCCTCGACCGGCGCGCTCCGCTCCATTTAAGATGGTGAAATCATTCGGATTTTCTGGGCATCTCAGTGGAGGCGGCAGTGGCGGCTCGGCATCTGTACCTCGTGCGGCACGGCGCCGCCGACCCGTTCGGCGAGCTGACCGCCGTGGGGGAGCGGCAGTCGGAACTCCTGGCGGACCGGCTCGCGCGGCTGCCGGTGGACGCGGTGTGGCACTCGCCCCTGCCCCGCGCGCGGCGCTCGGCGCGCATCATCGGCGCGCGCCTGCCGGGCGTCCCGGTCCGCGCGGCCGACGAACTGGTCGACAACGTGCCCCACGTGCCCCAGGACCCGCCGCCCGCGTGGGCCGGGTTCTTCGACGGCTACGACCCCGCCGAGGCCGCCGCCGGCCGGCGCCGCGCCGACGCCCTGGTGGAGCGGTTCGCGCGGCCGGCCGCCACCGAGACCCACGAGGTCCTGGTCACCCACGCCTATCCGGTGGCGTGGCTGGTGCGCCACGCGCTCGACGCGCCCCCGGCGCGGTGGCTGGAGCTGGCCTGCGGCAACACCGCGCTGACCGTGATCGCGTACCACGACGGCGCGGCCCCGGCGCTGCGGGTGTACAACGACATGGGCCACCTGCCCGACGACCTGCGCTGGACGGGGTTCGGCCCCGGGGTGCGCCCCTGAGGAACGGCCGAGGAACGGGTGCGGGGCGGCGCGCGGCGCCGCCCCGCACGGTGTTCCGGTGCCGTCAGCCCTCGCGCCGCAGCACCGCGTGCGCGGCGGCCAGGCGCGCGGCGTCGTCGCCCCCGGGGGAATCGCTCGCCGCGTCGGCTCCGGCCACCGCGTCCGCCCAGGTCAGCAGGCGGCCCAGGTGGGCGTCGGCGGCCCCGGCCACCACCGGCGGGCGGCCGAGCACGATCTCGCCGCCGGTCCCGTCGACCGCCACCAGGGTGCCCTCGGGTACCGTGCGCCCGCCCGCGCGGATTCCGCCGCCCTCGGCCCCGACCACCAGGCCCGCCGCGCCCACGACGGCGGGTGTGCCCAGGGTGCGCGCCACCACGGCGGCGTGGCTGGCCGGCCCGCCGCGCGCGGTCGCGATCCCCGCCGCCGCGGCCAGGCCGCGCATGTCGTGGGGCGAGGTCTCGGGGCGCACCAGGACGACCGGGCCGTCGGCGGCCATGCGCACCGCCGCCTCCGCAGTGGTCGCGATCCGGCCGACCGCCACCCCGGGGCAGGCGCCCACGCCCCGCGCCAGGGGCGCGGCCCGCGCGGATGCGGCGATGCGCGGGGTGCGGGCGCGGCGGACGTCCTCGGGCGAGACCCGCAGCAGCGCCTCATCGCGGGTGATGGCGCCCTCGTCGGCGAGGTCGGCCGCGACGCGGATCGCGGCGGCGCCGGTGAAGCGCCCGGGTCGGACCTGGAGCAGCCACAGCGCGCCGGACTCGAAGGTGAACTCGGTGTAGCACGCGTCGCGGTAGTGGTCCTCGATCCGGGCCAGGGCGCCGGTCAGGGCGGCCCACACGCCCGGCTCCCGCGCGCGCAGCTCGCGCAGCGGCGGGGTGGGCTCGCGGCCGGAGACGACGTCCTCGCCCTGGCGGCCCAACAGCACGTCGCCGAAGGGGGTGCGCTCGCCGGTGGTGGGGTCACGGCTGAACGCGATCCCGGTGCCGCTGCGGTCGTCGCGGTTGCCGAACACCATCGCCTGCACGACCACGGCGGTGCCCAGGTCGTGGGGGATGCCGTGGAGGTCGCGGTAGGTGCGGGCGCGGGGGGTGTCCCAGGAGGAGAAGACGGCCTCGACGGCGGCCGCCAACTGGTCGAGCGGGTCGTGGGGGACCGGGCGTCCGCACCGCCGCGCCACGGCCGCCTCGACCGCGGCGACCGCGTCCTCGGCCGGCCCATGGAGGGGGTCGCGGGGGAACTCCGCGCCGGTGAGCGCGGCGCCGAAGGTCGTGAGGAAGCGCAGCCGTGAGTCCAGCGCGAAGCCGGGGTCGCCGGTCTCGGCGGCCAGGCCCGCGGCGGCCTCGGCCGTGAGCCCCAGGTTGAGGACGGTGCTCATCATGCCGGGCATGGACACCCCCGCACCGGAGCGCACCGACACCGCCAACGGGCGGTCGGGGCCGCCGAACCGCCGCCCGGTGGCGGCGGCCAGGTCGCCGACGGCGGCCGCCAGCTCCTGCCGCAGGCCGCCGGGCAGGCGCCCCTCGCGCAGGAACGCCCGGCAGGCGCCGGTGGTCACCACGAACCCGGGGGGCACCGGCAGCCCCAGGCGATGCAGCGCCACCAGGCCGTGCGCCTTGGCGCCCAGCACGGCGGCGGGCTCGGCCAGCCGCGCCGACAGCGGGCGCACCCACCTCATCGAGGGAGTCCCAGGGTGGCCAGCAGGTCCTCGTGGAGTTCGGCCCACACGGTGTGGTAGGAGGCGAGGTCGTCGGCCACGTACGCGGTCTCGCCCGCGCGGGCGCGGTCGAGGGCGGCGGCCAGCCGGGTGCGGTAGCGGCCGAACCGGGACAGCGCCGCCGCGAGGTCGGCGATGACGGGTTCGGCGCGCTCGTGCAGGCGGGCGAACCCCGCCAGCACCCGGGCGTCGTAATCGGGGTCGCGGTGGTCGTTGACGGCCGGCGCGCCGCCGACCGGTTTCAACTGCCAGGCGGTGCACAGGTCGAGCAGTTCGGGATTGAGCACCAGGAACCGGTCGTAGGCCGCGCGCACGGCGCCGCGCGCGCCGGCGGAGTCCAGTTCGCCGGCGATGCGCCGGGCGTGGGCGGCGCGCCCGGCCTCGGTCAGGCCCCACGCGGCGAACGGGCCGGAGGCGCGGGTGACGAGACCGTCGACCCCCAGGTCGATGAGTTCGGACTCCACCGCCGACTCCGTCAGCCCGGTGGCCGCCGCCAGGCGCGCCGGGGCGGCGTGCCCGCCGCAACGCAGGGCGTGCAGGACCAGCAGGTCGTCGGTGGTGCGCGGGGGATGGGGCGCGGTCATGGGGTGGCCTTCCTTGATCGGGGGGCGGGGTCGGGCGCGGCGGTGGCGGCCGCGTGGGCGGCGCCGCGCCCCTGGGCGCGGGCCACGAGTGCGCCGGCGTGGACGCGCACGGCCGCCTCGGTGTCGTCGCCGGCGGCGGGCAGGCCGAGGGCGGCGGCGACGGGGGCGGCGTCGGCCACGGCCAGCCGCAGCGGCCGCCACGTCTCCGGGGGGAACACCCGGCGCAGGCACGCGGCCAGGTCGGTGATCCGCAGCCGTACGAGGGCGCCGGTCTCGGCCGGGTCGTCGGTGACCACGACGACGGCGGCCTGCTCGCCCGGCCGCGCCGACCGCAGCGCCTCCTCGGCGGCGCCCAGGCGCCGGGCGCCCAGCACCGCCACCACGCCGTCGGCGCCGAGGTCGATCGGTTCGCCGGTGATCTGGTCCACCAGGCCCGCCGGCGGTTCCCAGGGGTCGCGGCAGGGCGCGGCGGGGCGGACGTAGGGCAGGTGGGCGGGCGCCCAGGTGTCGGCGAGGTCCAGCCCGGCCAGGTGGGCGCAGGCGCGGGCGCGGTCGAAGGGGTCGCCGAACCCCGGCGCGGTCTCGGCCAGGAACCCCGATCCGCCCAGGAGCGTGAGGGCGAGTTCGGCCAGCCGCACGCGGCGCGCCGCCGCGCCGCCGGGGCCGCACGCCTCCAGGCCGACGGCCAGCAGCAGCGCCTCCAGGTGCGCGAGCTGGGCGAGCACGGCCCGGCCGGGGTCGTCCTCGACCACGCCCACCAGGGAGCGCAGGTGCAGGCGGCCGCCGGCGGCGGTGTCCTCGACCAGCGGCAACCGCTCCAGCCAGGCGCGGGCGAACGCGCCGAGCGCCTCGCCCGCCGAGGCCGGCGGGTGCGGCGGTTCGGCGACCGGCCCGGCGCTCTCGACCAGGTCCAGCAGCACCGACAGGTACAGCGCCCGCTTGCTGGGGAAGTTGGAGTACACCGCGCCGCGCGTCAGTTCGGCCCGCTCGGCGATCCGGTCGACCTTGGCCGGTGTGTAGCCGTACTCCACGAACTCCTGCCGGGCCGCCGCCACCACGGCGGCCCGCGTACGCGCCTGCTGCTGCGCGCGGGTCAGTCGGACCATCGCCCCTCCTCGGCTCCTCGACGCCACTACGATACTCGCAGAATCCCGATGATATGAACATTTGAATTTCGCGGACATGGAAACGGCGAAGGCGGCCGGCGCGGGCCGGCCGTCAGAGGCGGAACAGTTCCACGAACCGGTGCAGCAGCGCCGGATCGCCCGTCACGCGCACCCCGCCCTCGGCGAGAGCTTGGTCGGGGGTGGTGGCGCCGGTCAGCAGTCGGCGGAGCGCGTCCTCGGCGCGCCTCTCCACGACGAGGTCGGGGGCGGGGTGGGGGCCGGTGCCGACTGTCAGCGCCCCCTCGCTGACCTGCACCCGAAGGGTGAAGCCCATGCGGACCTCGTAGCCGGCGGTGAACCCCCGGGCCGCCTCCGGGCGGAAGGACGTGCGGAACGCCATGGCGACCGATTCGGGGGTGACGACCTCGCCGGGGCGCGGTTCGCCCATCGTCCGCGCACCCCAGCGGCCCAGGGCGATCAGGGTCGGCTCCAGGTCGCGGCCGTGCTCGGTGAGTTCGTAAACGACGGCGCGCTCGGGGCGCGGCAGGGCGCGGCGGACCACCAGGCCGGTGTCCTCCAGGGTCTTCAGGCGCGCGGACAGGATGTTGGTGGGGATGGCGGGCAGCCCGGTGCGCAGGTCGGTGTAGCGCTGGGGTCCGCTGAGGAGGTTGCGGACGATCAGCAGGGTCCACCGTTCGCCGACCGTCTCCAGCGCGCGGGCCAGGCCGCAGAACTGTCCGTATTCACGAGCTGCCATGCTCCAGATCCTACTGGAAGCTTCGGTTGACAAAGTGTGCTTGCAAAAGACAAGCTTGCTGCGCGACAGGATGTGGCGGCGGATGACCCCGCTCCGCTCCGTGTCCCGTCCCGTTCAGCCCGCCGTCCCCACCGCCGGCCCCGCGCGGCGGCCGCCGGCGCCCACACGACCGAGGAGCACATCCGTGACCGCGACGACCACCACCGCACCCGCTTCCGCCCCCGCCGCCGTCCGCGCCCGGCCCGGGGCGCGGCCCCTGCTGGCGGCGGGGATCGCGGCCGGACCGATCTTCCTGGCCTCGGGCCTGGCACAAGGGGTCACCCGCGACGGCTTCGACTTCACCCGCAACGCCCTCAGCCAGCTCAGCCTCGGCGGGGCGGGCTGGATCCAGGTCGCGACCTTCCTGCTCACCGGCGTGCTGCTGATCGCGGGCGCGGTCGGGATGCACCGCGTGCTCGACGGCGCGCCCGGCGGGCGCTGGGCGCCTCGGCTGGTGGCGGTCTTCGGTGCGTCGTTCCTGCTCGCGGCGGTGTTTCCGGCCGACCCGGGAGCCGGGTTCCCCGAAGGCGCGCCCGCCGGCCAGGCCGCGGCGCTCAGCGCGTCCGGCGCGCTCCACATGCTCAGCGGCATGGTCGGCTACCTCGCGCTGAGCGCGGCGTTCCCGGTCCTCGCCCGGCACTTCGCCGCCCGGGGCCGGCGCGGGTGGGCGCTGGCGTCGCGGCTGGCCCCGGTGATCGTGGTGGCGGGCTTCGCCGCCTCGTCGGTCTCGGTGCTCGCCTTCACCGCCGGCGCGGGGCTCGGGCTGCTCTGGCTCACCGCCCTCACCGCCAAGGTGCTGCTCGACACGCCCTAGCCATCCGCCCCCGCCGACACCACCCGAGGAGGAGACCGCCATGAACGCGCCCGCGAACGGTCCGGCAAGCTACTTTCCCGCGATCGAGAAGAAGTACGGCCGACCGGTCCAGGAGTGGATCGACCTCGTCCGCTCCGCGCCCCTGACCCGGCACGGCGAGCTGGTCGCCTGGCTCAAGGCCGAGTACGGGCTGGGCCACGGCCACGCCACGGCGCTGGTGGCCCACACCCGCTCCCACAGCCGCTGAACCCCCGCCGACGCGCGGCCGACGGGGAGCCCGGCCCGGCGGACGGACGGGCCGGGCCGGTCCTCAGCGGCGTGTGGCCAGGACCACGCCGGCCAGGCACAGGGCGCCGCCGGCCAGCGCCAGGGCGGTGGGGACCTCGCCCAGCAGGACCCAGGACAGCGCCACGGTGACCGGCGGCGACAGGTAGGTCACCGCGACGGTGCGGCCCGCCGTCCAGTGGGACAGCACATAGCCCCAGGTCAAAAAGCCCACCGCCGTGGGGAACACGCCCAGGTAGAGCACCGCCGCCACCGACTCCGGCGGCGCGGCGGCGAGTTCGGCCAGCAGCGCGGGCAGGAACGGCAGCAGCGCCGCCGTGCCCGCCAGCGCGCCCAGCCACGTCATCGTCACCGCGTCCATCCGCGCCAGGAGGCGCTTTTGCAGCAGGACGGCCGAGGCGTACAGCACGGCGGCCAGCACCGCCAGCCCCACGCCGGCGGGGTCGGCGTGCCCGGTGAACCCGGTGACGGCGATCAGCGCCACCCCGGCGAACGCGATGGCGACCCCGGCCCCGAGCCGCCCGGTCAGGCGCTCGCCCAGCACCAGGACGGCGGCCAGCGCCACCAGGATGGGCGCCGTGGACACCAGCAGCGCGGCGGTGCCGGCGTCCACCAGCCGCTCGGCGGCGTTGAGCGCCACGTTGTACCCGCCGAACCACACCACGCCCCAGAACGCGACCATTCCCAGCAGGCCGCCCCGGGGCAGGCCGCGCGCGGGCGCCGGCGCGGCGGCGGTCCGGGCGGCGGCCCGGCGCCGGGCCGCCGCTGCCGCCGTGAACAGGGTCAGCGCCAGGGCGGCCGCCGCCATGCGGCCCAGCGCCATCGCGCCGGGGGAGAAGTCGTGCCCGGCGGAGCGGATCCCCACGAAGGCCGAGGCCCACAGCAGCACGGTGGTCCCCGCCGCGGCCGCGATCGTCCAGGCCGGCGGCCGGGCGGTGACCGGGGCGGCGGGCGGGGCTGCGGGCGGTGGGGGCGGGGCGGCGCCGCTCTCCGGGCCGCCGGGTGCGGGGATCTCAAGGCTGCGCGGATGACTCATGCCAGCGATTCTCACGCGGCCGACGCTTCAGTACCAGCGACTCTTTCTTCACGACCGTTCAGTGCCGCTGTAGAGTCGGGCCATGCTCGACGTCCACCGGCTCCAGGTCTTCCGCTCCGTCGTGGCCTCCGGTTCGGTCCAGGCGGCCGCCGCCAACCTCGGCTACACCCCCTCCGCCGTCAGCCAGCACCTCACCGCCCTCCAGCGCGAGACCGGCCTGACCCTCTTCGCGCGGGTGGGGCGCGGCCTGCGCCCCACGGCCGCCGCCCACGCGCTGGCAGCCGAGGCCGACCGCGTCCTCGCGCGGCTGGGCGAGGCGGAGTCGCTGGTGGCCGACCTCCGCTCGGGCCGCACCGGCTCGCTGTCCATCGCCTACTTCGCCTCGGTGGGATCGGCGTGGATGCCGCACGTGGTCCGGCGGCTGGACACCGACCTGCCGGGCGTGCGGCTCCACCTCGAACTGCGCGAGCACATCCCCGACTCCGCCGAGGAGCGCGCCGACGTCCAGGTGGTCGTGGCGCGGGCCGGCTTCGCGCCGGGTCCGGGGTTCACCGCCCACCACCTCCTCGACGACCCCTACGTGGCGGCGCTGCCCGAGGGGCACCGGTTCACCGGCCGCGACGAGGTCGAACTCGCCGAACTGGCCGACGACCGCTGGATCGACAACGACTTCGCCCGCGGCTGGTGCCGCGCCAACCTGCTGGAGTCCTGCACCGCCGCCGGCTTCAGCCCGGCCTTCCACGTGGAGGCGCACGACTACCCCACCGCGCTGGCGTTCGTGCGGGCGGGTATCGGGATCACCGTCCTGCCCGCCCTGGGCGCGGCGCGCCTGCCCGAGGGCGTGGCGCGTGTGCGCCTGGTGCGCCCGACCCCGATGCGGTCGATCTACGCGGTGGTGCACGACTCCGTCGAGCACACCCCGGCCGCCCGCACGGCGGTGGAGGTCCTGCGCGAGGTCGCGGCCGGCGCGCGCGGCGCCCGGCCCGCGCGCCGGCCGGCCGCCTGAGGCGCGCGGCACGGCCGCCCGCACCGGCCGGCGGACCCCCGCCGGCCGGCCGCTCAGGCGAACAGGGTCTCGCCGACGAACCCGTCCGGGCCGCAGCCCGGCGGCACGGCGAACACCGCCGAGCCGATCGCGGTGACCCACTCGTTGAGCAGGTCCAGTTCATCCAGCCGGCGCTGGATGGGCACGAACTGGCGGGTGACGTCGGCCTGGAACGCGGCGAACACCAGGCCCGCGCCCTCGGTGTCCTCGTAGTTGTAGGCGCGGCGGAAGATCCGCTCGGCGGGGTCGGCCGAGCGCGCCCGGCGGATGTGGGCGTACTCGGGGATCACGGGGAACCCCAGGGCGCCCACCGCCTCGAAGTCGGGCTCGTCGTGCTCGCCGCCGCCGGTCAGCGGCGCGCCGTCGGACAGCCGCCGCCCGACCGCCTCCTCGCGGCCCGGCCGGTCGAGGCGGTCCCACTCGTCCAGGTCCATGGCGATGCGACGGACCACCAGCGCGCTGCCGTGCCGCAGCCAGGCCGCGCCCGCGCCGCCCCCGCCCCGGTGCCACACCAGGTCGGCGAAGTCGGGGGTGCCGGGCGCCGGGTTGGTGGTGCCGTCGACCTGGCCCATGAGGTTGCGCATGGTCGCGCCCGCGGGCTGGGCGCCGCGCGCCCGGCGGAACCCCTCCTGGACCCAGCGGACGCGGGCGAACGCGCGGCTGTCCTTGGTCAGCATGCGGGCGGCGTGGGACACGCTGACCGGGTCGTCGGCGCAGACCTGGAGCAGCAGGTCGCCGCCGCACCACCGCTCGCTCAGCCGGTCGCGGCCGAACTCGGGCAGCGGTCCGAGCCACTCGGGCACGGCGGCGGGGTCCACACGCTCCACCAGGCCGCGCCCGAACCCGAAGGTGACCGTGAGGCCGGCGGGGTCGTGCGCCAGTTCGGGTTCGGTGTCGGCCAGCGCCGCCTCGCCGGCGGTGAGGCGCGCGGCGTCGTCGGACAGCAGGCGGAGCAGGCGGCGGACGGCTCCCCGGTCGGTGCCCCCCTCGAGGTCGAGGGCGATGAATCGGGCGTGGGCCTGGGGCGGCGTGGCGATCCCGGCCTGGTGGCGGCCGTGGAAGGCGACGGTGCGCCCGCCGAAGGGCGGCTCCGGGGCGGCGGCGGGCTCCCCGCCGCCCGCCGCGCGCAGAAGGGCGTCCCCCCCGACCAGGGCGGCCGCCCCCGCTCCGGCGGCGGCCCCGCCCAGCAGCAGGTTCCGGCGCGAGGGGCCTGAAGAGTCGGCGCGGGCGGGCATCAGCCGTGGTCCTCCGCGCCGTCCGCGCCCTCCGCGCCGCCGTGGTCGTGGCCGCCGCCGTGGGAGCCGCCGCCCTCGTAGCTCTCCTCGCCGCCGGCGAAGTCCTTCACCGGCGCGGTGACCTCGGTGGTGGAGCCGTCGGCGAACTCCAGTTCCACCTCGACCTCCTGGCCGGGTTCGAGGTCCTCGCCCAGCTCCATGAGCATGATGTGGTCGGCGCCCGGCTCCAGGGCGTGCCGGCCGTTCGCGCCGATCACGAACCCGTCCTCCTTGGGGCGCATGACCGGGTTGCCGTCGTCGCCGGTGACGACCTCGTGCAGCTCCACCGTGCCGGCCACCCCGGTGGCGGCGGCGACCAGGCGGGCCTCCTGCCCGGAGTCGTTGACCAGCACGCCGAACAGGGCGGTCATGCCGTCCTCGGCGGGCACGGCCTTGACCCAGGCGTCCTCGACGGTGATCGCGGCGGCCTGGGCCGACGGGCTCGCCTCGGGCGCGGCGCCGCCGCCGGAGCCGGCCGCCGCGCCGGCGCCGCAGCCGGTGAGGGCGGCGCCGGCCGCCAGGAAGGCGGCCGCGAGCGGGAGTGCGGGGTGCGGACGGGCCATGGTGGTGCCTTTCGTGGGTGGTGAGAGGTGGTGGGGGAGCGGGCGCGGTGCGGGGGAGGGGGTCACTGCGGCCGCCGGCGCAGTCGGAGCAGCGCGAAGGCGGCCAGGCCGACGAGCGCGCCGACGGCGGCGAGGCCGGCGACGCGCAGCGCGGACGCGGGCGCGCCCGCCCGCTCGGTGGCGGCCTGGCCGGGGGCGGGGGAGGACGCGCCGGCGGAGGCGCCGGCGGACGCGTCGGCGCCCGCGCCGGCCTGCGGGTCGGGCGGGGGTGGACCGCCCCGGCCCACGGTGAAGGTGAACGACCCGCTGATGGGGTGGCCGTCGCCGGAGACGACCTTCCAGCGCACGGCGTGGCCGCCGGTCTCCAGGTCGGCGGACAGGGGCAGCACCGCCTCATTGCCCTCGACGGAGACCGCGCCGGCGGGCACCCGCTCGCCGTCGGGGGCCAGGACGAGGACGGCGGCGCCGAGGTCCATGATGTCGCCGCTGAAGGTCAGCCGGACCTCCTCGGGCGACTCGCGCGGCCGCGCGCCGTCGTCGGGCGACGACGTGATCAGCGTCTCGTGGGCGTGGGCGGGGCTCGCGCCGACCGCCACCAGTACCGCCGCGGCGGCCGCCGCGGCCGTGAGCCTTCGCATGGTTCCTCCCTCGACCGGTCCGTGGGACCGCGCCGCGCCGAACGGCCGGCGGGCAGCGGTCCCGTCCACGCCACAGGTCGCGCCGAGGGGCGGGGGAGTTCCCGCGGATTCAGACTTTCGTGTCACGGCGTGCGCGCACCGGCGGAGCGGCGGCGGGGCGGGCACCGGCGATCCGGCCGGGGAGGGGGAGGCGGCCGGGGAGAGTGCCGGACATGAGGAGGTCCCGGGCGGAATCCGCCCGGGACCTCCTCATGTGGTGGCGGCGCGCGCGGCGCCCGCCGGGATCAGCCGCCGACCGCGCCGGGGTCGGGCTCCTCGCCGGTCAGGGTGAAGCTGTCGATGTAGCCGCCCCACTCCGGACCCTCCCAACTGATGATCAGGTGGTCGCCGTCGAGTTCGACCCGGCCGCGCTCGCGGCCCTCGCTGGGGGGATCGCAGTCGAGTTCGACGCTGGCGGTGGCGCCGTCGGCCTCCGGCGTGAGGGTGCCCGGGCACGAGAGCTGCCCGGTGGTGGCGACCTCCTCGCCGGAGACGTGCAGGGTGGCGATCTCGCCGTCGTCGACGATCGACTGCCACACGCCGTCCATCGGCGCCCCCGGCACCGGGGACGGCTCCGCCGAAGGCGCGGCGGGCGAGGACGCCTCGCCTCCGCCACCACCGCCCGCCTCGGCTCCGCCGCCGCACCCGGCGGCCGCCACGGCGACGAGCCCGGCTCCGACCACCGCCCGCCCCACTGCGCGAACCCACGCCCTTCCGTTCACCGGCATCCCATCAGGTTGAAGTAGTGACTGGTGGCACTGCCCGCCGCGCGGCGCTGTGCGCGACGCGCCGAGCCTCCCCGCGCCCGCACCGGCTTCCGACCCATGGCGGTGGCTGAGGAGGACGACGCCGCAGTGTACCGGCGCGGGTACGGGTGGGGTCAGTGGAGGTGTTCGCGCAGCAGGGAGTGCAGGACCGGCTTGAGTTCGACGCCCAGGCCGGGGGCGTCGGGGAGCGCCACGCGGCCGTCGCGGACCGGGGTGGACTCGGCGAAGCCGCCGAAGGGCTGGAAGACCTCGGGGTAGGACTCGCAGCCGCCGAACCCGAACGCGGCGGCCATGGCGAGGTTGATCTGGTTGCCGCCGTGCGGGCAGACCTGCCGGGGCGACCACCCGGCCTGGGCGAGGTCGCCGAGCATGGCGGCGTACTCGGCCACGCCGTAGCTGAGCGAGGGGTCCATCTGGAGGACGTCGAGGCCGGGGCGCAGGCCGGCGTGGCGGCGGAGGTTGCGGACGTCGGCGGCGGAGAACAGGTTCTCGCCGGTGGCCAGGGCGCCGGGGTAGGACTCCGCCAGCGCCGCGTGGCCGAGGTAGTCGAGGGGGTCGACGGGCTCCTCGTACCACATGAGGTCGTAGTCGGTCAGGGCGCGGGCGTACTCCAGCGCGGTGGGAAGGTCGAACCGGCCGTTGGCGTCGACCGCCAGCCGCGAGCCCGCCGGGAGGAGGTCCAGGACGGCCTCGATGCGGCGGCGGTCCTCGGCCAGGGGCGCGCCGCCGATCTTGATCTTGACGTCGCGGTAGCCGAGGTCGAGGTAGCCGCGGATCTCGCGGCAGAGGCCCTCGATCGGCTTGTCGGGGTGGTAGTAGCCGCCCGCCGCGTACACCCACACCGACGACGCGGGTTCGGGCGCGGTGCCGAAGCGCCGGTGCAGCAGCCGGTACAGCGGCAGGCCCTCGGCCTTGGCGGCGAGGTCCCACATGGCCATGTCGAGGGTGCCCACGGCGACCGCGCGGTCGCCGTGGCCGCCGGGTTTCTCGTTCTCCATGGCCACGGCGCGCACCGCGACGGGGTCGATGACGCCGGTGCCGGGGTCGAGGAGGCGTTCGGGCGCGGCCTCGCGCACGCGCGGCAGCACGCGGTCGGCCAGGATGCCCGACTGGGCGTAGCGGCCGTTGGAGTGGAAGCCGTAGCCGACGACGGGTTCGCCGTCGACGACGAGGTCGGTGTGCACCGCGACGATGGAGACGGTCATGCGGGAGAAGTCGATGACGGCGTTGGCGATACGCGAGGCGATCGGCGCCTCACCGTAGGTGATCCGGGTAATGCGCATGGTGGGTGTGTCCCGTGGTGGTGGGGTGCGGTCGGTGGCGGCCGGGGGGCGGACCCGGGCGGGTCGGGCGGGCCTGGAGATCATCCAACGCGACCGGCGCCCGGGGTGTCCAACTGGCTTTGGCGATCCTGTGGATAGGCGCCGCCTATAGCGCGCCGCGCCGCCACCGGGGAGTCCGACCGGCGGGTGCGGGCTACGCCCGGCGGGCGTCCTCGGCGAAGGCCAGGGCCGTGTCGCGGAACGCCGCCGCGGCCGGGGTGAGCGGGTCGGCGCGGTGCAGCAGCGCGATGCGCACCCACGTGGGCGGGTCCAGGTCCAGCATCTGCGCGCCGCCGCTGCGGGCCGTGCGGCTCCACGCCTCGGTCATCACGGCCACCCCCGCGCCGTTGAGCACCAGCGGCAGCATCGCCTCGCGGTGCCCGGCCACCACGGCGATGCGCAGGTCCACGCCGGCGGCGAGCATGCGGTCGACCAGGTGGCGCATGCGGCTGCCGTGCGGCGCGGCGATCACCCGCCGGCCGTCGAGGTCGTGCCAGCCGACCCGGCGGGCGCCGCCGAAGTCCTCGCCGGGCGGCGCCACCAGGACGAACCGCTGGGTCTGGAGGGGGTGCTCGCGCACCCCGGCGGCGCGCACCGGTTCGCCGGTGCCCACGAGGGCGAGTTCGCACGCGCCCTCGCGCAGCAGCTCCACCGCCTCGGGCGCGGTGAACACCGGCGCGACCTCCACCGCCACCCCCGGGAAGCCGGCGGTGAACCGGGTGACGAGGGTGGTCAGCGGCTCCACCGCCTGGGAGGGCATGACCGCGACGTCGACCGTGCCCGAAAGCAGCCCCTTGACCGACTCCACGCTGGCGCGCGTGGCGTCGAGCCCGCGCAGCACCTGCCGCGCCGGCTCCACCATCGCCCGCCCGGCGGCGGTGGGCCGCACCCGGGGGCCCGTGCGGTGGAACAGCGGGACGCCCAGCTCCCGCTCCAGCCGCTGGATGGCCTGCGACAGCGAGGGCTGGGCGACGTGCAGCCGCGCGGCTGCCCGGCTGAACCCCTGGTGGTCCACGATCGCCAGGAAGTACTCCAGTTGGCGCGCGTCCATCCGCCCCGCCTCCCGCCGCTCCCGGCCCGGCCGAAAACCCTGGGGCCGCTCACCCCGCCGGGGCGGCCCGTCCATAGGCCCAGCCTATCGGCGCCGGTCGCGGCCGGGCCGGGCGGGTGGCGGCGGCCGGCGGGCGCCCCCCGCGCCCGTTGGGGGCGCCGGGTCGTGTCCGGAACGAGACCCGTTCCGGTAAACCCGGAATGAATGGCGGGCATCCCACCAGCGTCCCCCACTTCTGGAGGCCGCCATCCGCCCGCCCCGCCCGCGCCCCCGTACCGCCGCCCCCGCCGCCGGCCTGCTGCTGGTCCTGCTCACCGCCTGCGGCCCCGCCGGCGAGGGCGCCGCCGGGCCGGAGGCCGGTCCCACCGCGCCGCCCGCCGGCGACGGCACTCCCGGAGCCGTCTCCGCGACCCCCGCACCCGGCGACACCCCCGGGCTCGGCGACCAGAACCCCGTGGACGTCAACGGCGACGGCTACTCCGACCTGGTTTTGGCCGGCCAGCGCGGCCAGCCCTACGTCGGCGAGCCCTACGTGGCCGTCGTCTTCGGCGGCGAGACCGGGCTGGACCCCCGGCACCGCGCCGTCCTCACGCGCGCCGACCTCGACCTGCCCGAGGAGGAACTGGAGGGCGGCGCCCCCGCTCCTTTGGGTGTGGGCGCCACCGGCGACCTCGACGGCGACGGGTGCACCGACCTCCTCCTGGGCGGCACCGGCGGCCACATCGTGTGGGGCGGCCCCGAGGGACCCGAGGGCCCGGCCGCGCCCGTGGGCGGCGCGCTCGCCGACTCCCCCTCCGACGCGGACGGGCCGACCACCGCCGTCGCCGACTTCGACGGCGACGGCGCCCTGGACATCGCGGCGCTCGAACTGCACCTCGACGCCGACCCCGACCGCCTTGAGGGCGCCTACCTGCGCGGCCCCTTCGCGCGCTCGGGCCGGCCGGCCGCCGCGCTGGACCTGCCCCTGCCGTCCGCGCCCGCCGGCGACGCCCTTTCCGAGCGCGTCGCCGCCATCGACGCCAACGGCGACGCCGCCGTCGACCTGCTGCGCGAGCGCGAGGGCGACGAGTCCCCGGTCACCCACCCCGTCCTGGCCTCCGCCGAGGGCACCGGACCCACCGCCGAGGAGCTGGGCACCACCCCGTCGGGCCACGGGCTGGCCACCGGTGATGTCGACGGCGACGGCGCCCCCGACCTGCTGGTCGCCGCGCACGGCGTGCCCAACAACGAGAACCAGCTCGGCGAGGCCGACCCCGAGCTGCACCCCGGCTACGTCGACGTCTACTCCGGCGCCGAGGGGTTCGCGCGCGGCGAGCCCGCGCGGATCACCCGCGCCACCCCCGGCGTGCCGGGCCGGGCCGAGGACGGCGACGGGTTCGGCCACACCCTGCTGGTGGCCGACGTCAACGGCGACGGCTACGACGACGCCGTGGTCCCGATGGACACCCGCGGCGCCACCCGCGCCATCGCCGTGCTGCCCGGTGGCCCCGAGGGCATCGTCCGCGGCCGGGCCGCCGACCTGCGCCTGCCCGCCGACGACGCGGACCGCCCCGACGCCTGGACGGTCCACGCCCTGCGCGACTACACCGGCGACGGCACCGCCGACCTGCTCCTGGAGATCCCCCACGCCGGCGACGGCGGCCACGCCCGCTTCGCGCTCTACCCCGGCACCGCCGAAGGGCTGTTCCCCCGGCCGCTGGCCGACTTCACCACCGAGGGCTTCTGAGCGCCCACTGACGCCGCCCCGGCCCGCACCCGGCGGGCCGGGGCGCACGGCGCGCCCGGCGCGGCGGCTCAGCGCACCGCCGGGGAGGCCGGCGAGGCCGCCAGGAACCGGTCGGGGGAGTAGGGCGCCAGCAGCGGCGAGCGCGGTCCGCCGGTGATCTCCTCGGCGGCGAGCCGGCCCAGCAGCGGCCCCAGCGTGGCGCCGCTGTGGGTGACCGCCTCGTAGTAGCCCGGCACCGTGGCCAGGAACCCCGCGCTGGAGTAGCGGTCGGCCGGGCGGGCGCGCACGCCCACCCGCACCGCGACCGGCCGGGCGCCGGCCAGCCCCGGCACCAGCGCCGCCGCCCGCTGGGAGAGGTCGGCCACCAGGCGGGCCAGCGGCGCGGTCTCCAGCCGGGAGTCGACCGCGTCGGAATGCGCCTGCACGGAGTCGGGCCCGGCCGGGCGCACGCTCACCCGGGGGGTCACCAGCATCAGCGGGACCGACCCGCGCAGCGGCAGCTCCACCAGCAGCCCCGAGGTGGGCGCCAGCGGCAGCGGCCCGCCCGCCAGCCGCGCCACGCGGTCGCCCTGGGCGCCGGCGGCGTTGAGCACCACGTCGGCCGCCACGCGCGCGCCCGACTCCAGGTCGACCCCGCGCACGGCGCCGTCGCCGTTCCGGCGCACCCCCGACACCACGGCGTGGAAGCGGACCTCGGCGCCGTGGCGGCGCGCCCGCTCCAGCATCCACTGCGCCATCACCGGGAGGTCGGCCCAGCCCTCCTCGGGCAGGTAGGCCACCAGCGCCGGGCGCCGTGAGGGGGTGACGGAGAACGCCGCGATCTGCGCCGTGGGCGGGCACGACACCGCGTAGCCGTGGCCGCGCGCGGCCGTGATCTCGGCGCGCAGGCGGTCGGGGTCGGCCCGCCAGACCAGGGTGGCGCACGGGTGGAACCCTGGCACGCCCTCGGCGCGCAGCCGGTGGTGCTCGGCCAGCCCGGCGCGGTTCAACTCGAAGTAGGAGCCGGGCGGGTGGCCGAACGGCGAGACGCGGCAGAACGAGGTGGCGCTGGTGCCCGTGGCCGGGGCGGCGGCGCGCTCCAGCACGATGACGCGGGCGCCCCGGCGGGCCAGGTGCCAGGCCGCCGCCGCGCCGATGATCCCCGCCCCCACAACGGCTACCGTGCGCATGCCCACCACCAGTGCCGGGCGGCGGTGCGGGCGGCGGTCGACGGCGCGGGCCGGACGGGCCGGCGGTGCGCGGGACAGAAACGCATGGACGTCCTTTCGGGCAGGCGGCGGCCGGCCCGGTGAGCGGGCGCGCGCGGGAGAGGGGTTCCCGGGGCGTGGTGACCGCTGTATCCGGGCGGCCGCGAACACGATCGGCCGGGGTGCGAAAAAAGGGGTTGCCGCGACCGATTCTCAGGGGTGCCGAATTGCTGATCCGGTGCTCGCCATCTTAGGGGTTTTCCCTGGTTGCCCGCCCGGAATTCGCGTTTCTCCATTTGCCGCGCGCGAACGCCGACCGAAATGCCCGGTGCCTTTGCGGAAAAGGCGCGGGCGAAAACGGCTTCCGGCGCGGCGCGGCGGCGCGGGCACCGCCGCCCGCGCCCGGCCCCGCACCGGGCGGTGCGGGCCGCCCCCAGGTCCCCACCTGGGGAAAACCACAGTCGGGTGTGCGGTCGGCCCGATGGTCCGCACCGGGTGCGAGCGGCCAGGATGAGCGGCGTGCTCGCTTCCCTGACTCCCGATTCCGGCCGGGCGGCGCGCCGCCGCGCGCCCGCCCTGGCCGCCCTGCTCGCCACCGCCGCCCTCGCCGCCTCGGCGCCGGCCGCGCCCGCCCTCGCCGATGCCCCCGGCGCCGCCGAGGGGCCGCGCGGCCTCACCGCCGAAGCCGTGGACGCCTACATGGCCGACTACCTCGACTCCGCGGCGCTGCCCGGCGCCTCGGTCGCCGTGACCCGGGGCGAGGACGTGGTGGTCAGCGCCGGGTACGGCACCGACTCCACCGGGGCGCCGATGACCGCCCGCACGCCCATGGGCCTGGCCTCGGTGAGCAAGGCGTTCACCGCGCTGGCGGTGATGCGGCTGGTCGAGGAGGGCCGGGTGGAGCTGGACCGGCCGGTCACCGACTACCTGCCGGAGTTCCGCACCGCCGACCCGCGCGGTGCCGACATCACCGTCGAGCAGTTGCTCACCCACACCTCGGGCATGTCCGACCGCGGCTTCCGCGAGAAGAGCGAACCCGCGCCCGGCTCCCTGCGCGGCGCCGTCGAGCGGCTGCGCGCCGCCGAGATCACCGCCGACCCCGGGACCGAATTCAGCTACCACAACCCCAACTTCCACGTCGCCGCGCGCCTGGTGGAGGTGGTGGCCGACCGGCCCTTCGCCGACTACCTGGACGCCCACGTCTTCACGCCGCTGGGGATGGACGACACCGTCACCGTCGACACGGCCGCCGAGGTGTTCGAGGCGGGCACCCCCACCGGCCACATCGCCGCCTTCGGCGTGCCCTTCGCCGTCAGCGAGCCCACGAGCTTCTACAACGGCGCCGGCGGCATGGTCAGCACCGCCGACGACATGGCCGCCTGGCTCATCGCGCAGCACAATGGCGGCCTTGGCCCCGAGGGCGAGCGCGTGCTGTCGGCCGAGGGGATCGAGGCCACCCACACCGTCCCCGCCGACGCCCCCGACAACGCCTACGCGCTGGGTTGGGAGGTCCGCGAGACCGCCGCCGGCAACCCGCTGGTGGAGCACGGCGGCATCCAGTTCACCTACACCGCCTACCAGGCGCTGCTGCCCGAGAGCGGATACGGGATCGCGGTCATGGCCAACACCGGGCTGGGGCGCGGCGACGCCCAGGCCATCACGGCCGGGCTGGTCGCCCTGGCCGAGGGCGAGGAGCCGCCGGGCCCGGCCTCGACCGCCCTGCTGGCGGTGGACCTGGTGATGGCCGCGCTCACGGCGGGCGTGGTGGTCCTGGGCGTGCGCGGCGTGCGCCGCGCCCAGGGGTGGGTCGCGGGCCGGCGCGGCCGTCCCGCGTGGGCCACCGTCCTGCGGCTGCTGCCCTACGCGGCGGTGATCGGCGCGGCGGCCACCGTCAACCGGCTCATCGCGCCGGTGGCGGCCGGCCGCGACCTCGCCTGGACGCACCTGTTCTACCTCGCGCCCACGGCCTGGATCTGGTTGATGACCGGTGCGCTGGCGTGTGCGGCCGTCCTGGCCGCGCGCGGCGCGCACGCCGCCCGGGCGCGGCGGTCCCGCCCCTCGGCTTGACCTCAAGTCCGCTTGAGGTCCCATGATCGGAGGGCGGCGCGGCCCGGGTCCCCGGTTCCGGCGCGCCGCCCCCTGCAGACCGAGGACGAGAGAGTGGGCATTGCGATGGCGGCGACCGAGTTGATCCTGGTGACCGGTGCGAGCGGCAACGTCGGGCGGCACGTGGTGCGCCGGCTGCTGGAGGAGGGCCGGGCGGTGCGCGTGCTGACCCGCGACCCCGCCCGCACCGCGTTCCCCGACGGCGTGGAGGTGGTGGCCGGCGACCTGGCCGACCCCGACAGCGTGCGCCCGGCCCTGGCCGGCGCGGGCGCGGTGTTCCTGCTGTGGCCGACCCTGGCGGCCGACCACGCCGCCGACCGCACGGTGCCGCTGCTGGCCGAGGGCGGGCGGCGGGTGGTCTACCTGTCGGCCCGGGGCGTGCCCGACACCGGCGCCGGCGAGGCGGCCGAGGGCATCATGGGCTCCCACCAGATGATCGAGCGCCTGCTGCGGGAGTCCGGCGCCGACTGGACCTTCGTGCGGCCCGGCGGGTTCGCCGCCAACGTGGCCCCCTGGTTCGCCGAGCTGCGCGACACCGGCGAGGTGGCGATGGCCCACCCCGGGCTGTCCCGCGCGCTGATCCACGAGGCCGACATCGCCGAGGTGGCCGTGCGCGCGCTCGTGGAGGACGGGCACGGCGGCGCGGTCTACGAGATCACCGGCCCCGAGGCGCTGACCCAGCAGGAGCAGGCCCGCGCCGTCGCCGAGGCGCTGGGCGTGCCGCTGCGCATCCGGGTCCTCACCGAGGAGGAGGCGGTGGAGCGCATGGTCGCGGCCGGCTACCCGCGCGACATGAGCGCGTCCGTCCTGGCGGGCCAGGCGGCGATGCTCGCCGCCCCCGACACCCCCACCCCGGTGTTCGAGCGGGTCACCGGGCGCAAGGCGCGCGACTTCCGCACCTGGGCGGCCGACCGCGTCCGCGCCCTGCGCTGAGGTGGCACGGCGCGTCGAGGTGACACGGCGGCCCCGCGGCGGGGGACCGGGCGCGGGGCCCGCCGCTAGCGTCGGGCCATGACCGCGTCGCTGATCGTGAACCTGGCCGTCGCCGACCTCGACCGCTCGGTGGCGTTCTTCACCGCGCTGGGGTTCGGCTTCAACCCCGCCCTCACCGACGACAACGGCGCCTGCCTGGTCGTCGGCGACAACGCCTACGTCATGCTGCTGCGGCCCGCCTTCTTCTCGGCGTTCACCACCAAGGGCATCGCCGACAGCGCCACCACCGCCGAGGCGATCCTGGCGGTGACGGTCGACAGCCGCGCCGAGGTCGACCGGATCGTGCGGGCGGCGCTGGCCTCGGGAGGCAGCCCCGCCAACGACCCCGAGGAGATCTCGGGCGTCTACGGCTGGAGCTTCCACGACCCCGACGGCCACCTGTGGGAGGTCCTGAACATGGACGTCCCGCGCGCGGCCCCCGCCCCGGGCGCGGGGGCCGAGGCCGGCTGACACCGGCGGAATCCGTGCCGCGGCCCCCGGTGCGACCCGCCGCCGGGACCCGCCCGCGGCCCCCGCGCCGCGCGCCGCCTCCCGGGGCGCGCGGCGCCTTCCGCGTTGCCCGGCGGCCGCGCGTGCGGGGCGCGTGCGGCCGGGACTGCGGGCGCGTGGGGCGAAACCGCCGGTCAGCGGGGGTGGGGGAGGGCGGCGGCGCGCCGCCCCCGCGTGCAATCCCACGGGCGAATGGTGCGAATACGAAAAGGCGCGTTGAGAGCGCAATTCACCGCGATATGGGACCACGGCACCGGCAATCCGGCCGCCGCGCATTTGCCCGGTCCCGGATTGGGAAAGGCGCTGATTCCGCCATTTGCCGCGCCATGGGCGGCCGCACGGGCTACCGTGAGTCACGGACCTCCGCCTCGTCCGTTGAATTTTAAATCAAGAACGGCGCCTTTTCCGCGTCTCCCCGTATAAAGCGGCGGCACGGGGTCCGTTATCGGGCTGGGACCGGCCGGCCCCCATCGCCGACGAGGACATGACCATGCCAGTACGCGTGTCCCACCGCTCACCGTCGCGCCGCCCCGCGGACTCCCCGGGCACCCGCGCCCTGCTCGCCGTGTGCGCCGCCGCGGCCGCCCTCGCCGCGGCGTGGTGGTCGGGGGCGGCCCTTCCCGTGGCCGACGGCCCGCCCGGCGCCGCCGTCGCGGGCGCGGCCCTGGGCGCGCTGCTGTGCGCCGCCCTCGCCGCCACCGCCCTGCTGTGGGTCGAGACCGCCCGCGCCCGGCGGCGCGCCGCCGACCTGGAGCGCGCCCTGCGCGCCTTCGCCCACGAGGGCGTCGACACCCTGTGGCGCGACCTCCGGCGCGACGGCGCCCGTGCCGACGACGCCGTCGCCGCCGCGCTGGAGCGCGCGGGCACCGGCCACGAGGCCGTGCGCGCGCTCGTGCGCGGGGTCGGCGCCGCCCTGGGCGAGGGCGACCGGCGCGGCCGGTGCGCCCTGGCCGCCACCGCCGCCGCCGCGGCCCGGCTCCAGACCGGGTGCGCGGGCCTGCTCGCGCTCCTGCGCGAACTCCAGGACCGCTACGGCGACCAGGAGCAGGTCATGGCCGACCTCTTCGAACTCGACCACCGGGTCTCCCAGGCCGCGCGGGTGGCCGACGGCCTCGCGCTGCTGGCCCGCGGCCGCACCGGGCGGCGCTGGCCCGCGCCCATCCCCATGGAGAGCGTCCTGCGCGGCGCCATGGGCCGCATCCACGACTACCGGCGGGTGCGCATCCGCTGCGCCGGCACCGCCGCCGTCGAGGGCGGCGCGGCCGAGGGCGTGATGCAGGCGCTGGCCGAGCTGATGGACAACGCCGCCGTCTTCTCGCCCGCCGACACCGAGGTCGACGTCCGCGTCGAGGAGCGCGACACCGGAGTGGCCGTCACCGTCGAGGACGCCGGCCGGGGCATGCGCGGCCGCGAGCGCCGCCGCGCCGAGGACGCCGTCGCCGCGCCGCACGACCTCACCGCCGTCAACGGCGCCCGCCTGGGGCTGGCCGTGGCCGGCACGGCCGCCGCCGAGCACGGGCTGCGGATCGGCTTCCGCCCCTCGGCGCGCGGCGGCACCGAGGCCGTCCTGCTGATCCCCGCCGCCCTGATCACCGCCGCACCCCGGCACCCGCTCGCCGGACCGCCGCCGGCCCACACCCCGCCCGGCGGGGTGCCCGCCGCCCGCGCGCCCCTGCCCCGCCGCCGGCGCGGCGCCGCCTTCGCCGCCGCCGAGCGCGAGTGGGCCGCCGCCGCGCACCCGATCGTGTGGGAGCCGGCGAGCGAGCCCGGCACCGACCCGGAGCGGTCCGCGGCCATCCGCCACGCGTTCCACCGCGCCCCCGGCGGCCCCGGCCCCGCCGCCGGCTGACCCGCGCCGACCGGGCGCCCAACCCCCGGCGCCCCCGGTTTCCCGCCCGCCCCCGGGCACCACGCGACGAAGGAGTGCCACACCGCGATGATCACCGCAGACCCCGGCGGATCCCGGCCGCCGAACCCCCCGCCCGGCGCGCCGTCCCGGCCCCGGCGCGCCGCGACACCCGCCACCGCCGGTCCGGACCCCGAGGCCGGCCCGCGGCGCGGCGGGGAACCCGCGCCATGACCCTGCGCTACCTCGAACAGGAATCCCCCGAGCGGCTGTTCACCCTCACGGCCGGCCGCGTCGGCACGGCGGAGCGCGACCTCGACACCGCCACCCTGATCGTCAGCGTGTGCGATCCCGCCCCCGGGACACCCTCCGAGCACGCCCGCATCCTGCGCCTGTGCCGCGTCCCCACCCCGGTGGGGGAGGTCGCGGCGGAGCTGGGCCTGCCGGTGAGCGTGGTCACGGCCCTGCTGGGCGACCTGCTCGCCGCCGGCCGGGTCGCCGCCCGCCGCCCCGCGCCGGCCGGCCGCTTCCGGCCGCCGCCGCGCGAGACCCTGGAGCAGGTGCTGTACGCCCTCCAGCGACTGTGAGATCCGGGGGCGGGCGGCGCCGCGCCGACCGCCCCCGCCGCCGGCCGGCCGAGGTCCCGGCCGGCCGGCGGTGCCGCAGCTAGGAGGTCGCGAACCGGAACCAGTTCAGGTTGACGAAGTCGGCCGGCTGGCCGCTGGTGAAGGTCAGGTAGACCGTGTGGGTGCCCGTCACGCCGCTCATGTTCGCCGGGACGGTGCGCCAGCTCTGCCACCCGCCGGTGTTGGCCACCGAGAAGCTGGCGACCGGCGCGGCCGTGGGGCTGCCCAGCCGGACCTCCACCAGGCCGCTCACCCCCGGCGCCGCACCCGAGGCGACCCGGGCGCGGAACTGGCGGGCGGCGGTCGAACCGAACTCCACGCCGTCGAACCGCAGCCAGTCGCCGTTGGCGATCTGGGCGACGTTGCGCCCGCCGCCGGTGTCGGTGGTGGTTTCCAGCGAGGTGCCCGACTGCGCCTGGTAGGACTCGCCCTGGATGGTGGAGCGGGCGTCCACGCCCTCAACCGGGGGGTCGGTGGGCCCGCCGCCCGAGGTGCTCTCCCACACCGCCACGTAGTCGACCACCATGGGGTGGCCGGGCTGGGTGGCGGCGGTGGGGGTGGCGCTGCCCTGGACGCCGTTGGGGAAGGCGCCGCCCATCGCCACGTTGAGCAGGATGAAGTAGCCGGCGTGGCTGGTCATGTCGTTCCAGGCGGTCGCGCCGACCTGGCTCTGGCTGACGGTGTGGTAGAGCTGGCCGTCGACGTACCAGCGCAACTGGCCCGAGGAGCCCTCGCGGTCCCACTCGAAGCGGTAGGTGTGGAACCCCGACTGGCAGGTGGAGCCGGGGCAGGGCCGGCTGGCGCCCAGCCCGCTGGTCTCGTTGCACGGGCCGCCCGGGTTGACCCCGCAGTGCAGCACGCCCCACACCGAGTTGATGCCGTTGACGTTCTCCATGATGTCGAACTCGCCGATGGCCGGCCAGTTCCAGTAGTTGCCGCGGTAGGGCGAGCCCAGCGCCCAGAACGCCGGCCAGTAGCCCAGGGCGGCCTCGCCGGTGACGTTGGGGACCTGGATGCGGCCCTCGATGCGCAGGGTCTCGCCGTCGGCGGGCTTGAAGTCGGCCTTGCGGGTCTCGATGCGCGCGGAGGTCCACTGGCCCGAGGCGTCGCGGCGGGGCGTGATGCGCAGGTTGCCCTGCCCGTCGAGGCCGAGATTCTGGGCGTTGGCGGTGTAGGTCTGGATCTCGCCGGTGCCCCAGTTGGCGGGGCCGCCGGGGTAGGAGGTGCCGGTGTCCACGATCCACTTCCCCGAGTCGGGGAGGCTGCCGGAGGCACCGTTGAAGTCGTCGCTCCACACCAGGTTCCAGCCCTGGGGGGTGGGCGGCACGTCGGCGTGGGCGGGGGTCGTGGCCGTGGTCAGCACGGCGAGGGGGAAGACCAGCGCGCCGAGGACGGCGAGCGGGCCGCGCAGGTGTCTGCGCCGAATCGGTCGAGGGGTCGCGGCGGTCTCAGCGTTGTGCACGTAGGGCCTCTTCCCTGCGTTCGCGGATGGGGGATGACGGGGGTTTCCGCGGCTGCGGCCGGCCCTGGCGCGGGCGGCGGCAGGAGCGCGGGACCACGAGCGGCGCCGTTGCCGAGAGAGCGCTCTCTCACTCTTTGAAAGTGACACACAACGCGGCGCGCGACAAGGCGGGCAAACGGTGCGGTTGCGGCGGCCGCGCTGACGCGCTGCCCGGTGCCCCGAGGCGGGCCGGCGACCGCGCAGGCCGGACGGGGTCCCCGGGCGCCTCGCGGCGGCCGCCCGGGTTTTCCGGGTTTGCCCGCCGGGTACGACAAGACGGCGGCCGGCCACCGCCGGACCCCGCCGCCGCCCCACCGCCCAGAGAGCGGTTTCCGGCCGAGCCGTGCGGTGCCGGCCGGGCGCAGGACCAACACGGGAGGACCAGTGGCAGCCCCCAGGCGCCCCCGCCCCACCCTTGAGGCGGTCGCGGCCCGCGCGCGGGTGTCGCGGGCGACCGTCTCGCGCGTCGTCAACGGGCGCACCAGCGTCGACCCCCGGATGCGCGAGGCGGTGCTGAGCGCGGTGGACGAACTGGGGTATGTCCCCAACTCCGCGGCGCGCAGCCTGGTCACCCGCCAGACCGACTCCATCGCGCTGGTGGTCTCCGAACCCCCCACCCGGGTGTTCTCCGACGACCCGCTGTTCTCGCTGGTGGTGCGCACCGCCAGCAACGAATTGGAGGCGGCGGGCAAGCAGGTGGTGCTGATGCTGGCCGGCTCGCCCCGGGCGCAGGCCCGGGTCGAGGACTACGTCGCCGGCGGCCACGTCGACGGTGTCATGTTCGTGTCGATGCACGGCGCCGACCCGCTGCCGGGCGCCATCGCCCGCATGGGGGTCCCGGTGGTGTCCTACGGGCGGCCGGCCGTGGCCGTGGACCTGCCCTACGCCGACAACGACAACGTCGGCGGCGCGCGCCAGGCCGTGGGCCACCTGCTGGCGGGCGGCCGCCGGCGCGTCGCCGCCATCGCCGGACCCCAGGACATGACCGCCGGCCAGGACCGGCTCGCCGGCTACCGCGACACCCTCGCGGCGGCCGACCGCCGCGCGCTCGTCGCGGTCGGCGACTTCACCCGCGACTCCGGCGCCGAGGCGATGCGCCACCTGCTGGCCGACGACCCCGGGCTCGACGCCGTGTTCGCGGCCAACGACCTGATGGCCATCGGCGCGCTGCACACCCTGCGCCGGGCGGGCCGCCGCGTGCCCGACGACGTCGCGGTGGTGGGCTTCGACGACATCGAGGCGGCGCGCTTCACCGACCCCCCGCTGACGACCGTGCGCCACCCCGTGGTCGAGCAGGCCACGGTCATGGTCCGGCTGCTGCTGACCCCCGCCGAGCAGCACGACCGCACCCGCGTGGTCCTGCCCACGGAACTGGTGGTGCGCGAGTCCGCCTGAGCGGCGGTGGGTGCGCGGGGCGGTCGCTGGGCGGACCTGCCGAGGGGCGCGGGAGCGCGTGGCGTGGACCGCGAACGGCAGGGCGCGGGCGCGCCGGCCGCCACCGGGGACTGTCACCGGCGACTGGCACCATGTCCGGCATGACGCACAGCACGGTGACCCCCCAGGACGCGGCAGCCCTGGCCGAGCGCCTGCTCCGCGGCCCCGACCCCGCCTTCGATCGACCCGCCGCGATCCTGGCCCACCCCGAGGGGCGCGGCCCGCTGGAGCGGCGCGCGGCGCTGCGCCCGCTCCACGACGCGATCGTGGCGCGCGTCGGCCCGCCCACCCTGCTCGGCGGCACCGACCACGGACCCAGCGTGCGGTGGGGCACCGACCAGCGCACCCTGCTGCTGTCGGGCGACTCCGTGGGCGCCGCCCTGTCCGTGCACGAGGCGCGGGCGTTCGCCGAGCGCGAGTACGCGGAGTTCGTCGCGGGCGGGCTGCCCTACGCGTGGGCGCTCGACCGCGGCTCCCCCCTCGGCCCCGACCGCCGGCTCATCGACTCCTCGATGGCCCGCTCCTGCTCCTGGCAGGGCGCCGAGGAGCGGCTGGCGCTGCTGCTCGCGTCGTGGGTGGAGCAGTTGCCGGTGCAGGCGCCGGGCGACTGGCTGAGCTTCCGGCTCCGCGCCGAGCGCACCCCGCCCCTCGACCTGGTGGTGTCCTACGACCCGCGCGAAACCGGCGGGGAGCTGCGCGCCGTCGTCCCCTCGGGCCGCCTCACCCTGGAGGGCGCCGCGCGCATGCGCCGGGCCGGGTGGCAGGGCCTGGACGACCACGGCAGATGGCACGTCGCCCTGCCCGAGACCGACCCCCGGGCGCCCGCCCGACTCGCCGGCGCGGTGACCGCGCGGGTGCGGTCCGGTCCGTTCGACTATCCCGGCGATGTGTTCGCCACGGCCTTCAGCGTCGGCGACCACGGCACCCTGGTGGTGCCGGGCCTGGGCTTCGAGGTCACCCTGAGCCGCGACCCGTACTAGTCGGCCGGCGCAGTGGCCTAGGCGGCGCGCTCCTGCTGTTGCCGCTCGGCGGTGCGTCGGCGGCGGGCGGCGGCGCCCAGGGCGCCCGCGGCACCCGTCGCGGCGCGCCTCGGCGGGCGGCGGCGCCAGCCGCCTTGGCGGCGCATGTCCCACAGGTAGGCGTCGCGCGGCAGGGTCCGCACGGCCTGGGGCAGCCGGGGGTACCAGGTGCGCGCCAGGCGCACCAGCCGGTCGAACCGGCGCTGGCGGGCGGCGTCCCACTCCAGCCCGTACTGGCGGCGCACGTCCTCGGGCAGCAGCCCGGCCGTGAGGAAGCGCTGCGCGGCGGTCAGCGGCCACAGCGCCCGGTTGGGCGGTGCGAACAGGGTGCGCGCGGTGGCGCGCGCGGCGTCGCTCACGGCCAGGCGGGCGACCGCTTCGGCCCAGTAGGCGTCGAAGTCGGCGCGGGTGGCGGGCCACCGGTCGGCGGGGCAGCCCAGGCTGGTGGCGAACACCGCCGAGCGCCGGTAGACGTCGTCGCGGTCGGCCTCGGGCAGCGGGCCGAACACCATCTCATACAGCCGCAGGTTGCCGTGGTAGAGGGTGGCGGCCACCCACACCTGGAGGTCGGGGTCGCGGGCGTCGTAGCCGGGGCCGGTCACCCGCTTGTGCACGGCGCGCACGATCCGGGCCACCCGGTCGGCCTCCTCGGGGGTGCCGAACATCTGGGTGTAGACGAAGACGAGCGTGCCGCGCAGGCGGTCCAGCGGGCGGTGGGCGAAGTCGCTGTGGTCGGCCACGCCCTGGGCGACCGAGGGGTGGGCGATCTGGAGGAGCACGGCCGTCCCGGCGCCGCCCAGGAGCACCGCCTCGCGGAAGACCCGGTGGGCGGGCGGGAGCGCGAGGTCGGAAGGGGTTTTCACGCGGTCATGCTAATCGCGCGGAGGGACCCGTCCGGCCCTGACCCGCCGGGGCCGGCCGGGTCGGGGCAGCGCGGGATTCGGCGCCGGGCCGACCTCACCCGAGGCCGCCGGGCGCCTCCGCGGCCGCCTCCGCCTCGGCCTCCGGCTCCACCTCCACCTCAACCTCCACCTCCAGTTCCAGCAGGGCCGAACTGAGGCTCTTGCCGTGGGCGTCCAGGTGCAGCGAGGTGGTGACGGTGTCCTCGGGCGCGCGCGGGCAGACGAAGATGAGCGCCGCCAGGTTGTTTAACCGGTGGCGCACGACCGGCCCGGCCACCCGGTCGGCCAGGTGCGCGGCCACCGCCTCCGGCGTCACGGCCGCGCACAGGGCGGGGTACCACGCCGGGTCGTAGGGGATCAGCGAGATCGTGTTCAGGTTGCCCTTGTCGCCCGCGCGGGCGTGGGCCACGTCGTAGAGCCGGACCCTCATCGCCCCGCGCCCCCCTCCAGCACGACGACACCCGTTTCCACCCGCTCGCGCGGGATCGTGGTCGACAGCACGCCGATGACCTCCTCCGTCGCGGTGCGCAGCCCGCCGCCCCCGGCGGGGCCGGCGGTGTAGAGGGCGCTGACCTCCTCGCCGACCGCCTCGGCGGTGGCCCGGTCGGCCGCCAGGCCCGCCACCCGCAGGCGGCACTCGTAGGGCTCGGCGCCGGCGGCCAGCGCCTCGCCGTGCAGCGCGCTGTGGCCCACCAGGTCCACGCGCAGCCGGTCCAGCACCCCGGAGAGCCGTTCGCGCACCACCTCGGCGGCCAGCCGGGCGCGCGCCAGGGCGCCGGCGCCCGCGTAGCCGATCTCGCCCTCGCCCCGGAAGCCGGCGCGGTAGCCGACGCTGACCTTGAGGTCGGGGGGCCGGGGCCGGCCGCGCGCGCCGCGCACGGCCACCCGGTCGCCGCCGGTGTCGGTGACCGTGACGGCGCCCATGTCCAGGGTGACGTCGGGGGTGAGGTAGCCGCGCGGGTCGGTGACCTCGTAGGTGAGCTGCTCCACCACGGTCATGCGGTCCACCCGGCCGCCCGTGCCGGGCAGCTTGGTGACCACGGCCGTGCCGTCGGCGCCGACCTCGGCCAGCGGGTAGCCCAGGTCCGCCAGGCCCGGCACCGGCTTGCGCGCGGGGTCGGCGAAGTAGCCGCCGGTGACCTGGCCGGCGCACTCCAGCAGGTGGCCCACCAGGGTGCCGGCGGCCATGCGCGTCCAGTCGGCGGTGTCCCAGCCCAGCGTGTGGACGAGCGGCGCCAGGAACAGGGAGGGGTCGGCGGCGCGGCCGGCCACCACCACCGACGCCGGGGTCTCCAGGGCGGGCAGCAGCGCGTCGACGCCGATGTAGGCGTTGGCCGAGACGAGTTCGCCGTGCGCCTCCAGCGGCAGGCCGTCCTCCCAGGCGGGGGCGGTGCGGTCGATGCGGTCCAGCACGTCGTCGCCGGTGACGGCGGCGACGGTGGTGGGTGTGCCCAGTTCCGCGCCGAGGGCGCGCACCATCCGGGCGGCCCCCACGGGGTCGGCGGCCCCGGCGTTGGTGACCAGGCGGGTGCCGGTGCGGTGCAGCGGCTCCAGCAGCGCCCGCATGCGCTTGCCGAGCATGGGGTCGAACCCGCCGGCGGGGTCGGTGAGCCGGCGCAGCGCGGCCAGCGCCACGGTGCGCTCGCCCAGGCACTCCAGGGCGATGGCGTCGAGGCCGCCCCGTTCGACGAGGTCGACCGCCGGTGCGGTGCGGTCGGCGGCGAATCCGGCGCCGCAGGCGATCCGGGCCTGTGGGGTACTCACGTGCCTCGCTTCCGTGGCCGGGGGCCGGGACGGTGACGGTGGGACGGGTGCGACGGGGTGCGGGGGGACCGGGGCGGGCGCGGCCTCAGCCCGCCCACAGCGGGACGGCCCCGGTGGCGACGGCGGCGGCCAGCACGACCAGGCTCACCAGCCACGCCCACGGCAGCAGGTAGCGGATGTGGGCGCCGATGGACACCCCCGACAGCCCGGTGAGCAGGTAGAACGAGCCGGTGAGGGGGCTGATGGGGAACCCCACCGTCTCCTCGCCCACGATCGACGCCTGCGCCAGGGCGGTGGCCGGCACGCCGAAGGTGTCGCCGACGGCCGTGAGCACCGGCAGCACCGCGAAGTAGTAGGCGTCGGGGCCGAAGAGCAGGCTCATCGGCACGGCCACCACGCCCACCAGCAGCGGCAGACCGGGGCCGACCGCATCGGGCATGGCGGCGGTGAGCGCCCGCGCCATGCCCTCGATCATGCCGCTCTCCTCCATGATCCCGAGGAACACGCCGGCGGCCAGCAGGGTGCTCGCCATGAGGATCGCGCCCTCGGCGTGGGCGTTGACGCGGGCGGTCTGGTCCTTGAGGCCGGGGTAGTTGACCACCAGCGCCACCACCAGGGCGAGCATGAAGACGAGTTCGGGCGGCAGGACGGCCGAGACCAGCGCGGCCACGGTCGCGACCGTCAGGGCGGCGTTGAACCAGAACAGGCGGGGCCGGCGCAGGTCCGCGCCGGGCTCGCCGGTGGCGTCGGCGGCGCGGTCCGGGGCGTGGCCGGCGGAGGGGTCGGCGGCCGGGCCGGTGCCCGAGGAGCCCGCGCCTCTACCCGGACCCGCGCCCGCACCCCCGCCCGCGCTCGCGGTGGCGGGCACCGGAGCGGGCACGGGTCCCGGCGCGGCCACCCCGGCCAGGCGGGTCCGCTCGCGGCGGCCCAGCAGGTAGGCGATCACCAGGCAGGCCGCGACGCCCGCCAGTTGCGCCGGGATCAGCGGCACCCACAGCGCGTTGGCGTCGACGCCGATGGCGGTGGCCGCGCGGGCGGTGGGACCGCCCCACGGGACCATGTTCATGATGCCCGCGCCCAGCCCGGTCAGCGCCGCCAGCACCAGGCGGCGCATGCCCAGGGCGTCGTAGAGCGGCAGCATCGCCGGGATGGTGATGAGGAAGGTCGTGGCGCCGGCGCCGTCGAGGTGGGCCAGCATCGCCAGCACCACCGTCGCCACGGCGATGGTCACCGGGTTGTGGCCGGCGAAGCGCAGCACCCGGCGCACCACGGGGTCGAACAGCCCGGCGTCGCGCATCACCCCGAAGTAGAGGATCGCGAAGACGAACATGGCGGTCGTCCCGGCGACGCCCGCGATCCCGGTGGCGGCGAACTCGCCGACTTCGGCCGGGCCGAACCCGGCGACCAGGGCCGCCGCCACGGGGGCGGCGGTCAGGGCGGCCACGGCCGAGACGCGGTTGGACAGCAGCAGGCCCAGGACGGCGGCGATGGTCGCGAAGCCCATGGCGGTCAGCATGGCGGGGGTCCTTTACGGCTGCGGTGAGCGGCTGGGGGTGTGATGCGCCTCACCAGGCCGATGCTGCCAATCGTTTCTGTTGCGTGTCCAACATCGATTTCCGAAGAACCTATGCTCTGCGAGCATGGACCTGTCGTTGCGCCAACTCGCCGTCTACGCCGCCGTGGCCCGCGCCGAGAGCTTCACGGCGGCGGCGCGGGAGCTGCGGGTGGCCCAGTCGTCGCTGAGCCGCACCGTCCTGGAGATCGAGCGCGTGCTGGGCGTGCGGCTGCTGGACCGCACCACGCGGCGGATCCGGCGCACGCCCGAGGGCCAGCAGGTGCTGGAGGCCGCCGAGCGGGTGCTGGCGGCCCACCGCGCCGAGATGGTCGGGCTGGAGCGCTACCTGGCGGGGGAGCGCGGCGCGGTCACCATCGCCACCCTGCCCTCGGTGGCGGCCGCGCTGCTGCCGCCGGTGATCGCCCGGTTCCGCGCCCAGCGCCCGGGGATCGCGGTGCGCATCCTCGACGGGATGTCCGACACCGCCCTGGAGCGGCTGGCCTCGGGCGCGGCGGACCTCGCCATCACCGTGGCCGACCGGCTGCCGGCCGAGCTGCGCGCCCAGCCGCTGGTGGAGGACCGGTTCTTCGCGGTGCTGCCGCCCGGCCACCCGCGCGCCGGCGCGGCCGAGCTGGCCTGGGCCGACTTCGCCGGCGAGGAGTTCATCGCGGTGGGCGCCGACTCCAGCGTGCGCGCCGGCACCGACCGGGCCTTCGCGCAGGCGGGCGCGCGCCCGGCGGGGGTCATCGAGGCGGGCAACGTGTCGACGGTGGGCGGGCTGCTGGCGGCCGGGCTGGGGGTGTCGGCGATGCCCGCGCTGGTGGAGGTGCTGATGAGCTTCGCGTCCTACGTGCGGCTGCCGCTGGTGCGCCCGGTCCTGGACCGGCGGCTGAGCGTGGTGATGCCGCGCGACCGCGCCCTCACCCCTCCGGCGCGCGGCTTCCTGGAGTGCCTGCGCCACCTGCGGGAGGAAGGCCACCCGCTCCCCGCGGACGTGCGCTGGGTCGACTGACCACCTCGGGAGGTCCGCGGACGCGGGGCGGGTGGGTGAGGCCGCGACGGGGCGGCGACGGCGGCGGGCCGCATGCCCCGCCTGCCGCCGCCCTCGTCAGCGCCCCGACCATGGCGGACCATGGCGAACCCGCACGAGGCGGCGGGCGGAGCAGGCGGGTACGCCTCAGCCCCGGGCCAGCGTGGCGCCGAGGACCCGGGCGAACTCCGCGGGCGCCTCAAGGAAACCGGCGTGGCCGCCGGGGAACACGGTCGGCTCCACCCCCAGCAGGTCGGCCAGCGCCGTGGTGGTCCGGTGGGTGATCAGCCCTCCGGAGTCGGCGCCGACCCCGACCACCACGCGGGCGGCCCCGGCCGCCACGGCGGCGGGGTCGGGCACGTAGCGCGTGGTGGCCTGGAGCTGGTGCACGAAGAAGTGGCGGGCCTCGGCGAGTTCCCGCTCCGACGGCTCCGGCTGCCCCGACGACTCCGCCCGGCCCTGCCGCTCGGCCGTGCCCGGCGCGTCCTCCGGCGGGAGGTCGAACCCGGCGTTGCCCATGAACCTGCGCCAGGCCGCCCCCGGGCCCTCGCGGTGGAAGACGGCCACGATCTCGTCCGTGGCGGCGCGCTGCTCGGCGGCGTCGGGCAGCAGCTCGGTCAGCGGCGGCTCGTGCGCCACCAGGGTGCCCACGCGGCCGGGGTGGTGCTCGGCCATGGCCAGCGCGGTGACGGCGCCGCCGCTGCTGCCGAAGACGTCGGCGGACTCCGCGCCGATGGCGTCGAGGATGGCGGCGGCGTCGTCGGCGCGCAGTTGGGGAGTGGAGTCGTGCTCCGGTCCCTCGATGCGCCTGTTCGCGCTGCCGCGCGGGTCGTGGGTCACGACGGTGCGGTCGGCCGCGAGCGCCTCGGCCAGCGCGGTGAAGTGGTCGGCGCTCATCGGCGCGCCGATGAGCATGAGCACCGGACCCTTCCCGCGCACCTCGTAGTGGAGGCGGGCTCCGGAGACGGACAGGAGGTGGGCGCCGGTGGTGTCGCCCGCGCCGGTCGTGCTGGTCGTACCGGTCATCGGCAAGGTCCCTTCGGGGGGTGGTCGAGTCGGAGCGGCGGGGGGGGGGGGGGGGGGGGGGGGGGGGGCGGCCCCCCCCCCCCCCCCCCCCCCCCCCCCCCCCCCCCACCCCCCCCCCTCTCCGGACGCCCGGAACTCATCGCCGACCGACGCGCGAAACCACGCGGATTTTCGGGGCGGCGCTCCCCGTGGGCCGTACAGGGGATGGGGGAGAAGGGCAGGAACGCCGACGGCCCGCACCCATCGGGCGCGGGCCGTCATCGATCGCCGCCACTGATCAGGGTCAGCCGCCGGGCGCCTGCTCGGGATCCCCGGTGAGGGTGTCCAGGGCCTCGGCGAGGCGGCGCATGGCCGCCACGGCGGCGGCCAGCTCCGCCTCGCCCAGTTCGGCGGTCAGGCGGTGGGCCAGGGCGTGGTGGGCGGGGTCGATCCGCCGCACGGCGGCGCGGCCCTCGGCGGTGGGGGAGAGCAGCTTGGCGCGGCGGTGCGCCGGGTTGGGGCGGTACTCGGCGAGCCCCTTGGCCACCAGGAGGTCGGCGACGCGCTGCACGCTCTGCCGGGTGACGCCCATCGCGCGGGCCACGTCGGCCACGGGCAGGGGCGCGCGCAGGACGGCGCCCAGCACCTGCCACCACGCCGCCGTCAGCCCCGCCGGGCGCGCCAGGTCCTCGGCCACCGCGAGGAACCGGCCGTTGAGCCGGAACGCCGTGAGGGCGGCGTCCGACAGCAGCCGCTGGGCCGCGTCCTCCTGGGCGACCTCTTCGCGCCCGGCCTGGTGACCGGCTCCTTCCCGGTCGCGCGCCGCCCGCTCGGAACCGGCGGCGCTCACGCGGTGGCCGCCTCTGCCGCTGCCGCCTCTCCCTCCGCTCCCTGGGCCGCCATCAGGGCGCCGAAGGCCGAGGGGTCGTGGGCGGAGAACAGCCGGTACCAGGCGGCCAGCACCTCCGGCCGGTACAGCCCGAGCACGGCGAACACCTCGCGCGCGAACTCCACGGGCGCAGTGGGGCCGGCGGTGGTGAGGCCGCCGTCGGTCACCGCGAGTTCGTCGCGGTAGTGCGCGGCGCCCTGGTAGCCCGTGGCGGCCAGGTCCTCGGCGCTGCCGGAGGTGTGCGCGCGGTCGTCCAGCAGCCCCTCGCGGGCCAGTCCCACCGTCGCGCCGCAGATGCCGGCCACCGGGGTGCCGGCCGCCAGGAACGCGCGGGCCGCCCGGGTGAACGGGGTGAAGGAATCGGGGTCGGTGTACCAGCCGCTGGAGCCCGGCAGGATCAGCAGGGCGCTCGCGGCGGGGTCGAGGTCGGCCAGCGCGAGGTCGGGAACCACCCGCAGGCCGCCCATGGTGGTGACCGGGTCGGCGGTGGCGCCCACCGTGATGACCTCGTAGCGGTCGGGACCCTCCTGGAACTCCCCGTTGCGGATGTGGGCCACGGCGTGGCCGGTCTCCCAGTCGGCGAGGTCGTCGTAGACGGCCAGGTGCACGGTCTTGGTGTTCGCCTTCGTTGTCATGACAGTATTCTGTCAAATAAGCAGCATGCTGTCAATTCCCCGGCGGTACAACCTCCGGCCTGCGCAAAAGTAAGCGGAGTGTAATCGATCCTGTGCTATATGTGATCTTGGCCCGGCGGTGGAAGAGCGGTGGTGAAAGGACCGGGCCGCCGGTGGTCACCGGGCGGCGCTCAGGCACTCCTCGAAAACCCCTCGGACGCCCTCGGCCCTGGGCCGATCCGCCCTTCCCTCGGGTCCTTTCCGGGGCCTTCGGGTGCTCCGGGCGGGCGCGTGCCGCGCGGGCGCGCCGGGCACTCGGGGCGGCGGTTATCGTGGCAGGGGCTGTGCCGCCGGCCGTCGGGCATTCGAGCCGCCACGGGCTCGGGTCGGTCGGGGCGCCGCGGTCGGTTTCACGCGGAGGGCTGCGGAACGCGGGCGTTCCGGGCCGTGGAACCGGCACGCCTCCCCGGTCCGGGGCGGCCCGCGCCGCGGGTCCGCCGCGGCGGGCACACCGGCCCGCGCCAGGCTCCCCCGGCGCGGTGGCGCGGGGGTGGCCGCCACCCGGCATCGGCGTTAACACCGCACGTACGTTCCCTTTGCTCCCAGTCGAAAAGAGCCATAAGTTCCATGAGCATGGATCTTCTACGCAAGATGAACTCCGCGCTCGGCGCCAGCATGGGCGTTGAGCTGCGCCGAGTGCGCAAGAAGCCCGACACCGCGCCGGCCGGCGGCACCCCGGCGGCCGCGGCCGAGCCCGCCAAGAAGGCCAAGCCCGCCTCGGTGTCCTACCGCCCGCCGCAGGACCCCGCGCTGGACCGCCTGCTCGACCGCCCCGTGTTCGTGATGTCGCCGGTGCGCTCGGGCTCCACCCTGCTGCGCCTGCTCCTCAACGGCCACTCCCGCCTGCACGCCCCCCACGAGCTGCACATCCGCCGCCTCGAGGTGCACTTCCGCACCAAGCTCTCCCAGCGCGCCATGGAGGAGCTGGACCTCCAGCGCGGCGACCTGGAGCACCTGCTGTGGGACCGCGTCCTGCACCGCGAACTGGTGAAGTCGGGCAAGGACTTCATCGTCGAGAAGACCCCCAGCAACGCCTTCGTCTACAAGCGCCTGGCGGCCTGCTGGCCCGACGCCCGCTTCATCTGCCTGCTGCGCCACCCCGTCTCCATCGCCCGCTCCTGGCACGAGGCCGACCCCGAGAAGCGCACCGTCGACGAGGCCAACGAGGACGCCCTGCGCTACATGAACGCCGTGCAGCGCGCCCGCGAGGGCCTGGAGTCCGCCCTGACCGTCCGCTACGAGGACCTCACCGCCGACCCCGCCGCCGAGCTGCGGCGCATCTGCGACCACCTCGACATCGAGTTCGAGCCCCAGATGCTGGAGTACGGCCAGAGCACCGAGGGCAACTACACCAAGGGCCTGGGCGACTGGAAGGACAAGATCCGCTCCGGCAGCGTGCAGCCCGGCCGCAAGCTCCCCGACCCCGACGAGATCCCCGAGGTCCTGCGCCCCATCAGCGAGACCTGGGGCTACGTCGACTCCGGCGCCCGCGAAGGGGCAGCGGTCTCGTGAGCGTCCAGAGCCGCGCGGAAACCCCGCTCGCCGAGGTCGCCGAGGTCTGGCCGCGCGACGGCCACATCCGCGTCGTCGGCGACGTCCACGGACACCCCGACCCCGCGTCCACCCGGTGGCTCCTCGTCCTGGCGCTGCGCGACCACGACACCCGCCTGCGCTACCCGCTCGAAACCGGGTCCGCCGCCCGCTTCGACGCCACCGTGCCGCTGGCCGACTTCGTGCCGGCCGACCCCGCCGCGCGCGCGGCGGAGGTCAAGTGGGACCTCTACCTCGCCCCCGAGGACACCGCCGACCTCGGCACCGCCCACTGGCTGCGCGTGGGCCGCCAGCTCGACGACATCCGCGGCAAGAAGAAGATCATGGTGTTCCCGGTGCAGTACGTCCGGACCGACGACGGAACCGCGCTCGCGGTCCAGCCGTTCTACACCATCAAGGACAACCTGTCCGTCGAGTGCGCCCCCCACCCTTCCGAGTCTTCCGGGCAGGCAACACCATGAGGATCCGCTACCTGCTGCTCAACGCCTTCGGCACCGGCGGCACCATCCGCACGGTCTTCAACCAGGCCAACACCCTGGTGGGGCGGGGCAACGACATCGAGATCGTCAGCGTGGTGCGCCACCGCGAGGCACCGGTGTTCCCGCTGGACGACCGGGTGCGGCTGACCTCCATCATCGACGAGCGCGCCGACGCGCGCGGCGACGCGCGCGGCGATGACAATGAGCCCGCGCCCGGCCTGGTGGCCCGCTACCGCTCCTGGGACACCACCCGCCTCAAGGCCAAGCCCGGCGCGGTGGTGCCCGCCGGGGAGTTCGGCGCCGAGTACTTCACGCGCTACGTCGAGCGCGAGGTCATCCGCTACCTCAAGGGCGTCCGCGACGGCATCCTGGTGTCCACCCGGCCCGCGCTCAACATCCTGGTCGCGCGCTACGCCGACCCCGGCCTGGTGCGGGTCGCCCAGGAGCACATGAACCTCGGCACCCACCGCAAGGACGTCCAGCAGGCCATCGCGCGCTACTACCCCCGCTTCGACGCCGTCGCGGTCCTCACCCACCGCGACCGCGCCGACTACGAGAAGCTGCTGCCCCGCACCCGGGTCGTGCGCATCCCCAACGCCGTGCACTCCCTGGACCAGGTGCCCTCCGACCACGGCAACAAGATCGCGCTGGCGGCGGGCCGGCTGATCCCGCAAAAGGGCTTCGACATGCTGATCCCCGCCTACAAGCAGGTGGCCGAGCGGCATCCCGACTGGCAGTTGCGCATCTTCGGCACCGGCAAGAAGAAGGCCGAACTCCGCGCGCTCATCGAGGAGCACCACCTCTACAACCACGTGTTCCTCATGGGCCACACCGACCAGATGGACGACGAACTCGCCAAGGCGTCCTTCTACATCCTCAGCTCGCGGTTCGAGGGCCTGCCCATGGTCGTCATCGAGGCGATGACCCACGCGCTGCCGGTGGTCAGCTTCGACTGCCCCACCGGCCCCGCCGACGTCATCACCGACGGCAAGGACGGCATCCTGGTGCCGCCCAAGGACACCGACGCGCTGGCCGAGGCGATCTGCACGATGATGGCCGACCGCGGCCTGCGCGCCGGCATGGGCGCCGCCGCCCTGGAGACCGCGCGCGGCTACGCCCCCTCGGTCGTGCACCCCATGTGGGAGGAGCTGTACGCCGAACTCGCCGCGGCCCGCGGCGCGGTCGGGCAACCCGCGTCCTAGAGTTGGCCTGCCGGCAGCAGGGCGGCGTCTGCCCGCGTACTCCGGGCGCCGCCCCACCGCCGCCGGTACCGTGCCAGCCGATCCGGAAGGGGCGCCCATGACCCGGGCGAGCGCGTTTGACGCCGTCACCGTCGACACCCTGCGCGAACGCGGCAGCCTGAAATGGACCCTCTACGGCGACGACAGCCTCGGCGCGTTCGTCGCCGAGATGGACTTCGGCACCGCGCCGCCCGTCCTGGAGGCGCTGCACGCCGCCGTGGACGCCGTGGACTTCGGCTACCTGCCGCCCCGGGCCGCCGCCGGACTGGCCGCCGCCTGCGCCGGCTGGCAGCGCGACCACTACGGCTGGGCGGTCGACCCCGACCGCGTCCGCCCGCTGGCCGACGTCCTCAACGGCTTCGAGATCGCCGTGCGGCACTTCTCCCGCCCCGGCAGCCCTGTCATCCTGCCCACCCCGGCCTACATGCCGTTCCTGAGCCTGCCCGCCGCCCTGGACCGCACCGTCATCGAGGTCCCCATGGCGCGCGACAACGGCCGGCACGTGCTCGACCTCGACGCGATCGACGCCGCCTTCGCCGCCGGCGGCCACCTGCTCGTCCTGTGCAACCCGCACAACCCCCTCGGCCGGGTGCACACCGCCGAGGAGCTGACCGCCCTCAGCGAGGTCGTGGCGCGCCACGGCGGCCGGGTCTTCGCCGACGAGATCCACGCCCCGCTGACCTACCCCGGCCACCGGCACATCCCCTACGCGTCGCTGTCGCCCACCACCGCCGGGCACACCGTGACCGCCACCTCCGCCTCCAAGGCGTGGAACCTGCCCGGCCTCAAGTGCGCCCAGCTCATCATCAGCAACGACGCCGACGCCGCCACCGTCGAGCGGCTGGGCCCCTACACCTTCAACGGGGCCGCGAGCCTGGGCGTGGCCGCCAACACCGCCGCCTACACGGCGGGTGGGCCGTGGCTGGCCGAGGTGGTGGCCTACCTCGACGGCAACCGCCGCGCCCTGGCCGACCTGCTGGCCGAGCACCTGCCCGAGGTGCGCTGGACCGCGCCCGAGGGCACCTACCTGGCGTGGCTGGACCTGCGCCCGCTGGGCCTGGGCGACCACCCCGCCCGCGTGCTCCGCGAGCGGAGCGGGATCGCGCTGGTCGACGGCCCCGACTGCGGCGCCCCCGGCCTGGGGCACGCCCGCCTCAACTTCGCCACGCCCCGCCCGATCCTGCGGCGGATCGTCGCCGGGATCGCCGAGGCGGCCCGCCGCGGCCCGGCCTGAGCGGCCCGGCGGCCCCGCCCGCGCGGCGCGCGGGGCCGCCCGCGCCTACAGCAGCACCACCGAGCGCAGCACATCGCCGTGGTGCATGCGCTCGAACGCGGCCTCGACCTCGTCCAGGGCGATGGTCTCCGACACGAACGCGTCGAGGTCGAGCCGGTCCTGGAGGTAGAGGTCGATGAGCATGGGGAAGTCGCGGCTGGGCAGGCAGTCGCCGTACCACGACGACTTCAGCGCGCCGCCCCGGCCGAACACGTCCAGCAGCGGCAGCTCCAGGGTCATGTCCGGGGTGGGCACCCCCACCAGCACCACCGTGCCGGCGAGGTCGCGGGCGTAGAACGCCTGCCGGTAGGTCTCGGGCCGGCCCACCGCCTCGATGACCACGTCGGCCCCGAACCCGCCGGTCAGCTCCTGAATGGCCGCCACCGGGTCGGTGGCGCGGGAGTCCACCGTGTGGGTGGCGCCCAGCCGCGCGGCGGTGTCGAGCTTGCGCTGGTCGATGTCGACGGCGATGATGCGCGCCGCCCCGGCCAGCCGCGCGCCCATCACGGCGGCGGTGCCCACCCCGCCGCACCCGATGACCGCCACGGTGTCGCCCCGGCCGACTCCGCCGGTGTTCAGCGCGGCGCCCAGCCCGGCCATCACGCCGCAGCCCAGCAGCCCGGCGGCGGCCGGCGCGGCGCGGCGGTCGACCTTGGTGCACTGCCCGGCGGCCACCAGGGTCTTCTCGGCGAAGGCGCCGATCCCCAGGGCCGGGCTCAGCGGCGTGCCGTCGGCCAGCGTCATCGGCTGGGCGGCGTTGTGGGTGTCGAAGCAGTACCAGGGCCGGCCCCGCCGGCAGGCGCGGCACTGCCCGCACACCGCCCGCCAGTTCAGCACCACGAAGTCGCCCGGCTCGACCTCGGTGACCCCGGCGCCCACCGACTCCACCACGCCGGCCGCCTCGTGGCCGAGCAGGAAGGGGTAGGTGTCGCTGATACCGCCCTGCTTGTAGTGCAGGTCGGTGTGGCACACCCCGCACGCCTGCACCCGCACCACGGCCTCGCCGGGCCCGGGGTCGGGCACGACGATCGTCTCGACCGCCACCGGGGCGTCCTTCTCACGCGATACGACTCCGCGGACTTCCTGCGCCATGGGGCCTGCCTCCTTCGTTGCCGCGCGGCGTCGGGCGGGGCTGCGACCGCACCCGCCCCCCACCCCCTCACCCGGCCATGGTCGCCAGCGGCGGCCGCCGCGTCCAACACCGGTTTCGGATCGGATTCAGCACGGCCGCTGCTGAATCATCCGGGCGAGGGCCTGCGCCGCCGCACCCGGCCGGCGCGCGGCCGAGGTCGCCACGCCCACCCGCCACGCCGCGGCGGCCGCCAGCGGTACCGCCCGCAGCGTGGCGGCCTGCGGCTTGGCGGCCACGGGCCGGGGCACCACGGCCACCCCCAGCCCGCGCGTCACCAGGTCCAGCAGCGTGAACACGTCGCTGACCTGCATGGCGACCTGGCGGCGCACGCCGGCCGCGCTGAACGCCGCGTCAGCCGCGCGCCGGGCGCCCCAGTCGGGGTGCAGGTCCACGAACACCTCGCCGGCCAGCCGCTCCAGCGCCACGGCCCCGCCCGCGCCGGCCAGCGGGTGGTCGGCGCGGCACAGCAGCAGCATCGGCTCCTCGGTCAGCGGCTCCAGCCGCACCCCCTGCGGCGGCGCCACCCCCGCCACGAACGCCAGGTCGAGTTCGCCGGAGCGGACGCTCTCCAGCAGCCGCGCCGAACCCGCCTGCACCAGGTGCACCTCGACCCCGGGGTGGCGGGTGCGGAAGTCGGCGAGCAGGGCCACCGGCTCGATCGCGGCCATGCACTGCTCGGTGCCCACGCGCAGCGTGCCGGTCAGCAGCCCGCCCACCGCCTTCACCGCCTCGCGCGCCGCCGCGGCCGAGGCCAGGGTGCGCCGCGCCTCGGTCAGCAGCGCCCGCCCCGCCTCGGTGAGCCGCACCCGCCGCGTGGTGCGCACGAACAGGTCGGCGCCCAGTTCGCGCTCCAGGGCGCGCACCGACGCCGACAGGCCCGACTGGGCGATCCCGAGCACCTCGGCCGCCCGGGTGAAGTGCTGCTCCTCGGCGACCGCGACGAAGTGCTCCAGGTGCCGTAGCTCCATGACTCGCCAGGATAGAAGCCGCGGCGCCGCCGGGGCAGGGTTGCACGGGGTGCGGGACCGGGTGGGGCGGTGCCCCGGGGCGGGGCGGGTGCCCCCCGGCCCGGGGTCCATGAGGTAGAACGGCGTCATGACCGAAACGACGGACACCTCGCCCGGCTGGCTCACCCGCACCGACCTCGACGAGGTGCGCGGCCGGCTGCCCATCGTCTATGTCAACGCCGTTCCGGTGCGGGTCGACGAGTCCGGCTCGGTGACCAGCGTCGGCCTGCTGCTGGGCGTCTCGCCCGACGGCAGCATCAGCCGGTCCCTGGTGTCGGGCCGGGTGCTCTACCACGAGCGGATCCGCGACGCCCTGCTGCGCCACCTGGAGAAGGACCTCGGCCCCGTGGCGCTGCCCCAGGTGCCCGCCTCGCCGCAGCCCTTCACCGTCGCCGAGTACTTCCCGACCCCGGGCGTCACGCCGTTCCACGACCCCCGCCAGCACGCGGTGTCGCTGGCCTACGTCGTGCCGGTCACCGGCGACTGCCGGCCCCGCCAGGACGCCCTGGACATCGTCTGGCTCTCACCGGAGGAGGCCGCCGGACCGGGCGTGGCCCAGGAGATGAGCGGCGGTCAGGACGTCCTGCTGCGCCAGGCGCTGGCCCACGCGGGACTGGCGCCCTGACGCGGCCGCGGGCGCCGCAGGGGTGGCGTTCGCGCCGCCCATGAACAATTCCTCACGAGTCGCTCACTGACTTTTCATGGCTCGTCTGCACAGTCTTTCAGTGGGGCCCCTTGGTCTGTGCCGGGCGCCGTGAACCCGTTGCGGGAAGTGAGGAGACGAGTGAACGCTACGGTCCTGCCGGCGCTCGCCGCGGACGTGATCGCCATCGCCGTGCTTGCCTGCGTCATCTACTACCGGCGGCACCGCCGCGCCGACCTGATGTTCGCCTACATCGCCCTCAACACCGGCATCTTCACGGTGTGCACGCTGCTGATGTCGCAGCGGGTCGAGCTGGCGATCGGGTTCGGGCTGTTCGGCGTGCTGTCGATCATCCGGCTGCGCTCCGACGAGATCAGCCAGCGCGAGGTCGGCTACTACTTCGTCGCCCTCGCGCTGGGCCTGGTCAACGCGCTGGCCCAGGGCTCCTTCGGGGTGCTGGTGGGGCTCGACCTGCTGCTGCTGGCCACGATGTACGTGGCCGACCACCCGGCGCTGACCGGCCGCTCGCGCCGCCGCGTGATCGTGCTCGACGTCGTCCACCACGACGACGCCGGCCTGCGCGCCGACCTGGAGCGCCGGCTGCGCGCCCCGGTCACCAAGATCGTGGTCAACGAGGTCGACTACGTCCGCGACGCGATGGTGGTCGACGTGCGCTTCCTGGCCGACCGCCGGCCCGAGGACGCCTGGCCGGCCGTCCCGGCGCGCCTGGCGACCCGGTGGAACCGCCTCGGCGGCACCGCCGCCGCGGCCCCGGGGGAGCGGCGGTGAGCGCCCGGCACGCCGAGACCGCCGCCGCGGCGGCGTTTCCCGGCATGGAGCTGGCCGAGGTGCTGGAGCGGGCGGAGTTGCAGACGCGCCGCGACCGCAAGTACCTGCTGCGGCGCGAGGTGTTCCTGGCCTTCCTGCACCGGCTGGCCGACCAGGAGGACTGGTCCATCCTCCAGATCGGGGGGATGCGGCGGTTCCGCTACTCCTCGACCTACTTCGACACGCCCGACCTGCTGACCTTCCGCCAGCACCGCCAGGGCCGCCGCCGAAGATTCAAGGTCCGCACCCGCAGCTACCTCGACACCCGCACCTGCACCTTCGAGGTCAAGCTGGAGGGCGCCCGCGACGCCACCGTCAAGCAGCGCACGGCCCACCCGTTCGACCTGCGCGACGAGCTGACCGAGGAGGCGCGCGCGTTCCTCGCCGAGGTGCTGCGCGCCGGATACGGCATCGCGCCGCCGGACGAGCTGATCCGCACCGCCGTCACCGGCTACTGGCGGCGCACGCTGGTGCAGCGCTCGGGCACCGCGCGGATCACCTGCGACACCGGGCTGGTGTGCCGCTCGGAGGCCGCCGAGGTGATCGCCGACCCCAACTGGGTGGTGGTGGAGTGCAAGTCGGCGGGTCCGCCCACGGCCGCCGACGCGGCACTGGCCGAGCTGGGCGTGCGGCCGACCCGCATCAGCAAGTACTGCCTGGCGGCGGCGGTCCTCCACCCGGGCCTGCGCGCCAACCCGTGGCGCCGGTCGCTCCGCGACTGGTTCGGCACCGAGGACGCGGAGTCGCCACCACTGCCGCCCGCCCGGGGCCGCCCGGCGGCTGCCCGCACACCGGTACCCCGGACGCGCGGTCCGCACCGGGCACCCGGGTGCGGCAAGGCGGGCGCGGTGCCGGCGGAGGCAGGCGGGCGCGCGGCCTGAGTCGGTGTTGTCTGTGGGTGCCGGCCGACGGTTCGGGCCGGGTGCCCGGGGCGGGCGGTGATCGCCTGCCCGGCGGTGGCCGAGGTCGGGGGCGGGGCGCCTGTCCCCGCCCCCCGACCCGCTGCCTCAGCCTGCCGCTGCGGCGGTGTCGGCCAGGGCTCGGAAGATCATCGCCGTGGAGACCGCGCCCGGGTCCTCGTGGCCCTTGCTGCGTTCGCCCAGGTAGGACGCTCGGCCCTTGCGGGCCTGGAGCGGTTCGGTGGCGCGGGCGCCGTCCTCGGCGGCCGTGGCGGCGGCCTGCGCCGCCTCGGCCAGGGCCGCGCCGCGACCCGCGGCCTCGGTGAACGCCTCGACGGCGGGGGCGTAGGCGTCGACCATGGTCTTGTCGCCCGGCTGCGCGCCGCCCAGGCGGCGGACCTCCTCCAGGCCGGCGGCCAGCGCGGCGGCGACCTCGCCGGGGTCGGCGCTCTCACCGGTGAGCCGCTTGCCCGCCGCGCGCAGCGCGCTGCCGTACAGCGGCCCCGACGCGCCGCCGACCTTGGAGACCAGGGTGGTGCCGGTCTTGACCAGCACCTCGCCCACCGATCCCGGCTGGAGGGCGGCCACGGCCTCGGCCGCCGCCGCGAAGCCCCGGTTCAGGTTGCCGCCGTGGTCGCCGTCGCCGATCGCGGCGTCCAGGTCGCTCAGCAGCTCGCGGTCCTTCTCGACGGCGACGGCGACGGCCCGCACCCAGGCGCGGGCGAGTTCGATGTCCACCGGTGGCTCCCTTCCCTCGGTCTTCCCACGGTCTTCCCCCGGCTCTGCCGGCACCGGGCGCCGCCCGCCTCGGGCGCGCCCCGCACCGCCACCCTGCCCCATCGCGCCCCGCCCGCACCGGTCGGGGCCGCGCTCCTCGTCCCGGTGCCTTCCCGGGACCGCCCGCACACGTCCCGGCGCCGCCCCGGGCGCCCTTCACATCCCCCAGCGCAGCCCCGGCGTGCTCACCGGGGCGTCCCACAGCTCCACCAGCTCCGCGTCGGCGCCGCACAGCGTGACCGAGCAGCCCGCCATGTCCAGGCTGGTGACGTAGTCGCCCACCAGGCTGCGGGAGATCCGCACGCCGCGCTCGCCCAGCAGCCGGGCGACCTCGCCGTACACCAGGTACAGCTCGCTCAGCGGGGTGCCGCCCAGCCCGTTGACCAGGGCGATCACCTCTTCACCCGCGCCCGGCGCGCGGTCCTCCAGGATGGCCTCCACCATGTCGGCGACGATCTCGCGGGCCGGGCGCAGCTTCTCGCGGCGCCGCCCCGGCTCGCCGTGGATGCCCACGCCCACCTCGATCTCGTCGGCGGGCAGGTCGAATCCGGGCCGCCCGGCCTCGGGGGTGGTGCCGGCGGTCAGCGCCACCGCGAAGGACCGCGACGCCGCGTTGACCCGGCGCCCGATCTCGGCGACGGCCTCCAGGGAGTCGCCGCGCACCGCCGCCGCGCCCGCGATCTTCTCGACCAGCAGCGTGGCGCCGGTACCCCGCCGGCCGGCGGTGAACGTGGAGTCCTGCACCGCGACGTCGTCGTCCACCAGCACGGTCTCGACCCGCACGCCCTCGTCGCCGGCCAGTTCGGCGGCGAGGTCGAAGTTCATGACGTCGCCGGTGTAGTTCTTGACCACCAGCACCACGCCCGCGCCGGAGTCGGCCGCGCGCACCGCCGCCACCACCTGGTCGGGCACCGGGGAGGTGAAGACCTCGCCGGGGCAGGCGGCGTCGAGCATGCCCTCGCCCACGAACCCGGTGTGCAGCGGCTCGTGCCCCGACCCGCCGCCCGACACCAGCCCCACCTTGCCGGGGACCGCGCCCCGGGCGCGGGTGACCACCCGGTTCTCCAGGTCCACCGCCAGGTCGGGGTGGGCGGCGGCGAACCCGGCCAGCGCGTCGGTGAGGTAGGTGTCGGCGGAGTTGAGGAACTTCTTCATGTCGGGCTCCCGCGGTCTGCGAAGGCGGTGACGCGCGTCACGGCGTGCGCGCCGATCAGTAGCCTAGGGGGCATGGAGACCAAGGACACGGCCGTGGGGGTCGTTCTCGTGTCGCACAGCGCCAAACTCGCCGCCGGGCTGAGCGAGCTGATCGACCAGTTGGGATCGGCGGGCGGGCGCGTCTTCTGCGCCGGGGGCACCGACGACGGCGGCATCGGCACCTCCTACGACCGCATCGCCGCCGCCGTGGCGCGGGCCGACTCCGGCGCGGGCGTGGTGGTGCTGCCCGACATCGGCAGCGCCGTGCTGACGGCCCGCATGGTGCTGGAGGACGACCCGCGCGAGGACGTCGTGCTGGTCGACGCCCCCTTCGTGGAGGGCGCGGTGGCCGCCGCCGTCACCGCCGGCACCGGCGCCGACCTCGCCGCCGTGGTCGCCGCCGCGCGCGAGGCCCGCCAGGCGGCCAAGATCCCCGACTGACATCGGGGCCGGTGGCCGGCCGGGGCCGCCCCCGGCCGGCGCGGCGCCGCGGCTGCGCCGCGAAATCCCCTTGTGCGGGCTCATATCCTGGGGGTTGGTATGAGAACACCGCCCGCGGCCGTCCCCGGCGCCCACCTCCGTGCCCTGCGCGAACGCCTGTCCCCGCTGATGCCGGCCGACCGGCACCGGCTGCGCCGGCGTATCGACGGCCTCCAGAAGATCCGCGACGACCGCAAGCGCGCCGACATCGCCGCCAAGATCGCGGCCGAGATCGACACCGCCCAGGCGCGCGTCGAGCGCCGCGCCGCCGCCGTGCCGCGCATCACCTACCCCGAGGCCCTGCCGGTCAGCCGGCGCAAGGACGACATCGCCGCCGCCATCCGCGACCACCAGGTCGTGATCGTCGCCGGCGAGACCGGCTCGGGCAAGACCACCCAGCTCCCCAAGATCTGCCTGGAGCTGGGCCGGGGCGTGCGCGGCGCGATCGGCCACACCCAGCCCCGCCGGCTGGCCGCCCGCACCGTCGCCGAGCGCATCGCCGAGGAGTTGGACTCCCCGCTGGGCGAGGCGGTGGGCTACAAGGTCCGCTTCACCGACCGCTCCGGCGACGACACCCTCGTCAAGCTGATGACCGACGGCATCCTGCTGGCCGAGATCCAGCAGGACCGCATGCTGCGCCAGTACGACACCCTGATCATCGACGAGGCCCACGAGCGCAGCCTCAACATCGACTTCCTGCTGGGCTACATCAAGCAGTTGCTGCCGCGCCGCCCGGAGCTGAAGGTGGTCATCACCTCGGCCACCATCGACCCCGAGCGGTTCTCGCGGCACTTCGACGACGCCCCGATCGTGGAGGTCTCCGGCCGCACCTACCCGGTCGAGGTCCGCTACCGCCCCATCGACGAGGACGCCGACGAGGACCAGGTGCAGGCCATCTGCGGTGCCGTGGCCGAGCTCCAGGGCGAGGGCCCCGGCGACATCCTCGTCTTCCTCAGCGGCGAGCGCGAGATCCGCGACACCGCCGACGCCCTGGCCAAGCAGCGGCTGCGCGACACCGAGATCCTGCCGCTGTTCGCCCGGCTGTCGGCGGCCGAGCAGCACCGCGTGTTCGCCCCCCACCGCGGCCGGCGCGTGGTGCTGGCCACCAACGTCGCCGAGACCTCGCTGACCGTGCCCGGCATCCGCTACGTCATCGACCCCGGCACCGCGCGCGTCTCCCGCTACAGCCACCGCACCAAGGTGCAGCGGCTGCCCATCGAACCCGTCTCCCAGGCGTCGGCCAACCAGCGCAAGGGGCGCTGCGGCCGCGTGGCCGAGGGCATCTGCATCCGGCTGTACTCCGAGGAGGACTTCCTCTCCCGCCCGGAGTTCACCGACCCCGAGATCCTGCGCACCAACCTCGCCTCGGTCATCCTCCAGATGGCCTCGCTGGGCTTGGGCGACATCGCCGCCTTCCCCTTCGTGGAGGGCCCCGACCGCCGCCAGATCAAGGACGGCGTCAACCTCCTCCAGGAGCTGGGCGCCCTCGACCCCGGCGAACCCGACCCCGGCAAGGGCCTGACCCCGCTGGGGCGGCGCCTGGCGCAGTTGCCCATCGACCCCCGCCTGGGCCGCATGGTGCTGGAGGCCGAGGACAACGGCTGCGTGCGCGAGGTCATGATCATCGCGGCGGCGCTGTCCATCCAGGACCCCCGCGAGCGCCCCGCCGACAAGCAGCAGGCCGCCGACGAGTTCCACGCCCGCTTCGCCGACAAGGAATCCGACTTCCTGGCCTACCTCAACCTGTGGAACCACCTCCAGGAGCGCCAGCGGGAGCTGTCGGGCAGCCGGTTCCGCCGCATGTGCCGCGACGAGTACCTCAACTACCTGCGGGTCCGCGAGTGGCAGGACATCTACGGCCAGCTCAAGCAGACCGTCAAGGCCATGGGCGTCACCATCAACAGCACCGCGCCCAACCCGCGCGAGGTGCACGTCTCGCTGCTGTCGGGGCTGCTGTCCCACGTCGGGCTCAAGGACCCCGAGAAGCACGAGTACCTGGGCGGGCGCGGCGCCCGGTTCGCGATCTTCCCCGGCTCGGCGCTGTTCAAGCGGCAGCCGCGCTACGTCATGGCCGCCGAACTCGTGGAGACCTCCCGGCTGTGGGCGCGCATGGTCGCCCGCATCGAGCCCGAGTGGGCCGAGCGGCTGGCCGGCCACATCGTCAAGCGCAGCTACAGCGAACCCCACTGGGAGAAGAACCGCGGCGCCGTCATGGCCTATGAGCGGGTCACCCTCTACGGCGTGCCGATCGTGGCCCAGCGCAAGGTCAACTACGGCGCCATCGACCCCGAGGTCTCGCGCGAGCTGTTCATCCGCCACGCCCTGGTCGAGGGCGACTGGACCACCAACCACCGCTTCTTCCACGACAACCGGCGGCTGCTGGAGGAGGTCGAGGACCTCGAGCACCGCGCCCGCCGGCGCGACATCCTCGTCGACGACGAAACCCTCTTCCGCTTCTACGACGAGCGCGTGGGGGCCGAGGCGGTGTCGGCCGCGCACTTCGACACCTGGTGGAAGCGCGCCCGCCGGGCCGACCCCGACCTGCTCAACTTCGAGAAGTCGATGCTGATCAACGAGGGGTCCGACGAGGTCAGCGAGGAGGACTACCCCGACACCTGGCGCCAGGGCGACCACCGGTTCGCGCTGAGCTACCAGTTCGAGCCCGGCGCCCAGGCCGACGGCGTCACCGTCACCATCCCGCTGACCGTGCTCAACCAGGTCACCGAGGACGGCTTCGACTGGCAGATCCCCGGCCTGCGCGAGGACCTGGTCACCGCGCTGATCCGGTCGCTGCCCAAACCGCTGCGGCGCAACTTCGTGCCGGTGCCCGACCACGCCCGCGCGGTGCTGAAGACCCTCACCCCCTACACCGAGCCGCTGGCCGACGCCCTCAGCCGCGAACTCGGCCGGATGAGCGGCGAGCGCCTCTCCGCCGCCGACTTCGACCCCTCCCGGGTGCCCGACCACCTGCGCATGACCTTCCGCGCCGTCGACGGCCGCGGCCGCACCCTGGCCGAGGAGAAGGACCTCGCCGCGCTGCGCGCCCGGCTCAAGCCCAAGTTGCAGCAGGCGATCTCCGCCGAGGCCCGCGACCTGGAGCGCACCGGCCTGACCGCCTGGGACTTCGGCCCGCTGGAGCGGGTCTTCGAGCGCCGCTCGGCCGGCCCCGCCGTCAAGGGCTACCCCGCTCTGGTCGACCGCGGCGACTCCGTGGACGTCCGCCTGTTCGACACCGAGGCCGAGCAGCGCCACGCCATGTGGGCGGGCGCGCGCCGGCTGCTGCTGCTCCAGGTGCCCTCGCCGGTGGCGGTGGTGCAGCGCGGCCTGGACAACCGCACCAAGCTCGCCCTCAGCCACAACCCCCACGGCGGGGTGCCGGCGCTGTTCCAGGACTGCCTGGAGTGCGCCGCCGACTCCCTGATGGCCCGGCGCGGCGGGCTGGGAGCGCTGGCCTCCGCCGACGGCGCCTCCTGGGACCCCGACGCGTTCGCCGCCCTGCGCGAGCACGTGCGCGCCGAACTCGCCGACACCCTCGCCGAGGCCGTCGAGGGCACCGCCCGGGTCCTGGCCGCCGCCCACGAGCTGGGCCGCAGGCTCCGCGGCACCACCAGCCTGGCCGTGCTGCCCTCGCTCAACGACGTCCAGGGCCAGCTCGCCGGCTTGATCCGCCCCGGGTTCGCCACCGACGCCGGCCTGGCGCGGCTGGGCCACCTGCACCGCTACCTGCGGGCGATCGACCTGCGGCTGACCAAGCTGCCCGACAACCCGCGCCGCGACCAGGTCAACATGGCCAAGGTCGAGCAGATGCGCCAGGCCCGCGAGAACCTGCTGGCCGCGCTGCCGCCCGGCCGCGAGCACGACCCCGACGTCCGCGAGATCCGCTGGATGCTGGAGGAGTTCCGCGTCAGCCTGTTCGCCCAGGAACTGGGCACCGCCTACCCCGTCTCCGAGAAGCGCATCCTGCGCGCGATCGAGGCCGCCAAGGGCTGACCCCGGTGCCCGGCGCCGCGCCGGGCACCGGGGCACCGCCGCACGCCCCCCACGGTCCCCCGCGCCAGGAGTGCGCCGCCGCCGTGCGGGGAATGACCCCCGCTGACCAGCCGCGACGAACGGACGGAAGAACCACCATGAGCGACCCGCGCCTGCTGTGGATCGGCACCTACACCGCCGGCACCGACCCCCACGCGGCCGGGCTCGGGGTGTACCGGGGGTGGCTGGACCCCGCCACCGGCGCGCTCAGCGGCGGCGAGGTCGCCGCCGCCGCGTCCAGCCCCTCCTTCCTGGCCGTCCACCCCCGCCACCCCGACCGGATCTACGCCGCCAACGAGCGCGCCGAGGGCACGGTGTCGGGGTTCGGCTTCGACGCCGCCGTGCTGCGCTCGCTGGGGTCGGCCGGCACCTGCGGCGGCCTGCCCTGCCACGTCCTGGTCCACCCCGCCGGCCGCCACATCGTGGCCTGCGACTACGCCGACGGCCGCGTCAGCGTGCACCGGCTGCTGCCCTGCGGCGCGCCCGAGGAGCCCGCGGCGGTGCTGCGCGGAAGCGGCAGCGGCCCCGTGCGCGGCCGCCAGGACGGGCCCCACGCCCACTCCTCGGCCATGGCGCCCGGCGGGGACTACCTGCTGGTGGCCGACCTGGGCGCCGACGTGCTGCGCCGCTACCGCTTCGACGCCGACGCCGAGGACCCCGTCTCCGACGCGGGCACCGCCATCCACCTCGAACCCGGCACCGGCCCGCGCCACATGGCGGTGCACCCCAGCGGCCACGTCTACGTCGTGGGCGAACTCGACGCCCGCGTGCACGTGCTGGAGTGGGACCCCCAGACCGCCACCGCGCGCGAGACCGCCGTGGTGGCCGCCGGCGCCGACCCGAAGGGCCTGCCCTCCGAGATCGCCCTCAGCCCCGACTCCTCGCGGCTGTACGTGGCCAACCGCGGCCCCGACACCGTCACCGCCTTCGAGGTCACCGACGGCGGCGCCGGGCTGCGCCCCCTCGCCGAGGTCCCGTGCGGGGGCACCTGGCCCCGGCACTTCGCCCAGGTGGGGGAGTGGCTGGTCGTGGCCAACCAGCAGTCGGCCGAGCTGACGGTGCTGCGCCTGGACGGCTCCGGGGTGCCCCAGCCCACACCGCACCGGCTGGGCGTGCCCGACCCCGCCTGCGTGCTGCCCGTCTGACCGCCCGGCTGGGCACCCCCGCCGCCCCCGCCACCCGACCCGGCCCGGGGGCGGCGGGCGGCCATCACCGACAATGGATCCGGTGCGCGCCTTGCGAACAGGGCGCCTTCGAGCGTGGAGAGGACGGGACACCCATGCCTGACATCCCCCGGGGACGGGTCCGCTACCGGGGCCTGACGGCCCGCGACATCGCGCTCGTCGGGATCTTCGCGGCGCTGCTGGCGGTGCTCAGCATGCCCTTCGCCATCCCGGTCGGCCCGGTGCCCATCACCTTGCAGACCCTCGGCGTGATGCTGGCCCCCAGCCTGCTCGGCGCCAAGCGCGGCGCGCTGGCCGTCCTCACCTTCCTGGCCCTCACCCTGGCCGGGCTGCCGCTGCTGCCCGGCGGGCGCGGCGGCGTGGCGCCGTTCCTCGGCCCCACCGGCGGCTACCTGCTGGGCTGGGTCGCCGGCGCCCTGGTCGTGGGGCTGCTGGTGCAGCTCATGCTGCCGCGCTACCGGTTCTGGGGCGGGGTGGGCGCCAACATCGTCGGCGGCATCGGCGTGGTCTACCTCGTGGGTGTGCCCTGGAGCGCCGTCGCGCTGGGCGACGAGATGCTGGCCGCCCTGCTGGGCGTGGGCGTGTTCCTGCCCGGCGACCTCGCCAAGGCCGTGGCCGCCGCCGCCGTGGCCGCCGCCGTGCACCGCGCCTACCCGGTGCCCCCGGCCGGGCGCCCCGTGGCGGTGGGCGCCGAGGACGGCGCCGGATGACCCTGCGGCTGGAGGGCGTCAGCCACGCCTACGCGGGGCGGCCGGTGCTGCGCGACATCACGCTGGAGCTGGCCGAGCACCGCATCGGCGTCATCGGCGCCAACGGGTCGGGCAAGTCCACCCTGGCCCGCACCCTCAACGGGCTGGTGGTGCCCGACTCCGGGCGGGTGCTGCTGGACGGGCTGGACACCCGCCGCCACGCGCGCGAGATCCGCCGCCGCGTCGGGTTCGTGTTCTCCGACCCCGCCGCGCAGATCGTCATGCCCACCGTCGCCGAGGACGTCGCCATCGGCCTGCGCCGCAGCGGGCTGAGCCGCGCCGAGGTCGAGTCCCGGGTTTCGGCGGTCCTGGAGCGGCACGGCCTGGCCGGCCACCGCGACCACCCCGCCCACCTGCTCTCCGGCGGGCAGCGCCAGATGCTCGCCCTGGCGTCGGTGCTGGTCACCGAGCCCGAGGTGCTGGTGTGCGACGAGCCCACCACGCTGCTGGACCTGCGCAACGCCGCGGTGGTGGCGGCCGCGCTGCGCGCGCTGCCCCAGCAGGTGATCCTGCTCACCCACCACCTGGACCTGCTGGCCGGGTTCGACCGGGTGCTGGTCGTGGACGAGGGGCGGGTCGTCTTCGACGGCGCGCCCGCCGACGCCGTGGCGCACTACACCGCGCTCATGGGCGCAGGCCGGACCGCCGCGCCCGAGGAGGGCCACGCGGAGCGGCGGCCGTGAGCGCCGGGCCGGCGGCGGCCGGGCTCTATGTGCCCGGCGACTCCTGGCTGCACCGCGCACCGGCCGGCGCCAAGCTGCTGGTCCTGGTGGCGGCGGTGAGCGCGGTGGTGGCCGCCGCGAACCTGCCGGCCGCGCTGGCGGCGGCCGGCGCGGCCGTGGCGCTGCACCCCCTGTGCGGGCTGGGCCTGCGCCCGGTGTGGCGCACCCTGCGGGCGCTGGCGCCGTTCCTCGCCCTCATCGCCCTGTTCCAACTGGTGGCCGGCGACGCGCCCGCCGCCGCGCGGCTGTGCGCGCAACTGGCCGGCGCGGTGCTGCTGTCGGGGCTGGTGACCGCCACCACCCGGGTCAGCGCGATGCTCACCCTCTTCGAGCGGCTGGCCCGGCCGCTGGCGGTGGTCGGCGCCGACCCCCGGCGGGTGGGCCTGGTGCTGGCCCTCACCATCCGGTGCATCCCCATGGTCGCGGAGTCCTGGCGCGCCTCGCGCGAGGCCTACATCGCCCGGGGACTGCGCGGGCGCCCGCACGTGCTCGTGGTGCCGGTGGTGGTGGGCCTGCTGCGCTCGGCCGAGGCCATGGGCGAGGCGCTGACCGCGCGCGGCATCGACTGAGCCGCGCCGGGGCGGCGGCCCCGCCCGCTCGCGGCCGCGCGGCGCTTCCTAAGGTGGAACGCGGCCCCGTCGCCTCGGGGCCGCAGCGGGAGGGAAAGCGCACACCACCATGATCGATCTGCGTTCGGACACCGTCACCCGGCCCACCCCCGGCATGCGCCGGGCCATGGCCGAGGCCGAGGTCGGCGACGACGTCTTCGGGGAGGACCCCACCGTCCGGCGGCTGGAGGAGGAGACCGCCGCGCTGCTGGGCACCGAGGCGGCGCTGTACGTGCCCTCCGGCCACATGTCCAACCAGTTGGCCGTCTACGCCCACACCCGAAGCGGCGACGAGGTCTGGGCGCACCGCGACGCCCACGTGGTCGCCAACGAGCAGGGCGCGCTGGCCGTCCTGTCGCGGGTGCAGCCCCGGGTCTACGACGCGCCGGGGCCCTACCCCGACGAGGCGCTGCTGGCGGCCTGGCTGCGCGGCGCCGACGACGTCCACCGCGCCCGCCCCCGCCTGCTGTGCCTGGAGAACACCTTCACCGGCCGCGTGGTGCCGCGCGCCGAGCACCTGGGTCTCACCCGGTTCGCCCGCGAGCACGGGATCCGGGTGCACCTGGACGGCGCCCGGCTGTGGAACGCCGCCGTGGCCCAGAACCTGGCGCCCGGCGCGGTCGCCGAGGGCGCCGACACGGTGTCGGTGTGCTTCTCCAAGGGCCTGGGCGCCCCCGTGGGCTCGGCCCTGGCCGGCGGCGCCGACACGATCGCCGCCGCGCGGCGCGCCCGCAAGCTGCTGGGCGGCGGCATGCGCCAGGCCGGGATCATCGCCGCCGGCGCGCTGTACGCGCTGCGCCACCACGTCGACCGGCTCGCCGAGGACCACGCCCGCGCCGAGCGGCTGGCCGCCGGCGCGCTGGAGGCCGGCCTGGCGGCCGAGGCCCGCACCAACATGGTCGTCCTCACCGCCCCGCGCGGCCGGGCGCCGCAGCTCGCCGACCTGCTGGCCGCCGAAGGCGTCGGCGCGGTGGTGCTGGGCGCCGACCGGCTGCGGCTGGTCGTGCACCTGGACATCACCGACGCCGACATCGACGGCGCCGCCGCCGCGATCGCCAAGGCCGCCGCGGCGCTGTGAGGGCGCGGGGCCGGCCCGCGGCGCGGGGGCCGGGCGCGCGCACCGCGCACCCGGCCCCCGCACCGCGCGGCCGCCCGCTCAGTCGCTCCCGGCCGCCGGCAGGTCCACCAGCCGGCCCAGCGCCAGGCGGTGCCGGTCGGCGGTGCCCAGCGCGATGGAGTCGCTCTTGGCCCGCTTGAGGAACAGGTGCGCCGGGTGCTCCCAGGTGAACCCGATGCCGCCGTGGAGCTGCACCGCCTCCTCGGCGGCCTTCACCGCCACGCCCGACACGAACGCCTGGGCCAGCGCCGCGTTCACCTCGGCCTCGCGGGCCGCCTCGGCGTCGCCGGGGTCCTGGCGCGCGGTCGCCGCCGCGCTGGCCGCGCTGCGCACCACCGCCCGCGCCTGGGAGATCGCCACCCACAGGTCGGCCAGCCGGTGCTTGACCGCCTGGAAGGACCCGATGGGCCGGCCGAACTGGTGGCGCGTCTTGGCGTAGGCCACCGTGGTGTCCAGCGCCCACTCGGCCACACCCAACTGCTCGGCCGACAGCAGCGCCGCGCCGGTCACCAGCGCCCGCCGCAGCGCCTCCTGGGCGGCCGCGCCCGAGGCCACCCGCCGCGCCGCCGACCCATCGAACGCGACCTCGGCCAGCGGCCGGGTGAGGTCCAGGGTCACCACGGGCGTCACCCGCGCGGCCGCGGCCTCCACCACGTACAGCCCCGGTCCCTCGGGGCCGGCCGCCGGCACCACCAGCACGTCGGCGGCCACCGCGTCGACCACCCCGGTGACCGTGCCGCTGAGCGCGCCGTCCTCGGCGCGCACCGCCTCGGGGAAGGCCGCGCCCGGGGGAGTGGCCAGCGGCACCGCCAGCGCCCCGACGGCCTCGCCCGAGGCCAGCGCGGCGACGTCGTCGCCGGCCCCGGCCTCCAGCAGCGCCGCCGTGGCCAGCACCGCGCTGCCCAGGAACGGCACGGGCGCCACGGACCGGCCCAGCTCCTCGGCGACCACCGCCGACTCCCGCAGGCTCGCGCCCGCGCCGCCCAGTTCCTCGGGCACCGGCAGCCCGGCCACCCCGATGCCGGCCAGCTCCTTCCACAGGGCGGTGTCGGTGACCTGGTCGCCCTCCACGCGCGCCAGCACCGCCGAGGGCGGGCTCTTGTCCTCCAGCAGCGACCGCACGCTGGCCCGCAGTTCCTGTTCGACCTCGGTGTAGAGGAGGTCGAGGCGCTTCTCGCTCACTTGGGCAGGTCCTTCCACGCGACGTCCTTGTCCACCCGGATCTCCCCGGGCAGGCCCAGGACCCGCTCGGCGATGATGTTGCGCAGGATCTCGGAGGTCCCGCCCTCGATGGAATTGCCCTTGCTGCGCAGGTAGTGGAACCCCGGCGAGCGCGCGGCCAGGGACACCCCCTCGGGCCGGCGGAAGGTCCAGTCGTCGTAGAGCAGGCCCTCCTCGCCCAGCAGCTCCAGCTCCAGCCCGGAGATCTCCTGGTTGAGCCGCGAGAACGCGAACTTGGCGGCCGAGCCCTCCGGACCGGGCTGGCCCACCGCCAACTGCTGGCGCAGCCGCTCCTTGGTGAGCCGCGCCGCCTCGGCCTCCACCCACAGCCGCAGCAGGGCGTCGTGCAGGCCGGGGGTGCGCAGTTCGGGCCGGGTGCGCCAGATGTGGGCGGCCACCGCGATGAGCCCGCCCTCGCGCGGCTCGGGGTGGCCGCCGATGGCGACCCGCTCGTTCATCAGCGTGGTCTGGGCGACCCGCCAGCCCTCGCCCTCGGCGCCCAGCCGCTGGGAGTCGGGGATGCGCACGTCGGTCAGGTAGACCTCGTTGAACTCCGCCTCGCCGGTGAGCTGGCGCAGCGGCCGGACGTCGACCCCCTCGGCCGACATGTCGCAGACGAAGTAGGTCATGCCCTTGTGCTTGGGCACGTCGGGGTCGGTGCGGGTGACCAGGATCGCGAAGTCGGCGCGGTGGGCCAGCGAGGTCCACACCTTCTGCCCGTTGACGACCCAGGTGTCGCCGTCGCGCACGGCGCGGGTGCCCAGGGCCGCCAGGTCCGAGCCGGCGCCCGGTTCGCTGAACAACTGGCACCACACCTCCTCGCCGGTGTAGAGCGGCTTGAGGTAGCGGGCGCGCTGCTCGGGCGTGCCGAAGGCCAGGATGGTCGGCGCCGCCATGCCCAGGCCGATGACGAGCCCCTCGCGGCCGGTGGGGACGAACCCGAGGCGCTCGAACTCCTGGTCGACGACGGCCTGGAGGGCGCGGGGGGCGCCCAGGCCGCCCTCGCCCTCGGGGAAGTGCACCCAGGCCAGCCCGGCGTCGAAGCGGGCGGCCAGGAACTCGCGCTGGTCGGTGGTCGCGGGGTCGTGTGTCTCGACGAGGGCGGCGACCCGCCGCCGCAGTGCGGGCGCGTCGAGCGACGCGCCCGCGGGGGCCGTTGTCATGGAACCTCCGAAGTGGGGGTCAGGCGGGGGGTGGGGTACGGCCGCGCGGACCGGTTCAGTCGCGCGGGCCGCCGGCGACGTAGATGACCTGGCCGGAGACGAACCCGGACTCCTCACCGGCGAGGAAGGAGACGGTGGCGGCGATGTCCTCGGGCCGGCCGGTGCGCCGGACCGGGATCTGGGCCGCGGCGGCGGCCTTGAACTCCTCGAAGTCCATGCCCACGCGCTCGGCCGTGGCGCGGGTCATGTCGGTCTCGATGAACCCGGGCGCCACGGCGTTGGCGGTCACGCCGAACTTGCCCAGCTCGATGGCGAGGGTCTTGGTGAAGCCCTGGAGGCCGGCCTTGGCGGTGGCGTAGTTGGCCTGGCCGCGGTTGCCCAGCGCCGAGGTGCTCGACAGCGACACGATCCGGCCCCAGCCCTGGCTTGTCATGTGCTCCTGGACGGCGCGGGTCATCAGGAAGGAGCCGCGCAGGTGCACCTGCATGACGGTGTCCCAGTCGTCCTCCGACATCTTGAACAGCAGGTTGTCGCGGATGACGCCGGCGTTGTTGACGAGGATGGCGGGCGGGCCCAGTCGCTCGGCCACCAGCGCGACGGCGGCGGCCACCTGCTCGGCGTCGCTGACGTCGGCGCCCACCGCCAGGGCCGTGCCGCCCTCGGCGGTGATCCGGTCGACGGTGCTCTGGGCGTCGCTCTCCTTGAGGTCGACGACGGCCACGGCGCGGCCGTCGGCGGCCAGCCTGCGCGCCGTGGCCGCGCCGATGCCGCGAGCGCCCCCGGTGACGATCGCGACGCGACGGGTTTCTGACATTGGCTACCTCCGATGGGGTGGTCCAGGACACATTCGTGCCGATCCTATCCACTCATACCGACCAGGTGGTATGTGGGGGCTCCGGTGCGGCGCCGGGGCCGCGCGCACACGCCGCCCCCGCGTGCGACCCGACCGAGTCCGAAACGAGTCCGCGCCCCGCCCACGGCACCGCGCCGGACGTACTAGCGTGGTCGACCGGGCCGTGCCCGCAGGCGCTCCCGGCCCCGGTACCCCGTCCGCTCGAGCGGTCCGCCCCGACCCCGGCCGAAACGAGGCGCTGCGTTGTTCGACGCCCACCTCCACATCATCGACCCGCGCTTCGCGCTGCCCGGAAACGACGGGTACCGCCCCGAGCCGTTCACGGTCGCCGACTACCGCGCCCGCGCCGACGCGCTGGGGATCACCGGCGGCGCCGTGGTCGCCGGGTCGTTCAACGGCACCGAGCAGGACTACCTCGTCGCCGCGCTGCGCGAACTCGGGCCGTCCTTCGTCGGCGTCGCCCAACTGCCGCCCGAGACCTCCGACGCCCACTTGCGCGACCTGCACGCCGCCGGGGTCCGCGCGCTGCGCGTCAACCTGGTCCGGGGCCCGGCCGGCGACCTCGACGCCCTGGTGCAGTTGGGCATGCGCGCCGCCGAACTGCTCAACTGGCCCACCGAGCTGTACGTGGACGCCCGCGACCTGCGCCGCCTGGCCCCCCGGATCGCGCCGCTGCCCCGCGTCAGCGTGGACCACCTCGGGCTCAGCCAGGAGGGCCTGCCCGCCCTGCTGGCCCTGGTGGGCACCGGCGCTCGCGTCAAGGCGACCGGTTTCGGCCGCGGCGACGTCGACGTGCCCGAGGCGCTGCGCGCCATCGCCGAGGTCAACCCCGGCGCCCTGATGGCCGGCACCGACCTGCCCTCCACCCGGGCGCCCCGGCCCTTCGACCCCGCCGACCTGCGGCTCATCGCCGACACCCTCGGCGCCCAGGCCGAGCGGGTGTTCGCCGCCAACGCGCTCGACTTCTACGGCATCGCCGAGACCGGCGAGCGCTAGGCGCGGCGCCGCGCCCCGCCCGCCGGGGGGCGGCCCCCCGTCCCCGGGGTGGTGCCCCCACCACACCCCTGGTGGGGCGGGCCGGTCAATCCCCCGCGGCGGCCGGGAAACGTCGTCACCCGGCGATAGGGTGAGGCGGTGTGGCCCGCGGCGGCGCAGGTAGGCGGCGATCGCGACCGGGCAACCGCCCGGCGCGCTCCACCGGGCGATCACTCCTCGGCCACTCCGTGTTGGCCGGGAGCGGTGAGGCTTGACGACAGGCCCCACGAGGACCGAGTGGAAAAGAGGCGGTGGCCATGTCGCTCGCCCACACCGCGGCACACCGGGCGCCCGATCCGACCGCGCGGCGGCGCGGCCCTGCGCGCGCCCCCGGGCACCCCGCGCGGACGCGCCAGTGGGGGGAGCGGCCGTGATCGTCGTCGCCCACCGGGGCGCCTCGGCCTACGCCCCCGAGAACACCGTCGCGGCCCTGCGCGCCGCCCGCGAGCGCGGCGCCGACATGGCCGAGATCGACATCCGCCAGACCGCCGACGGCGCGTTCGTCGTCATGCACGACTCCTCGCTGCGCCGCACCACCGACGTCGCCGACGTCTTCCCCGAGCGCCGCAGCTTCAACGTCGCCGACTTCACCCTCGCCGAGATCCGCCGCCTCGACGCCGGCGCCTGGTTCGGGCCGGGCTTCGCCGGCGAGCGCGTGCCCACCCTCAACGAGAGCCTCGCGGTCCTGCGCGAGGAGGGCCTGGGCGCACTGGTGGAGTTGAAGGTGCACCGCCGCGACCGGGGCATGGCCCGGCGCCTGGCCCAGGAGCTGAGCACCGACCCCCACTGGCGCGCGGCCGGGGCCGAGGGCCGGCTCATCCTCCAGAGCTTCGACTGGGTCATGCTGCGCGAGATCGCCGCGGCGGCGCCCGCGCTGCACACCGCCGCGCTGGGCAAGACCTACGGGCGCTACGGCCTGCGCCGGATCGCCCAGTACGCCCGCCTGATCAACCCCCACCACCTGCGGGTGTCGGCGCCCTACGTGCGCCACGCCCACGCCCAGGGGCTGGCGATGTTCGGCTGGACCGCCAACAACGACCAGGCCATCCGCCGCCTCATCCGCGACGGCGTCGACGGCATCATCACCGACTACCCCGACCGCGTCCACCGTACGCTGCTCGCCGCCTGACCCGGGCGCCCCGCCGGCGCCACCGGGCCGCCCGCCCCCAGGGAGCGGCCCGCGCCCGCCCATCCGATTGCCGCGTGTTTCCGCAGGTCCGACCGGTCTTTCATGATCTGCGGCAGAAACTCTGGGAGCAACCTCACGCTTTCACTGAAGTGGCGGGCGCGGGTGCCCTAGGATGCCTGCATGCGGTGAATGCACGTGCATTTGGTTCCTGCGCGACATCCGCTCCCGATGCTGCGGTAGCCGGCCGGACCGGCTCTGGGGCCCGATGAAGACGACTGCGAGGGGATCGCGGTGACCGGACAACCAGCCCGCGAATCGATGGAAAGACTGGACGACGGCGACTGTTCGGGGCCGTTCGCGGCACCCTCCCCACGGGCGTGGTGGTCGACCGTCCTGCTGAACGGCGCCCCCGACCCCACCGGCCGGGCGCGCGCCGCGCACGCCGACCACCTCTTCTTCCACCTGGAGACCGATCCCGTCGCGCCGGCGGCCGCGCGCGAGATCGCCGCCCGCGTCCTGCGCGAGTGGCACATGGCCGCGCTGGTGCCCGACGTCGAACTCGTGGTCTCCGAACTCGTGACCAACGCCCTGCGCCACGGGAGCCCCCCCGGGCGCCCGGGCGTCCCCGACGACCCCATCCGCATGGGCCTGCTGCGCCGCGGCGGCGAGTTCGTCTGCGCCGTCCGCGACCGCGGCGAGCGCATGCCGATCCCCCGCGAGCCCGACCTCCGGTTGGAGAACGGCCGCGGTCTGCACCTTGTCGCGTGCTTCTGCCGCGCCTGGGGGGTGCTTCCCGTCCTGCCCCAGGGGAAGTACGTCTGGGCGAGTTTCCACTGATCACCGTCCGCCCGCCGACGCACGGGCGGACGGGGACCGCCGCCCGCGCCGACGCCGAACCCGCGCTCCGGCGCCCGTTCGGGGTGCCGCCGATCGAGTTGTCGGTCCAATCGGCGATATCGTGGGCTTGCGTGGGTATGCCGCGCGGCGCGGCGGTCCCCGGCGGGTTCCGCCGGAGTGGAGCAGGGAGGCACCGGCAGTGGACATTGCTCGTCTGAAGAAGGGGAGCGGTCCCACAGTGCGCCGGATGCTGCTGGGGTCGGAACTGCGCAAGTGCCGCGAGGCCAAGGGCCTCACCCGAGCCGAGGCCGGCCACTACATCCGCGGCTCGGAGTCCAAGATCAGCCGCATGGAGCTGGGCCGCGTGGGCTTCAAGGTCCGCGACGTCGAGGACCTGCTGAAGTTATACGGGGTCACCGACAGAGAACAGATCGCGACCATGGTGCAGTTGGCCCGCGACTCCAAGAAGCCGGGCTGGTGGCAGGCCTACGGCGAGAGCCTGCCGAACTGGTTCCAGGTCTATGTCGGCCTTGAGGAGGCCGCCACCCGCATCCGGGTCTACGAGGCGCAGTTCGTGCCGGGCGTGCTCCAGACCGAGGACTACGCGCGCTCGGTGATCGCGCTGGGCAACCGCGTCAAGCCGGTCGAGACCGAGGACCGGGTGGCGGTGCGGATGCGGCGCCAGCGCCACGTGCTCAGCGGCGCCTGCCGGCTGTGGGCCATCATCGACGAGGCTGCGGTGCGTCGGCCGGTGGGCGGCCCCGACATCATGCGCGGCCAGTTGGAGCGGCTGATCGAGCTGAGCGAGCGCCCCAACATCACGGTGCAGATCATCCCGTTCAGCGAGGGCGCGCACGCCGCCGCGGTGGGCACCTTCACGATCCTGCGCTACCCCGACTTCGGGCTGTCCGACATCGTCTACCTGGAGCAGCTCACCGGGTCGATGTGCCTGGACCGGCGCAGCGACATCGACCTCTACACCATGGCCATGGAGAACCTCAGCGTCATCGCCGACACCCCGGCGCGCAGCACGCTGCGGCTCAAGGACATGATGAACGACCTGTGACCCGTTGCGCCGGCTCTGACCGGCGCCGCACCCGGTCCCGTTCGCGGTTCTCCAGGTTTCCCCGGTTTCGCGGTTCCCGCTCCCGCCCGCCCGATCCCGTGGGGGAGCGCGGCGCGCCATAACGCGAAGGGCTCCGCGGCGGGCGCGAGGCCGGCCGCGGAGCCCCTGGCCACGCGCCGGGGGGCGACGCATGGGTCTGGGTCGGCTGAGGACTACCCCAGCAGGTTGTCGAAGTCGCCGTCCTTGGCGCCGAGGATCAGGGCGTCGATCTCGGCCTGGGTGTAGACCAGCGCGGGTCCGTCGGGGAAACGGGAGTTGCGCATGGCGATCGAGCCGTTGGCCAGGCGGGCCATCTCGACGCAGGCGCCCTGGTGGTTGCTGCGCCGGCTCTTCTGCCAGGCGATGTCGTGGAGTTCGGAGGCCGCGATGCCGTTGTAGGCGTCCATGGGAGAAACTCCTCTGGGTCGGGGGTGAAGGCGTCCGCACCAGCGGGCACAGCCGACTGCACCGTCCAATGCACGTGCATCAGCACCGTACTTTGGCCAGGATAACTCACGTGCATACGCGCTGTCCGCCCCTCGCCACGGATTTGTGACATGGAAAGGCCCGTGCCCCCGCAGGGCGGGGGCACGGGCCCGGCTGCGCGCGGTGGCGGCGTCAGCCGCAGTCGAGCGCGGTGCTCAGCGCCTCCAGGTTGCCGCGCATGATGGAGGGGTAGTCGTCGCCGGGCGAGGCGTCGGTGACGCCCTCCAGCGGGTCGAGCACGGCGGTGTCGGCGCCGGTCTCGGCGGCGATGGTCTCGGCGGCCTCGGGGCTGGTCAGAGGCTCGGTGAAGACCGTGGTGACGTCGTGCTCGCGGACGGTCTCGGCGACCTCGGCCATGCGCGCCGGCGAGGGCTCGGAGTGGGAGTCCAGCCCGGCCACGGGGATCTGGTGCAGGTCGTAGCGGGCGGCCAGGTAGCCGAACGCGGTGTGGCTGACCACGATGTCGCGGCTGCGGCAGTCGGCCAGGCCGGTGGAGTAGTCCTCGTGGATGCCGTCGAGGAGGGTGGTGACCTCCTCGGCGTTGGCGGCGAAGGCGTCGGCGTGGTCGGGGTCGATCTCGGCGAGGCGGTCGGCCAGGCCGGCGGCGGCCTCGGCCATGCGCTCGGTGTCGAGCCACATGTGGGGGTCGAACTCGCCATGGTCGTGGCCGTCGTGGCCGCCCTCGTCGCCGTGGGACTCCCCGGCGCCCTCCTCCTCGGCGTGGGCGTCCTCCTCGGCGGCGTGCTCGTCCCCGGCGTGGGAGTGCTCGTCCTCGGCGTGGTCGTGGCCGCCCTCGTCGCCGTGGGACTCCTCGCCGCCGTGGTCGTGGGGCTCCTCGGCGGCGTTCTCCTCGGCGGTGCGCAGTTCGACCAGGTCGGCGACGTCCAGGGCGTTGCCGTCGCCCTGCTGGGACACCGCGTCGTCGACCGCCGGCTGGAGGCCGCTGACGTAGAAGGCGAGGTCGGCGTCGGCCACCTGGCCGACCTGGCGCGGGGTGAGTTCGAGGTCGTGGGGTTCGGCCCCGGGCTCGGTGAGGTTGGCGACCTCGACGTGGTCGCCGCCGACCTGGGCCGCCAGCCACTCCAGCGGGTAGACGCCGGTGACGACGCTGAGCCGCGCGCCGGAGCCGCCGCCGTCCTCGCCACCTCCGCCGCAGCCGGTCACGGTGAGCATCCCGGCCGCGCAGACCGCGGCCACCTTGACATACGTCCGTCCTCGCATGCCGTCCATCATCGCGAAAATGAAAATGGTTGTCAATTTGCGGCATGCTGGGCGGAAAACGGTGTATGTCCGTCTATGGCTGCTATGACCATGATGTCCGGAAAGTAGGTTGCTGTGGCGCGGCGTGCGCCGCCGCTCAGTTGATCTCGGCGAACCTCTCCACCGCGTCGGTCTTGCCGGCCACCACGATGATGTCGCCCTTCTGGGGAACGGTGTCGGCCGTGGCGTAGGTGAACTGCTCGCCGTGGCGCTTGATGCACACCACCGTGATGCCGTGCTTGGTGCGCACCTTGGTCTCGCCCAGCTTGCGGCCGATCATCTCGCGCGGCGCCTTGGTCTTGCCCAGCGCGAAGTCCTCCTCGATCTCGACGTAGTCGAGCATCCGCCCCGACACCAGGTGCGCCACGCGCTCGCCCATGTCGTGCTCGGGCAGCACCACGTGGTGGGCGCCGATCTGCTGGAGGATGCGGCCGTGTCGGCGGCTGGTGGCCTTGGCCCAGATGTGCGGCACGCCCATGTCCACCAGCAGCGAGGCGGCCAAAATGCTCTCCTCCAGGTGGGTGCCGATGCCCACGACCGCCCGGGTGAACTCGTGCGCGCCGACCTGGCGCAGCGCCTCGTCGTCGGTGGCGTCGGCCACCACGGTGTGGGTGAGGGACTCGGCGTAGGCCTGCACCAGGCGCGGGTTGGAGTCCATGCCCAGGACCTCCCAGCCGTGGGCGACCAGCTCCAGGGCCAGGGAGCTGCCGAAGCGCCCCAGCCCGATGACGAGCACGCGCTTGTCGTTTGGCCTGCTCCGCTGCACTTTCTTCTCCGTCCCGTTGCGTCCCGGCCCCGCGGCCGGGACCTGTTATCCAATGATCGGACGCGACTCGGCCAGATCGTAGCGCCGGGTGTGCTCGCGCAGCGCCAGCGCCGAGGCGAACGTGATCGGCCCGATCCGCCCGGCCAGCATGAGCACCACCAGCAGCAGTTGCGCGGGCTCGGGCAGGTCGCCGGTGATCCCGGTGGACAGGCCCACCACGCCCGAGGCCGACACCACCTCGAACAGCACGACCTCCAACTGGTAGCGCGTGGCCACCAGCAGCGCCACCGTGGAGGCCACCACCACGGTCATCGACAGGAAGGTCAGGCTCAGCGCCTCGCGGATCACCGAGGGCGGGAGGCGGCGGCCGAAGACGTGCACGTGGGGGTGGCCCCGGATCTCGGCCCACACCACCAGGAACAGCACGGCCAGCGTGGCGACCTTGATGCCGCCGGCGGTGCTGCCGCTGCCGTTGCCCACGAACATCAGCATGATCGTGACCAGCAGCGTGGAGTCCTCCATGGCGCCCACGTCGACCGTGTTGAACCCGCCGCTGCGCGGCATGATCCCGTGGAAGATCCCGTTGACCAGCCGCGCCCCGGGGCTGAGGCCGCCCAGGGTGGCCGGGTTGCTCCACTCCATCAGCGGCACCAGCACCATGCCCGCGCCGAACAGCAGCGCCGTGGTGGTCACGGTGAGCTTGGTGTGCAGGGTCCAGCGGCGGGGGCTGCGCAGGTGGCGGCGCAGCTCCAGCAGCACCGGGAACCCCAGGCCGCCCACGATGGTGGCCGCGGCGATGGGCAGCAGGATGAGCGGGTCGCCGGAGAACCGGGTGAGGCTGTCGTCGTAGATGGACAGGCCGGCGTTGTTGAACGCCATGATCGAGTGGAAGGTCCCGCTGTAGAGCGCCTCCAGCAGGGTCATATCGTGGGCCAGCCACATGCGCGGCACGATCACCGCCGCCAGCACCGCCTCGCACAGCAGGCTGGTGCGCACCACGCGGCCCACGATCCCGCTGACGTCGCCGACGCTGAGGCTGCGGGTCTCGGCCTGGAGGGTGAGCTGCATGCGCAGCCCGAAGCGGTGGATGACCACCACGCCCAGCACCGAGGCCAGGGTCATGATCCCGATCCCGCCGACCTGCACCAGCCCGGCCACCACCAGCTCGCCGAACACCGACAGCTCGGTGCCCAGCCCGATCACGGCCAGGCCGCACACCGCCAGCGCGCTGGTGGCGGTGAACAGCGCCTCGACCACGGTGAGGTCGTGGCCCTCGGCGTGGGCGGCGGGCAGCAGCAGGACGAGCGCGCCCAGCAGGTCGGCGACCACGAACAGCAGGACGAACAGCCGCGCCGGGCGGCCCCACAGGGCGCGCGGGAGGTCCCGCGGCAGCGCGGGGCGCCGCCAGAGGCGGGCCAGCCAGCGGTAGACGGCGCTTCGAACGCTCTGCGCGCGCTCAGGCCGGTGTGGTCGCATCGGGGTCCTGATCGGGGTGCTCGTGGTGGCCTTGGTCGGGGCCGCGGCCGGCCGCGGCCCCGGCGCACCTGGACGGGGAACGCACCCCCATCCAACCGCGTTCCACGCCCCGCCGGGGGGCGGACGGCGCGTGTCGGCTCATGATGCCACCGACGGGGGTGCCGCGTTACGCCCCGGCCGCGGGGCTCTCCGCCTCGGCGTGGTCGTAGCCGTGGCGCCGGTAGTGGGCGCTGCGCACGCCCAGCACCAGGGCCGCCAGCACCGTGGCCACCAGCGAGGCCACCAGCACCCCGGCCTTGGCGTCCTCCATCATCTCCGGGTGGTCGGGGAAGGACAGTTCGGTCACCAGCAGCGAGACCGTGAACCCGATCCCGGCCAGCAGCGACATGCCGAAGATGTCCACCCAGCGCAGCGAGGGGTTGAGTTCGGCGCTGGTGACCTTGGTGGTGATCCAGGAGCCGCCGAAGATGCCGAGGAGCTTGCCGCAGACCAGGCCGGCGATCACGCCGAGCGCGGCGGTGTCGGAGAAGATCGCGTCCAGGCCGGTGAAGGCCACGCCCGCCGACATCATCGCGAAGAACGGCAGGACCACGCCCGAGGACCACGGGCGGATGAGGTGCTCGGCGCGGTGGCTGGGGTCGGACTCCTCGCCGGGCAGGGCCACGGTGCGCATCAGCATGCCCATGGCCACGCCCGCGATGGTGGCGTGCACGCCGCTGGCGTGCATCAGTGCCCAGGCGGTGACGGCCAGCGGGACGTAGACCACCCAGTTGGGCACGGGGGAGCGGTCGAGCGCGGCGGCCAGGCCCCGGCCGCGCTGGAGGTAGCCGAAGAGGGCGAGCAGCGCGAGCGCGCCCAGCAGCGGCAGGAACGCCAGGTGGTCGGTGTAGAAGACGGCGATGACGACGATCGCGCCCAGGTCGTCCACGATGGCCAGGGTGAGCAGGAAGGTGCGCAGCGCGGGCGGCAGGTAGCGGCCGACCACGGCGAGGATGGCCACCGCGAAGGCGATGTCGGTGGCCATGGGGATGCCCCAGCCGCCCAGGGCGTCGGGGTTGCCCAGGTTGATCAGCGCGTAGATGGTGGCGGGCACGACCATGCCGCACAGCGCCGCGATGATGGGCAGCATGGCGCGGCGCGGGTTGCGCAGTTCGCCGTGCACGAACTCCTGCTTGAGTTCGTTGCCCACGACGAAGAAGAAGATCGCGAGCAGGCCGTCGGCCGCCCACGCCTCCACGCTCAGGTCCAGGTGCAGCGCGGCGGGGCCGAAGGAGAAGGTCCGGATGGACTCATAGACCTCGCTCCAGGGGGAGTTGGCCCAGACCAGCGCGACCACGGCGCCCGCGATCAGCAGGAAGCCGCTGACGACGTCCTCGCGCAGGGCGTCGGCGATCCTGGCGAACCTGCCCCCGCCCGGGCTCCGTCCCTCGGTCATGTATCGCGCTCCCCACAGGTGGTCGACGTCATCGCTCGCACCGGCCCCGCCGCCGGACCCGGCCCGGCGCGCGGGGCGCACCGGGCGGCCGGCGGGGCGCACGGAAGCACCCGCCCCGGCCGGTCGGCGACGTTGTCCGACCCCGACGGTGCTTTGTCCAGGTCACGCCCTGTCCGCACCGCTGGGATCCGACGACGATACCCCGGGGGGCGACCCGGCGCGCCGGGCGGGGGCGGCTCAGGCGTGGCAGGGGCCCTCGTGGTCGACGTGGCCGGCGGGCTCCAGTTGCAGGGTGGAGTGGTCGACGTCGAAGTGGCCCGACAGGCAGGCGTGCAGGTCGTCCAGCACGCGCCCGGCGTCGGCCAGGCGGGCGTCCTCGACCACCACGTGCGCCGACATCACCGGGGTGCCCGAAGTGATGGTCCAGGCGTGCAGGTCGTGCACGTCCAGCACGCCGGGCTGGCGCATCAGGTGGGCGCGGACCTCGTCCAGGTCGACGTTGCGCGGGGTGGCCTCCAGCAGCACGTGCACGGCCTCGCGCAGCAGGCTCCAGGCGCGCGGCACGATGAAGGCGGAGACGGCCAGGGAGACCAGGGAGTCGACCCGCTCCCAGCCGGTGAGCCAGATCAGCCCGCCGCCCACCAGGACGCCCACCGAGGCCAGGGCGTCGCCCATGACCTCCAGGTAGGCGCCGCGGACGTTGAGGCTCTCGCGCTGGCCGCCGCGCAGCAGCAGCAGCGCGACCACGTTGGCGGCCAGCCCCACCGCGGCCACGGCCACCACCCAGGGGCCGGCGACCGGCTGGGGGTCCAGCAGCCGCCGCACGGCCTCCACGGCGACGAAGGCGCACAGGGCGAAGAGGGTGAGGGCGTTGACGGCGGCGGCCAGCACCTCGGCGCGCTGGAGGCCGAAGGTGCGGTCGGCGCTGGGCGGCCGGCCGGCGATCCACACCGCCACCAGGGCCAGCACCAGGCCGAAGGAGTCGGCCACGGTGTGCCCGGCGTCGGCCAGCAGCGCCAGGCTGCCCGAGGCGGCGGCACCGGCGACCTGCACCACCGCCACGCCCACCATCAGCGCCAGGGCGGCGGCGAGCCGCCCGCGGTTGGCGGCGGCGGCCGTGGCGTGGCCGTGCCCGTGGCCGTGTCCGTGGCCCATGCGGATCCTCCTCGCGCGGGCGGCGCCCGAGACCGTACTGTTCAGTCGCCACTGTTTATACAGCCCGGACTGTCTATACAGCAAACGCTGTAAAATGGTTTTCATGTTGACTTCCGAGCAGCGCCTCGCCGCGATCCAGCGCCTGGGCCGGGCGCTGGCCGATCCCACCCGCTGCCGGCTCCTGCTGGCCCTGCTGGAGGGCCCCGACTACCCCGCGCACCTGGCCGACCAGTTGGGTCTTACCCGGCAGAACGTCTCCAACCACCTGGCGTGCCTGCGCGAGTGCGGCCTGGTGGCCACCACCGCGCGCGGCCGGCAGGTCAGCTACCAGTTGGTCGACGCCGCGCTCGTGCACGCCCTGGAGGACCTGCTGCGCGTGGTGTGGGGCGTGGCCCACGAGCACGTGCCGCCCGGCGAGACCGCGCCGGTGGCCGCCGGCTGAGCCGGCCGCTCGCGCTCCCGGCCGCCCGCGCCCGCCGGCCCTTGCCCGTTCCCCCGTCTCTCTTCGGCCCGCCGCCGCGCGCCCTCCCGTGCGCCGTGCGGCGCCGTGCCGCCGCCCCTCGCGGGTTCCCGCCGGGCCTGGCCGAATGCGGTCCGCCCGCCACCGTCCGCCGCCCGCCGCGCCCAAGCGCGCCGCCGGTGCGCGGCGTCGGCGCCGCTCAGCGGCCGGGGATGCCCCTGATATCCCCCTGACAGGCCCCTGACACCGGCCTGATGTCGGCCCGATCACGGTGAATTCCCGGCATATCGCGAAGTATCGTTGAAATCGCGTGCCCGGCAGTACCCCACTCGGATCCCCGTTTCGAGACAGCCGTGTGGGTGTCCATCGATCTACCGCTCGTCGCAGCGGTGCCGTTCGCAGCGCGACCATCCTTATCCAAGGAGCAACGACTCTCATGTCCCACACTGCCAAGTCCGTTCTTGGCGTCCCCTTCGGCCCCTTCCCAGCGGGCACGCGGCGGAGGGGGGCGCGGTGAACCGGCTCGCACAACTCTCCCTGGGCAACCGCGCCCTGATCCTGCTCATCACGCTGGCCGCCGCGGTCTTCGGCACCCTGGCCACCGTCAACACCGAGCGCGAGCTGATGCCCACGCTCGACGTCCCGATGGTCATGGTGAGCGCCCAGTACCAGGGCGCCTCGCCCGAGGTCGTCGAGACCGAGCTGGCCGAGCCGCTGGAGCAGGCCGTCCAGAGCGTCCCCGGCGTCGTCAGCTACACCTCCACCTCCAGCACCGGATCGGTGCAGGTCACCGCCGAGTTCGACTACGGCGACAGCAGCGAGGACGTCGTGCGCGACGTCCAGCAGGCCGTCGACCAGGCCGAGGGCATGCTGCCCGAGGACGTCGACCCCTCCGTGATGGCCTTCGGCACCGACGACATCCCCGTGGTCATGCTGGCGGCCGGCGCCGGAGACGGCGACGAGCAAGCCCTGGCCGACCCGCTGGAGGAGCAGGTCGTCCCCGAGCTGGAGTCCATCGAGGGCGTCCGCGCCGCCACGGTCACCGGCGTGCGCGAGTCCTCCGTCGTCATCACGCCCGACGACGACGAGCTGGAGGAGCGCGGGCTCACCGCCAACGACATCACCAGCGCGGTCCAGGCCGGCGGCGCGCTCACGCCCGGCGGCGACATCACCGAGGACGGCCGCACCCTGACCGTCACCACCGGTGACCAGTTCGAGTCGGTCAAGGACGTCCGCGACCTCCTCGTCACGCCCGGCGGACAGGCCGGCGCGGGCGCCGGCGCGTCAGCGGGCGCCGCCGCGGGAGCCGGCGCCGCCGGCGCGGCGATGCCCGGCGCGGCCACCGCCGCCCCCGAGCCCGTGCGGCTCGGCGAGATCGCCGAGGTCGAGCTGCGCTTGGACGAGCAGTCCAGCATCACCCGCACCGACGGCGACCCCAGCCTCGGCGTCATGGTCACCAAGACCCCCGACGGCAACACCGTCGAGATCTCCGAGCAGGTCCAGGCGGCCCTGGACGAGCTGGAGCCCATGCTCGGCGACGACGCCCAGATCACCGTGGTGTTCGACCAGGCGCCGTTCATCAACGACTCCATCGTCGCCATGGCCGAGGAAGGCGCGCTGGGCCTGGCCTTCGCGATCATCATCATCCTGGTCTTCCTGGTGTCGATCCGCTCCACGCTGGTCACGGCGGTGTCCATCCCGGTCTCGCTCCTCGTGGCGATGATCGGCGTGCAGGCGTTCGGCTACTCCCTCAACCTCCTCACCCTGGGCGCGCTGACCATCGCGGTCGGCCGCGTGGTGGACGACTCCATCGTGGTGCTGGAGAACATCAAGCGGCACATGTCCTACGGCGAGGACAAGTTCCACGCCGTGCTCACCGGTGTGCGCGAGGTCGGCGTGGCCATCACCGCGGCCACCCTGACCACCATGGCGGTGTTCCTGCCGATCGGGTTCGTCGGCGGCCAGGTGGGCGAGCTGTTCCGGCCCTTCGCCGTCACCGTCAGCCTGGCGCTGGCCGCGTCCCTGCTGGTGGCGCTGACCATCATCCCGGTGCTGGCCTACTGGTTCATGCGCCCGCGCGTGGTCCCGCCCGAGGAGCTGGAGCGCGTCAAGGCCGAGGAGTACGCGCGCGAGCTGCGCACCCCGCTCCAGCGCGCCTACCTGCCGGTGATCCGGTGGGCCACCCGGCACCGCATCATCACGCTGGCGGCCTCGGTCCTGCTGCTGGGCGCCACGTTCGTCGCGGCGGCCAACCTCCAGACCAACTTCCTGGGCAACCAGGGGCAGAACACCTACCAGGTCACCCAGGAACTCCCCGTCGGCACCTCGCTGGAGGAGGCCGACCAGGAGGCCGCCAAGGTCGAGGACACCCTCCAGGGCCTGTCGTGGGTGGAGTCCTACCAGTCCTCCGTGGGCGGCGGCGGCCCCGAGGCCATGCTCATGGGCGGGGGCGGCGCCGACACGGTGACCTACACCGTCACCTCCGACCCCGAGGAGGACCAGGCCGTCATCGAGGACCGGCTGCGCGACGCCCTTGAGGACGTCGACACCGACTCCGAGCTGCGGCTGGCCACGGGCGGCATGGGCGGCTCCACGCTCCAGGTCGAGGTCCGCGCCGAGGACCAGGACACCCTGGTCGACGCCGCCGGCATGGTCGAGGACACCGTCCGCGAGATCCCCGGCGCCGCCGACGTCGAGAACAGCATCGCCGCCGCGCAGCCCGCGCTGGAGGTCGACGTCAACGCCCAGGACGCCGCCGATGAGGGCCTCACCGAGGCCGCGATCGGCCAGGCGGTCTCCCAGGCGTTCCAGGGCGCCGAGGTCGGCACCGCCGCCATCGACGGCGCCCAGCGCGACCTGGTGGTGCGCGACACCGCGCGGCCCGCCACGGTCGAGGACCTTGAGGACCTGCGCATCGCCACGCCCACCGGCGGCGAGGTCCGGCTCGGCGCCGTGGCCGACGTCGAGGAGGTCATGCAGGCGCCGCAGCTCAACCGCTCCGACGGCGTGCGCAGCGCCACCGTCTCGGCCACCCCCACCGCCGAGGACCTCGGCGGGGTCACCACCGAGCTGACCCAGGCGCTGGACGAGCTGGACCTGCCCGAGGGCGCCACCGCCGAGATCGGCGGTGTCAGCAGCGACCAGACCGAGGCGTTCACCCAGTTGGGGATCGCCATGATCGCCGCGGTCGCGATCGTCTACCTGATCATGGTGGCGACCTTCAAGAGCCTGATGCAGCCGCTCATCCTGCTGGTCTCGATCCCGTTCGCGGCCACCGGCTCGATCGGCCTGCTGCTGGCCACCGGCCAGCCGCTGGGCCTGGCCGCGATGATCGGCATGCTGATGCTGATCGGCGTGGTGGTCACCAACGCCATCGTGCTCATCGACCTGGTCAACCAGTACCGGTCGGAGGGCATGGAGCTGCGCGAGGCGGTCGTGGAGGGCTCGCGGCACCGGCTGCGGCCCATCCTGATGACCGCGCTGGCCACCATCTTCGCTCTCACCCCGATGGCGCTGGGGATCACCGGCGGCGGCGCGTTCATCTCCCAGCCGCTGGCGATCGTGGTCATCGGCGGCCTGGTCACCTCCACGCTGCTGACCCTGGTCCTGGTGCCGGTGCTCTACACCATGGCCGAGGGCCGCAAGGAGCGCCGCGCCCAGCGGCGCCAGGCCAAGCGCGACGCCGCGGTGGAGCGCGAGCGCCAGAAGCGCGCCGACGACGCCCCGGAGTCCGCCGAGGACCCCGCGGCGGCCGAGGCCGACCCCGCCGGCAAGCCGCGCGGGTAGCCGCCCGGCAGCGGGCACAGCGGTACGGCGGTACAGCACGACGGCGGCCGCCGCGGGAGCCTCCCGCGGCGGCCGTCCGCGTCGCGGCAGGCCCGCCCGCCTTCGCCGTTTCCGTTGCGTTCCGCGCAACGCCGAGGCGCCGATTTGTGATCGGCCCTCTACGGAAGGCAAGCTGCACGCATGGATCCCAAGGAAGCCGACCTGGACGACCTGGTCCGCGAGGAGCTGGGCGACGAGCCCTCGCAGGAGGCCAAGGACTACGCGCGCGAACTGTATGAGAAGTACCGCCTGCCGGCACCGCCCCCGGAGGGCGCCTGACCCGGCCGGCCGCACCATGCGGTCAACGGGCGTGCGCGCCCGGTGCGCCCGGCCGCCGGGCGCGCGAAAGTTGCGCGTGGCGGCACCGCCGACCCGGGTCCCCTCCCCGATGAGGGGCCCCGCACCGGCGGTGCCGCCACGCGCGCGGGCGCGCCGCCGAAGGGCGGGTCAGGCGCCGGCCGGTCCGGCCGCCCCGGCCTCGCGGGGGTCCCACACCAGCTCGAACCACACCAGCCGGCCCAGGCCGTCGGAGCGGGGCTCGGTGCCCCACTTGGCGGCCAGCGCCTCGACCAGGTCCAGACCGCGGCCGTGCTCGCTGGTGTCGTAGGGGTCGCGGTGCTGGGCGCGCGGCTGCTCGGGGCTGCCGAGGTCGCGCACCTCCACCCGCGCCCAGCCGGGCGCCAGGTGCACCGACACCTCGAACTTCCCCCCGGGCAGGCCCGAGGAGCTGTGGGTGATGGCGTTGGTGGCCAGTTCGCTGGTCAGCAGCGTGGCCGTGGTGGTCTCGGGTGAGGGGGCGACCATCCGCTCGACGAAGCGGCGGGCGTACTGGATCTGGCTCGCGAGCCCGGGGAACCGGCGGCGCGCGGGCGGACGGGAGGCTCCTGGGATGGCGTGGCGCTCTTCCATGGTGTTCGCCGGACGTTCGGTGGACGGGTGGGTGATGCCTGGGGCGACGGGCGGCGCGGTACGCGGGCAGGTCCGGCCTCGCGGCCTCGCCGTCGGGATGTCGGGCACGTGGATCTCACTCCCCTGCGACAGTGGCGGACCGTCACACCGCGGACGAGCCGCTGTGACGTCGAGCGGTGCCCGCGGGGTGCGTCCGATGCCCGGATCCGGGTCACGGCGCGGGGCCGCGGGCGTAGGGGATCGCTCTTCGGATCGGTGACGTGCGTGGAATCGGTCTCGGTACGGGTGCCTCACAGGTCGAAAGGGCACGCCCGGCTTCAGAATACGCGGGTTGACTTCTGGTGAACCAGGTGGGGGTGATGAGTGACCGTCCCCCCGCGCCGAACCGGGCCGCGGCCGTGCTCCGGGCCGGAAACCGGCTACATCACGGGCGGTCACGGGTAGTCACAGGTTACGAACGGGTGACCGGATCCGGTCGGGCGGCGCCGCCGGCGCGCGGCGCCACCGGGCCGCCCGATCGGCGGTGGCGCTGCTCACGCGGTGCCCGCCCGCCGGCGCGAGGAGGTGGCTGGACAACGCGTGTGGCGAAGTTGTCAGTGCATTAACGGCGGATTCACTCAGACGAGTCTCTTGTCCGTAAAGGTCAAGGACGTTCGGGTACCCCCCGCCACCCCGGACACCGGCCCCCGGAGCGGCCCGCGCGACCCCCGCGACAGCGTCGCGCGGCCCCCCGCCCGGCGGCCATCCCCGTGAGCCATAGGAGGACCCCAGTGCCGCAAACCGCGCCTCACCGTCGCCTGCTGCCGCTGCTCGGCCAGGTCGGCGGCGGCCGTTCCCGGACCACCTGCCGCTTCCGCTGCGGCGACGCCTGCTTCCACGAGGCGCCCAACCGGAGCGACAACCATGAAGCTCACCGGCCCGGCCGCCGGCAGCGAACTGCTGCGCACCGAGGCCGACCCCCAGGGCACCCGGGTGCTGGGCATGCTCAACAACTGCGCCGGCGGCATGACCCCGTGGGGCACCATCCTCACCTGCGAGGAGAACTTCAACCAGTACTTCGTCGGCGGCGAGGGCGCCCCCGAGGACGCCAAGGCCGCGCTGGCGCGCTACGGCATCGCGACCTCCGGCGACACCCGCGAGGGCAACCGCCGCTTCGACCGGGTCGACGAGCGCTTCGACCTGTCGCGCCACCCCAACGAGGCCAACCGGTTCGGCTACGTGGTGGAGATCGACCCGTTCGACCCCGACTCCACCCCGCGCAAGCGCACCATGCTGGGCCGCTTCAAGCACGAGGGCGCCACCACCCGCCTCACCCGCGACCGCCGCGTCGCGGTCTACATGGGCGACGACGAGCGCTTCGACTACATCTACAAGTTCGTCAGCGCCGGCCGCTACCGCGAGGGCTCCCGCCGCGCCAACAGCGCGCTGCTGGACACCGGCACGCTGTACGTGGCCCGCCTCAGCGGCGACAGCCCCGACAAGGAGTTCGACGGCTCGGGCGCCCTGCCCGCCGACGGCGCCTTCGACGGCCGCGGCGAGTGGGTGCCGCTGTGCACCGACAAGAAGAGCTTCGTGCCGGGCTTCACCGTGGCCGAGGTGCTGGTGCACACCCGCCTGGCCGCCGACGCCGCCGGGGCCACCAAGATGGACCGCCCCGAGGACATCGAGGCCAGCCCGGCCACCGGCAAGGTCTACTGCGCGCTGACCAACAACTCCGCCCGCGAGCCGGGCCAGGCCGACGAGCCCAACCCGCGCGGCCCCAACCGGTTCGGCCACATCCTGGAGATCACCGAGAGCAACAACGACGCCGGCGCCACCCGGTTCCGCTGGGACGTGCCGATCGTCTGCGGCGACCCCGAGGACCCCAGCACCTACTTCGCCGGCTACGACAAGTCCAAGGTGGTGGCGATCTCCTCGCCGGACAACCTCACCTTCGACGAGCGCGGCAACCTGTGGATCTCCACCGACGGCCAGCCCGGCACCATCGGCGTCAACGACGCGCTGTTCGCGGTGCCGGTCGAGGGCCGCTACAAGGGCGAGCTGAAGGCGTTCGCGTCGGTGCCGGTGGGCGCCGAGTGCTGCGGCCCCTTCATCACCGAGGACCAGAAGACGGTCTTCATCGCCCCCCAGCACCCCGGTGAGGACGGCACGTTCGACCAGCCGCAGAGCACCTGGCCCGACGGGGACTTCCCGCGCCCCTCGGTGGTGTCCATCTGGCACGGCCGCGGCCACGACATCGGCCGCTAGCCCCCAGACGCGCCCAGCGCCCGCCCGCCGTCGGTTTCGGGCGGCGGGCGGGCGTGCGCGGGCACCGGGCGCAGACGTCCGGTTCGGGGCGGGGCGGCACCGGATGGAATGATGGGGCCCATGGTGCGAGAACACGACGTCCCCCGGCTCGACGCGCCACCGGCCGGGGTGCACACCGCCGACCCCGCCCGCTACGACGGGCGCATGCCCTACCGGCGCAGCGGCCGCAGCGGGCTGGACCTGCCCGCCGTGTCGCTGGGGCTGTGGCAGAACTTCGGCGACGACCGGCCGCTGGAGACCCGGCGCGCCATCCTGCGCCGGGCCTTCGACCTGGGAATCACCCACTTCGACCTGGCCAACAACTACGGGCCGCCGGCCGGCGCGGCCGAGGTCAACTTCGGCCGGATGCTGCGCGAGGACTTCCGGCCCTACCGCGACGAGATCGTGATCTCCACCAAGGCGGGCTACGACATGTGGCCCGGCCCCTACGGCAGCGGCGGGTCGCGCAAGTACCTGCTGGCCAGCCTGGACCAGTCGCTGGCCCGCATGGGCCTGGACCACGTCGACATCTTCTACAGCCACCGCTACGACCCCTCCACGCCGCTGGAGGAGACCATGGGCGCGCTGGCGCACGCGGTGCGGTCGGGGCGGGCGCTCTACGCCGGGATCTCCTCCTACTCCGCGCGGCGCACGGCCGAGGCGGCGGCGCTGCTGCGGGAGATGGGCGTGCCGCTGCTCATCCACCAGCCGTCCTACTCGATGGTCAACCGGTGGATCGAGGAGCAGGACCTGCTGGGCGCGCTGGAGCGCGAGGGCGCCGGCTGCATCGTGTTCTCCCCGCTGGCCCAGGGCCTGCTGACCGGCCGCTACCTGGACGGGGTGCCCGCCGACTCCCGCGCTCAGCGCGGCAAGGCGTTCTCGCGCGACTGGCTGAAGGCCGACGTGCTGGAGCGGGTGCGGGCGCTGGACGCGCTGGCGCGGCGGCGCGGGCAGACGCTGGCCCAGTTGGCGCTGTCCTGGGTGCTGCGCGACGAGCGGGTGACCTCGGCGCTGATCGGTGCCAGCAGCGTGGAGCAACTGGAGGAGAACGTGGCGGCGGTGCGCGGCCCGGCGCTGAGCGACGAGGAGTTGGCCGAGATCGACCGGCACGCGGTGGACCTCGGGGTCAACATCTGGCGGCGCTCCAGCGACGCCTGAGGCGCGCGGGCGGTGCCCGCGCGCCCGAGCGCGAGGGGCGCGGGCACCGCCGGACGGCCGGCGGGCGGGCCGCGCGGGCGCTGCGGGCGCCTGTGGACGGTCTGAGCGGAAGCGTCCGGAGGTGGTTTATATTCTGCTGTGAAGTGCGGGGATGTGAAGAAAAACTACGCTCGTTGTGCTTTCTTGATAGGCCGGTAACCTTCCGGTGTCCGAGAACAGCCCAAACTCGTGTCAATTCGGATCACTGACCGTGAATCGGATGTAAGTGGATTGCGGTCACGCCGGGGAGCCGATCCTCTCCTGCGGGACTGGACTCCATTCCTCGCGCCCGTCTGAATGTAGGTAGGCACAGAACGCACTCTGTGGGCCCAGAGGACTTGCGCCGATCGTTCACAGCAGGTCCGAACCGGTCCACCCGGGCGAGACGTAGGGGCATCCGTTGGCGAAGTTCCTGATCAGGAGACTGCTCAGCTCACTCATACTGGTCTTCCTGGCGTCGAGCCTGGCCTACCTCCTGGCCGCCACCACGCTCAGCCCGCGCTCCAACTTCGAGCAGCAGCAGCCGCCGCTCAGCGCCGAGGCGATCGAGCGCGAACTCGACCACCTCAACCTCAACGACCGCACCCCGCTCGCCGAGCGCTACGCGACGTGGCTTTCCGGTGTGGTGGTCGGTGATTTCGGCCAGACCATTACCGACCAGAGCGTCAACGAGCACATTGCCAGAAAAGCCGGGGTCACCCTGCGGCTGATCGTGGTCGGCGCGGTCATCGGCGCCACTTTGGGCGTGGCCGTCGGCGCCTACTCCGCGGTGCGCCAGTACCGCGCCTTCGACCGGGCCTCCACCGTGGTGGCGTTCTTCCTGCTGGCCGTGCCCACCATCGTGATCGCCGTGGTCCTCCAGGTCACCGCGGTGTGGATCAACGACGTCACCGGCCGCCAGCTCCTGGAGTACGGCGGCGAGTACACCGCCAACCTCGACGCCGGGTTCTGGGGCACCCTCGCCGACCGCGTCCAGCACGCCATCCTGCCCACGCTTACCCTGGTGCTGTCGCTGTTCGCCGCCTTCAGCCGCTACCAGCGCAACATGATGCTCGACGTGCTCGCCTCGGACTTCGTGCGCACCGCCATGGCCAAGGGCCTCACCCGGCGGGCCGCCCTGTTCAAGCACGCGCTGCGCACCGCCATGATCCCCACCATCACCTACTTCACCTTCACCTTCGGCATCCTCATCGCCAACGCCACCTTCACCGAGAAGGTGTTCGGCTGGCACGGCATGGGCGCCTGGGTCGTGGACTCCATCGTGACCAACGACGTCAACGCGGTGGCCGCCGTCACCTGCTTCATGGCCGTGTGCGTGATGGCCGCGTCGTTTCTGTCCGACGTGCTCTACGCCTGGCTCGACCCCCGGGTGCGGGTGAGCTGACCGTGCCCACCGCTTCCGCGTCCCCGCGCCCGGCCGGCCCCCCGGCCGCGGCGCCCCGCTGCCGCCCGGCGTTGGAGGAGATCCCGTGAGCATCGCAACCGAGCGCGAGGCCCAGGCGCCCGACGACATCCCCCCGGCCATCACCGGCCGCTGGTCCTCGCTGGCCAAGGAGGTCCTGGGCACCCCGCGCGTGGTCGTGGGCCTGGTGATCATCGGCGCCCTGGTGCTCATGGCCTGGATCGGGCCGCTGTTCAGCCCGTGGGAGTTCGACGAGCGCGACTTCTTCGCGTTCCGCAGCCCGCCCTCGGCCGAGCACTGGTTCGGCACCAACACCACCGGGCGCGACGTCTTCCACATGACCATGGTGGGGCTCCAGCGCTCCATCGTGATCGGGCTGTGCGCGGCCGTGGCCACCACCGTGGTCGCCGCGATCGTGGGCGCCTTCGCCGGCTACTACCTGGGCCCCACCGACCGCGTGCTGATGTGGATCACCGACCTCTTCCTGGTGCTCCCGCAGTTTCTGATCCTGGCGATCCTCTACCCGGTGCTGCGCGGCTCGGAGTGGCCCGTCTTCGTCATCCTGCTCGCGGGGCTGATGTGGATGGTCACCGCCAAGATGGTGCGCGGCATGACCATCTCGCTCAAGGAGCGCGAGTACGTGCTGGCCGCCCGCTACATGGGGGTCAGCAGCGGGCGCATCATCCTGCGCCACATCCTGCCCAACATGTCGTCGCTGCTGATCGTCGACATCACCATCAACGTCAGCGGCGCCATCATCCTGGAGACCGCGCTGTCCTACTTCGGATTCGGCGTGCAGCCCCCCGACGTCACCCTGGGCTCCCTCATCGCCGAGGGATCGCGCCAGGCCCTGGCCTTCCCGTGGACCTTCTGGTTCTGCACCGGGCTGCTCATCCTGCTCGTGCTGGCGGTCAACCTGGTCGGCGACGGCCTGCGCGACGCCCTTGACCCGCACTCCAGGCGCAGGAGCTAGAGGGGAACCATGACCGCCACCACCGCCCATGCCCACGGCGACGCCGCGCGGCCCGACGGCACCGACACCCCGGTCCTCCAGGTCACCGACCTGGAGGTCACCTTCCCGGGCACCCGCGGCAGCCCCGACGTCACCGCGGTGCGCGGCGTCAGCTACGAGCTGCGCCGCGGCGAGATCCTGGGGATCGTGGGGGAGTCCGGGTCGGGCAAGTCGGTGTCGTCGCTGGCCGCCATGGGCCTGCTGCCCGACTACGCCCGCGTGAGCGGCTCCATCCGGCTGCACGGCGAGGAACTGCTGGGGCTGGACGACCGCGCCATGGCCGCCAAGCGGGGCCGGGCCATCGCCATGGTCTTCCAGGACCCGCTGTCGGGGCTGACCCCGGTCTACACCGTCGGCGACCAGGTCGCCGAGGCCGTCCGCGCGCACAACCCCCACTTCGGCAAGGCCGCCGCGCTGGCCCGCGCCGTCGAGCTGCTCACCCTCGTGGGCATCCCCGACGCCGAGCGGCGGCACCGCTCCTTCCCCCACGAGTTCTCCGGCGGCATGCGGCAGCGGGTCATGATCGCCATCGCGATCGCCAACGACCCCGACGTCATCATCTGCGACGAACCCACCACCGCGCTCGACGTCACCATCCAGGCCCAGATCCTGGAGGTCCTCAAGACCGCGCAGCGCGAGACCGGCGCCGCCATCCTGATGATCACCCACGACCTGGGCGTGGTGGCCGGCCTGGTCGACCGCGTGCAGGTCATGTACGCCGGGCGGCTGGTCGAGACCGGGCCCGTCGACGACGTCTACTACCGCACCCGCATGCCCTACACCATGGGCCTGCTGGGCTCGGTGCCGCGCCTGGACCAGGACGACAAGACCCCGCTCATCCCCATCGCCGGCAGCCCGCCCTCCCTCACCGACATGCCGCCCGGCTGCCCGTTCGCCCCGCGCTGCCCGCTGGCCGTCGAGGCGTGCACCCAGGCCGAGCCCGCGCTGGAGCAGGTCGGCGCGCCCGGCCACCGGGCGGCCTGCGTCCGCGCCGGCGAGATCCAGGCCAACGGCTGGACCGCGCGCGACGTCTACCCCGTGCCCGAGATCGGCGACCCCCCGCAGGCGGCGGTCCCGCGCGAGGACCGCACCACCGTGCTGGAGGTCGAGAACCTGGTCAAGCACCACCCGCTGACGCGCGGCGCGCTGTTCAAGCGGCGGGTGGGCACCGTCTACGCGGTCGACGGCGTCAGCTTCGACATCCGCGAGGGCGAGACCCTGGGCCTGGTGGGGGAGTCCGGCTGCGGCAAGACCACCACCCTGCTGGAGATCCTCAGCCTGGACCGCCCCCAGAGCGGGGCGGTGCGGGTGCTGGGCACCGAGTCCGGCCGGATCGGCGGGCGCGAGCGCATGCGGGTGCGGCGCGACATGCAGGTGGTGTTCCAGGACCCGATGAGTTCGCTGGACCCCCGCATGCGGGTCTTCGAGATCGTCGCCGAGCCGCTGCGCACCCACGCCTACCCCAAGGACAGGCTCCAGGCGCGCGTCATCGAACTGCTGCGGCTGGTCGGCCTGGAGGCCGAGCACGCCGCCCGCTACCCGGCCGAATTCTCCGGCGGCCAGCGCCAGCGCGTCGGCATCGCGCGGGCGCTCGCGCTGGAGCCCCGGCTGATCGTGCTGGACGAACCCGTCTCGGCGCTGGACGTCTCGATCCAGGCCGGGGTGGTCAACCTGCTGGACGACCTCAAGGCCCGGCTCGGCCTGGCCTACCTGTTCGTCGCCCACGACCTGTCGGTGGTGCGCCACATCGCCGACCGCGTGGCGGTGATGTACCTCGGCAAGATCGTGGAGATCGGCGAGGTCGCCAACCTGTACCGGCACCCCACCCACCCCTACACCCAGGCGCTGCTGTCGGCGATCCCGCTGCCCGACCCCGAGAAGGAGCGGCGGCGGTCCCACATCGTCCTGGAGGGTGACCTCCCCAACCCCGCTGACCCGCCCTCGGGGTGCCGCTTCCGCACCCGGTGCCAGAAGTTCGCCGTGCTCGGCGAGGAGGAGCGCACCGCGTGCCGGGAGCGCGAACCGGAACTGCGGCGCCGCGTGGAGGGCGCGGCCGACCAGGCCGCCGCCTGCCACTACGCCGAGCGGCAGGAGCCCCTGTGACCGTCGGAGGGCCGATCGCGCCCACCCGATCCCCCAGGAAAGTGATCAGTGAGGAGACTCCCGTGCGGATGAGACGCGCCGCCAAGCTCGGCGCCCCCCTCGTGGTCCTGGCCCTTGCGGCCAGTGCCTGCGGCGGTGGCGGCGGAGACGAGGGGAACGAGAACCAGGAGACCCTGGCGGACATCCCCGCCATCGACATCAACCAGACGGACCGCGCCGACCTCCAGGAGGGCGGCACCTTCCACTGGGGGATCAACGAGTTCCCGCCGCAGTACCAGGTGCACCACACGCAGGGCAACCTCGCCAACGCCGAGCGGATCGCCTCGGCCGTGCTGCCCCAGGCCCACAACTTCGACGAGAACGGCGACCCGTACCCCAACGAGGACTACGTCCTCTCCAGCGAGATCAGCGACGACGGGATGACGCTCACCTTCGAGCTGAACCCCGACGCCGAGTGGTCCAACGGCGAGCCGATCACCTGGGAGGACTACGCCGCCCAGGTCGAGACGGTCGGCGGGCACCGCGACAACGACAGCGAGTTCGAGATCGGCGACAAGTCCGGTTACGAGCGGATCGGCGACGTCGAGCAGGGGGACGACGAGTACGAGGTGATCTTCCACTTCGACGAGCCCTTCGCCGAGTGGCCGCGCCTGTTCGACGCCCTGTACCCCAAGGAGTACATGGAGGACCCGGAGCGGTTCAACGAGGACTACGAGCTGGCCTTCCCGGTCACCGCCGGGCCGTTCGGCGACGTGGAGTTCGACGAGACCGCGCAGACCATCACGGTCAACCGCGACGACAACTGGTGGGGCGAGCCCGCCATCCTCGACTCGATCGTGTTCCACACCTACGGCAACGACGCGCTGCCCGGGGTGATGAACAACGGCGAGATCGACGGCTTCTACCTGGGCTACGACGCCGCCGCCTACGAGCTGCTGAGCGACGCCGAGGGCGTGCGCCTGACCAAGGCCATCGACAACGCCTACCGGCACATCACCTTCAACGCCGGTGAGGGCCGCCTGCTGGCCGACCGCGAGGTGCGCAACGCGCTCGTGCACGCCATCGACCGGTCGCAGATGGCCCAGGCCACGCTCAGCGGCGTCAACTGGACCACCGACCCCACGGTCAACCGGCTCATCCGCTCCACCCAGACCGGCTTCCGCGACAACAGCGAGGGCTTCGGCGAGTACGACCCCGAGCTGGCGGCGCAGATGCTGGAGGACGCCGGGTGGACCCTGGAGGGCGAGGGCGAGGTCCGGACCAAGGACGGCGAGCGCCTCGAACTGGACTGGGTGATCCCCTCGGACCTCCAGAACACCGCCGACGAGGCGGAGATCGCCAAGGCGCAACTGGCGGAGGTGGGCGTGGCCGTCAACGTGGAGACGGTGCCGAGCAACTCCTACTTCCCGGAGTACATCGTGCCGGGCGAGTTCGACGCCACGACGTTCGTGTACTCCAGCACCAACCCCTACGCGGGGTACTTCGCCGAGAACTTCACCGGCCCGGTGGGCGAGGACGAGGACGGCAACCCCACCTGGGGCAACAACCTGCACTTCTCCTCCACCGACGAGCTGAACGAGGCGTTCGACGAACTGTCGAAGGAGACCGACCCCGAGGCGTACGCGGAGAAGGCCAACGAGATCGACCGCATGCTGTGGGAGGAGAGCATGGCGGTGCCGCTGTTCCAGCGGCCCGGCATCTACGCGGTGAACCCCAACGTCGCGAACTGGGGAGCCAACGGGCTCGCCTCCATCCAGTACACGGACATCGGGTTCGTGGAGTAAGCGGAGTGATTCCTTAACCGACCCGAGCGAGCGGACCCCCTCACCCGCCCGCCCCGGCCGCGCCACCCCGCCCGGCCGCCATCCTCGCGGTACCCGTTCGGTGCCCCCGCCCTGCCCCGGGCGGGGGCACCGCCATGTGTGTGGGGGCGGGTGGGGCTGTGGGATCGGCGGACGCGAGGGCCGGGAGGGGCACCGCCATGTCGGGGCGGGGCCGGGTGTGTAAGGGGGACGGGGGAGCAGGGGAGCGAGGGCGTGCGCGGGTGTGTGCGGGTGTGCGGGGCGGGTGCGGTGGGACGCGCGTTCCGTCTAGACTCGTCCGCTGAACCGCGCACACCGGATGCTCCGGAACGCCCTCCGGCGCGCGGCAGCGGCGCCGCACGGCGAAGCGGTCCCGCGCCGGTGAGGCGGGCGGCCGTGGTGGTCACGGCGGTCACAACGATCGGGCACGGCAGGCAGCACCACGGGCCGGGGAACGCCGCCGCCGGAAACGGCGCGCGTTCGCGCGGCGGAGTGGAGCACGGACGCGGATCGCGACGGGGACGGCGCAACTCGCGGGGGATGGACGCATCCGAACACGAGTCGGCGGAGGGACAATGGTCGAGTTCGTCCGGGCCTGGATCATCGGCGCGGTGTCGTGGTTCATGCTCACCAACATCGGCGCGCTGGCGTTCCGCCTCCTCGCCCCGCCCGAGCACACGCAGAGCTTCGGCTGGGCGCTGCTGTGGCTGGGCGGGATCGGGTTCGCCGCCTACTTCCTGACCGTGGTGGCCACCGCCCTGGTCCACCGGGCCCCCGACCGCCACGACCTCGGCCGCAACGCCCTGGCGGTCCTCCCGGCCCCGGTGGTGGGGAGCTCGGTCGACACGGGCCGCCTGCTGGCGGGCACGGGCGTGAACTGGCCGCTGTACGCGAGCTGGACGGCCATCGCCCTGGTGGGCGCGGTGCTGGCCTTCCTGCTGATGCGCCGCCTCCAGCGCCCCGCCGTCGTCGAGGCGGAGACAGGCGCCCGCGTCCGCGTCCCCAAGACCTACTGGGACCGCACCGACGCCGGCTCGCCCGAAGACGCGACCGCACCGGACGAGCCCTCATCTCCCGCCGAGCCGGAAGAACAGACCCCCACCCCCAACCCGACCCCCGACTCGACACCCACCCCGGACTGACAGGCATGCGGGTGAGCCGGTCCGGCCCCATGGCACCACCCGGGTAGGCGACCGGCACCGCCGCAACCTTTTCGGTCGATCATTTCGCCCCCGGGGAGAACAAGCCGCCTGAGCACCGCGAGCGACACCGGCGGGAATCGGCGGTTGGGCCGTTCCGCTTGGACGTCGCCGGGAGGAGCAGCAGGTGGGGCTTGCCGCCTGGGCGATCTCGCCGAGGGCGGGGGTTGGCGGGGACTGGAGCGAAGAGCCGTAGGCGGTGGCCGTGGGCGGAGCAGGTCCATGAAGTAAGTGAGCCTGGCGGTCGAGCGGGCGGGCAGGCAGGGTAGGTGGCGGTCGCTGTCGTTGCCGTCCACAGTTCACGGTGTGCGTCCGGGGAGCGGTGGCCGGGCGGCCGCGGACAGGCGGGCGCCTGCGGCGCTGCCGAGGGCGAGTGCGCTGAGGGCCACGGCGGCGGCGACGGCGTCGGCCGTCCCGGCTCCGCCGGGGCCGGTGGCATGTGCGGTGATCTCAGCGACCGCCCCCACGCCCGGCACCGCCAGGGCCGCCGCGAGGCGGCGGCCGCGGCGGTCGCGGTGGGGACGGGGATGCGCGAGTCCACCGGCGAAGGCCACCAGGGCGTAGCCGACGAGCGTGGTACACCCGATCCAGGCCAGCCTGCCCGGCGACTCCGCCAGGGCACCGGGCGGCAGCCAGGCCAGGTGCGCCGCGGCGCCGGCCACCGCCCACCCCGTCCACACCGCCGCCCCGACCGCCCAGGCGCGCAGCAGATCAAGCAAACCGTCCTCCTCGTGTTCGTGTTCGTGTTCGTCGTGGGTCGTGGTCGTGGCCATCGGAATGAGCCGCGTCGCCTTTCTCCTCCACAGCGCACACGTCCGCCCCCTCCCGCCCCCGGTGGCCGCCTCAGTCGGTGCATGCCGTCAGGGGGACGAGGTCGCGGCGGCCCTCGCCATCGGGTGCGCCGAGGTAGCGGGCGCCGGTGGCGGTGCGGGAGACCGACTCCCATCCCGTCGAGCCGCCGAAGGCCCATCCGGCGAGGACGGCGTCGGCGGTGAACTCCCTGCCATCCGTGTCGACGGCGTACCGGACGGTGCTGTAGGTGGCCTCGGCGTGCAGCAGCCGGTCGAAGTCGCTGACCGGCACGCCGCTATCCCCGCCTCCACCGGCGTCGGTGCCGGCGCCCTGGTCGACCCGCGGGTCGGTGACGTCCTTGGGGCGGCCGGTGGTGGAGAGGAAGGACAGGGCGAGCAGCGGCTCCCCGCCCTCCAGCCAGGCGCGGACGGTCGCGCGGTTGGCGTCGGTGACCTTCAGGCGTGCCGTGCCCTCCGTCTGGCCGTGCTCGTCCTCGGCGTTGACGACCTGGATGGCGACCTCGGTCAGGCGCCCCGTCCGCCGGTCCCGGGTGGTGGTGAGGGCGGCGCTGACGAGCCGGTCGCTGGCGTTTTCGGGGGTGAGGACGGAACGCGGCACCAGGCGGCCGACCTCACCGGCCTCCTCGAAGGTGAACCCCACGGTCTCGGCTACGGTGCCGCGCCGCTCGTCGATCTCGCGGGAGACGTGCCCGCTGCCCTCGGCGCTCGCGGACACCAGGTGCAGCAGGTCCACGCCGCTGGCGACACCCTGCCCGCCCGGGCGCGGGTCGGCCCCGTCGGCGGAGGGGGCGGCCGGGCCACCCGCGCCGCCCGCGTCGGAGCGGTCGGGGTGGCCGGGGCGGCGCCCGCGCCCGCCCAGCGTGGCGCCCAGGTCTCCCGTGAGCCGCAGGCCGCCGTCGACCACGACCGCGCGGCGGTCGGGCGGGGGCAGGGCGCCGGTCCCGCCGCCGGTGCCGGCGCCGCCGCCGCCGGTGCCGGCACCGGCGCCGCCGCCTCCCAGGTGCTCCTCCAGCAGGCCGATGATCTGGGCGCCCACCGCGTCGAAGGCGCCGCTGTCCTCGGTCAGTTCCGCCAGGTGGACCGACCGGGCCACACGTTCGCGGAAGTCGGCGGCGGCGCGGCGGTCGGCGAGGGTCCAGGTCTCGACCGCCGTCACTCCGCCGCGCACGCCCGCCGCGATACCGGCGTCGACCTCGGCGAGGTGCCCGACGCCGACGCCCCAGCGGAAGGGGCTCGGCAGGTCCGCGGCGGCGTCGAAGCCCCGGGCGAGGCTGACCTCCACGGTGCCGTCGGAGCTGACCCGCTCGGCGATCCGGACCTTGCCGCCGGGGGACACGGCCACAGAGACGCCGGTGGCCGCCGTCATGGCGGAGGAGCCGGTGGTGCAGCCCTGCGGGCGGAAGGCGGCGTCGCGGTCGGCGGCGGCGGAGTCGGCCGCGGCCGCGCCTGCGCCCGCGCCGCAGTCCGCGAGCCGCAGGACGGCGCAGACGGCGCGCTCGACCTCCGCCAGGACGCGCCGGCCGGGTTCCGTCGAGCCGGCCACGCCGATGAGCCCGACGGCCGCGCCCGCGACCAGGGCGACGACACCCGCGTACTCCAGAATTGCCCCGCCGCGCTCGGCACGGAGGGGTCGGCGGCACAGTGCCATGGCAAGCCTCGCAAAGACAACGACCGCGGCAGGTGCGGTCGGGAACAGTGCGGTCAGGCCGGAGGAGCCAGGCACAGGTCGGCGGCGCGATCACCGCACAGCCGCGCGGGGACGATGCCGGGCACGCCGTCACAGCGGGCGGCGGGGCTGGGCATCGGTGCTAGGGCGCGGTCACCGTCTCGTCGGTGCTCCAGTCGGTCAGGGTCAGGGCGAACCAGCGGTTCTGCAAGCCCGTGCGGTCGGGCGGAAGGTGCTGGTAGTACACGAGCGGCCGGTTGGCGTCGTCCACCCACAGTTCGACGTCGACGGCGGCCTCGCCGAGGCCCATGTCGACCAGGGTGGTGTACTCGCTCCGGGCGAAGCCGACCGCGTGCTCCCGGAGATCGTCGATGTAGGCGGTTCCGCGCCAGTGCGCGGTGGGGGTGCCGTGGACCTCGACCGCGTCCACGAGGCGGAGGTCGGTGCTGACGGCCAGCGCGGCCGTGATGTGCGAGCAGTTGGCGCCGCGCGCGGCGGTGAGGTCCGGCAGGTAGTCGGAGGGGACGTCGGCGGCGCGGTAGTCGTCGCCCAGGGGCCAGAAGTCGCCGCCGGAGGCGCTGTGCAGGCCGTCGTCGGTGGCGACCGATCCGCTGGCCTGGACGTCGGCGGCGGAGGTCTCGTCGCCGTCGTAGTCGCGGCCGGGGACGAAGTCGGGCTCCAGCACGTAGCGCGTCGCGTCGCCCTCGACGCGGTAGACGCCCGAGCCGTCGCCCGAGCAGCTCAGCCGCCCGCTGTTGAGGACGGCCATGCCGCTGCTGTCGAAGCTCTGCAACCGCCACGCCGCGGAGTCCTCGGCGTCGAGCGCGGCGGTGACGGCGTCGGCCAGCTCGGTCCGGTCGGAGGCGTCGCCCGGGGTGGGCACGGCCGAGCCCTGCGGCTCAGGCGCCCCGGAGGCACCCACGCAGGCGGACAGCGCCGCGACGCACACCGCCGCCGCCGTGCCGGCGACCACCCGCCGCACCACGCGCGCCACAATCGCGCCTTTCAACGCGTCTGCCGCGGCCACCGCAGTTCCGCCCACACACACACTCAGTCCGCGTATCCCGCGCATCCCACGTACCGCACTCACCCTTGCGGCACCCGCGCCTGCCCGACCCACAGCGACTCCCAGTGCGGGTTGCCGATCACCTGGGTGACGTTGACCGGGTTGCCGGCGTGCACCATCTGCCCGTTGCCGATGTACATGCCGACGTGCGTGGGCGGCTCCATCTCGGGCATGGTGTGGAAGAAGATCAGGTCGCCGGGCTGGAGTTCGCCCTTGGAGATGTTGGGCAGCGCCGCGATCTGGTCCCAGGTTGTCCGCGGAATACTCACCCCGGCCTCGCGCCACGCCTCCATCATCAGCGAGGAGCAGTCATACCCGCTGCGCCCCGTGGCCCCCCAGATGTACGGCTTCCCCTGCTGAGCCAACGCGAACGCCACCGCCACCCGCGCGTCCCCCTCGCCGCGAACCTCCCCGTCCCAGGTACTGGAGAAGGTCCACACATACTCCTCAGGCTCCTCGGGCCGCTCATGCTCGACCCAGCTCTCACCCCCGCACTCGGGCCCCTCAACGCGACACACGTAGTCGCGGGTCGCATCGTGCAGCACATCGGCGATGGAGGAGGACGAAAGCCCGATCACGACCACAGCGGCAATGGAAACAAGAGCCGCCGTCTCCATAATCGAGGCCCCACGATCCCCCCGCCGCCCCCCAACCCGAGCCAACGGCGTCACGAACTTCCCCACCGGACCACTCCTTATCCGCCTCAGCCGACCGGGACGTCGTCGATCGGGTCAAAACCGGGGATCTCGACCGACACAGTGGTGGTGTCGGAGGGCACCCGGTAGGTCGTCCAGTAATCAGTGCTCTGGTTCGGCTCGATAAGCGGGTCATAGGGGGAGAGCGAGACGTACCCCGAGCAGAGGCAATTAGTTTCGGCGTCGATCAGCGGGTGGTGCCTGGTACTCGATGAGTTGTCGAGTAGAGTGACGCCGCTGAGGTGGGTGTGCCGATAGTCATAAACGGGATTTGAGAAGTTGTTGGCGTGAATGTTTTCCGTCCCGTTGTTGGTGATGCGTACCGTAAGGACGGTGAGTTCGCTGCTTTCTGAGCGGGTTAGCTCCAGAACTTCCGCCGTCGCCTCCGAAACGTTCTCGAGGTCACCGTTGCTTGTGGCCGTGCCGAGCGTTTGCGAAGGAGAAGCCCCTGGTGAGGCATGGGAGCCCTCCGGCGGGGAGGGTGTGGTCGCAGTCGCCGAGGCGGTTGAGAAAGGAACAACGAGTAGCGGGACCGCGATCACCGTCCAGGCCAGGCAGTGCACAATATGGCGTTTCATATTCATGTGCTTCCTTATTTCGCGAAGGTTATCGTGACCCGGCGGTTTTTCGATCTCCCCTCCTCGCTGTCATTGTTGGCAATGGGTTGACCGGAACCGTGACCTGCCACTTCATAGGAGATCCCATCCTTCTCCACGAGTTCGGCCAAAGCATCACGTACAGCTCGCGCCCGGTCTTCGGAAAGCGGGACGTTGACGCTGTCGTTCCCGGTGTTGTCGGTATGGCCCTCCACGCTGACTGTCTGTGCGGAGGAACCGTCGATCTCTCTGGCGACTTGCTGGATGACCTCTTCCGCGGCTTTGTCGAGAGCCGATTCGTTGGTCTCGAACAGAACGTCCGAAGAAAGGGAGATCGCGACCTCTTCGGAGGTCTCCTCGCGCGTGGAGTCATCCTCCAATCCTTCCTGGAGGCTGCGCACATCCCATATTTGCGGCGGAGAAAGCCCCTGGGCCGGTTCCTCGACCCTCTCACCTGGAGAGTCAGTCAGGGGAATGTCCATGATCGGGGGCGCCGCGTAGGACATGAAGATCATGTGCTTAACACCGTCGGGCGGAGCTGGGAACGCGACCCACGCTCGCACCGACTCGCCAGGTGCGAGGGAGGTGTTGTTCCAGGACTCGCAATAGCAGGTGCCATCCTCGTAGAGAAGGGGAAGATGTTTCTTGCTGTTGCTGCCGTCGATCAAGGTCAAGGACTGAAGATCACCCGGTTCGTCGCCTTCCTGCGGCGGTGAATAGATGGATACGGATTGGGTCGGGCTGACGTTCGATATTGAGAGATCGAGTGTGACGACATCGGAGTTCTGGCGGTTCAGCGAGTGGACATCGATGCGGAACTCGGAACCGATCTCGGTAGACGATGTCGTGGTACTGGCAACGACATCGCCGTCGCCGTCCTCGGAGTTGCCTCCGGTGGGCGGGGCTCCCGATTGTTCGGTGTCTATGGAGTCGTCACCGCCGCCGTCGCCGGAGGAGTCCGAGCTCACGCAAGAGACGGCCACCGCGCAGACCAAGAGCACCAGAAAAAGAGACGTACCACCGTGGCGGAGGCGTGAAGGTATTCTCCAATTTTCCACGAGCATCCCTTTTCCGTGCAGAGTTTGACCGGGACGGGCGTGCAGGAATGACAGCAGCCAGAGCCTGTCCTAGACGGAGGTCCCGATCGGTTTGTAGATGTATTGGCCCTCGCTGTTGGTAAGCCGTACATCGATGGCCCGCCGCGCCTGATTGACGTCGGTGATCTGGACGCCGTCACAGACCAGACCGCCGAGTTCCAGGCCGGATATTCCATACTCGCATTCCGGTATCACGACCTCGGCAATCGCTGCGGCATTTCCGGTATGATTCTCGTCGTGTTCCGGAGTGCCGCAGTCGATATCGGCCCAGTGGCGAGTTCGGTCTTGTTCGAGTTCGGCCTGGCACTCAGCGCTTCGTACCTCGACGCGCACGATATTGCCCAGATTTCCTTGGCTGTCGTCGCTTGCTCGTATGTCGTCGAGGATCGCTCCGTTCTCCTGGGCGTACTGCTCGGCCCTACTTCTTCCTTCTGCGGGATCGTAGAGACGGCTGTAAGGCATGTTGCTCTGGGCCAGTTCCTGCGCGGCGTGTTCGCGGGCGACCCCGGCGGCGGCCAAGGCAGCCGCGTCAGCGGCCGTCTGTGACTGTGTCCGCAGGTCATTCGCATTTCCGAGCCGGATGAATAGCAGCATGATCGCTACTAGCGACAACGTCAGGCCCACCAGCAGGTACAGGTTGGCCTGGCCACTGTCCGACGCTCTTAGGCGGTGCCGCAGGGCTGACATCACAATCCTCGATCGGCTGTCAACTAGCCCATTTCGGCGAGCAACTCGTCGACGCGCTGCTCCAGGGTGTTAACAAGGTTGTCGAATACCTGCAATTGCAGCAGCGCCACCGCAACTCCGGCGACCAGGACGATCACCGCCGCGTACTCCAGGATGCTGGCGCCCTTGTCTTGTATGGGCTGGGTGAGGTGTTTTGTGATCATTGCTCGTGTTCGGGCTTGTAGGGACAGCAGACGGTAATGCATTCAGCCCTCCCGGGGGTGTGCGAAGGGCTTGGGGGCCCTGGCGACAGTTATTAAGTTACGGGGGCCGGGACCTGTTGTGTAGGGGTGGGGGCCGGGTGTGGATGGGGGGTTAGCCACCGAGGACTCCGGTGAAGTCGATGCCCGAGCCGAGGATCATGGCGCCGCCTACCAGGAGGAGCAGGCCGGGGAGCATGGTGGCGGCGGTGATCCCCGTGACCCGGGGGTTGAGGCGCTGGGCCTTGCGGCGCATGTACTGGGCGTCCTGGCGGCGCATGTCCTGGCCGATGTTGAGGAGGGTGTGGGAGAGCGGGGCGCCCAGTTCCTCCGACTGCTGGATGGCCGTCACGAACTTGCCCAGGGCCTCGTTGCTGTTGCGCTGGCGCAGGGCCTGGAACGCCTCCCGGCGGCTGGTGCCGAGGTCCATCTGGCGCAGGACGATGCGGAACTCGTCGGCCAGGGTGCCGGGCATGGAGTCGGCGACGCGGGCCAGGGCCTGGCGGAAGGCCAGACCCGCGCCGACGCTGACCGCCAGGACGTCGAGGAAGTCGGGGAGCTGGCGCTGGATGTCGTCCTGGCGCTGGCGGGTCTTCAGCAGCAGGTCGGCGTCGGTCAGGACGACGAAGCACAGCGCCAGCATGGCGAGCATGGTCTGGCCCCGGGTCAGCAGCAGGACGGCGGCGGTGCTGTAGAGCAGGATTTCGCCGACCTTGCGCTGGAGGTAGCGCTCCACGGTCAGCCCCTCGGGGCGGCCGGCGGCCTCGATGCGCAGGCGGATGCCCTCCTCGCGCTCGGGGCCCACCAGCTCCTTGACCGCGCCGACGAACGGGCGGCCGATGAGTTCGGTGATCCGGTTGAGGATGAACGTGGACGGCCGCTTGGGCTTGGGCGGGGCCAGGGAGATGTCGCCCGCCACCTCGCTCTGCTTGGTGAACAGGTAGACACCCCAGCAGAAGACGGCCACGACCGCGGCGGCGGCCAGGCCGAGCGCGAGGATGAGCACGAAGGACATGAGGGCTCCGGGGGCGTGGCGGCTAGAAGTCGATCTTGGTGGTGATCCTGCGCACCAGCAGGAAGCCGGTCAGGAACAGGCCGCAGGACAGGGCCAGCACGACGGTCCCCGCCGGCGACTCGGTCATGGTGCGGATGGCGTCGGGCTGGAGCATGTTGACGAGGAACAGCGCGCCCACGCCCATGGCCAGCAGCGCCCACGCCGTGGACGTGGTCTCGGTGAGGATCGTGTGCACCTCGCGGCGCGACTCCTTGCGCTCCTCCAGGGTCTCGGCGATCGACCGCAGCGCCGTGACCAGCGCGCCGCCCGAGCGCGCCGACACCAGCAGGGTCGAGATCAGCACGCCGATCTCGCGCGAGGGCATGCGCTCGCGCAGCTCCCGCATCGCCTCGTCGAAGGGCTGGCCCAGCTTCAGCGACTCCGCCGCCCGGCGCAGCTCCGAACCCGCCGGGTCGTCCAGCTCCTCGGCCGCCATGTCGATGGCCGTGGGCAGCGCCAGTCCCGCCTGGGTGGCGTTGGACAGCACCCGGGCCAGCTCCGGCAGTTGCGCGGTGAACTCCTCCTTGCGCCGCTCCTCCTGGCGCTTGAGGTAGGCGAAGAAGATGAAGCCGACCCCCACCGCCGCAGCCAGCCCGAACACCGGCGCCAGCGCCTGCCACACGAACACGATGGCCAGCGCCGCCGCGCCCACCAGCAGCAGGACGAAGGTCGACACCTTCACCTTGACCCCCGCCCGCGCCAGCCGGTGCTCGATGCGCCGGCCCGGCTCGGTGCGCCGCAGCACGACGTCCAGCCGCGCCAGGGGGGTGTTGGCGCGCCGCTCGACCTCGTGCAGCGCGCTGCGCGAGGCCAGCTGCCGCCGCTGGACGGTGCCGTCGATGTAGACCACCAGGCCCCAGATGAAGACGCTGATGGTGACCAGCGACATGGCCAGGATGATCACGGTGTAGGTCACGGCCCGACCTCCGGGGACGACTCGTGCGCCGTGCGGCGGGCGCTGGCGGTGGGGGTCACAGCGGGACCTCCGGGAGGGTGAAGTCCGTGCGCGCGGAGCGCCGCGCCTGCGGGGCCGGCTGCACCCCGAACGCCGCCGGCACGGTCTCGCCGGCCGCGTGGATGCGCGTGGCGATGTGGCGCGGCAGCGGGAACCGGCGGAACTCGCCGCGCACCGTGCCGCTGCCGTCCTGGGGGTAGGCCTCGAACTTCAGCATGGGCTCCAGCCGGAACTCCTCCTGGCGGGTGGAGGCCACCACCGCGACCTCGGCCACCCGGCGCGAGCCGTCGGGGTAGCGGCTCAGGTGCACGATCACGTCCACGGCCGCGTTGATCTGGTCGCGCAGCGCCTCGAACGGGATCTTCACCTCCGACATCGACGCCAGCGTCAGCAGCCGGTGCACCGCGTCCTCGGCGGAGTTGGCGTGCACGGTCGCCAGCGAGCCGTCGTGGCCGGTGTTCATCGCCTGCATCATGTCCAGGGTCTCGGCCCCGCGGACCTCGCCGACGATGATCCGGTCGGGCCGCATCCGCAGGGAGTTGCGGACCAGGTCGCGGATGGTGATCTGCCCGGCGCCCTCGATGTTGGGCGGGCGGGCCTCCAGCCGGATCACGTGCTCCTGCTGGAGTTGGAGTTCGGCGCTGTCCTCGATGGTCACCACGCGCTCGTGCGCCGGGACGAAGCTCGACAGCGCGTTGAGGAAGGTGGTCTTGCCGGTGCCGGTGCCCCCCGAGATCACCACGTTGAAGCGGGCGCGCACCAGCGACGCCAGCAGCACCGCCGTGGCGCCGTCGACGCTGCCCTTGGCCACCAGCTCCTCGACCGTGAACGGCTTGGGGAACCGGCGGATCGTGATGACCGGACCGCTCAGCGACAGCGGCGGGATGATCACGTTCACCCGCTCGCCGGTGGGCAGCCGGGCGTCGACCATCGGGCTGGACTCGTCGATGCGCCGGTTGACCTGCGACACGATCCGGTCGATCGTCTGCATCAACTGCTCTTCGCTGGTGAAGGCGGTGTCGATGCGGTGCACCCGGCCCCGCTGCTCGATGTAGATGTTGTCGGGGCCGTTCACCATGATCTCGGTGATGCTCTCGTCGGCCAGCAGCGGCTCCAGCACACCCAGCCCCAGCGCCTCGTCCACGACGCGCCGGACCAGCGTGCCGCGTTCGCGGTCGCTGAGCACCGGCCCCTCGCGGGAGATGATGTGGCCCACGACCTTCTCCAGGCGCGTGCGCCGCTGCTCCAGGGTGAGGGCGGCCATGTCGTCCAGGTTGACCTCGTGCAGCAGCCGCTGCCGCCAGTGGGCGATCTGGTCGATGGGGTGGTCGTTGCCGTGGTCCTCGGTGAGGCGGTCTTTCAGTGCCATGGGCGTACCTGGGAATCGGTCGGGCCAAACGGGCGGGCGGATCGGGCGGCGGGGGTCGCGGGGGTCATAGCGGCATGTCCACGCGCCGGGTCAGGTCGAGGTCGAAGCCGGGGGTGGGGAACATCAGCGGGAAGTCCACCGCGATCTCGGTGTAGTACCCGCCCTCACCGTTCTCTCCCACCGTCACCTCGGCCTGATCCAGCCATGTCGGCAGCGCCGCGCGGGCGGTGGAGCCCGCCGCGTCCAGGCCCTGGAGGCCGGCGACGCGCGCACCCGCCCGCGCCGCGTGCTCCATGCGCTCGGCGGCGATGAACGCGAAGAAGGTCTCCAGCGCGATGGTCGCCACGAGCACGAACAGCGGGAAGTACGCGGCGAACTCCAGGATCTGCGACCCCCGGTCGCCGCGCCGCCGTGCCCGCGTGTGCGCTCGCATGACTCACCTTTCGTCGTGCCACGTCAGCCCTCGGGCAGGATCAGCGCCTGGCTGCTGATCCGCCACGGGCCGTCGACGCCGGGCAGGAACACCGGTGTGGCGATGCTGACCTGCACGGCCTCACCGCCCTCGGTGTCGATGATCTCGACCGAGAAGGTCCCCTCCTCGTTCCAGGGCGGGCTGACCCGCTTGGCCGCCTCCTCCTCGACCGCCTCCAGGTCGGAGGGGTCGATGGCGGCCTGGCGCGCGCCCTCGTTGGCGGCGTGGGAGGCGAACATCCCGGTCAGTCCCACCAGCAGGATCTGCCAGGTGATCAGCAGCGCCAGCCCGACGAACGGCAGCGTCGAGGCGAACTCCACGAACAGCGCCCCGGAGTCGCCGCGCCGCCGCCACGCGCGGACCCGGCGCCCGCGCGGCGAGGTGAGGTCGGGGTCGACCTCCAGCGGCCCCGACGGGGAGAACACCGCGGACTCCCCGGGGCCGGTCTGGTCGTAGGGCGACTCCGGCCGGTTCAGCATGCCCAGCTCGCCGGCGATCTGGGCGTAGGCCCGCAGCAGGTTCTCGTCGGTCAGCCGCGCCGGATTGCCGGTGTTGGCGGCCTCCTCGACCGCGCGGAAGGCCGCCGGGACCGTGGTGCGCAGGGTGGGCGTGGCCAGCAGCTTGCGCGCGAAGTCGGGCTGGATCTCGTTCTTGCGGCTGTGCCGCATCAGCAGCACGGTGGTGTTGCGGGAGTCGCGGATCTGGAGCCGCCCCCACATCGCCACCACCCGCTGGGCGGCGCGCAGCGCCGGAAGGTCGGGGTTGACCAGCAGCACCGCGGTGTCTGCCAGCTCCACCGCCATGGCCGTGGCCTCGGTGGTGGCGGCGCCGCAGTCGACGATCACCAGGTCGTAGCGCGACCGCAGCGCCCCCAGGATCTGGCGGGTGGCGCGGCCGGTGACGTCCTCGCCGCGCTCGCCGTCGTTGGGCGCCAGCAGGATGTGCAGGCCCTCGGGGTGCACGTACAGGGTGTCGGCCAGCATCGAGGCGCTGATGTCGTCGGACGCCTCGACCAGGTCCACGATGCTGCGCCGGTGCTTGAGGTCGAAGTAGCCGGGGATGTCGCCCGACTGGAGGTCGAGGTCCACCAGGCACACCAGCCGCCCCGAGCGGGCCGCGATGCGCGCCAGGTGGATGGCGCTGGTGGTGGTGCCCACCCCGCCCTTGGCCCCCGACAGGGTGATGATCGACCCCTTGCGGCCGTCCATGGGGACGTCCAGCGAGGCGGCCTCCAGGTGGCGGCGCAGGGTGCGCGACCAGTCGGCGGCCGTGGTGACCCGGGCGCCGATCTGCTCGACGGTGGCGTGGGTGGGCAGCACGCTGCGCGCGCCCGCCTCCATGGCGTTGGTGAAGGTGTCGGCGTCGACGTCGTCAACCACGAGGATGACCGCGAGCTGTGGGCGGCTGCGCGACAGGTCGCGGATGAGGTCGAGGACCGGCAGCGGCCCCATGCGCTCGTGCACCAGGACGACGTCGAGCGTGGGCACCTGCCCCACGCTGTCGCTGATCTCCTGCGAGGAGCGGTGCACACCCACCACCTCGCAGTCGAGCAGTTCCTCGAAGCGCGCGGTCAGCGCGGCCTCGACGTCGGCCGAGGGCACCCCGAGCATGACCTGGTAGGTGCTCATCACTCGCCCTCGGGCTGGTCGGCCGCGGGGGACTCCTCGGCGCCGGCGGAGGGCTCGGCGGCGCCGGGCGCGACGGTGCCGCCGGCCTCGGCGTCGTCGGCCTGCTCCTCGATCAGCTCCAACTGGTCCTCGGTGCAGAACTCCAGGTTGCCGGGGTCGCCGGAGCCCTGCGGGCTGACCGCCGCCAGCCGCAGGCTGGTGGCGAACGCCTCGGCGTAGGTGAGGTTGAGCGCCTGCTCGGGCGTGAGGCGGAAGGTGACGGGCACGACGCTGTTGGTGTCGCCGGTGGTCTCGTCGATGGAGGACCCGATGTCGCCGATGTCGAGGATCTCGATGTTGGTCAGCACTCGGTAGGCGCACGCCTGGGCCTGGCCCTCGCCCGGGTTGAACGCGGCGTAGACGTCCACCCGCGACTGGCGCACCACCTTGCCGGCCACCCCGGTCTCGGCGTCGACCATGATCGCGATCTCGCGCTCGCCCTCCTCGAGGTCGGGCGCGGGGATCACCATGCTGCGTTGCAGGAGTTCGCCCTCCTGGAGCGCGCTGGAGGCCACCGGGAGCCGCCCGACCTCCTCGCTGATCTCGCTGAAGTCGCCGATGAAGGTGTCGGCGTCGAAGAAGCGCGCGGGGACCTCGTACTCCTCCAGCATGTCGGGCGTGATCTGCTCGTAGGGCTGGACGTCCTGGGTCAGCCGCAGGGCCGTGCGGTAGCTGCCCAGTTCGTTGTTGAGCGTGCCCACGTACGACACCACCGTGAGGAACACGGCCACACCGCCGATGGTGGCGATGATCATGAGCAGAATGCCGCGCCGTTGACGAGGGTTCATGGCGCTCCATTTCTAAACGGACGGGGGGCCACTGGGCCGCTGGGGTGGACGGCGCCGGGGCGGGGCTGCCGGGCGGCGCTCATTTGGGGGCGCGGGGGATGGAGAGGTCGTGCGCGCGGTCGTCGTCGGCGGACTCGGCCGAGGCGGCCGAGGACCGGGCGGCCGGCCGCGCGGCGGCGGGGCCGGCGGCCGCGGCGCGCGGACCGGTGTCGGCGCCGGTGACCCCGCCGCCGCGGTGGTGGGCGTGCGGCAGGGCCGAGACCGGGAGCGACGCCGCGTGCGGTGCCGACTGGAGCCGGTAGCCGGGAGGCGCGGTGTCGGCGGGCGCGGGCGGCGAGGGCGCGGCGCCGGCGGGTGCCGGCCCGGCGAGCGCCGCGGACTCCGGCGGCCCGGCGGAGTCGGCGGGACCGCCGTGCAGCGGCGGGAGTTCCTGCGGGACGGGGAGGTCTTCGTCCTCGATCGGCTCGGTGTAGCGCGGGCGCGGCCGCTGCGGCGCGGCGGGGTCGGGACCCGGGTGGGGCGCCGTCGGCGGGCGGTGGGGCGCGCCGGGGCCGGTGGCCGGCGGCGGGCCGGGCACCGGGTGGGGCGCCGGGCCGTGGGCGGGCGCGGGTGTCGGTGCCGGGTGGTGCGCGGGTGCCGGGCCGTGTGCGGGCGGGGATCCCTGGGGGCGGTGCGGGGCGGCCGGCGCCGGGTGCGGTGGCCGGGTGGGCGCGGTGTGCGGCGCGGCGACGGGCGCGGGCGCGCCGGGGGAGGGCTGGGCCGGGGCCTGCGGCGGCCGGGTGCGCCCGGCGGAGGAGGCGCCGGCCGCCGCGCCGCAGAACCGGCACGCCGGTCCCACGGCGGGCTCACCGCACCAGGAGCAGGTGGTGGGCCGCACCGAGCGGGCGGGGTCGGTGAGGGCTCGCGGGTGGGCGCTGAACGCCACGAACTCCACGTACTTGGCCGAACCCCAGTAGAGCGACCCCAGCGGCTGCGGCGGCAGCCGCCGCACCGCGACCGCCCGCATGACGGGCAGGAACTGCTCCTCGAAGGCCGAGGGGTCGACGTTGTCGCCGCAGGAGTGCAGCACCTGCACGGGCTCCTGCGGGCGGAACGGCACCACGGAGGCGGGGTCGGCCTTGTTGACGCGGCCCACCTGGGGCACCGGCGAGCACACGGCGAGGTAGGTGACCCCCGGCGCGAACGAGCCGAGGTGCTGGCGCACCGAGATCGGGATGGTCGCGAGGTTGGCGACGTTGCGCAGCCAGCCGCCCGCCAGGGTGTGCCGGGGGAGTTCGTCGGCCAGGCCGGCGATCATGCCCGGCGGGAGGTAGGGCGACAGGTAGGCGAGCTGGTCGGCGATCAGCGAGAGCGCCAGGGGCGAGAGGTCCATGCCCACCGCCGCGACGGAGTCGGACAGCAGCGCGCCGCGCGCGAAGGCGACGGCGCGCCGCGCGGGTTCGCCCCGCCAGCGCGGGTAGAGCGCCACCACCTTGGCCCCCTGGGCGGTGTGGTAGCGGGCGAACTCCACGAACGCCCCCGCCTGACCGGCCAGGTCGTGACCGTCCAGGGCGAAGCGCGCCGCCTGGGTCCCGCCGAGATGCCCCGTGGTGGGGATGTCGGCGAGCAGCGCGACGACGCTGGAGGGCCTGGGGTGGTCAGAGGTCACGGGGCAAGCTCCCGGGGGTTGCGGGCTTGGTCTGGCCTTTTTCGACTTTTGTCGGCAGGAGTGTCAACGGGGTACCGACAGGCGCGGCGATAGGGGCGGGTTGGCACTGTCCCGGCATATGGTAACGGGGCGCCGCTGATCAGTGGGGTTAGAGTCGGGTCTCCTGTGCGGCGGTGGGGCTGCCGGTGCGCACGGGACGAACCCGCCCCCCTCACGGACGGCACTGACGTGCGGGATCGTCTGCGGAGCCGCCGATACCGGTCACGGGGCCGGCGCGAGCGGCCGCGCCGAAGCGGTGCGTCGCGGTCGCGCGCCGATTGCGGACGGCTGCGGAATTCCCGGTCCGCGAACCGTTCTTTGAGCTGTATTCATCTATTCCGTCGCCGTTTCGCGTCGGGTTCTCCGCGGTGTCCTCCGAAGTCGGTGGTTCCGAAGTCGGGTGTCCGAAGGGCGGGATAAACACCGCGGAGATTCGGTGGGTGGGCTCTGTTTTCAGTTGTTCGTGGGGGCGCGCAGCGGGTGGCCGGGCCGGCGGCCGTTCGGCGCGACGGGCAGCGACGCGGGGGGTTCGTGGAAGACCGCGACGGGGCGCGGCGCCCGGGCGGGGGGCGCGGTGGGCGCCGGAGCGGGCGGCGGCGAAGGCGGCGGCGCGGTGGTCGCGGCGGCGGGCGCGGACGCGGCGGGCGCGGGTTCGGCGGGCGGCGGGGCGGCGGCCCGCTCGGTGCCGGGTTCGGCGGGCGCGGGTTCGGCGCGCGGCCGGGGGACGGCCATGACCGGTGCGGGCGGCGCGGGGTCGGCGGCGGTGCCCGGGCGCGCGGCTGCCGAGCGGCGGGGGCGTACGCGCGGGGGCGGGGTGTTGGCCGCCGCGCAGAAGGGGCAGCGCCGCACGGCGACGGGTTCGCCGCACCAGGCGCAGGGGGTGGTGGGCACGGATTCGACCGCGCGGCTCAGCGCCTGCGGGTGCACGCTGAACACCGCGAACTCCACCAGGTGGTGGGACTTCCAGTACCGAGGCGCCAGGGGCTGGGCGGGTGCGGTGGCGGTCTGGCTGGGGCGCAGCAGTGGGGCGAGGTGGTCGGCCACGATGTCGGCCGCGGCGTGGCCCGAGGGCGCCGAGAGCATGCCCACCGGGGAGTCGGGGATCATCGGCGGGGGTTCGGGTTCGCCCCGGTGGAAGCGGTCGACCTGCGGCCACGGTGAGCAGTAGGCCAGGAAGGAGGTGCCGGGGGCGTAAGAGGCGAGGTGGCGGCCCAGCGTGGTGGGGAGGTCGGCGAACGAGCCGAGGGTGCGCAGCCAGGCGCCCGCCAGCACGTGGCGGGGGAGTTCGCGGGCCAGCGCCGCCACCAGCCCGGCCGGGAGGTGGGGCGCGAGGTGGGCGAGCTGGTCGGTGACCAGGGACAGCGGCAGCGGCGCGAGTTCGACCGGGACGCCGGCGATGTGGTCGGTGAGCAGCGCCGCGCGCACGAAGCCGATGGCGCGTTCGGCGGGTTCGGCGCGCCAACTGGGGTAGAGCGCCACGACCTTGCGGCCCTGGGCGAGTTCGGCGGCGGTGAAGTCGAGCAGCGGCAGGCAGCCCTCGCGGGGGTCGCCCGCGACGGGCAGGCGCGGCGCGCGCACCGGGCCGAGGTGGCCGGTGGAGGGGATGTCGGCCAGCAGCGCGACCGTGCTGGCCGAGGCGGTGCGGATGGCGGCCATGCGGGCTCCCCTCGGCGGTTGACCGGACAAACGTGCGGGGCAGGGCAGGAGTCGGGCGACGCGTGGGGCGCTGGGGCGGGCGCGGTGCGGCGGAAAATCACCAGGGATTTGTATAGTAGCCAATTCCGATCAGCGCCCGGTGGCGGAAAGAACACGCTGTGGAAAAGCCTCTGTTGCGGTTGCCGGGTCCCCTCGTCCGCGCGCTCCGCCCGGTGGTAGTGGGGAAATCCCCGCGCTGGGCCGCCGCCACACCTCCACCGCGCGGGTTGCGGGCGGCGGTGGAAGGCGCGGCAGGCGCGGCAGGCCCGGCGAGCGCGGACGGTCAGGGGCGGCTCAGGCCAGGGCCGCGGCGAAAGCGGCCGTGTCCTGGTACTCGCGCCAGTGCGCGATGCGCCCGTTGGCGGCCCGCAGCACCACCACGAAGGCGCCTCGCCCCCGGGCGCCGGTCCGCGGGACCGTGGCCGTCAACTGGTACTCGGCGATGATCACCTCGGGGTCGGCGGTCTCGTGGATCTCCACCTCACTGAACCCCTCGAACACCACGGGCAGGGCCTCGCGGCCGGCCCGCGTCATGGCCACCACGTTCTCGCGGCCCTCGGTCCGGCGGTGGGCGGGGGGAGCGAACGGCTGCTCCACGACGACGTCGGGGGCCAGCATCTCCGGGTCGAAGCCGGGGCGTCCGGCGAGGGCGTTGCGCTGGAAGCGGGCGAAAAGGTCGCGCGGGCTCTGCTCGGTCATGGGGCGTCCCTTCGAAGGAGATAAGATGAGCCGAGGCTCATCTTGAAATTATGAGCCATGACTCATCTTGTCAACGAGTGGACCCATGACACCCGAGAAGCCCCTGCGCGCCGACGCCCGGCGCAACCGCGCCCGCATCCTCGCCGCCGCCGAGGAGGTGTTCGCCGAGCACGGGGACGCCGCGTCGACCGAGGAGGTCGCCGCCCGCGCGGGCGTCGCCATCGGCACGGTCTTCCGCCACTTCCCCACCAAGCGCGACCTCCTCGCGGCGATCATGAAGGACCTGAGGGCACGGCTCGTCGACCGGGCGCAGTCCCTCGCCGCCGAGGGCGACCCCGCGACCGCGCTCTTCGACTACTTCGGCTTCCTCGTGGAAAGCTCGGCCCGCATCGGCACCGTGGTGAGCCTCCTCGCCGAGGAGGGGACGTCCGTGGAGCCGGGGGAACAGGTGAGGGCGCTCACCGACAGGTTCGGGGAGTTCCTGGAGGCGGCGCGCGACGCCGGCACCGTGCGGCCGGGCGTCCGCCTCGACGAGGTCATGGCGCTGCTCACCGCCACCGTCCACGGCGCCGTGGCCGGCGCGTGGTCCGACGACCTGCGCCATCGGACGGTGGCCCGGGTCCTGGACGCGCTTCGCGCGGCGGATGGGCCGGGAACGCGAAAGCCCCGCGGCACGGAGTCGTGCGCGGGGCCTTCGGAGCTGGGGTGAGTGAGGGGACTTGAACCCCCGACATCTTGGACCACAACCAAGTGCTCTGCCAACTGAGCTACACCCACCACGGTCGCCGACCGGGCGGGTGCCCGTGCCTGCGTCCGGGAATGATTCTAGCGGACCTCGGGGAGTGCTCCGATCAGTTTTCGGCCCCCGCGCCCTTGGTGTCCGCCGCGTCGGCGAGGCCGGTGCGCCCGGCCACCACCTCGGCCGCGATCGCCCGGGCGCTGGCGCTGTCGGGGCCGGGCGGGGGCACGAACGCGGCCGCGCGGTAGTAGCGCAGTTCGCGGATGCTCTCGGTGATGTCGGCGAGCGCGCGGTGGCCGCCGTGCTTCTCGGGGCTGGCGAAGTAGATGCGGGGGTACCAGCGCCGCAGCAGTTCCTTGATGCTGGAGACGTCGACCATGCGGTAGTGCAGGTGCTCGTCGATCCGGGGCATGTCGCGGGCCAGGAACAGCCGGTCGGTGGCGATGGAGTTGCCGCACAGCGGCGCCTTCTTGGGCTCGGGCACGTACCGCTTGATGTGCTCCAGCACCAGCTCCTCGGCCTCCTGGAGCGGCACCCCGTTGTCCAGGGCGTCGAGCAGCCCGGAGGTGGTGTGCATCTGCGTGACGAAGTCGCCCATCTGGTCCAGCGCCGCCCTCGGGGGCTTGATCACGACGTCGACGCCGTCGTCGAGCTGGTTGAGATCGCCGTCCGTGATCAGACAGGCCACCTCGATCAGCGCGTCGTGTTCGAGGTCGAGCCCCGTCATCTCGCAGTCGATCCACACCAAGCAGTCGTTCATACCGGCTAGCTTAAGCCGTTTCACCAGCGCGGGGCCTCGGCGCGGACAGGGGTGGGGACAGGGGTGCGCAGGCGGCGCCGGCGGCCCGCCTGGGCACCCGCTCCGCGGGCGGTCAGTCCAGCATGCCCAGCAGGTCGGCGTTGCCGGAGAGTTGCAGGTAGGCGCCGCCGACCAGCACCACCAGCAGCAGGATCAGCACGAACATGAAGCAACCCATGCACCCGCCGCAGCCCCCGCGCTTGCGCTCCTTGGGCCGGGGCGGCGGCTGCGGGCGGTTCCACTGGGCGGGGCCGCCGCCGGGGGCTTGACCCCAGCCCGGGGCGCCGGCGGGGCCGTAGCCCCCGGCGGCCGGGTGCGGCGGCTGGGCGGCGTGCGGCGGGAAGCCCATCGGCTGCGGGCCGCCGGGGTAGCCCTGCGGCACCGGCGGCTGGGACCGGTTGCGGCGGCCGCGCCCCTTGGGGGGAGCGGGCGGCTGGGGGCCGTAGGGCGCGGGGGCGTAGCCGGGGCCCGGCGGCGGGGGGTACCCGGAGCCCGGGTGGAAGCCCTGCTGGGGTCCTGACGAGGGCGCCGGGTAGGCGGGGGGCCGGTCGCCGAACCCGTGCTGGGGACCCGAGGGTCCCGGCGCGGACGGCGAGGGTGGGGCGGGGTAGGGGGCCGGCGGGTAGCCCGACGGGGGCGAGGAGGGCGCGGCCCCCGACCCGTAGGAGGGCTGCGGCCCCGACGGCGGCGCCGGGTAGCTGGTCGGGGGTGTGGGATCGGCGGGGGAGGGCTCCGACGGAGTCGCGGGCGCCGCGCCCGCCGGGCGCTCGGCGGCCTCGCGCGCCTCGCGCTCGCGCCGCTCCTCGTCCTCGGCGGCGCGCCGCTTGGCCTCCTCCTCGGCGCGCTTGGCCTGCTCCTGGGCGTACTTGGCCTGCTCCTCCGCGCGCCGCTTGGCCTCGGCCTCGGCCTTCTTGCGCTCCTCCTCCTGGCGCTGCCTGCGCTCCTCGGAGATCTCCGACAGGCCCTCCTTGAGGTCTCCGAGCAGCTTGTTGAAGCTGAACCGCTTGCGCGGCTTGGCCTCGGCCTCGGCCGCGCCGCCGGCGGCGGCGCCCGCGGTGAGCATGGGGTCGTCGGGGTTGAACACCGCCGTGCGGGGCGCGGCGTCGTCGCCGGAGCCCGAGCCGCCGCCCTTGAGGTCGGCGGTGGGGTCGTCGTTGGGCTTGAAGGGGTCGATGTGCATGGTGGAGCCCGCCTGGACGTCGGCGGTGGGCTCCTCGTCGGCGGGGGAGCGGCCGGCGGCGGAGGCGGCGCCGGGGTCGAAGCGCATGGTGGAGCCGGCGGCGCCGCCGGAGATGTCGGCGGTGGGGTCCTCGTCGCCGGGGCGCGCGGAGGTGCGGGGGTCGAAGCGCATGGTGGAGCCGGCCGCCCCGCCGGAGATGTCGGCGGTGGGCTCCTCGTCGGCCGGCTCGGGCCGGATGTGGCCGGATCCGGCCTGGGGGTCGACGCGCATGGTGGCGTCGTCGCCGCGGAGGTCGGCGGTGGGCTCCTCCTCGACGGGGGCCGGGGCCGGCGGCGCCGCCGGGGGCCACTGCCCCGGCTCGATGCGCATGGTGCTGGGCTCGTCGTCGACCTGGTGCGGCTCGGACCGGGGCGGCGCGGCCGGCGGCCACTGGCCGGGGTCGATGCGCATGGTGCTGGGCTCGTCGCCGATGGCGGCGGATCCGCCGAGGTCGGGCGCGGTGCGCTCGGCGTCGGCGTCCGGTGCCGGCGTCCCGCCGAGGTCGGCGGTGGGCTCCTCGGCGTCGGCCCCCGGCGCTCCCCCCTGGATTTCGGAGAGCGAACGCACGTGCTGCGTCCACTCCTCACCGTTCCACCATCGCAGCCGGTCCTCGCCGCCCTGCGGGTCCGCGTACCAGCCTGGCTCGATCGATCCACCCATGGCGCACAGACTAAGGGGTACGCGGACCGGCGCCGACCGCGCTCCCGGCCCCTTCGCGGGGGCTCAGCCGCGGGCCGCCCCCACGTAGGGCCGGGCGCCCGCGCCCGCCGGTTCGGCGGGGGCGAGCACGGGCCGGGGCGGCGGCACGGCGGGGCCGGGCGGCTGCGCGCGGTGGCGGGGGTCCAGGAGCCGCTGCGGGGCGATCGCGCCGGGGCCCGCCGCGGTCGCGCCGGGCACCTGGGAGTGCCCGAAGTGGCCGCCGCGCGCCCACAGCCGCTCGTCGCCGCGCTCGGCGGCCGGTCCGGGGTTGGCCGGCGGTGGACCCGCCGGCCAACGTCTGGGCACCCGCCAGGAGTCCAGCCAGCGCAGGATGGGGTCGAGTTCGCGCAGCGGGCTGTCGGTGAAGGGCGCCAGGGTGTGGCCGATGACCTGGATGACCAGGCACACCCGCCCCTCGCAGGCGCGGTCGGTGCCCTCGGCGGTGAGCTGGCCCGCCGCCGGCGCGGTCGCGGGCAGCAGTTGCACGGTCTCGCCGGTGAGAGGGTTCCACACCAGGTGGGCGCTGCGCCCGTCGGCGTTGAGGCGCTGGGCCACCGCCCGCGCCGAGAGCGCGGCGGGGTCCGACTCGGTCGTCGTCCACACCGCGCGCGGCGCGCCGCCCTGGAGCTGTCCTCCCCTCGCGTTCGAGCAGGGGACCCGTTTGGCGCCCGGCATCCACGCGTCGACCACAGCAGCCACCTCTCACCGCTCCCTTGCGTACCGACCCTCCCTTTGAGTACGTGAAGTCGTCCGCTAAGTCCAGAGTCGGGCGGATCTGGGCACCCGCAGGACAGGATGAACTAACCCCGCCGTCGGACCGCCCCGCCCGCCCCGCCCGGGGCGCCGCGGCTACCCGCCGGACGCGTCCGCGCCCTGCCCGGCGGTCGGCTCCAGGCGCTGGGAGAACGCCTGGAGGAAGATGTCGCCGATCTCGGTGGCGTCCTCGGTGGTGTAGGCCGCGCCGCCGGTGACCTCGGCGATGCGCTCCAGCGGCTCGGGGTCGATGTCGGGGCCGAAGGCGATCGTGAAGACGGGGATGGGCCGCACCGTCGAGGACTCCTCCTCCAGGGTGGTCAGCAGCTCCTCCAGGGCGATGCTGTCGGGGTCGTCGTTGTTGCCGTCGGTCAGCATCAGGATGGAGTTGACCCGGTCGGGCTTGTAGGTCCGCGACATCTGCCGGTAGGCCGCGAGGTAGGTGTCGTAGAGCCCGGTGTCGCCGTCGGGCACCGGCTGGAGCCGGGTGAGCGTGGTCTCCAGCGCGTCCTTGTGCGTCTGGCCGTCGACCTCGGCGGTCAGCTCCCGCACCGGCAGCAGCTCCTCGTAGTCCAGGTCGTTGTTGATCCCCACGGAGAACCGCCACAGCCCGTGCTCGGCGTCCTCGGGGAAGAGGTTGAGGCCCTCGACGGCCGCCGTGGTGGTGACCTGCATGCGGTTCATCCCGGTGCCGGGGACCTCCTCCAGCATCGAGCCCGACACGTCCACCACCGTCAGCAGCCGCGAGTCGAGCTTGAGCCGGTTCCACGCCTGGGTGAGGCGCTGCACGTTCTGCGTGGAGGGCACCGGCAGGTCCTCGGGCGTCCGCCGCTGGAACCCCTCGGCCGGGTCGAGCACATCGGGGTCGGCGGTGCCGTCCGGGGTGCGGAACCCGTGGGCGGTGATGACCTCCTGGGCGGCGTCGCGGGTCAGCCGCTCGCGGAACAGGTCGGCCGCGCGCGAGACGACCGGGTCGGTGCTGCGGTCGATGTAGGGGTAGTCGAGGGCGTAGGTGCCGCCGGCGGGGTAGCCGACGCGGGCGGGCGAGCGCTCGTGCTCGGAGTTGTAGCGCCAGGCGGCCTGCTCGGAGATCACCAGCACCCGGGCGGACTCCCCCTCCTCGGTGAGGGCGCCGAAGGCGGCCTCCTCGTCGGGGGCCACCCCGCGCTGGAGCGCCTGGAGGGCGGCCACGAGTTCGGGGCCGTTCTCCTCCTCCTGCTCCTGGCCGATGGCGCCGGCCACGAGCGCGAGCGTGGCCAGCCCGGCGGAGCTGCGCACGGGGTCCACCAGCCCGACGTCGGTGCCGGTGTCGCCGGCGGTGGGGGCCGAGGTGGGCACCAGGGAGTCCCAGGAGGGCGCCTCCTCATCGGCGTCCTCGCCCGCGCCGTCGGCCGACGCGGGCCGGGCAAGGACCAGCGGCGAGGACGCCACCGAGGTCCCGGTGTCGGTGAACACCGCGTCGCCGCCGTCCTCCTTGACCAGGTTGGACCACAGGGAGGAGTCGGGGATCCAGACGTCGGAGCCGGTGTCGCCCATGGCCGGGCCCGACCCGGTGATGCCGTAGGTCATGTTGGCCGACTCCGCGCCGCGCACCTCCACCACGACGCAGCGGCCGTCGACGCCGGGGTTGTCGGCGTTGAAGGCGGTGGCGACCTCGCGCAGCGCGGGCGCGATCTCGGGGCTGGCGGCGACGTCCAGGGCCACGTCCTCGCCGCCGCAGGAGCCGCGCCCGGCCAGGACGTACCACCCGGTGATGCCCAGGCCGACCACGACGGCGAGGGCGGCGGCCAGCGCCGTGACGGCCCGGCCGCGCCGCCGGCGCCGCCGCGCGGCGCGGCTGTCGCGCCGGTCGCGGGGGGCCGACCGGGCGGGTTCGTCTTCCGGGGTTCCGCGGTGGCGTCCCAAGATCGTTCCTCACGGGGTCTGGAGCAGGGGAGGGGGATGTGTGGAGAAAGGTACTTAAGTCCGGATTCGGGTTAAAGGCGGGTTAAAAATGGGCCCGCGCCGGCGCGGGCTCCGGATGATCTTGCTCACGGTGCGCGACGGGCGGGCCGCCAGGGCTTTCGCGAAACCCCACGAACCGCCACAGGCGCCCGCCGCGCCCGCCACGCCGGGTGACACTGTTATCCGATCGTGACCGGTGCGGGTGCCCGCCGCGCGCTACTCGCAGTCGGGCACGCACAGCCGGCGCGAGATCGAACTGAGGAAGATGTCGCCGATCTCCCCGGGGTCGTCGGCGACCGAGAGCGTGCCGCTGGTGGCGGCCGCGATCTCCGCCAGTTCGCCCCGCTCGGGCTGGTCGCCGAACGCGATGATGAACAGGGTCACCGGTCGCTCCGGGTCGAACCGATCCTGGAGTTCGGCCACCAGTTCCTGATGGGAGATCTCGCTGGAGCCGTCGTCGCGCCCGGCGGTGAGCACGATGACACTGTTGATGTGGTCCTCCTCGTAGGAGCCGTCCACCGTCTCGTAGGCGGCCAGGATGTTGTCGTAGAGCCGCGCCTGGCCGCCCTCCACGCCGATGTCCTCAGCGATGGCCTGCAACTCCTCCCGGCGGGTGGCGCCGCTGCCGGCGTCGGAGCTGCCCAGTTCCGCCAGCCCCTCGGCCTCCTCGCGGCCGGTCGGCCCGAACCCGCTGGAGAGCAGCCACAGCCCCATGTCGGTGTCGTCGGGGAACAGCGTCAGGCCCAGCAGCGCGGCCTGGCGCGTCACCTCCAGCCGGCTGGGGCCGCCCGGGGCGATGTCGGCCCGCATGTGCCCCGAGACGTCGGCCAGCACCAGCGCCTGGGAGGGCATCGACAGCCGGTTCCAGTCCTCCACCGCCGACAGCAGGGCATCGCCGGTCAGGTCGTCGTGGGTGCGGGGCCGCGCGGGGTCCACCCCGGCCAGGCCCTCCAGCCGGGCCGGCGCCGCGCCGTCGGGGTCGCGGAAGCCCATGTCGCGCAGCCGCTCCCGGTAGCGCTCGCCGCTGAGCACGGCGAACAGGTCGTCGGCCGCCTGGCGCACCACCGGGTCGTCCCCGGCCGTGACGAAGGGGTAGTCGAGGCTGACCGTGCCCTCGCGCGGGTACAGCGCCTCCAGCGGGGTCCGCGGGTCCTCGGCGTTGTAGGCGGCCACGGCCTGCTCGGGCAGCACCGCCACCGGCGCGGCGCCGCCCGGCGCCGGGTACACCCCGGCCGGGTCGATCTCGCCGAAGGCGGTGTCGGGCTGGGCGTCGCGCACGAAATCGGTCATCGCGGTGTCGGCCGCGTCGCCGGTGCCCAGGATCCGGCGCACCGCCTGCATCGCCGCCATGCCGGGCACCCCCCGGTTGGGGTCCACCATCACCAGCGGGCTGGCCTCGGGCCGCTCCTCGGGCAGCAGCGACTCCCAGGTGGCCGCCACCCCCTCGGTGCCGCGCGGCACCGCGATCACCACGGGCGAGGACGCCAGCGAGCGCGGCTCGGTCTCGATCGTGCGCGCGCCCGACTCCGAGACCCGGGCCAGCTCCACCCACGCCGAGGACTCCGGCACCCACACGTCGGGCACCACGTCGGAGCCGCCCCCGCCGCCGCCCGCCAGCTCGGTCATGACCCGGTGCGGCGGGACCTCCGCCGCCTGGGCGTACACGCAGGTGCCGGAGTACTCGCGGCCGGCGTCGTTGAACTCGTCGGCCGCCGCCTGGAGCACCGGGGCGATGCCCAGCGCCCCGGCCACGCGCAGGTAGCGGGTCTCGCCGCAGCCGGCCAGGCGCACGGCGTAGGGGATCGCCACGCTCAGCACGGCGATCAGCGCGACCGCGGCCGCGGCGAATCCGAGCGGGGAGGCCAGCGCGGCGCGGGCGCGCGAGGGCTGGCGGTGTCGGCCGTTGGGCACGTTCTCTCCGAGGGCAGGAGCGCGACGGGGGTCGGGCGACGACCTTACTCGCTGGTAACGAAAGAGAGAAGGGCCACATCCCGCCGCGCAGCGAACCGCGGACCGATGGTGACCACTCATACCGGACATGGCTAGTATGCGTACTCGGCTTCGACCGGTATCTTGCGATACGCGCACTCGCGCGGCCGGACCCTCCCGGCCCGCCGCGGCGCCGGGACGCCGACTCCCTTGCCCGCCAGGTGCGACGGGCGCGATCCCGGGAATCAGGAGCGATGCGGGAGCTTTCCCCGTTGCCCCGATGCGCAACCGAACGACTTCCTAGAGTGGCGGCCATGTCCCAGCGAAACCCCCGCCGCGGACTGCTCGGTTCCATTGGAACCGCGGTCCTCGGTTCGCTCTGCCTCGGTGGAGCGCTCGCCTACGGCCTCGCCGTGGGCGGTTCGATGACCGCTCCCGAACCCCCCGCCGCGGCCGACTCCGAGGCAGACCGGGTCAGCGACCTCAGCACGCTGCCCGAGGCGCCGGTGGGCGACCTGCGCATCCAGGTGGTCGACGAGGGCCACGCCTACGTCCAGAACCTGGAGTGCTCCGGCGACCCCGACTCCGACCCCGGCGCCTGCGCCGAGATCGCCCGCGTGGCCGCCGAATGGGCCGAGGACGACGACCAGGCCTCGGCCGACAACCCCTTCGCCGAGGTCGCCCGCGGCTCGGTCTGCACCGAGCGCGAGTACGGCCCCCAGGAGGCCGTCATCACCGGCACCTGGCAGGGCGAGGAGGTCAGCACCGAACTCAACCGCGCCGACTCCTGCGAGGAGGCGCGCTGGCAGCGGCTGCGCGCCGTCACCGCCCCGCTGGACTGACCCCCGGGCCTACCCCGCCCGGCCGGCGTGCCGGGCCGTGTCCCGTCCGAGCGGCGTTCCGGGCCGCGCCGCCACCGGCCGATAATCGGTGGCCATGGACGTCATCGAGGTGCCCGACCCCGCCGACCCCCGGCTGGCCGACTACGTGCGGCTGCGCGACACCAACCTGCGCCGCAGCATCGAGGTCGAGCACGGCCTGTTCATGGCCGAGGGCGACAAGGTCATCCGCCGGGCGCTCACCGCCGGTTTCGCGCCCCGCTCGCTGCTGCTGACCCGGCGCCGCCTCGATGCCCTGGCCGACCTCGCTGAAGCCGTGGCCGCACCCGTCTACGTGGTGGCCCAGGAGGTCGCCGAGTCCCTCACCGGGTTCGACGTGCACCGCGGCGCCCTCGCGTCCTTCCACCGCCGCCCGCTGCCCGACCCCGGCGCCGTGCTGGAGAAGGCGCGCCGCGTCGTCGTCCTGGAGGACGTGCTCGACCACACCAACGTCGGCGCGATCTTCCGCAGCGCCGCCGGCCTGGGGGTGGACGCCGCCCTCCTGGCGCCCCGCTGCGCCGACCCCCTCTACCGGCGCGCGATCAAGGTGTCCATGGGCGCGGTGTTCACCCTGCCCTACAGCCGGCTGACCGACTGGTACGGCGGCCTGGACCTGCTGCGCGACCGCGGCTTCCACCTCATGGCCCTCACCCCCGCCGCCGACGCGGTGCCGCTGCCCACCGCCCTGGCCGAGGCGGGCGACCGCCCGGCGGCGCTGCTGCTGGGCAGCGAGGGCGACGGCCTGTCCTCGCGCTGGCTGGGCCAGGCCGACACCCCCGTGCGCATCCCCATGGCCGGGCGCGACGTGGACTCCCTCAACGTGACGGCGGCGGCCGCCATCGCCTGCTACGAGCTGACCCGCCCGGCCGGCTGACCACCGGTTCCTCGGGCGGCCGGCACGGGCTTTCCGGGCGGCCGGCACGGGCTCTCCGGGCGGCCGCCACGGGCTCTCCGCACCGGCTCCCGCCCGCCTGACCACGGGCTCCCCGCCCACCGCCGCCCGGGAAGCGCTCCGCTAGGGTGCCCAGCAGCAGAGGACGACCGAGGGGATCGGGGGAGCGGAGCATGGCGGACATGGCCGACCGCGTGCTGGTGCCGTGGGTGGAGAACCGGGACAACGCGCCGGAGGGCGTGGCGTGCGACGTCTTCGACGGCACGGGCGAGCCCGAGGTGGACCTCGCCGAGGTGGCGTTCTACGTGGTGCCCTACGGCCGGGGCACCCGCCTCGACCTGATCGGCCGCATGCCCAACCTGCGCGCCGTGCAACTGCTGACCGCCGGGTACGAGACCGCCCTGGCCGTGCTGCCCGACGGCGTGGAACTGGCCAACGGGCGCGGCCTGCACGACGCCAGCACCGCCGAGCACGCCCTCGCGCTCATCCTGGCCGCCCAGCGCGAGCTGCCCCGCTGGTCGCTGGACCAGCAGGCGCGCCGCTGGGACCCGCACTACACCCGCTCCCTGGCCGACTGCCGGGTGCTGATCGTGGGCTACGGCAGCATCGGCGCCGCGCTGGAGCGGCGCCTGGTGCCCAACGAGTGCGAGGTCGTGCGGCTGGCCCGCCGCGCCCGCCCCGACGAGGGCGTGCACGGCATCGAGGACCTGCACGCGCTGCTGCCCGAGGCCGACGTGGTGGTGCTGACCGCGCCGCACACCCCCGAGACCGAGGGGATGATCGGCGCGGCCGAGCTGGCCCTGCTCGCCGACGACGCCCTGGTCGTCAACGTCGGGCGCGGCCCGCTGCTGGACACCGCCGCCCTGCTCGCGGAGAAGGGCCGGGTGCGGGCTGCCTTGGACGTCACCGACCCCGAGCCGCTTCCCGCCGACCACCCGCTGTGGGAGGCGCCCAACGTCTACATCACCCCGCACATCGGCGGCGGCGCGGCGGCGTTCTACCCGCGCGCCCGCAAGTTCGTGGACGAGCAACTCCGCCGCTGGGCGGCGGGCGAGCCGCTGGCCAACGTCGTGCGCCCGGGTGCAGCAGGGCGGGAGTAAGAGCGGCGGAGCCGCTGGGCCGGGCGTGCGGTGAGCGGCCCCGGGGCGGGTTGCCGGGGTGGCGTCGGGGCGCCGAGGCGAGGCGTGGGTCCGGGGCCGCCGCCATCGGTCCCGGGGCGGATGGTCGAAGTGGCATCGGGGCGCCGAGGTGGGTCGCAGCCCTAGGTCCACCGCCATCGGTCCCGGGGCGGGTGGCCGGAGTGGCGTCGGGGCGCCGAAGCGAGGCGCAGCCTTAGGGCCGCAGTGATCGTTCGCCGGGGCGGATGGTGGCGGTGGCGTCGGGGCGCCGAGGCGAGGCGCGGCGTCGGGGCCGCGATCATCGGTCAGCGGGCTGGTGATCGCGGGAGCGACGGCGGCGGTCCGGTGCCCGGCCTCCGCGCGGGATGGGCTTGGGAAGACGGCGGATGAGGAGAATCCGCATCTCGTCGGCGTGAGGTGCGGAGTTTCCTCATGATTTGCCCGTTTTGCTCACGGTCAAGGCAGTCGCAGGGGTGTCCTGGAGGCCCCAGCGGGGGCCGAGTGTCCGAATAGTGAGACGATCATGGTGGGCGCCGGGTGGGTTCTAGTTTTTGTTGCGACAGTGTGGTCTGTGATGGAAAGGGGGGCGGGGATGCCGGGGCGCCGGTTGAGTGTGGCCGAGCGCGAGGAGATCGCCGTGGGAATCGCCGCCGGTGAGAGCATCGCTGAGATCGCGCAGCGCA
>NZ_JAJAQC010000037.1 GCF_027604915.1 Streptomonospora mangrovi
TTCGCCGCTCGTGTACCCCGAAGGGCCTTACCGCTCGACTTGCATGTGTTAAGCACGCCGCCAGCGTTCGTCCTGAGCCAGGATCAAACTCTCCATTAAAGGTCTTCAATCCTGACCGGCCCACCCCGGAAGGGTGAACCCATCAAAGGAACCCCGAACACCCACTGAAGGGTGTCCAACGGGGCCAAAACAAACATGGCACAAAGAATGTCATACACGCGCTGTTGAGTTCTCAAGAAGCAACCGCTCACCGGGTACAAACCCCGGACCCGCTCTCCGGCAGGCCCGCAAAGGCTCTTCCCACAAGGGGCGGATCAATCTCCGCGTTTCCGCTTTGTTGTGTCTTCACATTATCAGGCGTTCCGCACTCCGCCAAATCGGCGGTTTTTGAAACTCCCGAAACATCAACACAATTCATCCCGCCCGTTTTTGTGCGGGCAGCGTTCATACTGCCACACATCACCAGGTGTTCAGACCGTGTAGATACGGCGGCGCCCACCGAGCGGTGGTCGCTGCCGAAGGAAGACGGCCGCCTCAGCGCCTGGGCACCATGCGGGCCCGGCGGTGGCGACCCGACCGACTATAGCCGCCTTCCCCCGCGACGCCAACTCGGCGCCGCACGCGCCGCCGACCTCACGTTTCAGCACCCGCGATCCCGGCGAGAAGGCCCCTGCGCACCCGCGCCCCGCCCGCGCGTCCCCACTGCGGGCGGCCACCGGCAGTCCCCGGCAAGGAGGCCACCATGGCAGCGAACACGGCCGACGGCTCCACCGCTCCCGCCCCCGCCCTCGGCGGCGTGCTGTTCGACGTCGTCGAAACCCTGATGGACGTGCGCCCGTTGGCGCAGCGCTTCCTCGACATCGGGCAGCCGGCGGAGTTGATGGAGCCCTGGTTCCTGCGCGCGCAGCGCGACGCCTTCGCGCTGGCGCTGAGCGGCCGGCCCACGCCCTTCCCCGACGCGATGCGGCACGCCATGCGCGTCGAGACCCGGGGCGGGGTGACCGACGCCGAGACCGACCACGTGATCAGCGGCTTCGGCGACATGCCCGCCCACCCCGACGCCGAACCCGCCATCCGGCGGTTCGCCGAGGCGGGGGTGCCGATGGGGTTCCTCACCGTGGGCGGGCGCGACGCCACCGAGCGGTTCCTGGAGCGCACCGGGCTGGACCGCTACATCAGCCGCGTGGTCACCGCCGCCGACGAAGGCGTCTGGAAGCCCGCGCCCGGCCTCTACCACATCGCCGCCGAGTCCCTGGGGACTCCGGTCGAGCGCACCGCGCTGGTCGCCGTGCACGCCTGGGACTGCCACGGCGCCAAGGAGGCGGGCCTGCTGGCGGGCTGGTGCAGCCGGCTGGAGTACGCCTACGGCGACGTCTTCACCCCGGCCGACGCCGTGGGCGACGACCTGGTGGCGGTCGCCGAGGGGCTGCTGGGCCTGGGCCGCTGACCCGGCGCCGGCATCACCGGATCAGGTGACCATGCCGTTGCGGTAGGCGTAGACGACCGCCTGGACCCGGTCGCGCAGGTCGAGCTTGGTGAGGATGCGCGAGACGAACGTCTTGACCGTCTCCTGGCTGATGACCAGCCGCGCCGCGATCTCGCTGTTGGACAGCCCCTCGGCGACCAGCCGCAGCACCTCCAGCTCGCGCGGGGTGAGCGGGATGTCGGGCGCCGCTCCCCCCGCCGGCCGGATGCGCGCGGCGTAGGTGCCCACCAGCCGGCGGGTCACCTCGGGGTCCAGCAGGGCCGCGCCCGTGGCCACCGTCCGGATGCCGTGCAGGAGCTGGCTGGGCGGCGCGTCCTTGAGCAGGAACCCGCTCGCCCCCGCGCGCAGCGCCTCGTACACGTACTCGTCCAGGTTGAACGTGGTCACCACGAGCACCTTGACGGGATCGGCCACCCCCGCCCCGGCCAGGCGGCGGGTGGCCTCGATCCCGTCGAGCACCGGCATGCGCACGTCCATCACCACGACGTCGGGGCGCACCCGCTCGCACAGCTCCACCGCCGCCTGGCCGTCACCGCACTCGCCCACCACCTCCATGTCGGGCTGGGCGTCGATGATGGTGGTCAGGCCGGTGCGGATGAGCACCTGGTCGTCGCTGACGACCACCCGGGTGGGGGCGCTCACGCCGCGCCCTTCGCCGGGATGCGCCCACGCACCAGGAAGCCGCCGGCGGCGCGCGGCCCCGCGCTGAACTCCCCGCCCAGCACCTCCACCCGCTCGCGCAGGCCGGCCAGGCCCCGCCCGCTGCCCTCTGTGAACCCGGGCGAGCCGCCTTCGCCGTCCGTCTCGACCTCCACCGTGATCTCCCCTTCGCCGTGGCACAACCGCACCCGCGTGGGGGCGCCGTGGGCGTACTTGAGGGCGTTGGTCAGGCCCTCCTGCACGATGCGGAAGGCCACCAGGTCGGCGCTGCCGGTCGAGGCCGCCGGGGTGCCCTCCTCGGTGAACTCCACCGGCTGGCCGGCCCGGCGGGTCTGCTCCACCAGCGGCAGCACCCGGCCCACCGGCGGGGTGCGGGTGCCGGTGCCGTGGTCGGGATTGAGCAGGTCCAGCAGGTGGCGCAGGTCGGTGACGGCGCGCCGACCGGTGTCGGTGATGGCGTCGAGCGTCTGGTCCAGGCGCTCGGGGGCGGCCGTCAGGTAGCGCGCCGCCTCGGCCTGCACCACCATCGCGGTGACGTGGTGGGTGACCACGTCGTGCAGCTCGCGGGCGATGCGGGTGCGCTCGGCGGTGCGGGTCTCCTCGGCGACGCGGCGCCGGTGCTCGGCCTCGGCGATCCGGACCGCCCGCAACCACGCCCCGATCCCCCAGGCCAGGACCAGCGCCCCGTAGAACGCGATCCACCCGGCGGGCGACTCACCCGCCCCCACCTGGGAGAGGGCGAGGGCCAGGACCACGTAGGCGACGGAGCACACGGCCGCGATGGCGCGGCGGTGCCGCTCGGTGTAGAAGGCGGCGGCCACCAGCGCCAGCGGCAGCGCGGTGCCGGCGATCGTGTGGTAGCCGAGGAGCTGGTCCACGGCGAAGCCCAGCGCCACCAGGGCGAGTGCGGCGACCGGCCACCGCCGGCACAGGGCGAGGGGGGCGCTCTGGAGGCTGATCGCCACCAGCGCCAGGGCGTCGAAGGGGCGGTCGGGCACGCCGCCCAGCATCGTGCCCTCGCCTTGGAGGGAGGGCACGAAGGAGGCGACGAAGAGGGCCGCGCCGATGAGCGGCAGCAGCCACTCTTCGGCGCGGAACCTCTGCCACAGCCCGGTGAGCCGCCGTCGAGTGGTCACTGGGGAAGTGTAGAGCCGGACTCGACCCGCTTGGCGTCCTTGCGGAGGGGCACCAGGCGGCCGCGTCGGTGGGCCAGCCACAGGAACACCAGCGTCGTCAGGAGGCAGAACGCGATCGAGTAGGGGCTGGCCTCCGGGCCGAACGAGCCGCCGGTGAGCATCGCGGGACCGGTGATGGTGGTGTCCAGCAGGCCCGTGGGGGTGCCGGCGCCCGAGACCTCGGTGCTGAAGACCGCCGAGGCCGCGTAGTTCCAGCCGAAGTGGAGGCCGATGGGCAGCCACAGGCTGCGGGTGGCGGCGTAGGCGGCGGAGAACATGGTGCCGGCGATGAAGACGGCGCCGATCCCCACGACGGTGGCACCGGGGTTGGGCACATGCGCGAGGGCGAACAGCAGGCTGGGCACCACCAGGGCGATCCAGGTGCCCCACCACCCCTCCATGATGCGGAACAGCACGCCGCGGAACAGCACCTCCTCGGTGACGGCCGCCGCGGCCATGAATCCGAACAGGCCGATCGCGCCGAGCACGGTGCCCAGGCCGTTGACCTGGTAGTGGCCGAGGAAGAAGATGTTGACGATCACCATCGCGAAGAGCGCGAACCCGGCGACCGTCCCGATCAGCAGCCCTCTCACGGAGCCCTTGCCGACGACCTCGGTGACCGTGCGGCGCTCGGTCAGCCGCACCACCCACCAGTAGGCCAGCAGGGTCAGGGCCGAGGCGAGCAGGCCCACGACCAGCGTCGCCCACGCGTTGCCCTCGAACGCCATCGCCACCTGACTGCCGATGATGCCGACGGCCGCGACGGCCAGCAACTGCCACACCAGTCTCATTGGGGGGACTCCTGTCTCGTTCTCTCGGTCCGCGGCGGGGCGCCGCGTGATGAGGGAAACGCTACGGAGCCGGACCCCTCCCGGTCGTCACCGTGCGGTGGACACCTGCGTGTAGCTCGCACGGGGGACAACGGCCGCGCGGCCGGGCGCGCGGTCACCCGCGCGGGGGACGGCGCAACGGTCCCGCGCCGGATGCCGAGCCGGGTGGCTGCGCCGCGCCCCGCGCGGGCGCTAGGCGAGCAGGCGCGCGGTGCCCGTGCCGGGGGCGGCGTAGAGCCACTCCACTTCGAGGTCGACCACGGCGGTGGCGGCCGGCGGGAAGCCGGTCAATGGTTCGTCGGCCATGAACGCCCCGGCCAACTGCGCCATCGTGGGGTTGTGGCCGACGACCAGCAGCGTGTGGACGGCGGGGTCGGTGCGCGACACCAGGTCGAGGACCGCCGGCACGTCGGCGCTGTAGAGCGCGTCCTCGTACTCCACGGGGGGCGGCGACTCGAACGCCGCCAGCGCCAGCTCCAGGGTCTGGCGGGTGCGTCGGGCGGTGGAGCACAGCACGTGGTCGGGGCGCAGGCCGGCCGCCGCGAGGCGGGCGCCCACCGCGCGGGCCTGGTCGCGGCCCTCGGGGGTGAGGACGCGGGCGTGGTCGGCGCCGCCGACGAGCGCGTCGGCCTTGGCGTGCCGGAGCACGATCAGTCGCCGGGTCATGGCGCCAGCACCGTGGCGAGGACGGCGATCGCCGCCATGAAGGCCAGCATGGCGCCGAGGATGATGGCCAGACCCTTCATTCCGGACAACGGACGACATCCCTCCATCACGTCCAGCACGTCGTTGTGTGGGCCTCAGCCTATGAGGTGGTCCGCGCGACCCTCAGCCGAGTCGGCGTTGCGCGGGGCGGGGCGCGGCCGGGCCCGGACACGGGTCCGCGCCGCCCCGGCCGTGGTGCGGCCGGGACGGCGCGGAGCGCGCGGGCGGAGGGGCCTCAGCCCTCGCCGCCGGCTTCGGCGGTGCGGGCCTCGGCCTTGCGGCCGGGGGTGTCGCCGTTGTGGACGGTGTCGGCCACGACGGGGTCCTCGGCCGGCGGGGCGGCCGCGCCGACCTCGGGGTCGGTGCGGGTCTGCTCGGCCCGGTCGCGCGGGCCGGAGTCGCCGCCGCGGCGCTTGGACCACACGATCGCGCCGACGATGAGGGCCATGGCCAGCGCCGCCACGCCCAGGCGCAGCGGGACGTTGCTCGCGTACATCACGACGCTGGGCGCGATGATGAGCGCGACCAGGTTCATGACCTTGAGCAGCGGGTTGATGGCCGGGCCGGCGGTGTCCTTGAACGGGTCGCCGACGGTGTCGCCGATGACGGTGGCCTCGTGGGCCTCCGACCCCTTGCCGCCGTGGTGGCCGTCCTCGACCAGCTTCTTGGCGTTGTCCCAGGCGCCACCGGAGTTGGCGAGGAACACCGCCATCAGCGCGCCCGCGGCGATGGCGCCGCCGAGGAACGCGCCCAGCGGCGCGTAGCCCAGGGCGAAGCCGACCGCGATGGGGGTGAGGACGGCGAGCAGGCCGGGGGTGACCAGTTCGCGCAGGGAGTCGCGGGTGCAGATGTCGACCACGCGGGCGTACTCGGGCTTCTCGGTGCCGTCCATGATCCCGGGCCGGGTGCGGAACTGCTCGCGCACCTCGACCACGACCCGCCCGGCGGCGCGGCCCACGGCCATGACCGCCAGGCCGGAGAAGAGGAACACCACCGCGGCGCCGATGATGACGCCGACCAGGACGTTGGGCTCGTCGATGGACAGGCTGAAGGTGTCGGCGTTCTCGCCGGCCGCCCGCAGGGCGTCCTCCACGGCGGTGCGGAAGGCGCCGAACAGGGCGGTGGCGGCCAGGACCGCCGTGGCGATGGCGATGCCCTTGGTGATGGCCTTGGTGGTGTTGCCCACCGCGTCGAGGCTGGTGAGGACCTCGGCCCCCTTGCCCTGGACGTCGCCGGACATCTCGGCGATGCCCTGGGCGTTGTCGGAGACGGGTCCGAAGGTGTCCATCGCCACGATGACGCCGACGGTGGTGAGCAGGCCGGTGCCGGCCAGCGCCACGGCGAAGAGGCTGAGCGTGATGGAGGCGCTGCCCAGCAGGAACGCCGCGTAGACCGCCCCGGCGATGAGCACGGCGGAGTAGACGGCCGACTCCAGGCCGACCGAGATGCCGGAGAGGATGACGGTGGCCGCGCCGGTCTCGGAGCTTTCGCCGATCTCCCGCACGGGGCGGCGGTCGGTCTCGGTGAAGTAGCCGGTGAGGAGCTGGATGGCGGCGGCCAGGAGGAGGCCGATGAGCACGGCGCCCACCGCGAGGACGCGCGGGTCGCCGTCGAGGCCGCGGATCTCCTCGCCGGCGCCGGTCAGGTCGGCGAAGCTGGCGGGCAGGTAGGCGAAGGCGGTGGCGGTGACCAGCACGGCCGAGATCACCGCGGAGATGAAGAACCCGCGGTTGATGGCCGACATCGCGCTCTTGTCGCTGGAGCGGGGCGCCACCAGGAAGATGCCGATGATGGCGGTGATGACGCCGATCATCGGGACCAGGAGCGGGAAGACCAGGCCCTCGACGCCGAAGGCGACGCGGCCCAGGATGAGCGAGGCCACCAGGACCACCGCGTAGGACTCGAACAGGTCGGCGGCCATGCCCGCGCAGTCGCCCACGTTGTCGCCGACGTTGTCGGCGATGGTGGCGGCGTTGCGGGGGTCGTCCTCGGGGATGCCCTGCTCGACCTTGCCGACGAGGTCGGCGCCGACGTCGGCGGCCTTGGTGAAGATGCCGCCGCCGACCCGCATGAACATCGCCAGCAGGGCGGCGCCGAAGCCGAAGCCCTCCAGGACCGTGGGCGCGTCGCCCCGGTAGAGCAGGACGACGATGGCGGCGCCGGCCAGGCCGAGGCCGACGGTGAACATGCCGGCCACACCGCCGGTGCGGAAGGCGATGCGCATCGCGGCGTGTTCGCCGCCCTCACCGCCTTCGCGGGCGGCGGCCGCGACACGGACGTTGCCGCGGACCGCGAGCCACATGCCGATGAAGCCGGTCAGGGCGGAGAAGCCGGCGCCGAGCGCGAAGAACACGGACCGCCCCACGCGTACGCCGAGGTCGTCGGCGGGCAGCAGCAGGAGCAGCAGGGGGATGACGACGACGAACACGGCGAGGGTGCGGAACTGGCGCTTGAGGTAGGCCGCCGCGCCTTCCTGCACGGCGAGCGCGATGTTCTGCATCCGCTCGGTGCCCTGGCCGGCGGCGAGAACCTCGCGGACCAGCCATCCGGCGACGGCGAGCGCGAGGAGCGCGACCACCAGCACCACGACGACCAGCGTGAGGTTCATACCGTCCAAGGCCAGGGCCGTGCCGCCGTTGGCGGCGAGGGTGAGCCCAGACAATCCGTCCTCCTAGAGACGGGCACGTTTTTGGCCCCCGCGCACGTGCGGACCGACCCGCTGGTGCGGCTCGCGCGGCAGGGTCCTGCGGGTGCCACCGACACAATTCCTTGCGCCGTTTCCGCGAATTCACGCGGCCACGGTGTCGGGGATTCTACGCATCGAAAACGTGAAACGTGAGAGCGGGTCGCGAATCTCCCGTCGTCTCATGGGATATGTGATCGCACGGTGACCTGGGAATCCGGATATTTGGCCAGGAGGTCGGCAATTATTGTAATTGCCGCGAATTATCATTTATCGGGGCAATGGTGATGAAAGGCGCGAAGCGCCATGAAATACGCGTGAAACGCGTGTGCGCCGGTCAGAGCGGCGGAAGGGCGCACCGGGCGGCCGGGTGTGCGGGCCACCGGTGGGTGCGGCGCGCAAGGGCGCCGGTCGGGCGCGCGGGCGCCGGGGGGACGGGCACCCCCAGGCGGAGGCGCCGGCATGCCGGGACGCGGCCCCGGGCGCACGCGGAAGGCGCGGGGCGGGCGCGCGCGGCGCACCGCCACCGGGGAAAGCCTGGCGTACCGGGGCGCGATCGGCCACCGGTTCGGCGCGGATGTGGCCTAACGCACGCCGTCGCGGCGCAGCCGCAGCCCGCTGGTGTCGACGCGCGGGGCGTCCCGCTCGATGTCGGGGCCTACGGGGCTGTCGGCGCGCTCGGCGGCCGCGCGGTCGTCGGGGGCGGCCGGCGCACCGGGGTCGCCGGGGCGGTCGGGGGTGCCGGGGCCGCCGGGGTCGGCGGCCGAACCGATCCGCTCCTGGCCCTCCATCTCGTCCAGCCCGTCGAGCCGGTCGGCGACCGAGCGCGCGAAGGCCGCCGCCCCGACGGCGTCCACGCCGTGGGGGGCCTGCGGGCCGTAGGCCACGACGCGCTCGGCGCCGCGCCGCAGCAGCCGGGCCGCGCCGACGCGGTTGCCGCGCTGGGCATGGGTGAGGCCGACGGCGATCTGGGCCAGGCCGCGCCACAGCTCCCGCTCGGGCTCCTCGGCCGACTTCCACACCGCCTCAAGGACCTCGTGGGCGTGGAAGGCGTAGCCCTCGTCGAGCAGCCGCTGGGCCTCGGTCAGCCCTTCGTCGGGGGTGAAGACGGCGTCGTCGGGGACCCGGGGCACCCCCGGCTCGCCGTGCTCCAGGGGGCGGCCGTAGCGGTCGCGGGGGCGCTGGTTCTGCGCCCGGCCCTGGGGGTCGCGGTCGCGCCCGGTCCGGGCGGGGTCGCCGTCGCTCATCCTGGCCGCTCCCTCGTCTGCGGTCTCGCCGTGCCACCTGCGCGGCGCGGTGCCCGGTGGGGGCCGCGCCGCCTGGCACTCTAGCCGCTGCGCCGCCCGCGCACACGCGCCGGGGCGGGGGTGGGGATGGGCCGCCGGGCGGGGTCAGTCGTCGGGCTCGGTGTCGGCCAGCCAGTTGGTGAGGACGTCGTTGACCCGCCGGGGGCGCTCCTGGTGGGGGAAGTGCCCGGCGCCCTCCACGACGCGCCACCGGTAGGGGGCGTCGACGTAGCGCCCGGAACCGCGCGCGGCGGCGGGCAGCAGCACCGGGTCCAGCGCGCCGTGCAGGTGCAGGGTGGGCACGGTGATGGGGCGGCGCATCCGGCGCATGTAGCGGTGGCCGTCGGGGCGGAACTGGGAGCGCACCAGCCAGCGGTGGAACTCCAGGGAGCAGTGCGCCACCCCGGGGATCCGCATGGCCGCGCGCATGTGCCGCTCGGTGTCGGGGTCGGGCCAGCCCGGGCGCGACCAGGCGCGCAGCATGCCGGCGACCAGCCGGGCGTCGTCGGCGACCAGCCGGCGCTCGGGCACCATGGGCACCTGGAAGCCGGCGACGTGGCGGCCGGCCCAGCCCTGGCCGCCGGTGAGGACGGCCTCGCGCAGCCGCCGGGGGTGGGGCATGGACAGCACCGCCAGGCGGCGCACGGTCTGGGGGAAGTACACCGCCATGGTCCAGGCCAGCAGGCCGCCGCCGGCGTGGCCGACCACGGCGGCGTCGGCCTCGCCGAGGGCGCGGATGAGTCCGGCGGCGTCGGAGGCCAGGGTGATGAGGTCGTAGCCGCGCGGGGGCTTGTCGCTGGCGCCGTAGCCGCGCTGGTCGAGGGCGACCACGCGGTGGCCCGCGCCGGCCAGGGCGGTCATCTGCTCGTGCCAGGCCCACCAGAACTGGGGGAACCCGTGCAGGAGCAGGACGAGCGGTCCCTCGCCGCACTCGGCGATGTGGAACCGGGTGCCGGCCGCGCTGACGGTCCGGTGGGTCCAGGGGCCGTCGATGAGGACGGCGGACTCCTCAGTCACCGATCACCGGCCCGGGGGGCTCACTCGCCGGGGGTCCGCCGGCCGCGCTGGAACACCGCCATGCTGTCGGCGAGGGTGGCGCTGGTGCGGGGCAGTCCCTGGCGCTTGCGGAACTGGCGCAGGCCCAGGAAGCCGAGGACGAGCACCACCAGCAGCACGGCGACGGTGACGATGAGGAAGGAGAGCCAGGCGGGCAGGCCCAGGGCCATGATCCCCAGGGCCGCGGTGATGAGGACCAGGATCAGCATCATGTGGGCGAGCACGCCGGCCACGGCGAAGAGGCCCGACCCCTGCGCGACCTTCTTGGCGTCGCGCGCGAGTTCGGCCTTGGCGAGTTCGATCTCCAGGCGGACCAGGCGGGGGATGAGTCCCCCGGCCTCGGAGACGAGTTCGTTGAGCGAGTGCTCGGCGGCGTCGAACTCCACAGGCTCCTTGCCGCCCGGCTGAGCCTCGGGCATGGTGGCGGCTCCCTTCATCCGACGGACGTCTTCCGCATCCTCGCATACCCAGCACGGCGCCCGCCCCACGCGCCGCGCTGGACGCGTGCGCCACCAGGGGGCACCCCCGCAGCGCGCGCGGCCGCCGGGCGGGCCGGTGCCCTGGGCGGGGACCGGCGCGCCCGGCGGTGCGGCGGGAGCGCGTCGTGCCTAGTCGTCGCCCTTTCCGCCCTGCTGGAAGGCGTCCTTGAGGGTCTGGATGGACTGGGCGTCGGTGAGGGTGGAGACGTCGCCCAGTTCGCGGTTCTCGGCGACGTCGCGCAGCAGCCGGCGCATGATCTTGCCCGAGCGGGTCTTGGGCAGTTCGGGCACGACCATGATCTGGCGCGGCTTGGCGATGGCGCCCAGGTGGGCGGCGACGTGGTCGCGCAGGTCCTTGACCAGCTCGGTGCCGCCGTCGCCGGCCTCGCCGCGCAGGATGACGAACGCGACGATCGCCTGGCCGGTCACGGGGTCGGTGGCGCCGGTGACGGCGGCCTCGGCGACCTTGGGGTGGGACACCAGCGCGGACTCCACCTCGGTGGTGGAGATGTTGTGGCCCGAGACGAGCATGACGTCGTCCACCCGGCCCAGCAGCCAGATGTCGCCGTCCTCGTCGCGCTTGGCGCCGTCGCCGGGGAAGTACAGGCCCTCAAAGCGCGACCAGTAGGTCTTCTCGTAGCGCTCGGGGTCGCCCCAGATGCCGCGCAGCATCGACGGCCAGGGCTCGCGGACGACGATGAACCCGCCGCCGCCGTTGGGCACGGACTTGCCCTGGTCGTCGACGACGTCGACCTCCACGCCGGGCAGCGGGCGCATGGCGGCGCCCGGCTTGCCGGCGGTGACGCCGGGCAGGGGGCTGACCATGATCGCGCCGGTCTCGGTCTGCCACCAGGTGTCGACCACGGGGGCGCGGCCGCCGCCGATGTGGGTGCGGTACCACATGTAGGCCTCGGGGTTGATGGGCTCGCCGACCGAGCCGAGCACCCGCAGGCTGGAGAGGTCGAACCGGGCGGGGTGCTCCTCGCCCCACTTCATGAAGGTGCGGATGGCGGTGGGCGCCATGTAGGCGATGGTGACGCCGTACTTCTGCACGATCTCCCAGAAGCGGCCCTTGTGCGGGGTGTCGGGGGTGCCCTCGTACATCACCGAGGTGGCGCCGTTGGAGAGCGGGCCGTAGACGATGTAGGAGTGGCCGGTGACCCAGCCGATGTCGGCGGCGGTCCAGAAGACGTCGGTGTCGGCCTTGAGGTCGAACACCGCCCAGTGGGTGTAGGACACCTGGGTGAGGTAGCCGCCGGTGGTGTGCAGGATGCCCTTGGGCTTGGCGGTGGTGCCGCTGGTGTACATGATGTACAGCGGGTGCTCGGCGTCGTGGGCCTCGGCGGTGTGCTCGGTGCTCTGCCCCTCGACCGCGTCGTGCCACCAGACGTCGCGGCCCTCGGTCCACTCCACGTCCTGGCCGGTGCGGCGGACCACGAGCACGTGCTCCACGGCGGGGCGGTCGCGCACGGCGGCGTCCACGGCGGGCTTGAGCGAGCTGGGCTTGCCGCGGCGGTAGCCGCCGTCGGCGGTGATGACGAGCTTGGCCTGGCTGTCGTCCAGGCGGGTGCCGAGCGCGTCGACGGAGAACCCGCCGAAGACCACCATGTGTACGGCGCCGATGCGGGCGCAGGCCAGCATGGCGACCACGGTCTCGGGGATCATCGGCATGTAGATGGCCACGCGGTCGCCCTTGGCCACGCCCAGTTCGAGCAGGGCGTTGGACGCCTGGCACACCATGTCCTTGAGCTGGGCGTAGGTGATGGTGCGGGTGTCGCCGGGCTCGCCCTCCCAGTGGTAGGCGACGCGCTCGCCCAGGCCGGCGTCGACGTGGCGGTCCAGGCAGTTCACGGCGGCGTTGATGGTGCCGCCGGTGAACCACTTGGCGAAGGGCGGGTTCCACTCCAGGACGTTGCTCCACGGCTGCTCCCACTGGAGCCGGCGGGCCTGGTCCTCCCAGAAGCGCAGGCGGTCGGCTGAGGCGGCCTCGTAGGCATCGGCCTGCACGTTGGCATGGGCGGCCAGATCCGCGGGGGGCGGGAAGCTCCGGGACTCCTGAAGAAGGTTGGACAGTGTCTCCTGACCCTGCCCATGGGGAGTCTCAGCCACGGTACGTCTCCTTACTGTCGACACTGTCTACGCCCACAGATCATGGCGTGGCGTGTGGTGCACCCCACTTCATCAAGTGGAGACCGCAACTTACAAGGGGGCGCTTCCGCAGGTGTGCACCGCCCTGGGGTTACCGCCGCGTAGGGTTTGGGTGTGAACACCGCACCAGCCGATCCGCTGCTCCGCGTCGCCGGGCTTCCCGGTGTCGCGGCGGCCGTGGAGGACACCCGCACCCTTGTCGACCGGCTCCTGGGCCACCGCGTCCTGCGGCGGCGCAGCGCCGACGTCTCGATGGAGTCGGCGCTGCGCGGCGCCCGCGCCTCGGCCGTGCTCGACGGCGCCGACGCCGAACTGGAGGACGTCCGCGCCGGGCGCGTCGACGACGCGCGGGTGAAGGGCGCGCTGCGGGTGTCGGGAGAGCTGGGGCAGTTGGCCGAGACCTGGACGAAGGCGCCGCGGCAGGTGCTGGCGCGGCTGCACGCGCTCGCCGCGGCCGAGGGCGCGCCCGCCGACGCGCTGGGGCGGCCCCGCGCCGACGGAGAGCCGGCGGAGGACCCGCTGGGGCTGGGGCCGGCGCCCCGGGCGGCGGAGGTGGCGGCGCGCATCGACGCGCTGGGGGCGGTGCTGGCTGCGCCGGCCTCGGTTCCGGCGCTGGTGGTGGGGGCGGTGGTGCACGGGGAACTGGTGTCGCTGCGCCCGTTCGGGTGGGGCGACGGCGTGGTGGCGCGGGCGGCCGAGCGGCTGACGCTGATCGCGCGCGGGCTGGACCCGAAGTCGCTGGTGCCCTCGGAGCTGGGGCACCTGGAGCTGGCGGCGGAGTACGCGGAGGCGCTGCGGGCCTACCAGAGCGCGACCCCCGAGGGGGTGGCGCGGTGGGTGGCGCACTGCTGCGCGGCGGTGGCGGCGGGCGCCCGGGACTCGCTGGCGACGTGCGAGGCACTCAAGCGCGGGTGAGGGCGGTTCGGGGCGCGGTGATCGGGGATCCGGACGTCAATCTCGATCACATTACAGTTGCCGATAGAGAAATGCGGCATTTGCCCGGTTTACGGTAATTTTCTGAACAGCGAACGACGCCCCGCACGACCCGTGGGGCCGACGCCAGGGCGTCGCCGTCGATACGTCACACCGGGCTATCATGCGTGCGGCTGTGCTAGTCCGACCAGGTGTCGGGCCTGGCCTGGACGGGCCTCCAACGGCTAGGTGACGCGTGGGTACCCGGCTGCCGTATCCGGTGGCTGTGCCACCTTGTGCTTCCTTTCTACGCCTGGGGAACGGCTGTGAAAAGGCCCCCAAGGTCAAAGTTCTCCACCGAGAACACAAAAGGGCGTGGTAGCGTCCGTTGCTAGACCTAATATCCAGGTACGGACGCCCCGTCCGCTTCCTCCGCAGCGGCACCGCACTCGCAGCAGCACCGCAGTACGGCCGCGGCACCAACGCCCGCCGGATTCCGCGTGCTGCGGAACCTGGTGCGGATCTCCGGCTTATGTGACGATGTGCTCGGCGACGACGGCCGTGCCGCGGCCGTGAGCACCCCCCTCAGTCTTATCCGGAGGCGGGCCGGCTCTACCCCCCCCAGACCCGGACCGCCCGACGGCCCCCGCTCTCCCCCCGGCGGGGGCCGTCGCTGTTTCCAGATGTCCGGTTAGGCGCGGGAAGTCCGCGAGCCAACGGGCGCACGGCCGCCGCCGGCGCAGTCAGCGGCACCGGCCGGGGACCCGAAGGGCGGCGAGCCGGGACGCGAGTAACGCATTGACGCCCGAACCCCGGGAACCGGGGGCGATACCCGAAGCCGGGAACTGCTCGCGGCACCCACCGCCCTCGCCTTCTCCCCCGCATTTCCGCGCAAAATGCGCGTTCGGGCACGCCGTCGGCCACGTCGCGCCGTTCTCCCCGAAGCGTCCGCCCCAGGCCGAGAAAGTTATCCACAGCCTGGGGATTGCATTTTCCTCACTGGCTCCGCCGCCACCACGCTGGATCCAGGACGCGAGGTCGCTGTGGCCGCGCGCCGATCCGGACACCTGGAGGCAGCCATGTCCCTGTCCCTGCTCCCGTCCCTGTCCCCTTGCCCGTTCTCCCGGCGCATGGCCCCGCCCGCCCCCACCAAGGCGCGGTGGTGGTGGTCCCCGCCGTGGCAGCGCGGCCAGTGGCCGCCGATCCCGCGCGCTGCAACGGGCACTCCGCGGCCCACGGGAAGGGCGCCGTGGACCTGCCCCGGAGGGCTCCGCCGCCCGTTCACCGGACTCCCGCCCACCGGCTACCGCGATCGGGGCATGTCGACAGCGGAGTACGCATTGGGCACGGTCACGGCGTGCGCGTTCGCGGCGGTGCTGTTCGCCATCCTGACCAGCTCCGAGGTCCGCGACACCCTGCTGGCGATGGTCACCGATGCCCTGCGCTCCGGCGGCTGACCGGGGCACGGTCACGGCGGAGGTCGCGGTCGCCCTGCCGAGCCTGGTGCTGGTGCTGGGCTTGGCCGTCGCGGCCGTCCACGCCGCCGGAGCCTACATCGCCTGCGTCGACGCCGCCCGCGTCGGCGCGCGGGCGCTCGCCCGTGGGGAACCCGCCGACGTCGCCCACGCCCTGGCCGCCGAGTCCGCACCCGGCTCCGCCGACATCACCCTCACCGACGGCTCCGGGTTCGCGCACGTCAGCGTCGCCGCACGCGTCCCGCTGGGGCCGTGGCCCGACGCCGCGGTCCCGGTCGAGGCCCGCGCCGCCACACCTTTGGAAGCCGACCCGGCCCTCCCCGCCCGCACGCCCTGACCAGCGCACGCTCCGCCCGCCCCCGGAACCAGCTCCAAAGGTGCAGAAAGGAGACGGCCCGTGCCCTCGGCCTCCACCGCACCGCCACCGCACCGACGCGTCCGCGCCGCCGGGCGCCCGGGTGAACGCGCGCGTGAACGCGGGTCCGGCTCCGTCTGGGTGCTGAACCTGTGCGTTCTGGTGTGGTTCACAGCGCTCGCGGTCGTCCTCGTGGCCGGGGTACGGGCCGACCACCACCGCGCCGCCTCGGCGGCCGACCTCGCCGCGCTCGCCGGAGCCGAGCGCGCCGCCCTGGGCGCCGCATCCGCCTGCGCGGCGGCGCGCTCGACCGCCGAAGCCAACGGCGCGACGCTCACCGACTGCGACCTCGCCGACGACCTCAGCCTGCGGGTCACCGTGCGAACCCCGGCACGCCTGGTGCGGGGCACCGTCACCGCCCACTCCCGCGCCGGACCAGCCGGCGCCCACCCCCTCCCCGCCACCCAGTGACTACTCCCGCCGCAAGCCGGCGCCACAGCCCGGACGTATGAGGCCCCGCCCCCGAACCCGCATCTCAGGCCGCCGGTGTGGAAGGACCGGAGGCAGGGCGCGCGCTCGTCGGCGGCCACGCGGATCCTGGTGGTCAACTCGCCTCGGAGGTGTCCGAAGGCGTGTGCGGCGATTGGCTGGGCAGGGGTTCCTTCCTTCGGGCACCGAAGGTGTGGGCCTGGGCGGGCGCGGCGGTGGGGCCGAGGCCGGCCTGCCAGCGGATGCGGCTTACAGCGTCGTCGCCCCTTTGGACGTGGGGCCAGATCACGTCGAATGTGCCGTCAGCGGCCCAGCGGCGGTAGCGGCCGTAGATGCTCTGCCAGGGGCCGTAGCGTTGGGGAAGCTCGCGCCAGGGGCATCCGGTGACGATTTTGTAGAGCATCCCGTTGAGCATGGTGCGATGGTCGGCCCAGCGGCCGCCGCGTCCGCGATTGGCGGGCAGCAGCGGCGCGATCTGCTCCCAGGCGGTGTCGGTGATCTCGTGACGTCGAACCACGCTGCAACGCTTATCAGCGCGCCGCCGCTGCCGCAGCCGTTCCACAAAACCCGCCCTGGCATTCGCGCCCCCGAGCCGTGCAGTGGCCGCCACCGCGCTTGTCACCATCCCGGCGAACCAGGTCAACCCAGGTCAACCGCCTCGCCGCCGGACATCGCACGAGGCCGTGCCCTGCCCCTATCCCCAGCCGTCGCAAGGACAGCGCTCCGCACCCCCCAGGATCACGGTGGTCCGGCACCCTCGCGCCCGCGCCGTGGTGCTCACCGCCGCCTCAAGCGTCGACCAAGCGCCCTGCCGCCGGGTGGTGCCCGCAACTAAGCCCTTGTCCTCGCCGCAGGGCGGCGGGGATCGACGCGGTCCGGCCAGGGTCACGGCGTGCCTATGCCGGTCAGCAGGCCGGCGGCCAGGGGCACCACGCCGATCAGCACGAAGGCGGGCAGGAAGCACAGTCCCAGCGGTGCCACCGCCAGCACGCCGAGGCGCTGGGCGCGTGCCAGCGCCCGGCTGCGCACGGAATCCCGGATCTCGGCCGCCTGGCGCTCCAGGATGTCGGCCACCGGCGCCCCGGTGCGGGCCGCCCGTGCGAGGGCCCGGCCCACCGCCCCGAACTCCGGCGGGTGCCCGACCCCATCGGCTGCGCCGCACCACGCCGCCCCCGGGTCCGCACCCAGCCGCACCTGTTCGGCAGCCTGCCCGAACGCGCGTCCCACCGGGCCGCCGCCGATGGCGTCGGACACGGCCGCGAGCACGTCGGCCATGGCACCGCCCGCCCGCAGCCCGGCCACCAGCAGGTCGACCGCGATCGGCAGCCCCGCGACCGAAGGGGCCACTGCGCCGTCGCCGCGTGCCAGCCGCCACCGCAGCGCCACCCCGGCGGGCACCCCCACCAGCAGCGCGCCGAGGGGGCCGACCAGCGCGAGCAGCGTCAGCGCGGGCACGCACGGCACGCCCCACAGCAGCACCGCCCGCCGCAGCCGGGGGCGACCGCGCCGACGCGGCACCGGCATCGGCGGTAGAAGGGTCCTCAGCCGGCGCCGCGCCCAGGGCCGCGACGACCCCGTGAGCAGCGCAGCCGAGGCCGTGCCCAGGACCACCACGGCCGTCTCGACCCAGGTCACGGCGCTCACTCCGTTCCGTAGGTGGTGGCCAGGACGCCCCGCACCAGGCGGCGGGTCCACAGCAGTCCGGCGGCGTCCAGCAGCAGACCGGCGCCCAGGCAGGCCAGCCCGGCGGGGGTGGCGAACAGGAAGGCCAGGGGCGAGCCGCCCAGCGCACCGGCCATGGCCAGGCCGAGGACGGGCAGCACACTGAGCATGAGGGCGGTGGCGCGCGGCCCGGCGAGCTGGGCGCTGGTCTCGCGGCGGCGGGCGTCCTCGTCGGCGAGGGCGTCGGCCAGGCGGTCGACCACGTCGGCGAGCCCGGCGCCGGTCGCGGCGGCCACCCGACAGCAGGCCGCGAGGTGAACCAGCCCGCCCGCGCCGCGCAGGGTGGCCAGTCCCCGCAGCGGTGCGGCGAGGTCGTGGCCGGTGCGGGCGGCGGCACCGAGCGGTGCGAAGTCCGCACGCACACCCGGGTCGAGTTCGGCCACGGCGGACTCGACGGCGGCACCGGGGTCACGTCCGGCGCGCAGTTCGGCGGCGAGCACCCGGCACAGCTCGACCACCGCGCGCCGCCGCGCAGCGGCGGCACGCCCGAGCCGGTCATCGACCATGGCCCTGACCCACGCGACGACCGCCACCACGGCGCGGCGCGGGCGATCCGGTCCTGGAGACGGACCTGGAGATGGACTCCCTTTCCGCTCCGCGAGCAGCGCCCGGACCCGCACCGCGCCGGTGCCCGGCACCAGGGCGACCAGCACTCCCAGCGCCGCACCGAGGCCGAGCAGCCAGCCGCCCGCCCCGCCCACCGCGTGGAGCACCGCGCCCCCGCCCTCGAACATCGGTTCTCCCCCTGCGCTCCCGTTGGCCATGCGCCGCCATGTGCCGGTCGACGCCTCGACCACGCGGCGGGGCGCGTCCCACCGGCGACCGCACACCCGTCACCCGACGCCTCCAGGCTCGTCCGCCCGACATCGAGGCCCGGTCATTGGGTCTGGGGGCGCCACTGGGCGCCGACTCGGGCGGTGAGGGCGGGCAGGGCCTCGTGTTCGCGGAGTTCGCCGAGTGGGCCGAAGCTGACGGCGGGGCGGGCGTGGACCAGGCCGGTGGGGTCCCGCGCGAGGACGCGGACCTCGGCGACGCGGCGGGCGCCCTCCGGGGTGCGCACGAGGTGGACGACCAGCGCGCGGGTGGCCGCCAACTGGCTGTGCACGGCCTCGCGGCTGAGCCCGGCGGCGCAGGCCAGCGCCTCGACGCGGGCGGGGACGTCGGCGGCGGCGTTGGCGTGCAGGGTGCCGCAGCCGCCGTCGTGGCCGGTGTTCAAGGCGGCCAGCAGGGTGACGACCTCGGGGCCCCGGACCTCGCCGACCACGAGTCGGTCGGGCCGCATGCGCAGGGCTTGGCGGACGAGGTCGTGGATGCCGACCTCGCCGGTCCCCTCGATGTTGGGCGGGCGCGCCTGGAGGCGGACCACGTGCGGGTGCTCGGGGCGGAGTTCGGCGGAGTCCTCGACCAGGACCAGGCGCTCGTGGTGCGGCGCCAGCGACAGCAGGCTCGACAGCAGCGTGGTCTTACCGGTGCCGGTACCGCCGGAGACCAGGAAGGCGGCGCGGGCGGTGACGACCGCGCGCAGCAGGCGCGCGCCGGAATCGGGGACGGTGCCCGAGGCCGTGAGTTCGCCGAGGCTGAACGCCGTGCGGCGCGGAAGGCGCAGGGACAGGCACGCGCCCTCGGGCGCGATCGGCGGCAGCACGGCGTGCAGCCGCGCCCCGCCGGGCAGCCGGGCGTCGACCCAGGGTGCCGCCGTGTCGAGTCGGCGGCCCGCCTGGGCGGCCAGCCGCTGGGCCAGGCGGGTGACGGAGTCGGCGTCGGGGAAGCGGACGGCGGGCGCGGGTCGCAGCCCGGCGCCGTCGTCGATCCAGACGTCGTCGGGGCCGTTGACGAGGATGTCGGTGATGGCGGGGTCGCCGAGCAGCGGATCGAGCGGTCCGGCTCCGGCGAGGTCGGCGCGCAGCACGCGGACGACCGACAGCACCTCGGCGTCGCCGAGGGTGCGGCCTTCGGCGCGCACAGCCGCCGCCACCTGGGCCGGGGTGGGGTCGCGGCCGTCGCGCGCCAGGCGGGTGCGCACGGCCGCCACCAGGTCGGGCGGGGGCACCGGCTCGGCGGCCGGTGTCGGGGCGGCGAGTGCCGGCGCGGGGGGCGCGGAGCGGTGGGTGCCGGGGGCAGGGCCGGCAACAGGGCCGGGTGGGCTGCCGGAGCCGGGGTGATCGGGCGGCGGGCCCGCGCGGTGCGGTGGCCGCCGGCGGCCGCGCACCGGGACGGTGAGCGGGGGCGTGGGGGGCCACGGGGATCGGGGGGTGGTCACTGCGTCTCCTGGGTGAGAGGTCGGGATGCCGGGGCCGACGCCGGGGCCTGTGCCGTGGTGCCGTGCAGGAGGTCGGCGACGACGCGGTCGGCGAAGGCGGCCAGGGGCGAGGAGCGGCGCTCGCCCGGGGGCAGGCCGAGGCGCAGGGCGCGGGCGAGGTCGCGGTCGGGCGGGACGCGCCCGGCGAGCGGCAGGGTGAGCGCGTCGGTGATGTCGGCGGCGGAGAGGTCGGAGGCGCCGCCGCCGATGAGGACCCGGGTGTTGGCGGTGGTGGCGCGCAGGCGCGGCACCAGCCGGTTGGCGGCGATGACCCCGGGCAGGTCGGCGGTGACGACGAGCAGGGCGAGGGTGGTGCGGCGCAGGACGTCCTCGGCGGCGGCGCCCAGGCCGCGCGGGAGGTCGGCGACCACGAGGTCGGCGCCTCGGGCGGCGCAGGCGACGACCGCCCGCACGGCCGCCGGGGGCACGGGTGCGGCGGGTCCGCGCTCCCAGGTGAGGAGGGTGAGCCCGTGGACGCGGGGCAGCGCGGCGCGCAGGGCCGACCAGTTCAGCCGCCCCTCGCGCTTGACGAGGTCGCCCCAGCGGGCGCCCTCGGCGTGTTCGGCGCCGAGGAGGAGGTCGAGGCCGCAGCCGAGCGGGTCGGTGTCGATCAGCGCGGAGTCGAGGTGCGCCCGCCGACCGGCCAGGGCGAGCGCGATGGCGAGAACGCTGGCCCCGGCTCCGCCGCGCCCGCCGACGACGGAGACGACGCGGCCGCGACCGGGGCGGGTGTGCGCGGAGTCGGCGAGCACGCCGGAGAGGCGGGGTTCGTCCTCGGGCAGGCGCAGGACGGATTCGGCGCCCAGCCGCAGGGCGGCCTCCCACACGGCGGTGTCGGCGCCGCCGAGCGCGGCGACCACCACGTGGGGGCGCGGGCGCAGGCCGAGTTCGCAGGCGGCGCGCAGCAGGTCGGCGCCGACCACCACGGCCGGCGCCCGCGCCCACTCCCCGGCGGCGTGCGCGGGGTGGTGGGCGACGGTGGCCTCGACCCCCGCTGCGGCGGCCAGCCGCAGGAGGTCGTCGAGGAGTTCGGGGTGGTCGGTGACGAACAGCGGACGCGCGGGCGCGGAAACGTCCATGCGGGCCTCCCTGGCGTGGTGGACTCTCACTCCACCGTGGCCGTCCGCACCACCACCGGGAAAGTCGAATCCACCGGCTGTGGATAACCGGGGCCGACCCGCCCCGCACGCCCGTTCCGCCTTCGTCAGCGTTCCGGGCAGAGCGCACCTCCCGATGAGGCCGCCCCCGCGACCTTTCCGGTAATCCGGGAGACACCGCAGCACGCGGCCCGACGAGACGCGGGCAACCCGGCGACAGCGCCCGCCGGTCGCGGGCGGCCGTTCCCACGTGCCCACGGCATCCTCCGGAACCGGTCGGCTCGGTGACCCGCGCGTCCTGATCCGGTGGCTGGAGGTGCCCGGCGGTACGGGATCAGGGGTCGATGGGGGTGGGGAGGAGGCGGTGCACGCGTTCGGTGTCCGGTAGCGGGGGCGTGTGGGGCCCGCGCTTGGGGGGCGGAGGTTCGGCGGTGGCCGACGGGGACAGGAGGCGGCGCAGGCCGGTGCGCAGCAGGGCGCCGTCGACCTCGGCGACTCCGCTGAGGACGAGCACCGACACGCCTTGGTCGAGCGCCGCCATGAGGCGTGCGACGTCCTCGACCGGGAGGTCGTCGTCGGCCGGGCGGCTCCGGGCCGCGACGCGCCCGTAGGCGTCGAGCAGCACCCGCACCCGTTCGGCGAGCGCGCGGCGCAGGGTGTCGTCGCGGGCGGCGCTCGCGACGAACTCCAGCGTGGCGAGCCCGAACCCGCGCATCATCTCCTCGGCGTCGTCCTCGCCGCGCCCGGGGTCGGGATCCGCCCCCTCGGCGCCGCCGCCCTCGCCCTCCTGACCTGCGAGCGGATCCCAGTCGGCGCCGCGCAGGGTCGTCAGGGTGTGGTCCATCACCGCCAGGAACAGTTCGGCCTTGCCGCCGAAGTTGGAGTAGACCGCGCCCTTGGAGAACCCGGCCTCGGTGGCGATCTGCTCCAGGCTCGCGCCGTGGTAGCCGTCGCGGGTGAACGCCACCAGCGCCGCCACGGTCAGCGCGTCGCGGGTCTCCCGCTTCTGCTCGGCGCGGGTGCGCCGTACCCGGGGCGCGGGGGTGGCGTGGAGGTGGTCCATGCAGCGCATCCTAGTTGACGTACCGGCGGTATCGCGATACCTATCGGATTGTCATACCGTCGGTATCTCAATACCGGTGGAATCCCCATTCGGAAGGGTCGCCATGGACGATGCCGTGCTCGAAGTCGAGAACCTCACGAGGCGGTTCGGCCCGGTCGTCGCGAACGACCAGGTCAGCCTGCGCGTGCGGGCGGGCGACGTGGTCGGCCTGCTGGGCCACAACGGCGCGGGCAAGACCACGCTGGTCTCCCAGATCGTGGGGCTGCTGCGCCCCGACGCGGGGTCGATCCGCGTGGCCGGCGCCGACGCGGTCGCGGACCCGGCCGGCGCGCGCCGCCGCGTCGCGCTCCAGGCCCAGGCCCAGGCGCCGCTGGACGGCCTGACCCCCCGCGCCGCCATCGAGATCGCCGGCCGGCTGCGCGGCATGTCCCGGGCCGACGCGCGGGCCGCCGCGCGCGCCCTGGCCGACGAACTGGACATCGGCGAGTGGCTGGACCGGCGGGCCACCCCCGGCGGCGGCCTGTCGGGCGGTGTGCGCCGTCTGACCGCGTTCGCCATGGCCGCCGTGGCGCCGGTGCCGCTCGTCGTCCTCGACGAGCCGACCAACGACGTCGACGCGGCCCGGCGGCGCCGCCTGTGGGACGCGGTGCGCCGGCTGGGCGACGCCGGTGCGGGGGTGCTGCTGGTCACCCACAACGTCGTGGAGGCCGAGCGCGTGGTGGACGAACTGGTGGTGCTCGACCGGGGCCGGGTCGTCGCCGCCGGGTCGCCCGGCCGCCTGCGCGGCACCGGGGTGGGCGACGGCCCAGGCGACGGCACCGGCGACGGCGGCCTGCGGCTGGAGTTGTCGCTGAGCCCCGGCGGCGCCGACCCCTCCGCTCCCCCCGCCCAGGCGCCGGTCCCATCGCCCGCCGCGTGCGGTCCGGTCGGCGGGTGCTGCTGACCCTCGGCGCGGCCGACGCCGAGGCCGCCGTCGCCTGGGCCACCGCGCTGCGCGCCGAACGGCGCATCGAGGGCTACGCGCTGGCCCCCACCACCCTCGAGGACGCCTACCTCGCCGCCACCGCCCCGAAGGAGACCGCCGATGCCTGAACCGACCGCCACCGCCGCCCCGGCGGCCCGCCCACCGCGCGCGGTCCCGCCGCGCACCGGCCTGTGGACCGCCTACGCCACCCTGCTGCGCTGGACGGCGGCCCAGATCGGCGCGGCGCTGCCGCTGGTCGTCATCGTCCAGGCGCTGCTCGCCGCCGGGATCATCATCGGGTTCGGGCTGCTCATCCCCGGCGTCGACACCGGCGCCGCCCGGTTCCTGTCCACGGGCGCGCCCACGGTGCTGCTGATGGTCGTCGGCCTCGTCCTGGTCCCCCAGGGCGTGGCGCAGTCGCGCGCCGGCGGCACGTTCGCCTACCAGCGCGCGCTGCCGGTGCCGCGCCCGCTGCTCCTGCTGGCCGACCTGACGGTGTGGCTGGTCGTCGCCCTGCCCGGGATCCCCGTCGCCCTGGCCGTGGCGCGGCTGCGCTACGGCCTGGAGTACTCCTTCGACTGGCCGCTGCTGGTGGCCGCCGCGGTGCTGACCACGGTGATGGCCACCGTCGTGGGCTACGCCGTCGCCGTGCTCCTGCCGCCGCTGCCGGCCCAGCTCACCGCGCAGGTGCTGGTGTTCTTCGTGATGCTGTTCTCGCCGGTCACCTTCCCGGAGAGCCGGCTGCCCGGATGGTTCCAGGCCGTCCACGACGTGCTGCCGTTCCGGCCCGCCGGCGACCTGCTGCGCGCGGGGCTGCTGGCGGACTCCCACGGCGCGGCCTGGACGCACCTCGCCGTGCTGGTGGCCTGGTGCGCGGCCGGGTTCGCCGTCAGCGTCCGCGCCCTGGTCCGCCGCGACTGACGCGGCCCGCAGCCCCCGCTCCCGCCACTGTCTCGCCGCAGGCGCCGTGCCGGTCTAGGTCGGCCCCCGGCCGTGGCGGCGGCGGGGCAGGGGCAGGGTGTGGCGCGCCGCGCGCGGCGTGTTGGCGGCGCGGGTGAGGTTCCCCGGGCCCAGGGAGGGGGCGTGCAGTTGCCGGTGGCCGGGCGCGGCGGCGTCGGCCGCTCGGTGGAGGAGGCGCGACAGGCGGGCGGACGCGGCCTCGGCCCCCTCGGCGCTCGCGGTGCCTCGGCCGCGCCGGGCCGCGACCAGGTCCCGCAGGGCCGCCCGGACGTCCCGGCGGAACTCCGACTCCCGGCGCAGCCGCCGCGCCAGCAGCCGGTTCACCTCGTACTCCCGGGCGGCGGGGTCGGCGGGGAGGGAGTCGCGCGTGGGCAGGGTGTACAGCCCCCGCACGCGCGCGGCCTCGGTGTCGGCCACCTCGCGGATGAACCGTTGCGCCCATTCCAGGTCGGCGCTTCCCGGGTGCAGCACCGCCAGGGCGCCCGCGTCGGCGGCGGCCGCCTTCAGCGGGTCCTCCGCCCGCGGCAGCGCGGTCGCGAAGCGCAGGAGCGCCGAGGCGGTCTCCTCGGCCCGGACGACCTCGGGATCGTCCGGCAGCAGCGCGCGGGCGAAGCGGACGGCCGCGACGGCGACCTCGGCCGGTGTGTGCGCCTGTGCCAACCGCTCGCTGAGGAGGTGCGTACGGCGGCACACCTCGGCGCCGTCGACGCCCCGCTTCTCGACGTCGCCCACTCCCCAGCGCACCCGGACGTGGTCGGCCGCCGTCCTCAGGTGCTCGTGGCGCAGCATCTCGTAGGCCAGCCGCGCGGCCATCGACGCCATCCGCAGTGCCCCCTGGGGGTCGCGGGCCAGGTCCTCGGCGGACACGCTGTCCAGTGCCCGACGCATGCCCGTGGCGACCTCCGAGCGCAGACCGTCTTCCTGATCGCCGCTCACGTCGCTCCCTTCCGGCGCGGTGGATCCTGGCACCGTACAGACACCGGCGGGAATTCGCCATCAGGGAGGGGTAGGCGTTTCGCAGCCCAAAAGGGGGCGGCAGCGCTCAAGGCCGGTGACCTCGACCGGGTGGGCGGGGTCGGCGCGCCAGTCGGCGCGCTCCAGCAGCAGCCGGATATCGGCGCACCGCTGACCGCGCAGGGAGATCCAGGTGATCCCGTTGTCGCGGTAGCCCAGCCGACGCGAGACCCCCAGCGAGCGCGTGTTGCCGCCCATCACGGCCGACAGCGCGGCCAGGGCGCCCAGCTCCTCGAACGCCAGGTGCAGCACGGCCCGCCGCATCTCGGTGCCGATGCCCCGCCCCTGGTGGCGCAGGCCCAGCCACGAACCCGTGTGGACCGTGCGGGCGACGGCGAAGTCGGTGGCGGCGAGTTCCTGGACGCCCACGGGGCCGTCGTCGGTGAACACGGCGAAGGGCAGCCGCCAGTCGTCGGCGCGCAGCTCGCTCAGCGTCTTCCAGTGGTACTGCACCACCGCGCGCGCCCGCTCGGCGGGCGGGGCGTCGGTCCAGGGGACGGCGAACGGCATGAAGGCGGGGTCGTGGACGCCTTCGGCGGCGAGATCGCCCAGCGCGTCGAGTTCGGCGAGGTCGGGCAGCCGCAGTTCCAGCCGGGGAGTGCGCAGCACGAGGTCGGAAAAGGGCCAGTTCCGCATCGTCATACCCGCCGATTATCCGCCGCGCCGCGTTCTGGGCTCCACCGGTTTTCGCCGCTGGGGGTGGACCCGCGCCCGGCCGTGGCCGTCCTGTGCCGGCCCCCTACACCTCGCCCGCCAGCAGGGCGTCGATCAGCCGCAGGGCGCCCGCCTTGCTCAGGGGGTCGTTGCCGCTGCCGCACTTGGGGGACTGGATGCAGGAGGGGCAGCCGTCGGCGCACTCGCAGTCGGCGATGGCCTGGCGGGTGGCGGTGAGCCAGGCGCGGGCCGCCGCGTAGCCGCGTTCGGCGAAGCCCGCGCCGCCCTCGTGGCCGTCGTAGACGAACACCGTGAGGCAGCCGGTGTCGGCGTGCAGCGCCGTGGAGACGCCGCCGATGTCCCAGCGGTCGCAGGTGGCGAACAGCGGCAGCAGGCCGATGGCCGCGTGCTCGGCGGCGTGGGCCGCGCCGCGCACCTCGACGTCGGCCTTGCGCAGGCGGTCGGTCGCCTCCGGCGACAGGGTCCACCACACCGCGCGGGAGTTCAGCCGCCGCTCGGGGAGGTCCAGCGCCTGCTCGCCCAGCACGGCCCCGGTGCGGACGTCGCGCTTGAGGTAGGACACCACCTGCCGGGTGACCTCGACCTCGCCGAAGTGCACGGCGGCGTCGGGCCCCCACGCCTCGTGGCGCTCGGTGGCCAGCACCTCGATCTCGGTGGTGTCGCGCGCCCAGGTGCTGTAGTCGGGCGCCGCGCCGCGCACCAGTGCCACGCCGCCGTCCAGGTCCAGCTCCTCGACGACGTAGGTCAGCCCCTGGTGCAGGTAGACGGCGCCCTCGTGGACGGTGCCGTGGGCGGCGGCCTCGTCGACGGTGCCCAGCAGTTGCCCGCTGGCCGACTCCACGATCTGCACGGGCGGGCCGCCCGCGCCGCGGAGGTCGGCCAGGGCGGTCGGGCGGTCGCGGCGGGTCCAGAACCAGCCGCGCGGGCGCCGCCGCAGCAGGCCGCGGTCGACCAGGTCGGCCAGCACGCGTTCGGCGCCCGGCCCGAACAGCGGGAGGTCGTCCTCGGTGAGGGGGATCTCGGCCGCCGCCGCGCACAGGTGCGGTCCCAGCACGTAGGGGTTGCCGGGGTCGATGACGGCGGCCTCGACCGGGCGGCCGAACACGGCCTCGGGGTGGTGCGCCAGGTAGGTGTCGAGGGGGTCGTCGCGGGCGATGAAGACCGCCAGCGCGTCGCCCCCGGTGCGCCCGGCCCGGCCGGCCTGCTGCCACAGCGAGGCGAGCGTGCCCGGCCAGCCGGTGATCAGCACGGCGTCCAGCCCGGTGATGTCGACCCCGAGTTCGAGCGCGTTGGTGGTGGCCAGCCCCAGCAGGTCGCCGGTGCGCAGGGACTCCTCCAGGCCGCGCCGGTCGGCGGCGAGGTAGCCGGCGCGGTAGGCGGCCACGCGTTCGGCCAGGTGGCGCCGGCGCCCGGCCGCCCCGGCACCCGGGGCGCCGGCGGGGTCGGCGGACGTGTCCCCGGCGGCCGGGTCCGGGGTGTCCACACCCGCGTCCTCCTCGCCGGCCGCCGCCCGCGCCTGTCCTGCGGCCGGTGCCGCCCCCGGCTCCGGCAGGAGCCAGGGGTCGTCCGGCGGCGGCGCCGAGCGGGCGCGGGACTCGCGTTCGCGCAGGATGCGCTGGGCCGTCAGGGCGACGACCTCGGAGGTCTGGCGGGAGCGGACGAACGCCAGGGTGCGCACGCCCTCGCCGACGAGGTCGGCCAGTACCGCCGCGGCCTCGGCGGTGGCCGTGCGGCGCACCGGGGCGCCGTGTTCGCCGGTGTCGTCGGTCAGCTCGGGTTCGACCAGCGCGAAGCTGAGCGCGGGCCGGGGCGAGGCGTCGTCGGTGACGGCCGCGACGGGCGCGCCGATCAGCCGGGACGCGCTTTCGGCGGGGGTGCCGGTGGTGGCCGAGGCCAGGACGAACACGGGGTCGCGCCGGTAGCGGGCGCACACCCGGCGCAGCCGGCGCAGGATCTGGGCGACGTGGGAGCCGAACACGCCGCGGTAGCGGTGCGCCTCGTCCACCACGACGTAGCGCAGCCGGCGCAGGAAGCCCGACCACGCCGCGTGCCGCCCCAGCATGCCGTGGTGCAGCATGTCGGGGTTGGTGAGCACGTAGTTGGCGTTGGCCCGCACCCAGGCGCGTTCGGCCTGCGGGGTGTCGCCGTCGTAGGTGGCGGCGCGCAGGCCAGGCAGGCGGAGTCCGGTAAGCGACCGCAACTGGTCGGCGGCCAGGGCCTTGGCCGGCGACAGGTACAGCACCGTGCCGCCCTGGTCGACGGCTTCGGCGCAGGGCAGCAGGTATGCCAGCGATTTCCCCGAGGCGGTGCCCGTGGCTATGATCACATTGCTACCGGAGCGCGCGAGGTCCGCGGCGGCGACCTGGTGGGACCACGGTGCCGTGATCCCCTGCTCAGCCAGCCGCTCCCGTACGGAGGGCGGTGTCCATACTGGCCAGTCTTCACTTACTCCGCCGCCACCCGGCAGGTGCTCAACATGTGTCACCTGGGAGTTCCGGGTATGGTCACGCCACAAGCGTCGGAGTGTGGACTCCCAGTGGGACTCGCCCCCCTGTGCACGGGGCTCAGCTCCATACACCCCGACACCCCTCCTCGACAGGCAGCTCATGGGATGGCACCGATCGACCCCTGTTTCAGTGTGGCATCCGGGGGAAGAGACCCGCGCTGTCGTGGTTTTGTTGTGCATAACAGGCAGAGACGAAGGCCGAGCGTGGTTGAATGCCGCACTGTGGGGTAACGCCCGGCAGAGATCACCCGCGGCCATTCGCGGTTCGGCGCTGGAGGACTAGTGGACTTGAAGCTTGATCACCACACACAGGACGACACCGAGATCGTCGTCGTCGAGGGTGAGATCGACGTCTATACCGCGCCCCGGCTGCGTGAGCTCCTGATCGACCTGGTCAACAAGGGCAACTTCCACCTGGTCGTGAACATGGAGAAGGTCGAGTTCCTCGACTCCACGGGCCTCGGCGTGCTGGTGGGCGGCCTGAAGCGGGTGCGCGCGCACGACGGCACCCTCGACCTGGTCTGCACCCAGGAGCGCATCCTGAAGATCTTCCGGATCACCGGGCTGACCAAGGTCTTCGGCATCTACGAATCGGTGCAGGACGCCATCGACAAACGCAAGTCGAAGTAGTTTCGTCCGAGCGAAACCATGGCACTCGTCCAGCTCACGATCAGCGCGCTGCCCGCCCACGTCCGGACCGCCCGCCTCATGGCCACGGCCGTGGCGCGGCGGGCGGGCATCGCGGAATCCGCCCTCGACGAGATCCGCCTCGCCGTCGGCGAGGCGTGCTCCCGCGCGGTCGAGGCGCACCGCCTGCACTGCCCCAGCCAGCCGATCCAGCTCGACCTGATCGACGGCGGGGGGCCGCGCGGCGCCGCCGCGGCTCCGGCGGGTCCCACGCGCGCACCGCACAACGGCCACCGCGGCCACCGGTTCGAGGTCGTGGTCCTCGACCGCGCCCCGGCCAAGGAGCCCGCGCCCGACCTCGGCGACCCGGTCGTCCACGGCGACGTCCGGCTTGGCGACGAACCCACCCCGCCCGGCGGGATCTCGGGGCTGTCGCCCGACGTCGGGCTCGCGGTCATCCTCGGCCTGGCCGACGAGGTCAGCATCGAGCCCCACGAGGACGGCACCGTCGTCCGGATGAGCTGGCCTCTGGAGCGCACGGACCCGGAGGCGGACTCCGAACTCGTCGGGTGATCCGCGCCCGCCCGCGCGGGCGCGGATCACCTCTTCTCCTCGGCGGTCGGGCCGGGCGCGGCACCCGCCGCCCCGGCCCGGCCGCCGCGGCGTTGCGGCGCCCTGCGCTCCGACGACGGCCGCGCCCCGGTCGCGACCCGCTAGTCGCACTCCTGGGTGGACACCGGCTCGGTGGCCTCGGCCCCCCGGCGGGCGTTCTCGGCGACCTCGTGCGCGGTGAGCACGTAGCCGGTCTCGTCCTCGTTGGTGGCGGCGGCGAACACCACGCCGTAGACCGTGCCCTGCGGTGAGATCAGCGGCCCGCCGGAGTTGCCCGGCCGCACCTGGGCGCGGATCTGGTAGATCTCCCGGCTGACCTGCTGGGAGTGGTAGAAGTCGGGCCCCTGCGCGGTCTGCTCGGCGCGGATGCGCGCCGGCACCGCCGTGAACCCGTTGTTGCGGGGGAAGCCCGCCACCACCGCGCTGTCGCCCTTGTCGGCCTCCGTCTCGAACTCCAGCGGGTCGAGGTCGAGCCCCTCCACCTCCAGCACGGCGATGTCCTGCTGAGGGTCGTAGAGCACCACCTCGGCCGGCACCTGCTGGCCCGAGCGGGTCACCACGCGCAGGTCCTGGGTGACGCCGGCGACGACGTGGGCGTTGGTCATGACCCGGCCGTTCTCGTAGACGAACCCGGTGCCCTCGACGCGCCGCTGGCAGGAGGGCGCGGTGCCCAGCACCTTCACCACACTCTGGCTGGCCTCGCGCAGCCCGGCGGTGTTGAGCACCGAGGGGTCGGGCGGGCGCACCTCGGCCGGCTCGCCCGAGCCCAGTCCGCTGAAGACCTGCGGGAACGCGCTCTGGTCGACGATGCGGCGGAACGTGGAGAACCAGGTCTGGGCGACCTCGGGCATGGCGCGGTCCACCGCGTTCAGCACCCGGGAGTCCTGCACCTGGGTGTTGAGCACGGGGATGGCGGAGTTGGCCACCGCGCTGCCCACCAGCCACGCCACCAGCAGCACCGAGGCGCCGCTGACGAGCGCGCCGCCCATGGCGTCCAGGACCCGCGCGGAGTCGCCGGTGACGCGGTTGCGCACCACCGCGCCCAGGTAGGAGGCGCAGAACTGGCCCATGGCCGCGCACAGGAACACCACGGCGACCGCCAGGAGGGCCTGGCGGCTGGGGTCGGTGACGAGCCGCTGGATGAGGGGCGGCGCGCCGAGCGCGGCGGCGATCCCCCCGCCCAGGAACCCGGCGAAGCTCATGACGCCGACGATGAAGCCCTGCCGGTACCCCGACACCGCGAACAGCACGACCAGGACGACGAGCGCCGCGTCCAGCACGATGCCGTCCATCACCACCTCACGTCCGCATCAGCTCCCCGGGCCGCCCGGCGCCCGCGCCCCGGGCCGCCGCGCGCCGCCCGCGCCGGGCAGCGGCAGCGGCTCGACGGCGGCGCCGTCCAGCCACGGGCGCTCCCACCCGCCCAGGACGAGCAACTGGTGCAGGATCGCGGCGGTGAACCCCCACACGAGCAGGCCGCGCACCTGGAACGCCGGGCCGAGGCCGCCATTGGGGTGGCGCACCTGGACCCGGTTGGCGGGGTCGGCGAGTTCGGCGACGGGCACCCGCACCACCTCGGCGACCTCGTGGGTGTCGGCCGGGTGGACGGCGGAGGGCTCGCGCCACCACGCCAGGACGGGAACCACGCGGAACCCGCTGTGGCGGATGTACAGCTCGGGCAGCCGGCCCAGCAGTTCGATGCCGGCGGGGTCGACCCCGGTCTCCTCGACGGCCTCGCGCACCGCGCACGCCTCGGCGCTCTCGTCGCCGGGCTCGAAGGACCCGCCGGGGAACGCCGGCTGTCCGGCGTGGCGGCGCAGGTTGTCGTTGCGCTGGATCAGCAGCACGTCGGGGCCGTGCTCGCCCTCGCCGAAGAGGATGAGCACCGCCGAGCGGCGCCCGCCGGTCTCGGGCGGGCGCATCGCGGCGGGCACGGCCATGCGGCCGCCCGCCCGCGCCAGCGACGCCAGCCACTCGGGCGTGGTGATGCGCGGTCCGCCCGGCCGCCCCCCGGGCGCGCCGCCGGCCTCACCCCTGTGTCCATCGGTCATGTGCTCCCCGTCCCTCCCCGGCCATGGTGCCCTCCGAACAAGCGAACCGCCTAGGAGAACGGCCCATTCCGGACGAGCGCGGCGGCGGTCTCCTCGTCGGTGGGCCCCTCGCCGAACGCGGGGCACCAGCGGGCCAGCGCGCAGGCGCCGCAGGCGGGGCGGCGCGCGTGGCAGATCCGCCGGCCGTGCCAGATCAGCCGGTGCGACAGCAGGGTCCAGTCCTTGGGCGGGAACAGGTCGCCGATCTCGTGCTCGACCTTGACGGGGTCGGTGTGGGCGGTCCACCCGAAGCGGCGCACCAGGCGCCCGAAGTGGGTGTCGACGGTGATCCCGGGCACTCCGAAGGCGTTGCCCAGCACGACGTTGGCGGTCTTGCGGCCCACTCCGGGCAGCCGCACCAGCGCGTCGAGGTCGCCGGGGACCTCGCCGCCGTGCTCCTCGCACAGCCGCTGCCCCAGCCCGATGATGCTGTTGGCCTTGGAGCGGTAGAACCCGGTGGAGCGGATCAGCCCCTCCAGCTCCTCGCGGTCGGCGGCGGCGTAGTCGGCCGCGGCGGTGTAGCGCGCGAACAGCTCGGGGGTGACCATGTTGACGCGCTTGTCGGTGCACTGGGCCGACAGGATGGTCGCGACCAGCAGCTCCAGCGGGTTGGTGAAATCAAGCTCACAGTGGGCGTCGGGATACAACCGGGCCAATTCCCGGTTTATCCGTCGGGCGCGTCTCACCAGTGCGAGGCGCGACTCACCCGTGGGAGTGGCGGAGGCGTCGGAGGGCCGGGCGCGCCGCACCGGACTCGGGGCCGGCCGCCGGGCCGGCCGCGCGGCGGGCGTGGGGGTTGACTGGGCAGGATCACCGGGCACGCCCCACAGACTACGTACCCGCCGCCGCGCATCGATCCGGAACGGCCGGTCCGGCGGCCGCGGCTCCCCCGGTCGATGTCGGCAATATCCACACATCGGCGGGCCGCACACGGTCCCCTGTGCCAAAGGAACTAGGATCGACGTACTGACGCCGACCGTGGCGGTCGGCTTGTCACCCCGACGACAAGCCGAGATAACAGCTTCGTTTCCCATCGGGGTGCGATATACGTCACACTGTTGGCGGGCAGGCGTGCAAGGAGGAAGTGGTGGACGAGACCAACGAGGTGCTGCGCAAGGCCCCTCTCTTCGAGGCGCTGGACGAGGAGGGCGCCGCTGCGCTGCGCGCCTCGGTCAGTGAGGTCCGGCTGGGCCGCGGCCAGACCCTCTTCTCCGAGGGCGACGAGGGCGACCGCCTCTACGTCATCCTCAGCGGGAAGATGAAGCTGACCCGCGCCGCCGTCGACGGCCGCGAGAACCTGCTGAGCGTGCTGGGCCCGGGCGAGATGTTCGGCGAGCTGTCGCTGTTCGACCCCCGCCCGCGCACCGCCAGCGCCGTCGCCGTCACCGACGCCGTGCTCGCCGGGCTGGGCCACGACGACCTGCGCCCCTTCCTCGCCCAGCAGCCGCAGGTCTCCCTGCAACTGCTGAAGGCGCTCGCCAGCCGGCTGCGGCGCACCAACGACGTCATGAGCGACCTGGTGTTCACCGACGTCCCCGGGCGCGTGGCCGGGCAGCTCCTCGACCTCGCCGAGCGCTTCGGCAAGGAGGGCGAGGACGGCCTGCACGTGCACCACGACCTCACCCAGGAGGAGCTGGCCCAACTGGTCGGCGCCTCCCGCGAGACCGTGAACAAGGCGCTGGCGGAGTTCGCGCTGCGCGGCTGGCTGCGGATCGAGGCCAAGGCCGTGGTGCTGCTCGACGTCGAGCGCATGCGCCGCCGCGCCCGCTGACCCCTGCGGGGCGCACGCGGCGCCGAGACGACCGGGCCCGGCCGCGCGCCGGGCTTTGTCGTGTCGGCCCCCGGTGGTGGCCGCCCGCGCCCGGCGCCCCGCCGGCCGCCGGGCGGCGGCCTCAGTCCTGGCCCAGCTCGGCGGGGATGTCGCCGCGCTTGGCCAGGTAGCGCAACTGCGCCCGCACCGACGCCGCGGCGGCCGGGCGCACCGAGTCGTCGATTTCGGCGTAGACCCGCGCCACGATCGCCTCGGGGGTGGCGGCGCCCGCGTTCACGGCGTCGGTGACCTGCGCCAGCCGCGCCTCGCGGTGGTCGATGTACTCGGTCAGCTTGGCCAGCGGCTCGGTGCAGATCGGGCCGTGTCCCGGCAGCAGCGCCCGCACGTCGGCGGTCACCACCAGGTCGCGCAGCCGGTACAGCGACTCCATGTAGGCCGACAGGCCGTCCTCGTCGGCGATGACGGTGGTGCCGGTGCCCAGCACGGTGTCGCCGGTCAGCACGACGTCGTCGGCGGGCAGGTGGAAGCACAGGGAGTCGGCGGTGTGCCCGGGGGTGGCCAGCACCCGCAGCTCCAGGCCGTCGACCTCGACCACCTCGCCGTCGGTCAGCCCATCGCCCTCGATGCGCAGCGCGGGGTCGACCGCGCGCACCGGCGCCCCGGTCAGCTCGGTGAAGTAGCGCGCGCCGTCGCTGTGGTCGCCGTGGTGGTGGCTCAGCAGCGCCACCGCCACCTGCGCGCCCTGCTCCTGCACGGTGCGGGCGACGCGTTCGAGGTGGCGTTCGTCGTGGGGTCCGGGGTCGACCACGACCACCCCGCGCGCCCCCGGCTCCCGCAGCACCCAGGTGTTGGTGCCGTCGAGCGTCATGGGGCCGGGGTTGGGGCACAGGACGCAGTTGGCGCGCAGTGTTCCAGAACCGTCGATCCTCATCGCACCTCGGTCTCTCTCGCCGATCGGCGCCGGCGGGGGGTTGGCAGCGGGACGGGAAGGGGTGTCACGGCGCGTCGGGGGGCGCGCCGGGGACGACGATGCGGACGCGGCCGTCGACCTCGCGCAGCTCGGGCCGGACGGGGCTGAGGTCGCGCCGGGCCGCCATGACGGCGGCCAGCGACCCGCACTCGGCCAGCGAGGCGCAGGAGAAGGCGGTGGGCGGCAGCATGGCCATCTCGCGGCGCCGCCAGGCGGCCACCGCCTCGGCCGGGTCGAGCCAGAGCACGCGGTCGGCCTCGCCGCCGACGTCGCGGGTGAGCTGGCCGTCGGGCAGCGCGGCGGCGAAGAAGCGGGTGTCGTAGCGGCGGGGCTCGCCCTCGGGGGTGATCCAGCGCGACCACGCGCGCAGCAGGTCGGTGCGCAGCACCAGCCCCCGGCGCTCCAGGAACGCGCTGAAGGCCAGCGAGCGGTCGACCAGGGCGGCGCGGTCGGCCTCCCAGTCGGGGCCGCGGGTGTCGGCGACCGGGCCGGACTCCGCGGGGCCGGCCAGCAGCACGCCGGACTCCTCGAAGGTCTCGCGGACCGCCGCGCACACCAGCGCCCGCGCGAGGGGTTCGGCGGTGCCCAGGACCTCAGCCCACTCCGCGGGCGAGGGGCCGGCCCAGCGGACGCCGCGGTCGGTGTCGCGGTCGTCGACCCCGCCGCCGGGGAACACGTAGGCCCCCGGGGCGAACGGCATGGAGCGCACCCGCCGCAGCAGGTACACCTCCAGGCCGGGGCGCTCGCGCAGCAGCATCACAGTGGCGGCCGGGCGGACCGGCACACCGCCGGCGGAGTCGGTGTTGGTCATGAGCGCCCTCCCCGGGGGTCTGGTGAACGAGCGCCGCCGCGGCCGGGGTCAGTCGGCCTCGACGATCATCTCCACTTCGACCGGCACGTCCAGCGGGAGCACGGCGACGCCGACGGCACTGCGTGCGTGTGTACCCGCCTCGCCGAAGATCTCGCCGAGCAGTTCGCTGGCGCCGTTGACCACCTGCGGCTGGCCGGTGAAGGAGGGGTCGCTGGCGACGAACCCGACCACCTTGACCACGCGCCGCACCCGCGACAGCTCACCGAGTTCGGCCTTGAGCGCGGCCACGGCGTTGAGCGCGCACACCGCCGCCAGCTCCTTGGCGCGCTCGGGGGTGACCTCGGCGCCGACCTTGCCGGTGCCGGCCGGGCTGCCCTCGACCATGGGCACCTGCCCCGAGACGTAGACGTGGTCGCCGGTGCGCACGGTGGGGCGGTAGGCCGCCACCGGCGCCACGACCTCGGGCAGGGTCAGCCCGAGTTCGGCGATGCGGTCCTCGGGGGTGGCCATCACGCCTTCTCCCGCTTCATGTAGGCGACCATCTGCTGGTTGCGGGGGTCGCCGTCGACCGAGGGGCCGGGAATGACCGACACCAGCTCCCAGCCGTCCTCGCCCCAGTTGTCCAGAATCTGCTTCGTCGCGTGCGACAGCAACGGCACGGTCGCGTACTCCCACTTCGTCATAGCGGTCACTTTACTGACCGCCACCGTCAACACCGGCGCTCGCCCGGGGCGTTGCGCCGACCGGGCGTGCGCGGCGGGTCCGCGCCGGGGCCGCGGCCGGGCGCCGTGCCCGATCACCGGCCCGGCGGCCGTTACATAGACTCCGAGGAGTGAGTGCACGCGATCGCGGCGGGGCCCCCGTGCGGCTCCACGTCGTCACCGGCAAGGGCGGGACCGGCAAGACCACGGCCGCCGCCGCCCTCGCCGTCGCGCTGGCCGCCGGCGGGCGGCGGGTGCTGCTCGTGGAGGTCGAGGGCCGCCAGGGGATCGCCCAGCTCTTCGGCATCCCGCCGCTGCCCTACGCCGAGCGCCCCGTGGCCGATGCCCCCGGCGGCGGCCGGGTGTTCGCGCTGGCGGCCGACGCCGAGGCCGCGCTGCTGGAGTACCTGGAGATGTTCTACGGCATGCGCCGCGCCGGGCAGGTGCTCACCAAGTTCGGGGCCGTCGACTTCGCCACCACCATCGCGCCCGGAATGCGCGACGTCCTGCTGACCGGCAAAGCCACCGAGGCGGTGCGCCGCCGCGAGGGCGCGGCGCGGCGCGGCGGGCGCGAACCCGCCGACCGCCCCTACGCCTACGACTCCGTGGTGATGGACGCGCCGCCCACCGGCCGCGTCGCCCAGTTCCTCAACGTCAACGCCGAGGTCGCCGGGCTGGCGCGCGTGGGCCCGATACGCAACCACGCCGACAAGGTGATGGCGGTCATCCGCTCCCCCCAGACCCAGGTGCACTTCGTGACCGTGCTGGAGGAGATGCCGGCCCAGGAGACCCTCGACGGGATCGCCGAGGTCCGCGCCGCCGGGCTCAACGTCGGCTCGATCCTGGTCAACATGGTGCGCCCGCCGCTGCTGGAGGCCCCGGTGCTGGCCGAGGCCGCCGCCGGCGGGCTCGACCTCGACGCGCTGGTGCGCGGCCTCAAGGCCGCCGGGCTGGCCGACCCCGAGGCCACCGCACGCGGCCTGGCCGAGGAGGTCCGCGACCACGCGGTCCGGGTGGCGGTGGAGCAGCGCATCCGCGCCCGACTGGACGAGGTGGACCTGCCCCGGCTGGAGCTGCCGCTGCTGCCCGACGGCGTGCGCGCGGCCGACGTGGGCGCGCTGGGCGCGCGCCTGGCCGAGCAGGGGGTGGGCCGGTGAGCGCCGAGGAGGCCGCGGGCGCCGCAGCGCCGGGCGCGGCACCGGGCGGCGCGCCCGTCTTCGACGTGGACGCGCTGCTGGCCGACCGCGACACCCGCATCATCGTCTGCTGCGGCTCGGGCGGGGTGGGTAAGACCACCACCGCCGCCGCGCTGGGGGTGCGCGCCGCCGAGCACGGGCGCGGCGCCGTGGTCATCACCGTCGACCCCGCGCGCCGGCTGGCGCAGTCGATGGGCCTGACCCACCTGGACAACACCCCGCGCCCGGTGCCGCTGCCGGAGGCGGACGGCGCGGCGCCGCCCGGCACGCTGCACGCGATGATGCTGGACATGAAGCGCACCTTCGACGAGATCGTCGAGGCGCACGCCGACCCCGAACGCGCGCGGCAGATCCTGGCCAACCCGTTCTACCAGTCGCTGTCCTCCAGCTTCTCCGGCACGCAGGAGTACATGGCCATGGAGAAGCTCGGGCAGTTGCGGCAGTCCGGCGACTGGGACCTCATCATCGTGGACACCCCGCCCAGCAGGTCGGCGCTGGACTTCCTGGACGCGCCCAAGCGGCTGGGGCGGTTCCTGGACAGCCGGCTGATCCGGGTGCTGGGCGCGCCGCCCGCCACGGGCGCGTTCAAGCTGCTGGGCGCCGGGGTGAGCATGGTCACCGGAATCATCGCCAAGGTGGTGGGCGCTCAGGTGCTCTCCGACGTGCAGCGGTTCGTGGGGGCCTTCGACGCGGTGTTCGGCGGGTTCCAGGAGCGCGCCGAGCGCACCTACCGGCTGCTCCAGGCGCGCGGCACCGGGTTCGTGGTGGTGGCGGCGCCCGAGGGCGACGCGCTGCGCGAGGCGGCGTACTTCATCGAGCGGCTGCGGCGGGACCGCATGCCGCTGGCCGGGGTGATGCTCAACCGGGTGCACCGCGCGGGCGTGCCGGGGCTGGCCGGCGACGCGGCGCTGGCCGCCGCGGCGGAGCTGGCGGCCACCGGGGAGCACCCGCTGGCCGGTGCCGCGCTGCGGCTGCACGCCGAGCGGGCGCGGGTGGCGGCCCGCGAGCGGCTGCTGATGGACCGCCTGGCGGCGGCCCACCCCGAGGTGCCGGCGGTGGAGGTTTGGGCCCGTCCGGAGGACGTGCACGATCTGGCGGGACTGGCCGAAATCGGCCGCGCGCTGGCGGGCGGCGCGGAGCGCTAGCGCGGGTGCGGCGGCGGGCGCGCCGCCGGTGTTCTTTCCGGGGTGTTTACCGCGCCTTTCCCCGGAAAGCGGGACCGCACCGCCGTGCGGCTGCGGACGTCGCGCCGCACGGCGGTACCCAACGGATTTCGGCCCGGCCGGACGCGCGGTGGGCGCGGTCCCCGACGCGCGGGTCGGCGGTGCGAGGGTCCACCGCCGGGCCGGGCCGGACCTCAGCGCGAGAGGAGGTCGGCGGTGTCCTCGCGCCGCTCGTACTCGGCGCGGGCGTTGGACAGCAGCTCCGCCCACGAGGCGACGTCGGGGCGGCGGCGCAGCAGCGCGCGGCGCTCGCGCTCGGTCATTCCCCCCCACACGCCGAACTCGATGCGGTTGTCGAGGGCGTCTGCCAGGCACTCCGTGCGCACGGGGCACCCCCGGCAGATGAGCTTCGCCCGGTTCTGCGCTGCGCCCTGGACGAAAAGCGCGTCAGGATCGGTCTTTCGGCACAGGCCGCGCGCGGCCCAGCCCGGCGTCCACATGAATCCCACTCCCCAATTCCCCATTGACCCGATGCGGCCGGTGGGTCGGCGGGCGCGGTCGCCGACCCGGGCGCTGCGGAAGGTGCGGCTCGGCGGCGCGCCGCCCGCCCACCGCCGAGAGCGACCGGGCGGTTGCGGAGAGCGACGTCACGCGGGTGCCGCATACCCCCGCGATCGCTGGGGACGAAGATACGGTCCGCAACGCTCGGCCAACAGCCCCATCCGGCCCATTTCAGATCTAGTCCGGGTGGGTCATCGCACCCGGCGGGCCGCCCTCGGTCGGCCATTTCGGTCCGACTGAAAGCCCTTGCCGGTCCAGTCCGCTCCGCGGTGCATCCACAATGGAATGCGGCTTGGTGCCGCAGGTGTCCACGGCGTCCTCCCCTCCCCGAAAACACCCGGCGCTCACGACACCACTCATCGCGGTTCACACGTAATCTGAGGGGGTGGGTCAGGGGACAATGCTGCAAAAAATCGGTCAACTCCTAGGCGTCGGAATCGTCGCCGGCGTGCTCGTGGCGGCGCTGGCACTGCCGGCCATCGGCGGGCTCGGCATCACCGCCCGCAACGTCGCCACCGGCTTTCTGAACATGCCCAGCGAACTGGAGACCCCGCCTCCCCCGCAGCGGTCGGTCATCCTCGACCGCGATGGCGAGGTCATCGCCGAGATCTACGACCAGAACCGGGAGCTGGTGAAGCTCGACGACATGGCCCCGGTCATGCGCGAGGCGATCATCGCCATGGAGGACTCCCACTTCTACGAGCACGGCGGCATCGACATCGGCGGCACGTTCCGCGCCGCGATCCGCACGCTCAGCGGCGACGTCGAGGGCGGGTCGTCGCTCACCCAGCAGTACGTCAAGAACGTCCTGGTCGAGAGCGCCGACACCCAGGCGGAGCAGGAGGAGGCGCGCGAGACCACGCTCGGGCGCAAGATCCGCGAACTCCGCTACGCCGTCGCCCTCGAACAGCGCATGACCAAGGACGAGATCCTGGAGGGCTACCTCAACATCGCCTACTTCGGCGACGGCGCCTACGGCGCGGAGTCCGCCGCCAAGCACTTCTTCGGGGTCAACGCCGACGAACTCAACCTCGCCCAGGCCGCCACCCTGGCCGGGACCGTGCGCTACCCCTACCTGTACAACCCGCGCCTCAACCCTGAGGACGCCACCGCGCGCCGCAACGTGGTGCTGGACCGCATGGTCGAGACCGGCTACATCACCCAGGCCGAGGCCGACGAGGCCAAGGCCACCGAACTGGACCTCGACGTCAGCAACCCCAGCAACGGCTGCATGCCCAGCAAAATGCCGTTCTTCTGCGACTACGTGGTCCAGGAGATCGAGCAGAACGAGCGCTACGGCGAGAACGAGACCGAGCGCGCCCGCTGGCTGCGCACCGCCGGCCTGCGCATCCACACCACCGTCGACTCCGACATGCAGGAGGCCGCCCAGGACGCGGTCGACAAGTGGGTGCCGCGCCGCAACGAGTCCCGCAAGGTGGCCGCCGAGGTGCTGGTCGAGCCCGGCACGGGCGAGATCCGCGCCATGGCGCAGAGCCGCAACTACGGTCCCGACGAGGCCAACCTCGGCGAGACGTCGATCAACTTCACGACCGACATGAACCACGGCGGCAGCACCGGCTTCCAGGCGGGCTCCACCTTCAAGCCGATCACGCTGGCCGCCGCCCTGGACCAGGGCATGGGCTTCGGCACCTCCTACAGCTCGGGCAACACCACGACCATCACCGGGCAGCGCAACTGCAACGGCGGGGTCCTGGCCGACTGGACGCTGAGCAACGCCGGCGACACCAAGGGCGGCAGCAGCCACAACATGATCAGCGGCACGAAGGGGTCGGTGAACACCTACTTCGCCCACCTCCAGGCCGACGTCGGGTTGTGCGACGTCATCAAGATGGCCGAGCGGCTGGGCATCCACCGGGCCGACGGCGAGTCCTTCGACAACGAGCGCACCCAGGCCAACAACTCCTTCACCCTGGGCAGCGAGGAGGTCTCCCCGCTGACCATGGCCAACGCCTACGCGGCGTTCGCCTCGGGCGGCAAGCTGTGCAAGCCGCAGGCGATCACCTCCATCGAGGACCGCCAGTCGGGCGAGACCATCGAGATCAAGCCGGACTGCGAGCAGGCCATCGACAAGGACGTCGCGGCGGGCGTGAGCTACCTGCTCCAGCAGACGTTCAACGGCGGCACCACCACCGGGCTGGACATCGGCCGCCCGGCCGCCGCCAAGACCGGCACCACCGACGGCTCGGCGAGCGCCTGGTTCGCCGGCTACACCCCCAACCTGGCGGGCACGGTGTTCGTCGGCGACCCGCGCGGGCCGCAGAACTACCCGCTGCGCAACGTCACCATCGGCGACCGCTACTACGGCGAGGTGTTCGGGGCCACCATCCCCGGACCCATCTGGCAGGAGACCATGAGCCGGGCCACCCAGGAGCTTCCGGCCGAGAGCTTCCCGCCGGCGCCGTCGCAGTTCGGCGGCACCTCCCAGTCGCCGCCGCGGCCCAACGCCGACGAGGCCGCCAACATCGAGGGCGGCGTGCCCGACGTGGTGGGGCTGCCGGAGGCCGAGGCGGTGTCCGCCCTGGAGGACGCCGGGTTCGAGCCCAACGTGTCCTCCGCCCGGGTGCCCTCCGGCGAGGCCGAGGGCACGGTGGCGGCGGTCAACCCCGACCCCGGGTCGGAGCTGCCGCAGGGCGCGACCGTCAACGTGTTCCTCAGCGCCGGCGGCGGCTCCGAGGAGCGCAGCGGCGACCTTCCCGGCGGCGGGCTGTTCGCCCCGGGCCGGCTGGAGGACGTCGACGGCGACTGAGGGACCGGTGCGGCCGTGCGGGCGGGCCGCGTCGTGACCACGGCGTGAAGGAGGGGCGGGCGACCTGGTCGCCCGCCCCTTCGTCGTGTGGGGGTGCGGATGCGCCCCGCTGGGGTGCGGGTGCGCGAGCGCGGCGCCCGGGGTGCGCGTGGGCACCGCGCACGGCCGCTCGGAAGGCGGGCGGCCTCAGCCGGTGAGCTGGCGCCGGACCTCGGTGGAGATCCGCTTACCGTCGGCGCGGCCGGCCGCGCGCGGGGTGACGGTCTTCATGACCTGGCCCATGGCCTTGGGGCCCTCGGCGCCGGTCTCGGCGATGGCGGCGGCCACCAGGTCGCGCAGCTCGTCGTCGCTCAGCGGCTCGGGCAGGTACTCGGCCAGCACCTCGCCCTCGGCCCGCTCGGCGACGGCCTGCTCGGCGCGCCCGCCCTCGTCGAACGCCTCGGCGGCCTCGCGCCGCTTCTTGGCCTCGCGGGTGATGAGCCCCACGACCTCCTCGTCGGTCAGCTCCCGCACCGACTCGCCGGCGACCTCCTCGGTGGAGATCGCGGTGAGCACCATGCGCAGGGTCCGCGTCCGCACGTCGTCGCGCGCCTTCATGGCGGCGGTGAGGTCGGCTTTCAGGCGGTCCTTGTATTCGGCCATGGGCACAGATCTTAGGCTCGCACCGCGCCGGGCGGCGAGCGGAATACGCGGACACGCCGCGATCGGCGCCGCCCGGCTCAGCCCGCCGCGCCGTCGAGCCGCCTGCGGAAGGCGGCCCGAGCGGCCTCGGAGTCCTCCAGGGTGCCCAGGGCCCGCATGAGGTCGGCCTCGGGGTCGGGCAGGTCCAGGCGCGCCAGCTCCGCGCCGAGGGCCTCGGGCGTCCAGGGCTCCTCGCGGGCGACCTCGTCCCGCACGCGCCAGGGGACGGCCACGCCGACGGAGCGGTCGCGCAACCGCAGCACCTGGCCGGTCAGCGGGCAGTGGGCGGCGGCCAGCCAGACCAGCAGCGGGGAGCTGGCGGCGGGGTCGTAGGGGTCGCGGCCGCCGGCGCCGCGCGCGGGGTCCATGCCGGGCACGTCGCGGGTGAGGCGGGTGCGGTGCGCCGAGGGGGCGTAGCAGTTGACCCGCACGCCGTGGCGGCGCAGTTCGAGCGCGGCCACGGAGGTCAGGGCGGCGATCCCGGCCTTGGCGGCGGCGTAGTTGGCCTGCGTGGGCAGGGGGGTGAACAGCCCGGAGCCCGAGGAGGTGTTGACGACGCTGCGGTCCTCGGCGGCACCGGCGGCGGCGCGGTCGCGCCAGTAGCGCCCGGCGGCGCGCGTGACGTGGAAGGTGCCGGCCAGGTGCACGTCGAGCACGGCGGAGAAGTCGTCGTCGGACATGTCCAGCAGTGGGGCGTTGCGCAGGATGGCGGCGTTGTTGACGACGACGTGGAGGTCGCCGAAGGCCGAGACGGCGGTCTCGACGATCCGCCGCGCGCCGGCGGGGTCGGCGACGCTGTCGGCGCTGGCGACGGCGCGCCCGCCCCGCGCGGTGATCTCGGCGGCGACCGAGGCGGCCACGCCGGTGTCCCGGCCCGTGCCGTCGGGCTCGACGCCGGTGTCGTTGACCACGACCGCGGCGCCGGCGCGGGCGAACGCCAGCGCGTGCTCGCGGCCGATGCCGCGCCCGGCCCCGGTGATGAGGGCGATCCGCCCGTCCAGCAGTCCCATCGTGATCCGGCCTCTCCGTCGTGTCCGTCGATGCCCGCCCAGAAAACCGCAATCACTGCAAAAATGCTATCGCTGCATTTAGGCGGCGGGGCGTGTAGTCTCCCGTCCATGACCACGCGGGACACCGGCGCGCCGGCCGGTACGCCCCCCGGCGAACCGGACGGCGCGGCGGGCGGCGCCGCCGAGGGCGGGGGCTGGCGGCGGCGCAAGAAGGAGCTGACCCGGCGGGCGCTGATCGAGGCCGGGCTGCGGCTCTTCCGCGAGCGCGGCTACCACGAGACGACCATCGCGCAGGTGTGCGCCGAGGCCGGGATCGCGCCGCGGACGTTCTTCAGCTACTTCTCCGGCAAGGAGGAGCTGGTGTTCGCCGACACCGCCGAGCGGCTGAACCTCGCACTGCGCGTCATCGAGGGGCGCGGGCCCGACGACACCGTGGCCGGGGTGTGCCGGTGCATCGCCGAGGAGACGTTCGCCCTGGCCCCCGGCGGGTTCGACCTGCTGGGCCTCACCGGCGACCGGATGGAGCTGGTGCTGTCCACCCCGGCACTCCAGGCCGCCGCGATGCGCGCGGTGGGCCAGGCCGAGGCGCGGATGGCGCAGGCACTCGCCCGCGCCTTCCCCGAGGAACTGGACGCGGTGGGTGCGGGCGCGGCCGTGGGCGCCCTGGTGGGCGCGGTCATGGGCGCGGCCCGCATGGCGTTCGCCACCGGAGGCACCGACGCGCACGCCGCGCGCGCCGCCATGCGCCGCGGGGTGGACATGGCGGTACGCGGCCTGGAACGGGTGGAGCCCGCCGCCGACAGCGGCGGCTGACACCGGGCACGCCGAGCGGTGGACATGGCGGGCGCACGGTCTTGGAGGTCGCGGACCCGCCGCCGGGCACATCGCCTGGCACCGGGACCCGCCAACCGAACGGGGGCGCGCGGGCCGGGACGTGAGCGATCACCGCCCGGCGAAGGCGCCCGGACCGTCACATCCGGTGCGGATGTCTGACACCATCGGAAGTCGGGAGGTGCGGTGACGGTGACGACATTGCGGAAGGCGCTGCGGACGGCGGGCACGGCCGCCGCCATCACGGGCGCGGTGGGCCTGGCGGGGATCGGCTACGCGGCGGTGATCGAACGGAACTGGTTCCGCCTGCGCCACTACGAGATCCCGCTGCTGGACCCGGGCAGCCCGCGCCTGCGCGTGCTGCACATCTCCGACGCCCACCTCACCCCGGGCCGCCGCATGCTGCTGGACTGGCTGCGCGGGCTGGCCGACCACGAACCCGACTTCGTGGTGAACACCGGCGACTCCCTGGCCCACCCCGACGCGGTCGAGCCGTTCATCTCGGCGCTGGGCCCCCTGCTGGAGCGCCCGGGGGCGTTCGTCTACGGCTCCAACGACATGTACTCGCCGCAGTTCAAGAACCCGGCCCGGTACCTGTGGCGCAGCAGCCGCGAAGACTACAACAAGCGCACCGTGCCCGACCTGCCGTGGCGCGAACTGGGCGCGGCCATGACCGACGCCGGCTGGCTGGACCTCAACAACCGCAAAGGCGTGATCAAGGCGGGCGACCGCCGGGTCGCCGCCGCGGGCGTGCACGACTCCCACATCGGCCTGGACCGCTACGACAAGGTGGCGGGCACCGCCGACGCCGACGCCGACCTGCGCCTGGGGGTCCTGCACTCCCCCGAGCCGGCCAACCTGAACCGCTTCGCCGCCGACGGCTACCAGCTCCTGCTGGCCGGCCACACCCACGGCGGCCAGCTCTGCCTGCCGTTCTACGGCACCCTGGTGACCAACTGCGGCATCGACCGCCGCCGCGCCTGGGGCCTGCACCGCTACGCCGGCACCTGGCTCCACGTCTCCGGCGGCCTGGGCACCTCCCCCACGGCCCCCGTCCGCTTCGCCTGCCGCCCCGAGGCCAGCATCATCGACCTGGTCGCCCAGGACTGAGCCGCACTCAGCCCCGCCGCGCCCCGGTCAGTCGCCGCCGGCGGACGCCGGCGCCGCCGTCCCGACCTCCCGGTGGAAAAAGTCCAGGAACGGCTGCGATCGCGCGTAGAGTCCCGAGACGAAGTCGGCGGCCCAGTTCGCGAGCACGGGGTCGTCGATGCGCTTGGCTCCGGCGGGAGCCCAGCGGTCGTCGTAACGGACGTGGTAAATGACCCGGCGCCCGTAGACCATGAGTTCGGGAAGAGGGGACCGGTGTTCATGCTGACGCACCGCTTCGGCTTCGAGAACACCGATCTCGTACCCGCATTCAACGAAAACCCGGTGGCTCTGCATCTCCCAACGCAAGTACGGGGTCAACGGATTCTCGACTACGCGCAGCCGCCGCAGGCGCAGCCCTTGCCTGGTATAGGTCGCGATCCCCTCGTGCAGCGCCGGACGCTCGCTTTCAAAGATCTCGAGGACGCGTTTCCAGTCGTTGGCGAGGAAAGCCTGCCACGCGGGGTCTCCCTCCTCGTAGAAAACCTGCGACCGTTCGAGTTTCCATACGTCCCCGACCATGTCGGGGTCGGCCCGCAGTGCCGCGGCGTCAGCGTGGTAGGCGGGCCGGTCCATGACACGCCCGTCAGCCGCACGAACAGCGTCAAGCATCTGGGATGTCAGGTTTTGCGGCACGAAGCATCACTCCAGGGATGATAACCAGGCGCTCGTCGGAGCCGATGCTCATACCCGGCGGCAGGCGATCGGCATATCGTTGCGTCGCATCGCGGCCCACGATCGCGATGTCACCGTTGTCGAGTTCCCAGATCTCCGGGCAGTCGTTGTCAATACGGCTCTTGCGCAGTTCGGCGGCCGTCTTTCCGAGGCGGCGTCTGAAACCGGCGGTGGGATCGGCATCCCAAAGGCGCTCCATGAGAACTCCTCAGTCCGTTGGTCGGATTAGAAGACGTTCCCCCGACCACCGAGACAACGCGGCCCGTCCGGAATGAGACAACAAGTGGCCACCAAGGTTGACAACGACGGTACTACCCCGAGCCTTCGGAGGGGCGGAAATCCCCTCCCTACCGAGTTGTCGCATTCGGAGAAACGACCCCAGAACAGCACGTAGCACCCGAGGGCACGCCGCGCGCCCGCGAGTTCGTCACGCTTCGTGGTCGCCGCACGGGTTCGGGCCGGGTTGGGTGGGCGGTGGCAGACTGGAGGGGTGTACCGGGAACGTGCGTCGCGGGTGGCGGGGGCCGTGGTGTGGCGGGGGGCGGCCGTCGCCGGGCGGGAGGACCATCGGGTGATGCCCGACGGGTGCATGGACCTGCTGTGGTGCGCGGGGCGGCTGGTGGTGGCCGGGCCCGACACCGCGGCGCACTTCGCGGCGTGGAGCGCGGACGGACCGGTCGTGGGGCTGCGGCTGCCGCCCGGCATGGGGCCCGCGGTGCTGGGGGTGCCCGCGCGGGAGTTGCGCGATCAGCGGGTGGAACTCGAGGACGTCTGGCCGGCGGGTGAGGTGCGGCGCATCGCGGAGAAGGCCGGGGAGTCCGGGCCGGGGGCCGTGCTGGAGGCCCTGGCCGCCGAGCGGCTGCGCGAGGCGGGCGGCGTCGACCCGGTGATGGCGGCGGTCGCCGGCCACCTGGCCCGGGGCGCGTCCGTGGCCGCCGTCGCCGAGGCCACCGGGCTGGACACGCGGCGGCTGCACCGCAAGAGCACGGCGGCGTTCGGATACGGTCCCAAGACCCTGGCGCGGATCCTGCGGTTCACCCGGGCGCTGGAGGCCGCGCGCGCCGGCACGGCCTACGCCGAGGTCGCCGCCACGACCGGCTACGCCGACCAGGCGCACCTTTCGCGCGAGGTGCGGGCGCTGGCCGGCGTGCCGTTGGGTACCCTTACGTAGCGGCGCCGGGCAGCGGCGCGAACAGGTCGACGTGGTTGCCGTCGGGGTCCACCACCACCGCGTAGCGCTGCCCCCAGAACGCGTCCCAGGGCTCCATCTCGCCGGTGTGGCCCGCCGCCACCAGGTCGGCGTAGAGGCGGTCCACCTCGGCGGCGTCGTCGCAGGCGAACGCCATGCCGACCCCTCCCCCGGCGGACGGCTGCCAGTCGGGGTCGATGGACCGGACGACCTCCACGGTGTCCCACAGGATGCTGACCCCGCCGCCCACCTTGTACTCCACGTGCTGTTCGCCGTCGGCCTCGGCGGGGATGTCCAGGCCGAGGCTCCGGTAGAACGCCAGGGACTTCCCCATGTCGGCGGCGACGATCTCCACCGCGCTGAATCGTGCTGTCATACGGCCCACGCTAGGCGGTGGCTCCCCCGCAGGTCTTGAAGGTTTCGGACACCTTGTCCCCGTTTTTTGCTCCCCGGCCTCTACTCCCCGGCCGCTGCCCCATCCCCTTCCGCTGTGGGCGGACACCCTCTGATCCCCTGCCCCGCAGCCCTGTCCCCTGTCCGCTGAAACCCTTGAAGGAGACACCCATGACCGCCGCCGTCCCCACCGCCGAGCGCGGGACCGACCGGTTCTTCGTCGTGACCGGTGGTCCCGGCTCGGGCAAGAGCACCCTGCTGGACCACCTGCGGCCGCTGGGCCTGGCCTGCGCGCCCGAGGCGGGTCGCGCCGTCATCCGCGACCAGGCGGCTATCGGCGGGCGCGGGCTGCCCTGGGCGGACCCCGGCCTGTTCGCCGAGCTGATGCTGGCGTGGGACATGCGCTCCCACCGCGAGGCGGCCGCCGCCGAGGGCGCGGTGGTGTTCGACCGGGGCGTGGTGGACGTGCTCGGCTACCTGCGGCTGTCGGGCCGCCCGGTGCCCGAGCACGTGGCGGCCGCCGCCCGCCGGGTCCGCTACCACCGCCGAGTCTTCGTCGCCCCGCCCTGGCCCGAGATCTACCGCACCGACGGCGAGCGGCGGCAGTCCCCCGCCGAGGCCGAGCGCACCTACGACGCCATGGTGACCGCCTACACCGAGCACGGCTACGAGCTGGTGGAGCTGCCGCGCGTGCCCCCCGCCGAGCGCGCCCGGTTCGTGGCCGAGTCCGTGGCGGCGTGGGCGCGGGGGTAAGGGCCACCGCCCGCGCCCGAGCGCTCAGCGCCGGCGGACGCCGTCCAGCACGGCGGCGACCAGGTCGTCCACCACCTCGGGTGCGACCTCGGGTGGCGCCGCGCCGGGCAGGGGTCCCGGAGGGGGCAGGACCAGTTCGTGGCAGGCGCCGACGACCATGGTGGCCACGGCCTCGCACCGCGCCCCGGCCGCCACCCGCCCCAGGCGCTGCTCGGCGCGCAGGTACTCGGCGATCCCGGCGCGCAGCCCGCGCCCGTCGGCGAGCGGGTTGGGCAGCGCCGCGAAGCGCTCCAGCACCTTGGGGCGGGAGGCCAGGCCGGCGAACGCGGGGAGGATCGCGCGGTGCAGGGCGATGCCGTGCCGCACGATCGCGCGCAGGTTGTCCTCGACACCGCCGGTGCCGGCGACCGGCAGCGGCCCCAGCGCGCGCTCGGCCGCGCGCACGTGCGCGTGCAGCGCCAGGGCCAGCAGCTCCTCCTTGTCGGCGAAGTGGTTGTAGAGCACTCCGGCGGCGACCCGGGCCTCGCGTGCGATGTCGCGGACGGTGAGTCCGGCGGCGCCGCGCTCGGCGACCAGGCGCTCGGCGGCGGCGACGAGGTGGTCGCGCAGCGACGGCCCGCCGCCGCCGTCGCGCAGGACGGCCGCTGTTCTGGGTGACATCACCGGTCATCGTATGCGGCGCCGGGCGGCCCGACCCCGCCTCAGCCCTCGGGGCGGTGGGCGGTGGCCAGCCAGGCGGCGCCGGTCAGCCGCACGGCGCCGCCGGACTCGAACGCGCGCAGCGCCCCGGTGATGGCGTCGCGCGCCTTGGCGGCCGAGGCCGCGTCGGCGCGGTCGAGGAGGTGGCGCACCGGCCCCCAGCCGGCGAGGAAGGCGCCGGCGTCCTCGGCGTCGGCGCCCCACACCTGCGGCGCGCGGACCTCGCGGACGCCGATCCCGGTGAACCCGGCGGCCTCCAGCACCGCGCGGACGTGGTCGGGGTCGGCCATGGACACCGCGCCGCGCACCCCGTCCTCACCGCTCTCCACCGGCAGGTAGGGGGCGGCGGCCGCGAAGACGGCACCGAGGTCGTTGCGGTCCATCCCGCGCAGGAACAGCAGCGCGAGCCGGCCGCCGGGGCGCAGCGCGCGGGCGACGTTGGCGAAGGCGGCGACCGGGTCGGCGAAGAACATCACCCCGAACCGGCTGAGGGCGACGTCGAAGGCGCCGGGCGGGAACGGGTGCACCTGCGCGTCGGCCTGCTCGAACGCGGCGTTGGCCACCCCCTCCTCGGCGGCGGTGGCCCGCGCGCGGGCCAGCATCGGACCGGACAGGTCGACACCGAAGGCGCCGCCGGGCGCCGCGCGGCGCGCGGCCAGCCGGGTGACCTGGCCGCATCCGCAGCCGATGTCCAGGACGCGCTCGCCCGCGCCGATGGCGGCGGCCGCGAGGAGGGGGTCGTTGAAGCCGCTGTTGACGGCGTCGTAGCGGGCCTGGTGCTCGGCCCAGTGGGCGCCCTCGTAGCCGTTCCAGGCGCGGGACTGCTCGGTGTTGACGACTGTGCTCATCGGGGTGGCCTTCCGCCGCTGGGGGATGGTGCGCAGCATCGTGAACGGGTGTTCATGAACGCGTGTTCATAATGACCGCGCGGCGATGCCGCGTCAACCACCCCGACCGCCCCCGACAGCCGGACGGGCGGCACCGCGTGCGGCGGGCCGCCCGAACGGAGACGGCCGGTGTCTAGCTGGACCGGGGGTCGATCCGGGTGGACACCCGGCGCGCCGCGCGCCCCGCCCGCTTGCGGGCGCGGGCGGTGGAGCGGCGGGCGTGGTGCACCGCGTGCTGGGCGTCGTAGACCACCTTGGGCGGGCGCCGCCGGGGCTCGGTGGCCACCAGCACCAGGGCGCCGAGCAGGCCGAGGTCCTTGATCGCGCCCTCGCGCGCCGAGGGCACGGCCTGGCCCTGGGCCGCCGCGACGATCGAGGGCACCGCCTGGGCGGCCATGACGACGCACGCCAGCCGGGTGCCCTTGCCGAGCAGCAGCAGAGTGCCGGCGCCGACCCCGGCGGCGGCCTGCACCCGCACCACCAGCACGGGGTTGTCGGGCACCCACGCATACCTCTTGGAGAGCCGGCTCACCATGGGCGCGAGCGCCTCGGCCCGCGGCTCGGGGTCGCGCAGGGTCTCGACCGAGTCCACGATGAACGGGGCGGCGAGCAGTCGCTGAAGCTGTTTGCGTAGCACTCCCATGCTGAGCCGTATACCCGGGACGTCCCCAAAGATCCGGCGCCGCCGCGACTTTTGCCCGCCCGGCGGGCGCCGCCCGCGCGGGCCTGCGAGTTCGACGGCGGTTTTCCGCCAGACCGCGCGGCGCCCGGCGGCCAGGATCCTGGCTATGGATCTTCACCTCACCGACAAGGTCGCCGTCGTCACCGGCGCGAGCAAGGGCATCGGCCTGGCGGTCGCCCAGGGGCTGGCCGAGGAGGGCGCGCGGGTGGTCACCGCCAGCCGCACGGTCACCCCCGAACTGGCCGAACTGCGCGACGCCTACGGCGCCACGGTCGTCACCGCGGACCTGGCCAGGCCCGAGGCCGCCGCCGAACTGGTGGGCGCCGCCGTCGACGCCCACGGCGGAATCGACGTCCTGGTCAACAACGCCGCCGTCAGCGAGCCCGCCCCCGACTTCGTCAGCGCCGACGACGACGCCTGGCGGCGCGTCTTCGACCTCAACCTGTTCGGCACGGTGCGCGTGACCCGCGCGGCCGTGCCCGTGCTGACCACGCGGGGCGGCGGCGCGATCGTCAACGTCAGCTCGGTCAACGCGCGCATGCCCGCCGCGAGCATCGTGCACTACTCCGCCTCCAAGGCGGCCCTGACCAACGTCGGCCGCGCGCTGGCCGAGGAGCTGGGCGCCAGCGGGATCCGGGTCAACACGGTGTCGCCGGGGCCGGTGCGCACACCCATGTGGACGGCCGAGGAGGACGGCTTCGCCAACGGCTTCGCCGCGCGGGCCGGCATCACCGTGGACGAGGTCATGGACCGGCTGCTGCCGGAGACCTTCGCGGTGACCACCGGCCGGGTGAGCGAGCCGCGCGAGGTGGCCGACGTGGTGCTCTTCCTCGCCTCGCCGCGCGCGGCCAACATCACCGGGTCCGACTACGTGATCGACGGCGGCGTGCTCAAGACCGCCTGAGCCCGGGGCGCGCCGGGGCGGCGGGCCGCGCCGGGCGCCCCCGTACCCCGGCGCGGCGGCGCGGCGGCCTCAGCGGTCGGAGTCGCCGACGCAGTGGGTGAACACGTTCATGTTCAGCCCGACCAGGCCGCCGGACTCCTGGGCGGTGTTGCAGGCGCGGTAGGCGTCGTCGTGGAACGTCCCGGCCGAGGCGGCGCCGCCCGCCGCCCCGAACAGGCCGAGGGCGAGCAGGCCGGTCGCGACGATCCGTCGGGGCAGCCGCATCGAGTGTCCTTTCGGGTGCAATTACGGGAAAACGGGCACATGGCCCGCGGTCCACGAACGAATGTGGTCGTCCGGTTACCCTACGCCACCGATCCGGATCTCTCAGGCGTTCGGTCCGGATCCCGTGCCGGACTTCTGCCGCACCGCCCGGTGCCGCCACAGCCACACCACGTCGCGCCCGAACGACCAGCACAGCAGCGCCAGCGCGGCGCCGGCCGCCGCCGGCGCCGCCCAGGGCGCCGCGACCACCGGCACCCCGGCGGCCAGCGCCACCAGCACGACCCCCTGCGCCCCCGCCACCGCCTTGCGGGCCGTCGAGGGGGGCAGCGGCGCGCGCAGCCACGGCAGCACCCGGCCCGCCCCGCCGAACATGTAGCGCATCGCCCCGATGGCCAGCACCCACGCGCCCACCGGCCCGGCGGCGGCGTCCGCGCTGAGCACCAGCAGCAGCACCGCGTCGACCTCCATGTCGAACCGCGCGCCCAGCGGCGACACCGTGCGGGTGCGGCGGGCCACCCGGCCGTCCAGCGCGTCCAGCGCCAGCGCCACGGCCGCCAGCGCCGCCAGGACCCACCGCGCGGGGTCGCCCGGGTGCTCCGGACCGCCGGCCAGGCCGTCGGCGACCAGGCCGTCGGCCACCAGCGCGGCCACGCCGCCCACCAGCACCGCGCGCACGAGAGTGACCGCGTCGGCGGGGCCGAACCTCCCGCCCGCCCGCCGCAGGCCCGCGCCTAGTAGCAGCCACAGGCCGAGCGCGTAGCAGGCGGCCGCCACCGCACCGGCGGCGTCCAGGCCGACGCCCGCCCACAGCGCGGCCGTCAGCCCCGCCACCGCCACGCCGGCCGCCCCCGCCGCCCGGCGCGCCGCGCGCGATGCCGCGGGCGCGCCCGCGCCGGGGGCCGGGCCGCCGCCCGTGGCGCCCGTGCGCCGCTGCGTGGACTCGCCGCCGATGACCGCCTCCCCGGGTATGACCGGGATCACCTTGCACCGGGTATCGTACCGAGCGGCGCCGGAGCGGTCCGCGTCCCGGCGCAGCGGCGGACGCCGCACGAGGAGGGGGACCGCCTGTGCCCGAAGCGCGCGCCTACTGGCTCCAGCGGCCCGGCCGCGGCGCGATCCAGCCCGTCGACCTGGCCGAACCCGGCCCCGGCCAGGTGCTGGTGCGCACCCGCTACTCCGCGGTGAGCCGGGGCACCGAGGCCGTGGTGTTCCGCGGCGGCGTGCCCGAGAGCCAGCGCGACGCCATGCGCGCGCCGTTCCAGGAGGGCGACTTCCCCGGACCGGTCAAGTACGGCTACCTCAACGTCGGCGTGGTCGAGCGGGGCCCCGAGCACCTGCTCGGCCGCACCGTGTTCTGCCTCTACCCCCACCAGACCCGCTACGTGGTGCCCGCCGACGCGGTCACGCCCGTGCCGGCCGACGTGCCCGCCGAGCGCGCGGTGCTGGCCGGAACCGTGGAGACCGCCGTCAACGCGCTGTGGGACGCCGCACCGCTGGTCGGCGACCGGATCGCGGTGGTGGGCGCCGGCATGGTCGGCGCGAGCGTCGCCGCGATCGCCGCCGGCCTGCCGGGCGCCCGCGTCCAGCTCGTGGACGTCGACCCCGACCGCGCGGCGGTGGCCGCCGCCCTGGGGGTGGACTTCGCCGCGCCCGAGGACGCCGCCGGCGACTGCGACCTGGTGGTGCACACCAGCGCGACCGAGGCGGGGCTGCGGCGCTCGCTGGAACTGCTCGCCCACGAGGGCACGGTGGTGGAGCTGAGCTGGTACGGCGACCGCACCGTCAGCCTGCCACTGGGCGCGCACTTCCACCCCCGCCGACTCACGGTGCGCGGCAGCCAGGTCGGCACGGTCGCGCCCGCGCGCGGCGCCCGGCGCGGCTTCGCCGGTCGGATGGAGGTGGCGCTGCGGCTGCTGGCCGACGACCGTTTCGACGCCCTCATCACGGGGGAGAGCCCGTTCGCCGACCTGCCGGCGGTGCTGCCGCAGCTGGTCGGCGGCGACCTGCCCGGCCTGGCCCACCGCATCGTCTACCCGGACTGACCGGCCGCGCCGGCGCGTCGCCGGTTCGCGCCGGTCCGGACCGGCGCGTTTAGGGCCCGCGCCGGCCGTCCGGTCCGGGCCCCGACGGCGCCGGAGCCGCCGGCGGCGCACCGCCCCCCGATCACCGACCACCCCGACCCCGCCCAGGAGCCGCCTTGTTCAGCATCACCGTCCGCGACCACGTCATGATCGCCCACAGCTTCCGCGGCGCGGTGTTCGGCCCGGCGCAGCGGCTGCACGGCGCCACCTACGTCGTGGACGCCGTCTTCCGCCGGCCCGAACTCGACGCCGACAACCTCGTCGTGGACATCGGCCTGGCAACCCGCGAACTGGGCGCGGTGCTGGGCGAGCTGAACTACCGCAACCTGGACGAGGAACCCGCCTTCGCCGGGGTGAACACCTCCACGGAGTTCCTGGCCAAGGTCGTGGCCGACCGCCTGGCCGACCGAATCGTCGCCGGCGCCCTGGGTGAGGGCGCGCGCGGCCTCACCGGTCTGGCGGTGACGCTGCGGGAGTCCCACGTCGCGTGGGCGACCTACGAGCGCGACCTGTGACCCGCCCGGTACGGCAGGAGGCACGCGAGGTACGGCGGGAGGCGCGCGCGGTGCACGCCGTGCTGCCGGGCGGGGTGGACGATCCGGTCTCGCCCAGCGGCGGCAACGCCTACGACCGGCACGTCTGCGCCGGCCTGGCCGCGCGGGGCCGGCCGGTGCGCCGGCTGACCGTGCCCGGCGCCTGGCCCCGGCCCGCCCCCGCCGACCTCGCCGGGCTGGAGCGGGAGCTGGCCGCGCTGCCCGACGGAGCCCTCGTCCTCGCCGACGGGCTGGTGGTGTGCGGCGTGCCCGAGGCGGTCGTGCCGCACGCGCGCCGGCTGCGGCTGACCGTGGTGGCGCACATGCGGCTGGCCGACGAGACCGGGCTACCCGACGACGTCGCCGCCCGGCTCGACGCGGCCGAGCGGAGCGTGCTGCGCTCCGCCGCGGCGGTGGTCGCCACCAGCGGGTGGGCCGCGCGCCGCCTGGCCGACCACCACGGGCTGCCGCGCGAGCGCGTCCACGTCGTCGCGCCGGGCACCGCGCCCGCGCCGGTCGCCGAGGGCACCGACGGGCGCACGCGCCTGCTGTCGGTCGCGGCCGTCACACCGCGCAAGGGCCACGACCTGCTGGTCGACGCGCTGGCGCGGGTGGCCGACCGGCCGTGGCGGTGCGACTTCGCAGGTCCGCTGGACCGCGCACCCGAGCACGTGGAGCGGCTGCGCGCCGCGATCGACCGGCACGGCCTGGCCGGGCGCGTCCGGCTGCGCGGGCCGCTGGCCGGAGCGGAACTGGCCGCCGCCTACGCCTCGGCCGACCTCGCCGTGCTGGGCTCGCGCGGCGAGACCTTCGGCATGGCGGTCGCCGAGGCGCTGGCCTGCGGCATCCCCGTCCTCGCGCCGGGGCTGGACGCCCTGCCCGACACCGTGGGGCGCGCCCCCGACGGCACGGTGCCCGGGATCCTGGTGCCGGCCGCCGATGCCGACGCGCTCGCCGAGGGCCTGGCCGCCTGGCTCGACGACGCCGCGCTGCGGCGGCGGCTGCGCGGTGCGGCCCTGGCCCGGCGGGGAATGCTGGACTCATGGGAGGAGGCGGTGCGGCGCATGGACCACGTCCTGGAGGCGGTGGCGGCCCTGCCGCGCCCCGGCGCGCGGCAGGAGGCGGCCGGGTGACCATGCCGTTCGCCGAGTGGCTGGCGCTGCGGGAGGCCGCCGACGCCGATGCGCGCTCCGCCGATCTGGTGCCGGTCCTGCGCGCCGCCCTGCCTCCGGTCGGGCGCGGGAGCGGGGGCGAGGGCAGGGGCGGTGGCCAGGGCGGGGGCGGTGCCGGGGGAAGGGCCGGTGGCGGGGGCAGGGGTGCGAGCGGAGGCAGAGGCGCGAGCGGGGGCGGGCCGCTGGTCGTGCACGACCTCGGCTGCGGAACCGGGTCCATGGGCCGCTGGCTGGCGCCCTTGCTGATCGGCCCGCAGCACTGGGTGCTGCACGACCGCGACGCCGACCTGCTCGGCCGCGCGCGCGGCGACCTCCCGCGCGCGGGCCTCGGGGGCGTGCCGGTCACGGCGGAGGTCCGCGTCGGCGACCTCACCCGGCTGCGCCCGGCCGACCTCGCCCCGGCGGACCTGGTGACGGCGTCGGCCCTGCTGGACATGCTGACGGCGGAGGAGGTCGCCGCGCTCGCGGAGGTATGCGCGGGGGTCGGCTGCCCGGTGCTGCTGAGCCTGTCCGTGATGGGGCGGGTGGAACTGGTCCCGCCCGATCCGCTGGACGGCGCGATCGCGGCGGCCTTCGACTCCCACCAGCGGCGCGCCGAGGGCGGCCGTCGCCTGCTCGGCCCCGACGCGCCCGCCGCAGCGGCCGCCGCGTTCCGCCGCCTGGGCGCCCGGGTGGTGACGCGGTCGAGTCCGTGGCGGCTGGGCCCCGACCAGGCGGGACTGACGGCGGAGTGGCTGCGCGGCTGGGTGGGCGCGGCCGTGGAGCAGCGCCCCGACCTCGCTTCATCGGCGGCCGTCTACCTGCGCGACCGCCTGGAGGCGTGCGCGCGGGGCGGCCTGCGGGTGGTGGTGCACCACACCGACCTGCTGGCGCTGCCCGCCCGCGAGGGCGCGACCGGGCGCCGCCCCGCCGTGCGCACGCGCGCCGAGGCGGTGGAGGGCGCGTATGCGGTGGAGGTGGCCGAGGCGCCGGTGGGTGGATGGACGGTGGTGGGAGCGGCGAGGACGGACGCGCCCTCGGAGGCAGGCGTGACCCTGATGGAAAGCGCAATCCCGGTGGCAGAGAGTGCGGTCCAAGCGGCAGAAGGCACCGCACAGACAGCGGCAGGCGCGATCCCGGAGGCAGGGGCCGCACGTCAAGGGATGGCAGGCACGGCCCAGGCAGCCGGAAACGCGGTCCCGGCGGCAGGGAGCGGGACCGGGGGTACGGAAGGCATGTCCTCGGCGGGAGACGACGCGGCCCCGGCGGGGGAAACCGTGCCCGCAGCGGTGGCGGACGTGCCGCAGAGGGCGGAGGGCGTGCCGGGGCCGTGAGCGCGAGGGCGCGGGCCGGAGGCCGCGCGGGCTCGGCGAAGCGGCCGCGCGCCTGGAGCCGAGTCGATTTCCCGAGCGATCGCCTGCGGGCCTGGGTTCGGGTGGCCCTGAGCGCGGGCATCCTCGCGCTGCTGGTGTGGCGGCTGGGCGACGACGCGCTGCGCGCGGGCCTGGCCGCGCTCGGCCCGGGGCCGGTGGTCGCCGCCCTGGGGATCGGCGCGGCGACCACGGTGTGCGGCGCGGGGCGCTGGGTGGTGGTGGCGCGGGGGCTGGGCCTGCGGTTGCCGTTCCGGGCGGCCGTGGCCGACTACTACCGGGCGCTCCTGCTCAACTCGGTACTGCCCACGGGGGTGCTGGGCGACGTGCACCGCGCGTTCCGCCACGGCCGCCGGGTGGGGGCCACCGGCCGGGCGGCGCGGGCGGTGCTGCTGGAGCGGCTGGCCGGACAGGTGGTGCTGGTGGGGGCCGCGCTGCCGGTGCTGGCGCTGGCGGCGCCGACGGTGGCGGCCGTCGTGCACCGGGCGGAGCCGTCGGGTGCCGCCGCTGCGGCGGTGCTCGCGGGCGCGGCCGTGATCGTGGGCGGCGCGCTGGTCTGGGCGGTGGTCGGCGGCCACGGTCGGCGGCTCGCGCGGGTGGGCGCGGAACTGGGGCGGGAGGTCCGCGCGGTGGCGTCCGCGCCTGCGGTCTGGCTCGGCGCCTTGGGGCTGTCGGCGGTTGCGCTGGCCGGTTATCTGGTGCTGTTCGTGGTCGCCGCCCGCGCGGCGGGCGTGGCGGCACCGGTGGCCGTGCTGATGCCCGCCCTGGTGGTGGCGCTGATGGCGATGAGCATTCCCGTGGGGTTTGGCGGCTGGGGCCCGCGCGAGTCGGCGGCGGCCGCCGGGTTCGCGGCGGTGGGCCTGGACGCCGCCCAGGGGTTCGGCGCCGCCGTGGCCTACGGGCTGCTGGCACTGGTCAGCACACTTCCGGGAGCGGTTGTGCTGCTGGCGGACCGCCTCCGCCACCGACGGTCGGCGAAGCCGGGAGGCCGGTTCGCGGGCGGGAAAGTCGGCGATCGTACGACGGCGGATGATCAGCCGATCCGCCGGTGAGTACCCGAGCCCGAGCCGAGGCGAAGACGACGACGCCAAGTGGCTCGGCAGGGCAACCACCGGATCCGGGGTGCGGGTAGCTGAGCCCGAAACGGGGGCGCCGAGGCGAGGCGGGAGTCCACGCGCGCGGCCATCGGCACCCGGGGCGGATGGCCGGCGTTGCGACAAGGCACCAAGGCGACGCGCAGCCCACGGTCCGCGACCACCGGCCAGCGCGACGGACGGCTGAGGCAGCGACGAGGCGCTAAGCGGAACGCACTCCCAGGCGCGCGGTTGCCGGGTCTCGGCCGATTCGTTGAGGTGGCGTAAGGGCGAAGGCGAGGCGGAAATCCAGGCGCGCGGCCATCGGTCCTCAAGGCGGATGGCCGAGGCGGCAACGAGGCACCGAGGCCAAGCGCAACTCCAGATACGCGGTCATCGGGCACGTGGGCGGTCGGCTGGGCAGTGTCGGGGCACCGAGGTCGGGCGCGGGTCCGGGCGCGCGGTCACCCGTGCTCGGGGCGGATGGTTGCGGATGGTGCCGCGCCGCGCCGCCGCCCGGAGCGGGAGGTCGCGGCGGCCGCCGAACGCTCGGTGGCCGTGGACGGCGCGGCGGCCGCCCCGCTGTCGGGCACCCCGCTTACTCCCTGACCCGCCTCCTCCTGATGCGCCCACCGCCCGATGCGGTCGACGCCCCGGGCGCCGTCCGGGTCCGCGTATGCCGAGCGGGACCCGGGCGGCGCCGGGCGGGGTGTCACACCCGGCGGACGCGGGCCAGCCACGCCGCCTGGTCGACCGGCTCGCCGGGCGTGAGGCCCAGGGAGTCGGCGACCCCCTCCACGGCGATGCACCGGTAGCGGGCCGGGCGGAGTTCCTCCAGCTCCCAGCCCGCGCCGAAGGCGTCGCGGATGACGGAGTCGCCGATGCGCGGGCCGAACCCGGGTTCGGCGTCGGAGAGGGCCAGCACGTACACCAGCCCGCCGGGGCGGCACACCGCGTGCAGGTTGCGGACGTAGGCGGCGCGGTCGGCGGGGTCGCCGAACACGTGGAACAGCGCGCTGTCGACCACGGTGTCCACTCGGCGCCCGGAGTCGGCGAGGGCGAAGGCGTCGGCCACCTCGAACCGGGCCTCGACGCCCTTGTCGGCGGCGTTGGCGCGGGCGAGTTCGACGGCTCTGGCCGAGAAGTCGAACCCGACCACGTCGTAGCCGAGCCGGGCGAGGTGGATGGTGTGCTCGCCGGTGCCGCACCCGGGGTCGAGCACGGTGCCGCTGATCCCCCCGGCGCGCTCCAGGGCCACGATCTCGGGTTGGGGTTCGCCGATCACCCAGGGCGCGGAGTGGTGCTCGTAGGCGGAGTCGAACAGGTCGGCGGACAGGGAGTCGGGCATGGGCTGCTCCTCGCGGCTCGGGTGCGGCCGGGCTCCGGGGCGGGGCACCGGCGCCCGCCATTGTGGGACCTGAAGCACGGTGGAGGTCAACGGGTTTCGCAGCGGCGAGACCGTCGGGACCGTCGGAGAGGTCGGCTCGGCCGAGTCGGCTACGCCCCGCCTCGCCGGTTCGACCGGAGCCCCGCCCACCGAGAGAGGTCGGCGCGGCCCCGACCGGCAGAGCCACGCCCGCCCCACCAGGCGCCGTCTAACCGGGGCGCGGCCGGTCGGCCGTGGGCTCGGGAGGGGTGACGCCCGCGCCCGCGGCGATGTCGCGAAGGGCTTCGACGTGGCGGTCGAACGCCTCGCGGCCGTGCGGGGTCAGGCCGAGGAAGGTGCGCGGTCGGCGCCCGACGAACGTCTTGCGGACCTTGACATAGCCGGCTCCCTCGAGGGTGGACAACTGCTTGGACAGGGCGGAGTCGGAAACCTCGACGGTGTCGCGGAGGAACCGGAAGTCGGCCTCGTCGGCGGCGGCCAGGGCCGCCATGATCGAGAAGCGCACCGGTGCGTGGATGGTGTCGTCCAGGCGGGCGCGGGGGTGGCTCATGCCCGGGGCTCCGCCGTGCGGGCCAGGGTGTACAGCGCCGCCGCGAACGGCGGCAGCGCGCAGACCAGCGCTCCCGGCACCCACCACCACACCGCTCCGGGGAACGCGGTGGTGCCCACGACCAGGGTGGCGAGGTAGGCGGCCGCCCACCCGGCCATCGAGGTCAGGTGCACGGCGGCGTGCCGCCGCGGGCTCATGGGCTGGCGCAGGCAGTAGACCGTGAGCGCGGCGAAGCCCACGAGGGCGACGGGTGTGGCCACCGCGACCGCCGCCGGTGACGGCCACAGACCCACCACGAGCACGAGCGCGACGGTGATCGCGCCGAACCCGGCGGAGTACCCGGCGTACCAGCGCCCGCGGCGCCGCACGCGCTCGGTGATGTCCTGCGCCGCCACAAGGGCTTTGAGCGCTTCCTCCCGCTGCATGGGGCCTCCTGCCGGTGGGTGGGTGACGGGTGCGGAGCGGGGGCCGGGTGGACGGACCGCCGGGCCACTCCAGTGGACATGATGGCAATTACTTTCCACTATGGCAAGTACTTTCCGCAGTTGATGAGCGGGCGGAAAGATTCGGACCGTATCGTCTCGGAATGAGTAGCGTGGGGCCGCACACGACTCCCCGACCCGCACGATCCCAGCCCAGCGACCCAAGGGACGACGCATGGCCAACGCACCCACCGTGCTCATCACCGGGGCCACCGACGGCCTCGGCCGGGCCCTGGCCCACCGCCTGGCGCGCGACGGCGCCACCCTCCTCCTGCACGGCCGCGACCCCGACCGCCTGGCCCGCACCGCCGCCGAGGTCGGCGGCTCCCACCCCGAGGGCGCGGTGCCCGCCACCTTCCGCGCCGACCTCGCCGAACTCGCCCAGGCCCACCGGCTGGCCGCCGAGGTGCGCGCGCACACCGACCGCCTCGACGTCCTGGTCAGCAACGCCGGGATCGGCGCGGGCGAACCCGACGGCCGCGACCGCCGCACCAGCGCCGACGGCCACGAACTCCGCTTCGCGGTGAACTACCTGGCCGGGTTCGCCATCACCCTGGACCTGCTGCCGCTGCTGCGCGCCTCGGCGCCCGCCCGCGTCGTCAACGTCGCCTCCCTGGGCCAGCACGCCCTGGACTTCGACGACCTCATGCTGGAGCGCGGCTACCACGGCATCCGCGCCTACGGCCAGAGCAAGCTCGCCCAGATCATGTCGGGCGTGGAACTGGCGCGCCGCCTGCCCGCCGAGGAGGTCACCGTCAACAGCCTCCACCCCTCCACCTACATGCCGACCAAGATGGTCCTCACCGAACTCGGCCACCACGTCGACACCCTGGAGGCGGGTGTTGAGGCCACCTACCGACTGGTGGCCGACCCCGCCCTGGCCGGCACCACCGGCGCGTTCTTCGACCGCACCCGCCCGGCCCGCCCCAACGCCCAGGCCGACGACCCGGCGGCCCGCGCCGAACTGTGGCGGCGCAGCCTGGAACTGGTGGGGCACCCGGGCCTGGACTGACCGCGCGGCGGCCCGCCCCGTCCGGGCCGCCCACACGCGACTTAGGCGTACCTACCGGTCGGTATCCTTCTCTGCCACTATGGCATCCGACACACCCTGTGCCGCACGGAGGAGGACCCCCCATGCTCAACCTCGCCGTCCTGCTGGAGGACAGCGCCCGCAACCACCCCGACCGCACCGCCCTGGTCCACGGCGACCTGCGCCTCCCCTACGCCGCGCTGGACGCGCTGGCCAACCAGGTCGCCAACCTGCTGGTGGCGCGCGGTATCGGCCCCGGCGACAAGGTGGCGCTGGCGTGTCCCAACCTGCCCTACTTCCCGGCGGTCTACTTCGGCGCGCTCAAGGCGGGCGCGGTGGTGGTCCCGCTCAACGTGCTGTCGCAGGCCCGCGAGATCGCCTACTACCTGGAGGACTCCGACGCCAAGGCGCTGTTCTGCTTCGAGGGCACGCCCGAGCTGCCGCTGGGCCGGCGCGGCAAGGAGGCGTTCGACGCCGCGCCCAAGACCGAGCACTTCTTCGTGCTGCCGGCCGCCCCGCTGGCCACCGAGTCCTCGGTGGAGGGCGCCGAGACCGTCTGGGCCGCCCTCGGCGGCGCCTCCGACCGGTTCGAGGCGGCGCACACCCGCGCCGACGACACCGCCGTGATCCTCTACACCAGCGGCACCACCGGCCGCCCCAAGGGCGCCGAGCTGACGCACCAGAACATGCTGATGAACGCCATCGTCTCCGACGAGATGACCGAGCGCTCCCCCGAGGGCGACGTCACCCTGTCGGTGCTGCCGATGTTCCACTCCTTCGGGCAGAGCTCGGTCATGAACGTGGCCGTGCGCCGCGCCGGCGCGCTGGTGCTGATGCCGCGCTTCGAGCCGGTGGAGGCGGTGGAGCTGATGCGCCGCGAGAAGGTCACCATCTTCGCCGGGGTGCCCACCATGTACTGGGCGATGGTGTCGGCGGTGCGCGCCGGCGGCCTGGAGGTGCCCACCACCCTGCGCACGGCCGTCTCGGGCGGCTCGGCCATGCCGCTGGAGGTGCTCAAGGACGTCGAGGCGACGTTCGGCGTGCGCGTCCTGGAGGGCTACGGGCTCTCCGAGACCGCGCCCACCGCCAGCTTCAACCAGCCGCACCGGCCCACCAAGCCCGGCTCGATCGGGTTCCCGATCTGGGGCGTGCAGATGAAGCTGATCGATCCCGACTGGAACACGATCGAGGGCGAGGGCCCCGGCGAGATCGCCGTGCGCGGCCACAACGTGATGAAGGGCTACTACAACCGGCCCGAGGCCACCGCCGAGGTGATGCGCGACGGCTGGTTCCGCACCGGCGACATCGCCCGGCGCGACTCCGACGGCTACTACTACATCGTCGACCGCGCCAAGGACCTCATCATCCGGGGCGGGTTCAACGTCTACCCGCGCGAGGTCGAGGAGGTCCTGCTGACCCACGAGGCGGTCTCGCTGGCGGCGGTGGTGGGCGTGCCGCACGAGACCCACGGCGAGGAGGTCAAGGCGTTCGTGGTGCGCGAGCCCGGCGCCGCCGTCACCGAGGAGGAGCTGGTGGCCTGGTGCCGGGAGGCCATGGCCGCCTACAAATACCCGCGGATCGTGGAGTTCCGCGACGAACTGCCGATGAACGCCACCGGCAAGATCCTCAAGCGCGAGCTGCGCTGAGGGCGCTCCCGCGCGGCGGCGCCGGCCGGCCTCAGGCCGGCGGCGCCGCGTCCAGCCCGGCGACGACCACCTCCAGCCCGGCCGCGAACTCCGCGCGCGGGTCGCTGCCCGCCGCGGTGGCCGCGGCGTCGATGAGGCGGGGGAACCGCTCGGGCGGCAGCGCGCGCACCCGGTCGGTGATCGCCGAGACGCTCTCGCCGCGCCCGGCTGAGAGCGGTCCCGCCAGCTCCGCCTGGGCGAACCCCATGACGTAACCGGTGACCACGCGCAGGCCCACCAGCAGGCCGGCCCCCGACCGCCCGCCGCGCGCCAGCGCGTCCAGCAGCGCCTCGCCCTGCACCAGGGTGGCCTCGTCGAAGGTGCGGCGGGTCAGGATCAGCGGGATCACGTCGGGGTGCGCGCGCACCGCGCGCCAGGTGGCCGTGGCCAGGGCGCGCACGTCAGCGCGCCAGTCGTCGCTGGGCACCCCCTCGCACACGGCCTCGGCCATGACCGCCTCGACCAGCAGCTCCTCCAGCCCTTCGCGCCCCTCGACGTAGTTGTAGAGCGTCATCGCCCCGGTGCCCAGCGCCGCCGCCAGCGAGCGCATGCTCAGCGCCCCCAGCCCTTCGGCGTCGACCAGCGCCAGGGCCGACTCCTGGAGCCGCCTGCGGCTGAACCTGCGCGGTGCGGGCATGGTCCCCCCTCTTGACTACGTACGACGTACGTGATGGACTGCGTCAGCTTCACGTACACCGTACCTAAAACCTTCCGCACGGGGAGAGGACCCATCCCATGGCAGACGACACCGCCGCCGACGGCGCGGCCCAGCGCCTCGTGGCCTGGGGCGACGAACTCGTCAAACTGCACGGCGGCTTCCGGCGCGACCTGGCCGCGCTGCGCGAGGACGCCGACCGGCTCCGCCGGGGCCTGCCGCCGCACGGCCTCGCGGCGCCCCCGGCGGCCGAGCAACTGCGCGGCCACTGCCTGGCCTTCTGCGACCGGCTGCACGAGCACCACACCGAGGAGGACTCCGCGCTGTTCCCGGCCCTGGGGGCCGACTTCCCCGAACTCGCCGCCGCCCTGGAGCGGCTGCGCCGCGAGCACGTCGTGGTCGCGCGGCTGATGGGCCGGATCCGCGAGGTCGCCGCCGAACTGGAGGAGGGGCCGGACCGCGACCGCGCCGACCGCCTCGCCGAGGAACTCGACCGGCTCTCCGCCGAACTGACGGCCCACCTCGACTACGAGGAGGCGCAGCTCGTGCCGCTCCTCAACCGGCTCACCGCCCTGCCGGGCCAGTGACCCCGGCGAACCCCGCCCGCCTGGTGGGCTAGACCCGGGGAAAGAGGTCGGGGCGGTGGTGCCGCGCCGCCAGGAGCAGGGGGTTGTCGAGGCCGGCGCCGCCCGCCGCGCCGAAGCCGACCGCCACCAGCGGGCGGCCGGTGGCGGGGTCGTGCGGCTGCGCGGCCAGGCGCCGGCGCAGGAAGCGCGGCGCGCGGGCGGGCACCACGCGGTCGCCCCAGCCGATCAGGCCGTGCGAGCGGTACTCCGGCGCCCGCACCACCGGGCCGCCCGGGTCGGTGCGGTCGCCCAGGCGCACGCCGCGGCTCGGACTGAAGCGGTCCACCACGGTGTCGACCGCGACCACGTCGGGCCAGGCCAGCCGCACCTCGAACCCCGCGCTGTCGCGCAGTTCCACGCCCCGATCCGAGACCACCACGACGGTGCCGGTGAACATGCGCCGCAGCTTCCACACCAGGTGGCCGGCCATCGGCACCACCACCAGCAGGCCCACCGCGATCCCGCCGACCGTGCCCGTGCCCTGCGCGGCGGTCTCGAAGAAGATCGAGCCCAGCAACATCACGACAACGAACAGGGCGCCCAGCAGCGGCAGGTACCCCAGGAGGAACCGCAGGTAGTCGCGGGCGCAGGCGCTGGGCCGCAGCGCCGACGCGCCGGCCTGGCCGGGCGCCGGCCACCCCGGCGCGGGCCGCCAGGCGCCGCCGGGGGCGCCGTGCGAGTACGGAGGCATGGCGGGCAGCCTACCCCGCGCCGCACCGGCGGCCCGGGGGCGCCAAGCCGCGGGGCCCGGTCCCGGACCCAGGTGGTCCAGGACCGGTTCGCGACCGGCGCGGGCGCGCCCTCCCCTCATCGGCGGCCCCCACCGGTCCGTCCTCGCGCCCGGCGCCCCCGAACGGCGCCGGCGGCGCGGCGCCGGCGTCCGGGGTGGCAGCAGTTGATATCGGCGGCCGCGGGCGTGTCAAGGCCCCCAACCCGGGTGACCGGCGGTAACAGGCGCCGCACCGGCTCCGCGAAGCCCTCACGCGGCCGCTCCCGCCGGCTCCGCGCCCCCGCGCGCCCGGTGCCGCGCGCGCCGGCCGAGCTTGACAATCCGCCCGTACTTCGCGAATGCTCGCGGCTCAACCGATGCCGAGCGGGACGGCACGCACCCCCCGCACTCCGTTCGGAGGTCCCCGTGCAAGACCTGCTGCTCGTCCTGACGGGTGCCGCGATCAGCCTCGTCACCAGCGTGGTGGTGACCTGGCTCCAGGCGCGGCACGTCCGCCGGGGCGAGATCCGGATCGCCACCCGCGACTCCACGCGTCGGCTCACCAGCGTGTTCATCGCCGAACGCGAGGCCGCCGAGACCGACGGCGCCGAGCCCACCGACGCGCTCGCCGAGGCCGAGGTGATGTGCATCGCCATCGCCGACCGCCGCACCCGCGAGCGCATGCGCGCCCTGGTCCGCCTGCTGCGCGAGATCCGCCTGCCCGAACTCCAGCGGCTCAGCGGGGTCCAGCCCGCGATCGGCCGGCGCCTGCTGTGCGACCACGCCCTGGAGGTGCTGGGCGCGCACTTCCGCAGCGAGCGGCTGCCCGCCGTGCCGGCGGCGGTGCAGCGGATGCTCGACGTGGAGGACGAGGCGCTGAGCATCCACGCCGGCGGCGGCCGGCCGGTGGCCGAGGACACCGGCGGCGCGCCGGCCATCGCCGCCAAGACCGGCCCGATCGCCGCGCCCGAGGCGCCCGCCGCCGAGGAGGCGCCCGCCGCGCCCGCGCCGCGCGGGCGGATCCGGCGCAAGCCGCGCGCCGAGGACGACGCCGCGACCGCGCCTGCCAAGCCCGCCCGTCGGTCCAAGGCCAAGGCCGCCGCCGAGCCCGAGGACGAGGACGACACCCACAGCGCGTTCTGGAACGACTGACCGCGAAGGCGACGACGCGCGGCGCGCCGCGCGCGGGCGGCCCCCGGGGGGGGGCCCCGGGGGCGCCCCGTGGTGAGGGGGGGGGGGCGGCCCCGTGACGAGGGTCAGGCCCCACCGCTGGAGGATCGGGTTGACCTCCTGGTAGTAGGTGGTGCCGCCGCTCCGGCAGTTGCCGGAGCCGCCGGAGGTCACGCCCTGGGCCTGGTTGCCGCTGATCCAGGAGCCGCCGGAGTCGCCCGGCTCGGCGCAGACGTTGGTGCGGGTGAGTCCGCGCACGATGCCCTGGGCGTACATGACGGTCTGGTTGCGGGCCTGGATGGTGCCGCAGTGCCAGCCCGTGGTGGAGCCGGACCGGCAGATGGAGGACCCCAGGGTGGCCTGGCTGGAGCCGCGCACGGTCACCGAGCCGCCGGCGTAGTTGTTGACCCGCGGGGTCGGGGTCCAGTTGCTGATGGCGGTGACGTAGCCCATGTCGCTGCCCGGGAAGACCGAGCCGGAGACCCGGCCGGTTCCGCCGGAGGCACCGGAGGTCGAGGCGCCGGTGCTGCCGCAGTGGCCGGCGGTGACGAACCCGACGGTCACGGCGAACCCGATGGAGCAGCGGGAGCTGCCGTTGATGTAGTAGGCGTTGCCGCCCACGATGTCGGCGAAGGTCTCGGGGGCCTCCGTGGTCTCCTTGATGCGCACGGCCTCGGGCGAGACGCCGGCCTCGGCGATCAGCGCCTCGCCGGCCGCCTCCTCGCCGCGCTCGACCGTCATGACGACGGTGTCGGCGGCGACGTCGACGTACCAGCCGGTGACGCCGGTGCCGGGCTTGGGCGCGGAGTCGTTGAGGTCGGCCACGACGGCGTCGAGGGCCCGCTCGCCGTGCTCGACCACCTCGGCCTGGGCTCCGGCGTCCTCGACGGCCTCGACCGCCGAGGCGTCGGTGACCGAGACGGTCAGCTCGCCGGAGTCGCTGTCGAAGACGGCGCCGCCGAAGTCGGCGCCGAGGTCGGCCCGCAGCTCGCGTTCGAGCGCACGGGCGCGGTCCTCCTGGCGGAGGAGGGTCTGGGCCTCGGCCGCGGTCAGGCCGAGGTCGCTCTGCATGGCCGCGAACTGCTGCGGGGCCGCGGTGGCGGGGGCGGGGTCGGCCGATGCCGCGGTGGTGGCGGCGGCGACGAGGCCGAGGGACAGGGTTAGGCCGCCGATTGCCGTGATAAGGGGGGATTTTCGCACGTGCCGTACTCCTTGAGCGGGGTGAACAAGGGAACAGGCGTGCCCGGGCGTGCATCCCGGTCACGTACCCCCGGCGGGAGGGGGTCTTGTGGACCCGGACCCGCCGCATCCACCGAACGATCGGTGAATGACTCGAAACCCTAAGTGAAGATCACGCCCTGCGACAGACCAGCCACATAAGGGAAATACCGGATCTCCACCCGTTCGGGAGCGATCGGGGGCATCAGGTCATCCAATGACAGCGGGCGACATGCCCCTTCACCAATGCGAAACAATGAAAAAATCGCTCATCTTATTCGCTAAACCCAAAACCGTGGCCGAAGACGGCCAATTCTCGGCGGGTCGATGAGACGGTCGGGGACCAAACCGGGCCCCCGGTGAGACGAACGCGGACGCCGGCGCCCGGCCCCTCGACACCGGGCGCGCGAACCCCCGCCCCGTCGCGGAGCGCGACCACCCGCACCCCCCGGCCGCGCCGCCCTCGCGGGGTGCGCCCTCTCCCCCGTCAACGCAGGTCAGGTACGCCCGCCACTCAGGAAACGGGCAAACCCGCGCATCCTACGCCGCATTCGGGAAATAACCGTTCGTGATGGCATTCCAATCCGGAGGGGGACCATCATGGAGATCATCCTCAGCATCATCAGCGCGCTGATCATCGGTCTGATCATCGGCGTGCTGGCACGGCTCATCCTGCCGGGCAAGCAGAACATCTCGATCTGGCTCACGATCCTGGTGGGCATGGTGGCGGCCATCATCGGCACGCTCATCGCGGGCCTGTTCGGCTACGCCGACACTCCCGGCGTCGACTGGTGGGAGCTGATCACCCAGCTCGCCCTGGCGATCGTCGGCGTGGGCCTGGTGTCGGGGTTCTGGTCCCGCCCGCGGACCTGACGCCGCCCGGCGCCCCGACGGCGGCGCCGCCCGGAACCCGGGAGATCACCCGAACGGCAGGGAGCACACGTATCTCCCGGGTTTCGGTCATGGGTAATTCGACAACAACAGTGGGCGAATTCCCTCCGCAATAACCGGACATCAACCCCGAAAGCCCCAGAAAACCCCGCGAGTCGCACGCGCGCCCGGGCGCCCGTTCTCGTAGGATCACCCTGCGCCGCGGCGGCCCCTTCCCTTGCCGCCGCCCGCGGCCTCGCCCGCGCGCGCTTTGCGCCGCGTTTTCCGCTGACCTCCACCGCCAGCGCCTCCTGCCCAGCGCACGGCCCCCTGACCGCGCGCCAGCCCTCCCGACGGGAAGACCGCGCATGCCCGACGACGCCGCCTTTGACGCCGCGCCCGACACCCCGGCGCCCGAGCGCCCCGGCGCGCCCACCGAAACCGGCACCGACTCCGGCGCCCCCGGGGTTGCGGACACCCCCGCCGCCCCCCGGCGCGGCCGCCGGCGCCGGGCACTGGGCTGGACCGCCGCGGCCGTGGCGGCGCTCCTGGTGGTGGGCACCGGCACCTCCTACGCCTACTACCGCTCGCTGAGCGGCAACATGGTGCGCCACGACCTGGACTCCGCCCTGGTCGAGGAGGAGCGGCCGGAGAAGATCGGCGACGACCTCAACATCCTGTTCATCGGCTCCGACGGGCGCGAGGGCGGCAACGCCGCCTACGGCGGGCGGGACTTCGTCGGCGAGCGCTCCGACGCGCTGATGCTCGCCCACATCTCCCCCGACGGCGGCGTGCAGGTCGTCAACTTCCCCCGCGACTCCCTCGTGCAGATCCCCGAGTGCGCGCCCTACGGCGAGACCGAGGGCACCGAGAGCTACTACGGCATGATCAACGCCGCCCTGTTCCACGGCGGCCCCCCGTGCGTCGTCAAGACCATCGAGACGCTGACCGACGTCCGCATCGACCACTTCGCCCACCTCAGCTTCGTGGGCTTCCGCGACATGGTCGAGGCCATCGGCGGCGTGGAGATGTGCATCCCCCAGCCCATGCGCGACGTGCGGGCCCAACTCGACCTGGAGGCCGGCCGCCAGCGGCTCGACGGCGAGGAGGCGCTGGCGTTCGTGCGTGCCCGCTACGAGATCGGCGACGGCGGCGACATCGGCCGCATCGACCGCCAGCAGATGTTCCTCGGCGCGCTGGCCGACGAGGTGACCGGCAGCGGGGTCCTCACCGACCCGCGCCGGACGACCGCGCTGCTGGAGGCGGTCACCGAGCACACCGGCACCGACGACGACTTCGACCTGCCCACGATGATCTCGATCGGCTCCACGCTCGCCGGGGTGGAGCTGTCCGACATCGCGTTCTACACCGTGCCCTGGCAGCAGGCCCCCTTCGACCCCAACCGCGTGGTGTGGGACCCCGAACTGTCGGCAAAGCTGTTCACGGCCATCCGCAACGACCGGCCCGTGGACGACCGCTTCCTGCTGACCGGCGAGGAGGCCGGGGACACCGGCGGCGGGGCGGACCACGGCGACACCGCCGGCGCGCCCGCGCCGCCCGCGCCCGGCGCCGAACCCGTCGCCCCCTCGGCGGCCGACGGCGTTGCCGACAACGCGGCCGACAACGCCGCCGCGACCTCCGGGGCCACCGCGTCCCCGGCCGCCGACCGGGCCGGAACCGCCGACGGCGCCGAGGCCACCGGCCCCGGCCGGGTCCAGGGCCGCGACGCCACCTCCAACCCCTGCGCCAACGGCCTGGGCGACGGCACGGAGGCCGAACTGCGGTAGGCCCGGGTCCGGCGGAACGGGCGGCGGACCGGGCGGTTCGCGGTGTTACGCCCCGTCACCAACTCGGACTTCCGGATACTTCCCAATAAAACGAATTTGTTGCGAACCAAACCACCCCTTCCGCGCGTCTGAATGTTCGGGCACCATCGGTCCCGCACCGCACAGCGGCCTCGCGCGCCCCCGCTCCCCTCGCGATGGCACCCTCCCCACCGCCACGACCGGGAGCACCCCCGCTCACGACGACCTGGAGGACCCCCGACGTGACTTTCCGCATCTCCCGCTCTCCGGCCGCCGCGCTGGGTGTGGCCGCCGTCGTCCTGCTCGCCGCGTCGGCGTGCAGCACCGGCGAAGGCGACCTCGCCAACGAGGAGCCCTCGGCGCCGCAGGCCGAGGTCACCATCACCCCTGAGGACGGCGCCTCGGAGATCCGCCCGGACACCCCCATCGTCGTCAGCGCGACGGACGGCACCATCACCGACGTCCAGGTCGAGCAGTCGGTCGCCGAGGGCCAGGGCGACTCCGGCATGACCGGAACCCTCAACAAGGACAAGACCGAGTGGGTGAGCGACTGGACGCTCAAGCCCGGCAGCGAGGTCACCGTCACCGCCGTCGCTGAGAACGAGGCCGGTGAGGAGACCGAGGTCATCAGCGACTTCACCACCAAGCCCGCCGTCGAGGGGCAGCGGCTGGAGGTCGTCAGCGTCACCCCCGCCGCCGACGAGGAGGTCGGCGTGGGCATGCCGATCATCGTCGACTTCGACCTGCCGGTCGAGAACAAGGCGCAGGTCGAGGCGGCCATGGAGGTCACCTCCGAGAAGCCCGCGCAGGGCGCCTGGAACTGGGTCTCCGACCAGCAGGCGGTGTTCCGGCCCGAGAAGTACTGGGAGCCCGACCAGCGGATCGACGTCAACCTGCACCTGGCCGGGGTCGCCGCCTCCGAGGGCGTGTACGGGGTCGAGAACCGCGAGTTCTCCTTCCGCGTGGGCCGCGAGCAGATCACCACGATCGACGAGGACGAGCACCACATGGTGGTCGAGCGCGACGGCGAGGTCGTCAAGGAGTTCCCGGTGAGCCTGGGCATGGCCACCACCGAGAAGTACACGACCACCAGCGGCACCCACATCACCATGGAGTTCCAGACCAACTACCGCATGAGCAACGACACCCTCGGGGTGTCGCCGGACTCCCCCGAGTACTACGAGGAGTTCGTCGCCTACGCGGTCCGCATCTCCAACTCCGGCGAGTTCCTGCACACCGCCGACTGGAACTACCAGCTCGGCGAGGCCAACACCAGCCACGGCTGCGTCAACATGAGCACCGCCGACTCCCAGTGGTACTACGAGAACAGCCTGCTGGGCGACCCGGTGGACATCACCGGCACCACCCGCGAGCTGGAGTGGAACAACGGCTGGGGCTTCTGGCAGCGCTCGTGGGACGACTGGGTGGCCAACAGCGCCACCGGCGAGGCCGACGACACCGCCGAGCCGGGCACCCCGGGTTCGCCGCACTTCGAGGAGTAGGCACCCGCCGCACCCGCTTCCAAACGCGCAACGGCCCGGTCCCCGCCACGGGGACCGGGCCGTTCTCATCCGCGCACCCGGCCGGCGGGCGGCGGGCGACTGGCTGGGGACACGAGAAGGGGGCCTCGGGCGGCACCGGTTCCGCTCGCCCCGCCCCGGACGACCCCCACAGTCTCCGGGGCTCCTACGGGTGGAACCGGTTTTCCGCTGCGCCCGAGGCCCCCGCACTCCGCCCACCAGGGGTGGGGGAGGCTGGGCGGCGGGACCGCGCCAGGGCGGCCCGGGAACCCCCACAGTTCCCAGGACGCCCCTGCGGCGCGGTCCCGCGCGCCCGGGTTCGGCGCGCCCTCCGCCGCCGACGGCGGTGCGGGAGGGCCGCGCCTCCAGGGTTAGATCGCGGGGAGTTGGACGTCCTGAGCCGCGTCCACCACGCCGGTCGCGCCGCCGCCGGTGGCGGCCGCGTCCACGACGTCGGCCACGGCCTGCTCGGTGTCGACCTGCTGGGCCAGCTCGCCGACCGACGGAGCCTGCTGGTTGACGGTCTCCACGCCCTCGCTCACCTCGGCCGCGCCGGGCACACCGGAGTCCGCCAGCACGCCGAGGTCGCCGCCCTGGGCGTCGATGTGCAGCGGCACCTCGGGCAGGGCGTCGGTCAGGGCGGTGGTGGAGGGCTCGGGGGCCTCCGGCACCTCGGCGGTCAGCTCGGCGACCTCCTGGGTGGTGCGCGGCAGCATCGCGCCGACGGTGCGCTCGACCGCCGTGCCCGCCGCGGCGCCGACGACGCCGGCGGGCCGCAGGCCGTCGACCGGCAGGTCGGTGAGCCCCTCGGTCTCCTGCACCTGGTGGCTCATCGGCAGGGCGCGGCCCTCGCGCAGCAACTGGTTGGCGGTGCTGTGCACGGTCCCGTTGAACCCGCGCGGGACGACGGTCTCCTGCACCTGGTGGCTCATCGGCAGGGTGTTGCCCTCGTGCAGCAACTGGTTGGCGGTGCTGTGGACGGCGCCGGTCGCGCCGTGCACCAGGGGCAGCAGCTCGGTGGGGTGGGGCACCGGCAGCGGGCCGCGCGAGTCGGGCACGACGTCGGCGGCGGGCAGGGTCTGGGCGGTCGGCAGCTCGGTGCCGACCGGCAGGGTGGCGGGGGCGCCCGGCAGCGGCGCCGCCTGCGGGAGGGTGGCCCCGCCCGCGCCGACGACGTGCCCCAGGTGGTCGATGTGGCCCTGGGCGGTGTCGAGGTGCCCCTGGACCTGCGGCCCGACGTGGGACATGTCGCCGGCGGAGGTCGCCAGGTTCTCGGTGCCGGGGGCGGGGAGCGTGGTCGCCAGGTCCACGTTCTCCGTCAGCCGGGTGACGGTGCCGCCCAGGCCGGCGGGCAGGCCCACCACGGCGGGCGCGTCGGTGGCGGGAAGGTTGTCCGTCGCGCTCATGGGGTCCGGGACGTCGGCTCCGGCGACACCCGCGCCGAACGCGACGAAACCTGCGGCACCGACCGCCACCAGAGCGGCCTTGGCGGAGCTGCGAGCGAACTGGAACATGGAGAAGTCCTTCCGAGTGGTGTGTGCGCGCGTTGCCGCGCGCGGTCCGGTTGTCTGTGGGCGGATCCGGGATCCGCCCGCCGCGTGCGGTGCCCTGGCCGGGGGCGCCGTGCGCGGTGCTTCGGTTCTGGGGTCCTGCGTTCTCCGGGTGCCGGGCGGTCCGTGCGTGGCGGGCACGGGGACGCGGCACCGGGATCAGCCTGAGTGTCTGGCGGACCTCGGACTGACGTGAACCTCGCGGTCGCCGTGCGCGCCGCGCCGCTGCGCGGGGGAACGCTCAGGCCGGGGCGGGGAGCGCGGGGCTCACGTCAGCCTCCAGAGGGGCGGGATGGCACCGGGCCGTGAAGGGCCGGGGCGCGCGCCGCTGGAGCCGGTCGCCAGAGGGGCGCGGAACGGGGCCGGGTCGCGGGGACACCGGGCGGTCGCGCCGGGTCGGGCCGGCTAGTCGGGCGAGAAGGTGGGCTCGCCGCCGAGATCGCGGGGAGCCGCGGCCAGGGCGCGGCGCTCGCAGGGGAGCGGGCCGGCGGCCGGGGCGGCCGCGGAGGCCGCCGGGAGGTAGCCCGCGCAGAACCCGCCGTACTGCGGGGCCTGCGGTGCGGAGCCGACCGTGGCGGCGGAGGCCGGGGGGTCGACGGGCTCGGGTGCGGAACCGGTGCGCGTGTCGGCGGAGGGCTCGGCGGCGGCACCGGAGGCGGGCGCCGCGAAGGCGGCGGCCGTGCCGGCGGCCGGGGCCGCCGCGCCGTTCGGGGCGCTGCGGGCGTGCCGGTCGCCGCCGGTGCGCCGGGCGGTGTGGTCGTCGGCGTGCGGCTGGGTGTCGGCGCCGGGCCGCGCGGCGGAGGCGCCGGTCAGGTCCAGCGCGGGCAGCGCGACGGTGTCGCGGCCCAGGCCGGGCGCGAAGGGGCTCATGCCGAGGTCGGGCAGGCCGGCGGAGGCGCGGTGGGCGGCCCCGGAGCCGGGGACCGCGTCGGCGGCGGCGTGGTCGGGCGGTCCCACCTTGAGCGGGACCGCGCGGCCGGCGTCGCGGCCGATGCCGCGCACCGCGTCAACGGCGGGGCGCAGCGGGGCGTCGCCGCCGGAGGCGCGGGCGGAGCCGCCGCCGGATCCGTTGCCGGACGCGCCACCGGATCCGGGCGCGGTGTCCGCGGCGGGAGCGGGGGCGGGCGCCTCGGGCTCGGCCGCCGCCGGGACGGGCGGGACCGGGTCGGGCCGCTCGGCCACCGGCGGGGTGCCGGCGCGGGCCGGCCGCGCGGGCGCCTCGGCGGAGGTGCCGGAGGCGGCCGGCGCGGCCGCCTCGGCGGCGGCGCCTCCGGCGCCGTGCGCGACGGGTGCGGGGGTGTCCGCCACCCGCTGGCTCGCGGCGCCGGCGCCCTGCCCCAGGTGCTCGTGGAGCGCGGCGTCGGCGGCGGCCGGAGCCGCACCGGCGAACCACGCGCCGGCCAGCACCCCGGCGACCAGCAGCCACCGGCGCGCCGGGGTCCGCCCGGCCGCGCGCACGGCCGCGGCGAGGCGCGATGTGCGCCGCGTGCGGCCGGTGGTCGGCATGGCGGTCCCTTCAGGCGAGGCTGCGCGATGGGTGCGGTCGATGACTCGACGGGCCGGGAGGGCGGGATGCCCCGGATTCGGACACCGGGACACACGAGGATTCCGAACCCGAAACCAGGGTTCGTGTCCCCCGACAGAACGCGACCGTAGCACGACGGCTACGGATCACAACGGGGATCACCGAAATTTCTCGGCCGGAAAACGGCCTATAACCCAAAATGACCGGTTCGTTCACCGGAAGACCCGGCCGCACGGTAACCGGAATCGGCCCACCCCGCGGCGGGCCGCCGGCCCCCGTCCGACTTCCTCTCCGGGCGCCGGCCGCCGGATCCGGCGGCCCGGTCGGCGCGCCCGCCCCGCGCGGTGCGCGCCGCCCTGACCTGGGGGGTCCGGCGGCGCCCGCGGAGCCGGCGGGGCACCGCCCCGGCGGCGCACGCGGGAATGAAACCGCTTCCCCGGACGGGTGCCGTATCCTGCCCTGAACCCGGTCCGTCGCCCCGCGGAAACCGGCACGCCGGACGATCGCCCCGGCCGGTCGCGGCGGGTACACCCCACAGCCCGTCCGCGCCGCCGCCGGCCGCTCCGATCGGCCGCAGCGAGTACGTATGCACCCGGAGGTGTGCATCCGATGTCCGATACCCCGGAACGTTCCTCCCTCCCCCACATGGGTCTGGACGAGCTGATCTCCGAACTCCACGTCCGCCTCGAATCGGCGCTGTCCACCCGCGACCGCGTGCACTCCCTGCTGGAGGCCGTGCTGTCGATCGGCAGCGACCTGGACCTGGCCACGGTCCTGCGGCGGCTCACCCAGGCGGCGGCCAACCTGGTCGACGCCCGCTACGCCGGCCTGGGCGTCATCGGCGAGGACGGCCGCTTCGCCGAGTTCATCCCCGTCGGGCTGACCGAGGAGGAGACCGGCCGCATCCCCGTCTTCCCCTTCGGCACCGGCATCCTGGCGGTCCCCTCCCGCGACCGCGCCAGCCTGCGCCTGCGCGACCTGGCCGAGCACCCCGACTTCCACGGCTTCCCCAAGGGCCACCCCCCGATGACCTCGTTCCTGGGCGTGCCGGTGCAGGTGCGCGACGAGGTGTTCGGCAACCTCTACCTCACCGAGAAGCGCAACGGCGAGGAGTTCGACGAGGAGGACGAGGCCGTCGTCACCGCGCTGGCCACCGCCGCCGGCGTGGCCATCGAGAACGCCCGGCTGTATGAGGAGACCCGGCTGCGCGAGCGGTGGCTGGCGGCCTCCACCGAGGTCACCACGCGACTGCTGTCGGGCGACGACACCGACGACGTGCTCGGCTACCTCGCCCAGCAGTCGCGCGAGATGTCGGGCGCCGATGTGGCGGTGGTCCTGCTGCCCGACAAGAGCGAACGCAACCTCATCGCCAAGATCGCCGACGGATCGGTGGCCGAGGAGATCCTCAACACCCCGATCGACATGTCCGAGACCAAGTGCGGGTGGGTCTACCGCAACGGCGAGGCGGTGGCGATCTCCGACCTGCGCCAGGCCCAGTGCCCGATGCTGACCCACCGGGGGTTCGGCCCCGGCCTGCTCGTGCCGATCGGCACGCCCGAGCACACCCGGGGCGTGCTGCTGCTGGGCAAGCACGACGCGCTCGCGCCGTTCAACGAGCCCACCCAGCGGATGATCGACGCGTTCTCGGCGCAGGCGGCCGTGGCCCTGGAGCTGGCCGAGACCCGGCGCGACGCCGAGCGCCTGGTGGTGCTGGAGGAGCGCGACCGCATCGCCAAGGACCTGCACGACGTGGTGATCCAGCGGCTGTTCGCCTCGGCCATGACGCTGATGAGCACGCTGCGGCTGATCGCCGACGCCGAGGCCGGCGACCGCGTGCAGCGCACCGTCGACGAGCTGGACGAGACCATCCGCGAGATCCGCTCGACCGTGTTCGCGCTGCGCCAGCCACCGCCGCCGCAGAACCTGACGCTGCGCGACCGCATCCTGGCCACCACCGAGGGGGCCGCGCGCTCGCTGGGCTGCCAGCCGGGCGTGCGGCTGGAGGGCGCCATCGACACCTCGGTGCCCGCCGACGTCGGCGACCAGCTCCTGGCCGTCCTGGGCGAGGCCCTGGCCAACGTGGCGCGGCACGCGCGCGCCTCGGAGGTGCACGTGTCGGTGGAGGCCGACCGGTGGCTCACCCTCCAGGTGCAGGACAACGGGCGCGGCATCTCCGAGAACGGGCGGCGCAGCGGCCTGCTCAACCTCGCCGAGCGCGCCGACGCGCTGGCGGGCGAGTTCGCGGTGGAGACCCGGCCCAGCGGCGGCACCGCGCTGCGCTGGAGCGTGCCGCTGCACCCCGAGGAGCGGCGCCGCGCCGAGCAGCGGGCGGCGCGGCCCGCCGAGCGGGCCGGGCACACCTCGCGGCGGGCGGGCTGAGGCGGACCCGGGCGCCGGGGCCGGGTGCCGGGGTCAGGAGTCGGCGGCCGGACGCCTCAGCGGCGCTTGCTGCGCAGCTCCGCCACCAGGATCGCGGCCTGGGTGCGGCGCTGGAGGTCCAGCTTGGACAGCAGGCTGGAGACGTAGTTCTTGACCGTCTTCTCGGCGAGGTAGAGCCGCTCGCCGATCTGCCGGTTGGTCAGGCCCTCGCCGATCAGGTCGAGGATCTGGCGCTCCTGGGGGCTCAGTTCGGCCAGCGGGTCGGGCTCGGCCGGCCCCTCGCGCAGCCGGTCGAGCATGCGCCCGGCGCTGGCGGGGTCGAGCAGCGAGCCGCCGGCGGCCACGGTGCGCACGGCGCCCACGAGGTCGGCGCCGTGGATCTGCTTGAGGACGTAGCCGGCGGCCCCGGCCATCACCGCGTCGTAGAGCGCCTCGTCGTCGGCGAAGGAGGTCAGCATCAGGCAGGCGATCTCGGGGTGGCCGGAGCGGATCTCCCGGCACACGCCCACGCCCGAGCCCCCGGGCAGCCGGACGTCGAGGACGGCGACGTCGGGCGCTGCCAGCGGGATGCGCGCGATGGCCTGTTCGGCGGTGCCGGCCTCGCCGACGACCACCATGTCCCCCTCGCCCTCCAGCATCGCGGCCACGCCGCGCCGGACGACCTCGTGGTCGTCGACCAGGAAGACCCGGATGGGGGTGGACTCCGCGCCCGGCTCGCCCGCGGTCATGGTGCCCTCGCTTCGCTCGCGTCGGTCGTTGGTACGACGGTAGTCCGCCGCCGCGGAGCATATGCCGACAAAAGCCACGAAACACCCGGGACCAAGGTCCCGACCTCGTTCCGGCGGGCACGCAGACACCGGCGCG